>CAWFZD010000024.1:0-106583 GCA_963820145.1 uncultured Alphaproteobacteria bacterium
CCTCAAACGCTTCTCCGGTCACCCGGTCCGCGACAAAAATGATGTTTGGCGCGGCGATAACTCGTTGCCGTGGCGCTCCGTCGACCAAAACAAAAACGGTCCTGAGCAATTTGTGACGGTGAACGATTTCGTTCACCGCCGACTGGAAAACCGAAGGGTTTACAGGACCCCTTAAACGGAACACACCCACGTTGTTATATAGAGGGCTATCGGGTTCGATCTGGGCCAAAAGCCACAGGCGCCGCTGAGCGAACGACAGCAGTCCTTCTTCATCGACTGAATTGGATGGCGCCTCTAATCGACTTCCTTTCCCACGCAGACGCTCTCGCAGGGCGGACCTCTGTTCGGTCGAAAGGCGAGAAAGGCGTGACAGCAACTCGTTCATTGGCTTCATTCCGAATCGTGGATAAAAACGCGCGCCGTTTTAGAGAAAGATTTCAGCTTTGCCTATAATCGACTGGCCGTCGAGCCGGTCCGCTGAAAATCCCGAATGAACTTCCCGATCTCGGACATGTAGACGTCATGTTCCGAAGGATCGAGCGCCAGTAGATGCTTCATCCAGGGTTCGCGACCCACAGCGTAGATGAACGCCTGGCCGCTGTCACCTGAGGCCGCGAGCTCCAGGGCGTGCGCCGCCTTGCAGCCGTTCGAGCGCCGCTGCTCGCTATGGCGACGCTCTGGCGCTACCGGCAGAACCGGCCCATAAACCCAAGACAAAGGCGCGCCGACGCACTCCATGCCGACGAAGACCGTATCGATCGATCCGACCATTTCTCGAAGATGCTTGTAGGTCGCAATGTCGAGACAGTTCGAGTCCGCGGAGAAAAGCGCCGCCCGGCCGCAGGCTTGAATGAGGTAAGCAGATTTGGCGCTAGGTAAATCATTGTGCTCGCCAAGAAAAGGAACAGTGACTATTCGGCCACCCTCAAATTCGATCTCGTCTAGACAGTCGACCTCCTCCCACCTTCCTAAAGCCAAGCTGCTGCGCAAGCAGTCGAAGGGAGAAATCCGTGTAAAAAGCGTCGCAATTTTTAGGAACTACGATGGAGACAATCTTATGGCGCAGGCGTAAAAGCGTCTCAACGACGAAATGGTCGTGATGGCCATGGGTGACGAGCGCGTAATCGATCCGATCCGGAAGGTCGCCAAAACTAAATCTTTCAACGTCTGTATCTTGAGGCTTGGGAGCAACGAGCGGGTCGAGCAAAATCGCGACGTCTCTTGTCTCAAACAGCACGCATGCGTGGCCGATATACCGAATTCGTATTCCAGGGCCTCGCCACTTGACGTCAGATTTTGGATCAGCTCTACGCAGCAAGGCGTGTAAAGCGCCATCTTCCTTCGGCGACGCTCCAATAATGTCGCGAATTTGGTCAAACGGCTTCGGCGTATGATCCAGTTCGAAGAACTCGTCCAAGCGTGGATCGTCGAATGACACCTTCCAATCGATGGATTTGTCGTCCGAGAACCTCGGCGTGCTCATGTAATAAGGACGGGCATCATCGCGCAAAAGATTGAAAAGGTGTAGTGATTGCAGGTCGCGCTTATAGTAAGGGCTCTTGTAAAGCAGACCCTCCAGGCAGCGCACGATCGGGTGGTTGAAATAATCGTAAATCAGCTCGACATAGCCTCGCAGAGGAGGCGGCAAGGTTGCGTAGCGTCCCTCCAGACTTTCGCCTTTCGCCTCCCTCTCGAGTTGGCTGTAAAAGCTGCTCAAGGCATCTGCGAATGCGAGATTACTTTTCTGCGTTTCCCGCATCTCCTCAAGCAGTGCTCTCACTTTCGCAGCCGCGTCAGCAGGAACGTCCACGAATGCGCCTCCCAGTAGTCGCGGATTTGCGCAGGCCTTTTCGTGCAAGGAAGGATTGCTTTGGTACGATTCGAGGACCTTGATTTGATAATTCGCCAGATGCAGGCATTAAGTCACCGGCGCAATGACGTGTGGCCACGCCGGAAAACGTCCGACTAGCGCCTCCACGCAGACGCTGTCGACAAACGTGTATAGCGCGTCGTCAGACATCACGACTTCCCTCGCGCGTTATCGCTCGCATCGCCGCGGAGGCGGGCGTGGACAGCGATTCGATTTCGCTTAGCAGCGACTCATAATTTTCGCTCGTTGCGCCGCTCTCCCCGACCAGGCGCTCGAGTTCGCGGGCGAACTCTTCGAGGTTTGCTGTGTCGAAGACTATTGTGACGGGAACTTCGACGAGAAAAAGCTGCTGCACCCGCGAAGTGACCTGCATCGCCGACAGCGAGTTGCCGCCGAGATCGAAGAAATTGTCGCGTCGATCAATTTTTTGAACGGCCAGCACCTCCTGCCATATTTCCGCGAGCAGAAGCTCCACTTGGCTCAGCGGCGTTTTCTCGCAGCCCGACGCCTTGACCGAGAGACTTTCGAAAGCCGGCAAAGCGCTCCGATCGATCTTTCCATTCGGCAGTCGGGGCAGTCTGGGAAGGTTGACGAAGCGTTCAGGAACCATGAAATCGGGTAGCGTTCGAGCCACATGTTTCTTCAATTCGGCTTCTTCGATCGAAGCGCCGCCGACCGCAGCAACAAATGCAATCAAATGTCCAATACCTGCGCCATCTTCGTGACTGACGACAGCGACGTCGTTCACTGCCGGATGGCTTCCGAGCGCCGTCTCGATTTCGCGCGGTTCGATTCGATATCCACGCAGCTTGATCTGGTCGTCGTAGCGACCCAGAAAGTCGATGCAGCCGTCTTCCTCGTAACGGCCTCGATCTCCCGTCTTGAAAAGACGCGCGCCTTCTGCGCCGAACGGGTCCGGAACGAAACGCTCGGCGGTCAGATCAGGACGCTTAAGATAGCCTCGCGCAAGGCCTGAGCCACCGATCAGCAATTCCCCCGGGGTATGGATCGGAAGCAAATTCCCCTCCACGCCCGTGCAGTAGATTTTGGCCCCCTGAATGGGTCGACCGATGCTGACTTTCGAACCGACATCGCTAGCTTCGAAGCGTTTGGCGCTGCACCATACGGTGCATTCGGTCGGACCGTATTCGTTGAACAGGCTCACATGCGAAAGACGATCGAAGTGATTTGACACGACCTCCTTTTTGCACTCTTCCCCGGCGACGATGGCGCACCGCAGCGAAGCGCAATTTTGAGGCGACGCCAGATTTGTCAGAATGGAAAAAAAGGACGGTAGGGCCAACACATGAGTTAGCGCGTGGCGCTCAATTAGGCGAATGAGAGCCGCGGGATCACGACGCTCGGCCTCCGTCGGAATGCAAATTCTGCCGCCGTCCATGAAGTCCAAAAGACGCCCGCGACCGAACTGTCGAACGCGATCGACGACAGGAGCAGATAGCCTCCTACCGGCTCGCCATAGAATTCGCGACGCGCCAGCGTTGAAGCAACGGCGTTTTCATGTGACACCATCACGCCCTTTGGCTGTCCGCTGGAGCCGGAAGTGTAGATCGCGTAGGCCATGGTTTGAGCGCGAGCGCGGGATTGCGGCTGACTTGCCGGCAAATCATCGAGCGAGGAATCGCCCAATAGGACTATCGGCTTGTCGAAGCTAGGAAGATTTGAGGCCGTTTCTCGCGTCGCGACGACGGCTATCGCTCCACAGTCTTCGAGGACGAATTGCGTGCGCGCCTGCGGATAGGACGGGTCGAGCGGCACATAAGCCGCACCTGCCTTGAGAACCCCTAGAATAGCCGTGATCATATCGACGGCAGGCTCCACAAAGATCGCCACCACCTTCTCGGGCGCGCGCCGAGGTCCGTAAGGCGATGCGCAAGCCGGTTTGAGCGGAGCGCAAGTTCGTCGTCGAATCTCGCTTGTTCCGGCGACGACTGCGATGTCGTCTCCTTTTGCCGATCCTTCCGCAAGCTGGTGCAGGAGATTCGGGCCCAAAGGAGGCGGCGACCCAGTGTCGCCAGGAGCGAGCATTTGCGCTTCTTCGTCTTCGCGCAGCAGCGAAAAGCCCCCAACTCGCTTATTGGGGTCTTTCAGCACGCGTTCCGTCAACAAATCGAATTGCGACGCTATCCTCGCAATCGTGGATTCGTCGAAGAGATCGGCGTCATATTCGAATCTAGCGCTCAGCCCTGACCCCGTCTCGGATATATGAAGCACGAGGTCGAAGGCGGTCGTCTCGGCGCTCGTCTCCTGCACGACGATCGACAAACCGGGGAGGTCGAGTTTTTCGTCGGGGAGATTGTGAAGCACGATGGCGATCTGAAACAACGGATTGTGACTGAGATCGCGCTTGGGGGCGAGTTCCTCGACGAGCCGCTCAAAAGGGACGTCCTGATTGGCTTGCGCTTCGAGCGCGAGATGATGCACCCGCGACACAAGCGTCTCGAAGGTAGGGTTGTCGCGGAACTGCGTGCGGATCATCAACACATTCGTGAAGAATCCCACGAGCCTCTCGAATTCGGGCCTCACGCGATAAGCGATCGTCGTGCCGACAACGACTTCCGACTGGCCGCCGAGGTGGAAAAGAATCACTTGAAAAATGCTGAGCAACGTTACGAAAAGCGTCGTTTTGCGCTCCTCTCCGAACTTCGCCAGGCTGTAGCGTCTTTCGTGGGGAATGTTCCAGCAGTAGGTCGCCGCCCGATGCAGCCGAGCGCCCGATCGTGGGCGATCGGTCGGCAAAGAGTTCAAAGCCGCAAGACCCGCGAGTTGAGTTTTCCAATAGGCGATCTGACGCGCGCCCTCGTCGCTCGCGACCAGCCGTCGCTGCCAATAAGCGAAGTCGGCATATTGAATAATCAGCGGGTCGGGCGGAACAGCGTCAGTCCCTAAAAATCTGCTGTAGAGTTCTCTGATCTCTCTAATCATCAAAACGCTCGACCAACCGTCCCAGACAATGTGGTGAACGGTCATTAGAAGCGCATGCGCTTGCGGCCCGAGCGCGATTAGCGTCGCACGAAGCAGCGGCGGAGACGAAAGATCGAACGGCTTTCGCGCCTCAAGGGAAGCCAGCCGCGCCAGCTCCACCTGCCGCTTCGTCGTTTCAACGTGTCGAAGGTCATCGAGAGCGATACGAAAATTCAACTGCGGCGCAACATTTTGGGCCGGAACGCCGTCGCGAATAGTGAAACCAGTGCGCAACGCCTCGTGACGCCCGACGAACTCATTGAGGCTCGACTCGAGCGCGCCGACATTCAATCGACCTTCAAATCTGACAATAAGCGGGATGTGATATTGCGTAGCGTCCGGATTTAACTGAAGCTGGAACAACATCCTTTCCTGTCCGAACGAAAGCGGGTTTTCTGAAGGCGGCCGTGGAGAGACCTTCCAGTGGGAGTCTTTTGAACGACCGCCCCGCAGCTGGAGTCTCAAGATATCTAGCTTGGTTTGGGACAGGCGCGACCTGGCTTGGAGATTAGGCGCGGAACTTTCCATCAGTTCCATCCTCCGTTACGCTGCAAATCCGCCGCTTCGGTGGAAGCGTGAGATTTTCCTGTCAGCTGTTTTTGCAGCCTCATAGCCTCTTCCTCGTCCATCGCCTCCAGAGCCGCTATCAAAGTCTCTTCGATACGTTGAGCAAGCTCCGCGATCGTCGGACATTCGAAGATTGCGCGCAGCGGTAAGTCCACCTCGAAGACGCCTTGGATACGCGAGCGCGTTTGGATCGCAAGCAGCGAGTGCCCCCCAAGTTCAAAGAAATTGTCTTCGACTCCGACGCGGGGCGTAGCTAACACCTCGCTCCAGATTTCGCTCAAAATCTCTTCAGTCTCGCTCCGCGGGGCCACATATTGCCGATCGAATTGTTGAAGCGTGTCGCCGAGAGGCAGTCTTTTCCTGTCTACCTTGCCGTTCGCGGTGAGCGGCAGGGCGTCGAGAGCGACGAACGCGGAAGGAACCATGTGCTCGGGCAAATAGCGCCTGATATGGCTCCGCAGTTCGCCCGGCGCCAGCTGCTCGGAGCCAGCGACATAGGCGACAAGGCGATAGACGCCCTTCGAGGCTTGCCTCGCAATGACGCAGGCCTGCTCGACCGACGGATGCGTCACGAGACAGGCCTCGATCTCGCCGGGCTCCACCCTGAACCCGCGTATCTTCACCTGGTGGTCGATGCGACCGAGAAACTCGATCACGCCATCGCCGCGAAAGCACCCCAGATCTCCGGTTCGATAGAGCCGCGTTCCGGGCGCCCCGAAGGGGTCGGGCAGGAAAACAGCGGCAGTAAGGTCGGGACGGTTGAGATAACCACGTCCCACTTGCAATCCTGCGACGCAGATTTCGCCTGGAGCCCCGATGGGCGCGGGTTCGAGCCACCGGTTCAGGATGTAGAGTCTGGTATTGTCTACAGGACGTCCAATCGGAACGCTCAGGTCGTCGCCCTCGGGAAGAGAGACGATGGGGTAATAAGAAACGTCATCGGAGCATTCCGCCGGACCATAGGCGTTTAATAGCCGAACGTTCGGATGCCGCTCCATAAAGCGGCGGCAGAGCTCCGGTGTGAACGCCTCGCCGCAAGGCAACAGCCAGCGCAGCCCGGCAAGCGCTTGCTTCGCGCCTTGGACCTCGAGCAGCGCCTTGATCATGGAGGGCACTGCTTCGAGCACCGATACGCCGCAAGCTGCGATCCCGTTCAGGAGACGCTGCGGGTCTTGCGAGATCTCGTCCGGAAAGATTTCTATGCGGGCCCCGATCGCCAGCGCCGTCAAAAACTGCCAGACCGAAATGTCGAAACATTGTGAGGCCGTTTGTGCGATCACGTCTGCAGATGTGAGATTCAGCGTGGGAACCTTAGTGATCGCATTGTTGAACATGCCTTGATGCTCGACCATAGCTCCTTTGGGCTTCCCCGTAGAGCCGGACGTCGAAATCACAAACGCGATGTTTTGCGGGCGCCGCGGCCGCGCAGGATTTTCGCACCGCTGCTCACGCGTCCAAAGCATTGCGATATTCGAGATTGACGGCTTGGTCGCGGACAGCGCGGCAATCGCGGCGCCCTGCTCCTGATATCGGTCGCCTACAAGCAGCAGATCGACTTGGGACTCTTCGAGCACCTGAACGATGCGCGCCTCGGGATAGGCGGGATCGAGCGGCAGATAGCCCGCGCCGGCCTTAAATATGCCCAGCATCGCGGCAAGGAAATCGATGCCGCGGGCGTCGAGCAAAGCGACGATCTGATCGGATCGAACGCCCTCCCGCGTCAATGCATGCGCAAGCCTATTGGCTTTTTCGTTGAGCGCCCCGTAGCTGATTTCGGCTTCCCCGCAACGGGCGGCGGTATTATTAGGACTGCTCAGGACATGCGCCTCGAAGCAAGCCACGAGGTCCTGCGGATCGGCGTAGGCCCGCTCGGTTCGATTCCACTCATCGAGGATGAGGCCGCGCTCTTTCTCCCCAAACATAGTAATGTCGCAAAGCCGCGCCTCTGCAGTCCAAATCATGCGCTCCAGCAGCAGGGAATAATGTTCGAGCATCCGTTCAGCTGTCGGACGATCGAATTTTGTACAGGCGTATGTCAGTTGCAAATGCCAGCGCTTCCCGGGAATCACGACGAAGGTCGCGGGATAGTTTGTATGCGTGCGATGCCAGCAATCGCCGAACCACCATTCGCCCTTCGACTCTAGAAGAGAAGGATCGACCGGAGCGTTCTCAAAGGTTAACAAATATTGGAACATTTCCGCCCCACGCGGAATATCGCTCCAACTTTGAACTTGCGTGAGGGAAGCGTATTCAAAGTCGCGCATCGCATAATTCAGCGCAAGCAAGCGCTGTAGGAACGACGGCAGCGATTCGCTTCAGGTCTACCGTGACGCGCAGCGGCAGGGCGTTTATGAAAAGGCCCAGATTGAACTCGACTCCGGGAAGCTCAGCGGGGCGACCCGACACCGTCACGCCGAACATAATGTCCGTCTCGCTGGTGTAATGAGCGAGCAACAAGGCGAGGGCCGCTTGCGCGAAAGTATTGGGCGTAACCTGATAGCGCCGAGCCAGCGCCTGAAGCCGCACTACTCCGTCTTCGGAGAGAAAGCGGACAATGTCTTCAACCTTCTCCTCGTCTCCGACATCCGTTGGAAGTCTCTTCGCGGCGACCAGAGGAGTGGGTTCGCTCAAACCCTGGAGGCGGCGGCGCCAGAATGCGCCTGCGGTCTCGACATCCTGGCGCTGCAGCCAGGCGACATACATCCCGAAGTCGGGTCGCTCAGGCGCGGAAGGCTCTTCGCCTTTGATCAAGACGCGATAATTGGCTTGCAGTTCCGCCAAAATGAGCGATGTGCACCAAGCGTCGAACAGAATGTGATGGTGACTGCGAGATCAAAAGATAGCGACTCTCGCCCAACCGGGCGAGGCGTATTTTGAAAAGCGGCGCTTTTGCGAGGTCGAAACCGGCGCGACGCTCTTGCATCAGCAAATCATCCAGGAACGTATTCTGCTCCGACTTTGTTTTGCCGCGCAAATCCAAGTATTCGAACGGAATTGAAATGTGGCGACTTACGACTTGCCGTATCGGCGGCGCGTTCTCGCACTTGAATGCCGTTCTAAATATGGCGTGCGCATCGCAGAGAGCCTGCCACGCCGCACGAAACATTTCGACGTCGACATCGCCCTCGATCCAATAGCGATGCTGCATGACGTAGACGCCGGAGTTGGGTCTCGCCAGCGTGTGGAACAAAAGCCCTTCCTGTAGCGGGGTCGCCGGATAGATTTGCTCTATTTCGTTGCCATCCACCGCTTGGCGTCTTGCTTGACTCTTTGTTGCGGTCGCTGGCGCAAGGGCTGCCGACGAACCTCGGCTCTGCTGCGATTTTCTAGCCGGGGCGTCCGCTCCATGCGACTGTTGTAGCGTCGGAGCCAAGTCAGCGATGGTTTGATGTCTGAAGATTTCTCGTGGGGCGACGAGCAGTCCTTGCTCTTGAGCCCGGCTCGCCGCTTGTATGCTCAGTATTAAATCGCCGCCCAAGGAAAAGAAATTATCATCCAGACCGACTCGATCGACTTTGAGCAGATCGGCGTAAATCGCGGCGAGAGCTTTTTCTATGTTAGTGCTTGGCGCGCGATACGCTGCTTCGGGCTGCGATTTTATTTTTGGCGGCGGCAATTGCGCGTGATCAATCTTGCCATTAGGCGTCAGCGGAAGCGCGGGCAATGTCACATAGACGGAAGGCAGCATATGATCCGGCAAGGATTCCCGCAAAAACGCGTTCAATATTTCCGCGGAAGCTTCCGAGCCAGCTTTAAAAACGACATGGACGACCAGCGACGTGCGGCCGTTTGAAGACTGCGCTGCGGACGCCGCAACTTGAGCGACCGCAGGGTGCTCCCTCAAATGCGTTTCTATCTCTGCGAGTTCGATACGGAACCCACGAATTTTTATTTGGCGATCGATGCGCCCCAAAAACATGATGACGCCGCCCTCATCCACCCGACCAAGATCGCCTGTTCGGTAGAGCCTTTCACCAGGATCGCCGAACGGGTTGGGGACGAAGCGCTCGGCGGTGAAATCGGGGCGCCCGACGTAACCGCGCGCCAAGCCGGCCCCGCTGAGACATATTTCACCGGGAACGCCTTGCGGCGCTTGCGTGAAGTCGGGACTGAGGATGATGGCGTCCACATTTCTGATTGCGCGCCCGATCGGTGCGGACGGCGGTGTGTCCAGCGTCTTCTCATCCAAACGCGTCATCAGGGCGCCGACCGTGGCTTCGGTCGGACCGTAATGGTTGAAAACGCGAAGTCTTTCACATCCGCGCCTGGCTTTCGCAAACGACAGCGCTTGTTTCGCGAATGAAAGAGGCAAAGTCTCGCCGCCGAAGATCAAGGCTTTCCGCGGGAGTGCTTTCGCTTCTTCGCCCCAGGTCAGCAATGCGCTGAAATGCGACGGGACAATCTTGAGCACGTCGATGTGATGATCTGAAACATAAGCGCTGAAGGAGCGGGGATCCGTGGCCTCGTTATAGGTCAATAGGTGCAAACAGCCGCCGCTCGCCAAGGATGCAAATAAAACCGTGTTGCCGAGATCGGCCGCAAGGGTTGAAACGACGGCGAAATTCAGACCTGACTGCGCAAGCTCGGCAACAATGGCGGCGGTGTAATTAGCGAGGCCTCCATGCGTAATGGCGACGCCTTTGGGCGAGCCGGTCGACCCCGACGTAAACATGACGTAGGCGAGATCCAATGGGAGAAGCTCAACAACAGGCGGCGAATCGCTCAGCGCCAAGTCGTTGCGTTGTTCGCCCTCCGCGCAGATCCCTTCAACGCCGTCTAGCCCCTTGTCGAGACACCAGTACCGCTCGCACAGCAGCATATTTGCAGAAGCGACGCCAAGCATGCTCAAAATCCGAGCGCGCGGCAGATCTGGATCAATCGGTATATAGGCGCCACCCGCCTTCAGCACTGCGAGCAGCCGGACGATAGTCTCAATGGATCGGGATGCGCAGACCCCGACGGCGCTCTTGCGATCCACGCCTTTTTCGCGAAGGAAATACGCAAGTTTGTTCGCCGCGGTTTCGAGCTCCAGATACGTCAGTCGTCGGCCGTTGCAGAAAAGCGCCGTGGCGTTTGGAGTTCGCTTCGCCCAGTTGGAAAACATTTGATGGACAAAATCTGTCGTTGCGCGTGGCTGCGCGGGGACCGGGGAAGTTACGCCGCCGTCTAGAGCAAATTCCGAAAAAGTTGATAGACTTTTTCATTAAAATTTGCTCCAGGCATTTTGATTCTGGGCCGATTTCTCCGAATGATTCCGATTTAGTCGGGAAGCGCTCTAGCATCGGAAGGTCGCCGACGGCGGCTTCGGGCGCTTTCAGAATATTTTCCAAAAGGCGATTGTACGTCGCCGCTATCTGCTTGACCGTAGCTTCACAAAAAAGGTCCTTGCGATACTGGAAAGAAAGAACCAGCCGGTCCCCGGCCTCGGCCGCCATCAATTTCAGATCGAACCTCTCGGCTCTTTCCTCGATCGCTAAACCTTCCGCCTGCCACTCGCCGAAGCCGAAGGGGTCGGTGTCCTCTCCAAGCGCAAGCCCGGCTAAACCGCCCGCGACGCCGTCCTGCTCCTGCTGGAGGACGAAAAACGTTTGAAAAATCGGCCACCGGTCCTCAACGCGTTCAGGGTTGAGACGCTCGACGATAAGCGCGAACGGGAAGTTTTGATGCTTGAGAGCATCGGTCACAGAGCTGCGCACCCCGCGGAGATGATCTAAAAAACTTTGTTCTGGTCTTATTCGGGTTCGCAGCGCGATCGGATTGACGAAGTTGCCCACGACCTCCTTGAAGCGACGTTGATGGCGACCACTCGAGGCGGAGCCGACGATGATGTCGCGTTGGTTTGTGTAGCGGTAGAGCAAAATATTGTAAGCCGCGAATAGAAGCATAAAAAGCGTCACACCGCGCCTGCGCGCAAAAGTCCTGAGCGCCGAGGCCGTGTTGGCCTCGATATCGAGTTCGAAGGCTTGCGCCGATGTTTCCCCGAATTTTTGGACGGCGGTCAAAGGGAAACTTTATCGACGGCAATTCCCCGCCAAGCTGAGTCCGCCAAAACTCCCAATCATCTTTGCAATCTTGGCTCTCAAGATATTGCCGTTGCCAAAGAACAAAATCTCGATAGCTCGCCGTGGCGCAGCTCAAAACGGGGGACTGTCTCGAGCGGAACGCTAGGTAAACGCTCTCAAATTCCTTTAGAAAAACCAGGAACGACCAAAGGTCCACGGCAATGTGATGCGCGCGCAGCAACAAAGTGGCGCTCTCGCCGAGGTGACGATAGAGAACAACGCAAAAAACGGGTCCAACCGCCAAATTGAAGGGCCTGAGGCTCTGTGTGCGCAAAGCCTCCTGTAATTCGACCTTTCGCCAGGATTGCGCATCGATGATCAAAAAACGACTTTCGAGCGAAGCGAGTGGGGCCTCTCTTTGCTCGACGCCAGACGGACCCTCAACAAATACGTTTCGCAAACTCGGATGACGTTCGAGAAGATGGTCGATCGACTTTTCGATCGCACGCTCGTCGAATCCGCCCCGAATTTTCAGAGCGATCTGAAGATTGTAAGCGGCGCCTGAATTGTCTAGCCGATGCACTGCGAACATGGCTTGCTGCGATTGCGACAGGCCGTAACTGTTAAGAGATTCAGACGACCTGTCGAAAGCTGAGTTGCTGCACTTGCTTTGCGCGTCGATCGCAGCCTCGGCGAGACCCTCAAACGTCATGTCGGAGAAGAAATAAGAAATCGGCGTTTCTACGTCGATCAGCTCGTCAAGCGCATGCTTGAGCTGCAGCACGCGAAAAGAATCAATGCCGCTCGCGGCTATCGGCATAGTCGCGTCGAGGTCGCTTTCCGAAATGCGCAAAAGCCTTGCGGTGTTGGCGATTAAGCATCGCGTCAGCAAAGTGGCCTTTTGCTGCCGCGGCAGAAACGAAAGCGCTTCGCGAAGCATCGACGTTTCGACTCCCGCGCTGCGCTCGGCGCTTTCAGTCGGTGTCGTCGCTATGGAATTGACCTCGGAGCGCGCTACTATGGAAAACTGATTGTTGAGATATTTCTCGCGGCAAGCGGCGCGTTGGATTTTTCCACTTGAAGTCTTCGGGATCGCCCCCCATTGCACGAGAAGAATTTCGGCCGGCGCAGTGTCGCATTCCGCAGCGAGGCATTCTCGGATATCCCGGAATAAAGCGTTCGCCCCGCTCGTCCGCACCGATTGCGCTTCGGACCGCTGTATCTCGACGACGACCACAAAGTGTTCACGATCGCCGAGCGTAACCGCAAATGCGGCGCTCGATCCAGGTCTGAGCGCATCGACATGCTCGTCAAGCGCGCGCTCGAAATCTTCAGGATGATAATTGCGACCACCGATAATGATCAGGTCCTTTAGCCTGCCGGTTATAAACAGCTCGCCATTCTCCAGGAAGCCAAGGTCGCCCGTACGCAAGTAAGCGGCGGCAGGTTGACCGATTATGTGAGCCTTAAAGACTTTTGCGGTCTCTTCGTCCCGTCCCCAATATCCCTTGGCGACGCTCGGGCCGGAAACCCAAATTTCTCCGACTTCCCCTTCGGGACAAACTGAATTGGCGTTCGGATCGACGATGCGCACCTCGTGACCAAGCCAAGAATGGCCGCAACCGACCACTACCGCGGCCATCGTTGCATCGCGGGCGGGTGCGATGCGATTTTCCTCAAGGGCGGCTTTGTCGACCCGACGCAGAAGCGGCTCCGCTCCGCGCGTAGGCGCCGTCACGACTAGTGTCGATTCCGCCAAGCCGTAACAAGGCATAAAGGTCTCACGTCGGAATCCGCAGTCCGCGAAAGCGATAGAGAAGCGATCGAGAGTGCTCGCTCGCACCGGCTCCGCGCCGCTGAACGCGACGGACCAGCAACTCAAATCCAACCCGCGCCTTTGCTCGGGCGTTATGCTGCGCGCGCATAGATCGTAAGCGAAATTTGGAGCGCCGCTGGTGTGGACGCGATAGGTTGAAATCGCCCGCAGCCAGCGAATCGGTTTTTCCAGGAACGTGAGCGGCGACATCAAATAGGCTGTCGCTCCAACGTATAGGGGTTGAAGAATATTCCCGATGAGCCCCATATCATGGTAAAGCGGGAGCCAACCCAATAGCGTCGACTCTTTTGTGTGGTTGAAACTTTTGCTTATCAGCGCTTGATTGGCGATGAGATTGGCGTGGCTGATCATGACTCCGCGCGGGCGCCGGTGGAGCCCGACGTATATTGCAGAAACGCGACGCTTTCGGGCTTGACTGCGCGCGGCGTCCAATCATCCGCTTGCGCGCTGCTTATTTCGTCGGTCGCAATCCACGGTGTGGCTCCAAAACTGCCATCGCCGCTTTCCCCGAAACGATCCCGCAGTTTCTTCACCGTTAAGATCAAAGCCGGGCGCGCGTCCTCCACGACCGCGCGCAGGCGGCGTAGATGCCTGCCACTGGGCGGATAAGCGGGCACAGCGACGATGCCCGCATAAAGGCAACCGAAAAAAGCTTCGATATAGTCTAGCCCAGACGGATACAGCAGGAGAGCGCGCGCTCCCCGATCGGCGACATCGCTGTCACGCAGGAAAGAGGCTATCGCACGGGCGCGGCGGTCGAGCTCGGAAAAGCTTAGGCGAACGAGTTCCCTCTCTCCTTTCTCCAAAAAGACATACGCCGTGTCATCAGCCTGTTCCGTGGCGCGACATCGCAACAGCGAGACAAGGTCCGAAGTCTCGGACGTCGCAAGGTATGGCGTCGGAATCTGCACGTCGTTGAACTGCATTTTACCGCATCTCCACTTTAAATACTGTCTTCAAGATATGTAATTCAGGTAAGAGCGGTAATAGGGAAAAACCCGACGAGACGGAATGGAGCACCATAACCCCAGCGCAACGACGGCATTGTAATAAACATTTTTGAGAGGCATTCCACGCATTGCCGCCATCACGCCATTCAAGGCGCTGTCCTTGGTATGCCAGTCGACGTTGAAGGAAAGCGCCCAATCTAAGCTGCGGACGTGGTGAAGTGTGCCGGGAGGAAAGTATAATCCGTCGCCTGGCTCGACCAAGACTTCAGCTGCTCCCGCTTCGCGATACAAGGGAAAGAGCTCGTAATTCGGCTTCTCAACGTCGACTGCGCACCATCGCCAGTGGTGCGGATAGCAAAGGCTGAGCTGGTCAGCGGGGATCAGGATAAATCGTTTCCGCCCCCTGACTTGAAAAAACAAGTTATGTGTAAGTAGACAATCAAAGTGCAATGGCGTTAAGCTATCTCGTGGACCGAGAAATACCTGTGCAAAGTTTATCCAATCTTTTCTATACCAGCTAGGGAAGTAAGACGAAGGAAAATCTTCGAGATCCGCTTCCGCCGAGGGTAGGAGACTGGTGAGGGGAATATCATGTAGGTAAGCTATAGTTTTGGAAGAGTTCGAAAGTTCGTCGCTACACGATTCGAACTCTTGCAACTCGTCGACGTAGTCCGATACTCTCTTCTGTGTTATCCGGATCGCCAATTCATTGATAAGTTTAAGCGGGACTAGGTCTTGTCCGGATTTTTCACGAACAAAATCCAGAGTCCAGCGCGAAAGCGCCGAGCAGCGCGACAGGGCGCCTTTGAGAAGCACGGGTTTGCTTCGCGCGACATAGTTCTCCGCAAATTCTTCTGCAGACAACCCTTCGCGCCGATCGACGGCGTAATCTTTCTCCATACCGCAGGCCCCCTTGTCAGCGTGAAACCCTCAGTAGCTTCACCGCTGTAATTTCCGCCCTTGCATCAACTTTTTTATTGTTCTGTCTGTTTCTTTGCTTCGTCTTCGGCCATTTGCTTTCGTAAGCTGAGCGGGCGCATGTCAGTCCATACTTCTTTGATATAGGCGAGACAGTCAGGCTTGAGGCCAGACTTGCCGACAGCGCGCCAGCCACCCGGAATTTCCTTGTAATCAGGCCAAATAGAATACTGCTCTTCGTGATTCACGACGACCTTGTAAATCGCATTTTCATCCTCTTCCCAAGCCATATACAACCTCCTCTGTTCGGTTCTTCGACGAATCCGATGTTCGCATCCGCAATCTACACAGCTCTGAGTCGGGACGCGTCGGATGCTTGCACCGCTTCTCGAAAACGACCGACGATTTCGTCGACTTCACTGAGCGTAGTTGTCAATGGGGGCAGAAACCTGACTACTGAGTCTAATCTGCCGCCAAGTTCGACGATCAAGCCGCGGCGCAAACACTCCTGCTGGATCCGTAGCGCCATCTCCGGCGAACGCGGGGGCGCGGCGTCTTTGCCCAGTCGAGGCCATCACGAGGGTCGCAGATTTCTACTCCTCTCATCAATCCCCGACCACGCACATGGCCAATACAAGACGCTTCGCTCGCGACGTCTTCGAGCGCCTCTTGAAGCCGATTCCCGGCATGCTCGGCATGCCGCTCCAGTTGATGATCCAATACATGCCTAATGGTCGCGCCGCCGGTCGCGAAGGCCAGTTGATTGCCTCTGAATGTTCCCGCGTGGGCGCCGGGTCGCCAGACGTCGAGATCGCGTCGGTACACGATGACTGCGAGCGGAAGACCGCCTCCGATCGCCTTGGACAAAACCAGGATGTCCGGCGCTATGTCCGCATGTTCGAAGGCGTATAAGCGTCCAGTGCGACCGAGCCCCGTCTGAACTTCATCAATGATGAGAAGCACGCCGTGACGCGACGCGATATCTCTCACTGCGCGAAGCCAGACGTTCGGCGCCGGATTAACGCCGCCCTCTCCCTGCACTACTTCGAGAATGATCGCGGCCGGCGGCAATATCCCGCTGTTGGGGTCGTCGAGCAGCCGCTCCAAATAGTGAGCGCTTGCAGCGGCGCCCGCGTCGGCGCCGAGACCAAAGGGGCACCGGAAGTCGGATGGAAAAGGCGCAAACTGCACGTCTACGCTGGGCCCTCCGACGGCCGCCTTAGGTCCGATGTCGCCCGTCACACTCATGGCTGCCTGAGTCATCCCGTGATAGGCGCCATGGAATGCGATCACGCCTCTCCGCCCAGTCGCGATTCGCGCAAGCTTCAAGGCCGTCTCTACCGCGTCCGCTCCGGAGGGACCGCAAAAATGTATCTTGCTTTGCTCGGCAAAATTCAGCGGCAAGCTGGCGAATAAATCGCGGGTGAACCGATCCTTTAGCGGCGTCGCCAGATCTAACGTTTGAAGTAGCACCCCGGCGTCCAGCGCTTGGCGGATCGCTTCGACGACCTCCGGATGATTGTGCCCCAAGGCGAGCGCGCCCGCCCCCGCCAAACAATCGATGTATTCGAGCCCGTCAACATCGCGCACCATTAAGCCCCGTCCCGACGCAGGGACGATCGGCAATCGTCGCGGATATGCCCTCGCGTTGGACTCAATCGCGGCCTGACGAAGCAGATACTCGCGCGCGCGCGAAGTAGGCCTCGGGGCCGCGCAACCATCTTCTCTCGCCGCCTGTGGGCACTCTGTCCGAACGGAGAAGTCAGAACTCCCGGGGGCAACTCGCGGCCCAGCAACACTGCCGATAGCCGCACGTTCCGCCGGCTCGCCGCTATGCCGCCCCATCTGTCGCACTCCCGACGCAGGCCACGCTTCGGACTATCGATTTTGATAGATCAAAAAACTTCTTTTGCATAGCGCTTGTGCACTCGGCGCCTGCGCATTCGGCGTCCCGAGTTGGAAATCCCGATAAAGCGCTTTTGAAAACGACTAGAACGACTGTGCGGCCGCCGCCGCAAAGTAGGCGCGCGACAAATGGTCGCGATTGCTCGCGCGCGTTATGCGCAGCCGGAGTTTCTCTTTCTCGACGAGCCATGATCATCCCTTGATGAACCGACCGAAAAAGACATCATGTCGCATGTAAGACCGGTCCCGAATAAAGTTGCGATTATCGCCATCACGCACCGGAGGGTCATCATCCAGGCTGGCGATCAGGTGGTGTGTCAACAACGGGGCGGCCGCGGCGCCTGCACCCGCCACCCCGTTGTTGACCCAGGCGCGCTGCGGTCTCGCAAAGGCGCTATTTCGTGAGGTTCACGACCTTATACTTGCCTACCTCCCAGTCGTAGTAGACTGCATTTGCGAAAACCTTTTGCAATCTGATCACAAATTCATGCCCAAAATCGTAGTATGGATTATTGGCATACATCACGCCCCAAATCAGGCGTAAAGTCGGAAAAAAATAGGTCCCGAACCCGTTCCGCAGCACCGCGCCGTCCGGCGCTGTTGGAATATCATTAGCGGGGACTCCAACGAATGCGAGCCTCGCGCATTCCGGCAATTTGACGTGTAATTCATTTCCATTCACATTGAACGCGCGCTCCACCGGAAACGAAGCATCCTGCGAACAGCCGTCAAATTGATTGAGAAACGATAGATTTAGGCGCAAGCCGAGCGCGTCGGCGATAAGACGCGGCGCCGAATATGTCGATGGAGCATCAACAACCAGGACAGATCGGCCATCCTGGGGAAGAGCCTGCAAAGCAGCATACAATGATATGCTTTGTGTTGTTGCATTAGTTATATACTCTTGCGACGAGTGTATTTCTGCAATTGCGTTAGGAATGAATACGATGACCATCGCAATCATCGACGCAATTGCTGAACACCTCGTAAACATAGATGGACCAGTTGACAGCATTACAGCCATCAACATCAATATCAACAAGTATACACTGCAGCCAAATCGGCCGCCAACTCCATTTATGACAACATAAAAAAGCCCTGCCGCAAGCCATATCATGGTTGCATAAAGCAACCTTTCCTCAAATCGAGCCTCGCCCCCTTTGTTTTGCAGGAGCGTAGTTACGAACGGCTTTGCATGCTTGAGATAGCTGTTTAGTAAAAATAGGAGTAATACGGTGCTTGCCGCCGCCCAAGTAGCCGGAAGGAAAAACGCCGATTTAGATTCAACATTGCTGCTCAATAAGAGAGCCATCTCGAAACCCCATTCGATACCCAGGGGCCATGTGGTTAGTCCTCCCGCCAGCGAGTTGAAGCCCAGGTTGTTGGCGGGAGTCCCGGCGAAAATGTCGCCAAAGGCGAAAAAGCGGGCTCCGGCCCAGGCTGCTATGGGCGTGAGCATCAATCCGGCTGTTGTCCACGTGGAGAGAGAACGAGGCCGAATTGTCAAAATCGTGAGGGTCGCCGCAAAAGGCGCAAAAAAGTGCTGTTTCCTTTGAAAAGACGGCGATCAGCAGCGATAAGACCGCAACCAAATCTCTTCCAAGTAAAATTGCACGAAACGCATTTAATACAAAAACAGAGGCGATGAGATCAAACATGAATGGAATACAATAGAAACCAGGACTGACGACGGCAGGTGATACGGTCCAGATTACAGCGGCGGTCGTAAAAAATATTCCCTGCAATTTCAGGTCCCGTGTGCATGAAATGAATTCATAGAACGCCAAATAAATTGCTAAGTAGTAAATTGATACATACAATGCGTATGTGTTATTAAATATGAGATGTTCCATCCAAAAAATTATATTCGTAACTGGCCGTATGAAGTTCGAATAGTTATGCAACCACTCGGGATACGTCTTGAAATAATTTGAGTAGCCAACCGTAAACCAATCGTAGAAATTCCGCTTTAGCGTACTTCCGACAAAGGCCGGCTCGTCCAGAATCAAAACATAATTTGCATACCGTATGAACGAATAATATATAGAAATGGCCATTAAAATGGCGGTCATTACCAATATTGGTATGTTCTGCTCTGTCAGCAAAGAATATAATTTAATTTGGCTTTGTTTATAGGCGCGCAGGTCGATTGCCATTAGTCTAGCCTCTTGTTTCAAATACCGTGCGAGATTGACCGCTCTGGTTAGCAGTCGTCCAACATTTGAGCTCGCGAAGGATTGAGTCGAAGGTCAACGCTGGCGGGTGTCGGGAATGCCTCCAATTGACGACGCACCACGTCTTTATCCTTTGGAGCGATCGCAAAAAAGGCGACGATGTGGTCCCGGAAAACTACGTTGCGTGGGATCCGCCAAGTCGCAACCAAGAACCATTCCGCTGGAAGACGAGCGTTCACCGCCTCCCAACAGGCCTGCAATATGGCGATCCGCGTTCCCGTTTGGGTTGCCCAATCACGGAGCGCCGCGCTATCGTAACCGCGAGGCGTCAAACGCAGCCGCAAGGGTTCGTTGTTTCCAAGTCCATACATGTCGAGAATGCGGGTCTGTGGCGCGAACCACGCCATGGCCCCAAGATCATTCACCATGACGACCTGACCTGAATAAAACTGGTGCGCGAAACGAGCCGGAGACACATGCTCCACCCGTCTGTCGTCGACCGCCATTATGGTTTGGCTCGTCGCCGCTAGAGTGCGACCCGAAAACGCAATCACAACCGAGGCGGCGACAGCGAGGAGCTGTCGCTGGCCCAAGAGGCGTTCGGCGAGCAGGAAAATAGCCGTCACGTCGAGGAGGATCAGCCAGGCCTCATAGCGGAAAAGCCAGCCGACGCTGGCGAAAGCGAGATGCCCGGTCGTGGCGGTCAACGCGCTGAGCGCAAAAAGAACCGGAAGATCCGAAAATCGTTTTTGTTGAGTCGCATGCCAAACAAGAAAGACGCCCAGTGCGGCGAGCATCGCGCCGAACCCGCCCAGAAGGGCCTCGGTCAGGAAGTTCAACCAGATTCTTTCGAGCGCGATTTCGAGCGCGGGGATTAGCCCTCCATCTTGTTCGACAAGCCCGGTCTTGAGAAGCAGCGAATTCGGCAAGAGCCAACCGCCATTGTGAATCCAAAAGAGGCCGAAGCCCAGAACGGGAGATGCGGCCCCGACGCCAAGCGCGACAGCAACGCGCCAGCGCAATCTCGCCGCCGAAAGGGCAATGAGTGGCGCAACAAGGAAAAGGCTCTCGTACCGCGCCGCGACGGAAAAGCCAGCCAACAATCCAATTGCGCCGAAGCTCTTGCAGCTCGTGTTTTCGGGCGTCTCGACAATTGTCTGGCAGGCTGTGAAACACAGGGTCCCCGCGAGCAACCCGTGCAGCACATGCTCCATACCCAGAGCGCTGAGGCTCGGCAGGGCCGCTGCGTAAGCTGTCGCCGCGGCCAGCGCAAGCGAGGTTGGCTGGCGCCTGAAAATTTTAAGCAGCAATATGAGCAAGCAGCAACCAGCGATCGTGTTGAGCAACAGCGGAAGAGACTGAAAACCCGCGCCCGACGACAGCCCATAGGCTCCTGCCATCAGCAAAGTCCATAGAGGCGAGGAGGAAGCCGCCGCCGGATCGGCAGGGCTTACGCCCCAAACGCCGGACGTCGCGATAGTTCTTCCCATCGCGAGGTGAATATAGGCGTCGTCCAAGGGATAGACGAACGGCGCCCCTGAGGCGGTCACGACGGCGATGACCGCGACGATATAGAGTGCACACAAAACCATTCCAAAGGTAAGGCTGACATAGCGGTTGGCGCCATCGGAGGCGCCCTTGTCTGAGTTCTGATCTCCCAAAAAGAGCTAACGACTGAGTGACTGGTAGCTGACGGAATAGAACCATCCCGGCCCTCCATCGCGGACGCGCGCGAATCACGATGACTCTCCGCCGCGACCGTTCATTGAGATTTATGACGCGACCAGGAAGGGAATCACGAACTCGACTGCAAAAAATTCTCCCGTCCGGAGCCAACGGCGACGATCGCGGACGATGATCCTCCCTTCTCAACCAGAAATCCAACCTGAGGCAGGTCTTCGGACATGGAAAGGAGGATCACAATGCTCGGGAAAGGGCCCCGCGCAAAAAAGATTGAGGTCCAGTTCATGCCCCGCCTCAATGGACATCTCTGCGGCGCGTTTCGCCTAGGCCTCGCTAAGCTGCTCCCTTAAAAAGGTCGCCGCTTTCAAGACATAACGATCGACGGTGCGCACGGAGACGCCGAGCTGCAACGCAATCTCCGCGTAAGTCAGGCCTTTGACGCGATTGAGAAGAAAGACCTTGCGTTGACCTGCTGGAAGTTGGGAAAGAGCGAGTTGCAGCCGCAATAAATATATCGTTTCCGCCCCCCAAGCTTGGGCGTTCTCAAACGTGTCGAGTTCTATCTCGTTTTGGGGGTCGCGGGATGCGGAAGCTTTTGATTTCCGTATCCAGTCGATCGCGGCGTTGGCCGTGACACGAAAAAGATACGCCCGAGGATTTTGGATGCTCTCGGCCGGATTGCGTTGCAGGAAATGGAGATAGGCGTCTTGAAGGACGTCTTCCGCTTCTTGATTTCCAACGCGGCGTCGCGCGAAACGGAGCAATTCGAACGAATGGGATCGATAGAGATCCTGTAAAAACTCGCAGGATAACATTCTCGTCCTCCTTGGGACAGTCGCGCAAGCGCAACGAACGCGCCGAGTTGCCGCCACTCCGGGGCGGCGCCCGATGTCGGGTTCGTAAAGCGGCACGGCGGAGATTGACCGGATTAGGGCGCGCGTCCGTTCATGGCGCGAAATCCCTTGCGGCGGTTCCAGCCCCTATCGGCAAACGACGTGCGCATGACTTTCGAGAACAGCCTGGACACGCGCAGGAGTTGATACGAAGAGGCTGGAGGCCCACAGCACAGGAACGCAAGCCGGTGCGGCGACGCGCGCGCTGGAGCGCAGGCTACGCACTTAAAATTGGAGGACCGCGAGCCGTAAAAATCCTAAAAAGTAATGAATGCGCAGGAGCGGGATTCGGGCTCCCGAACCTCAGGGCGACAACGCGTCGTTCGGGAAGCAGAAAGTGCGCCCCGGCGGGCGCAACGACGTTGCAACCTGCCGCGCAGCAAAAGACCGCGCAAACATGGTCGAGGCGGTGAGGAGATTTCCGGTCGGAGCTTGGAGAAGTGGAATAGTCCGTGGCGGAGCAGACCGCGGTTTCGAGAGATCGCTCCGCGAGGCCGGATGATAAAAGCCCCAGCACCACGCAGAGCGCGAGAACGCCACTGCACAGGCTTGGAACCACACCTCGTCGAAAGGCCACCGCGCCACTCCCCGTGATTGAAAAGAAACGACCGACGGTCCGTCGCTATTCTCTAAAGCG
The DNA here is from genome assembly GCA_963820145.1 of uncultured Alphaproteobacteria bacterium. Classification (GTDB taxonomy): domain Bacteria; phylum Pseudomonadota; class Alphaproteobacteria; order Rhizobiales; family Beijerinckiaceae; genus Methylocystis. The sequence continues at coordinate 22,419 of CAWFZD010000024.1, forward strand.
CCGCATAGCAGAAGCTTCGAGAGAATGTCCACCGCGAAGACTTGGTTGTCAATGATCCAAGCTTCCCAGCGTTAGCGAGCGAGCCTATCGCGCGGGTCTTGCGCATTGGCGGCGGCGCATGGCAAAAAGCGATTGCGGCGAAGCGCCTTCTTGGCGCTTCCGCAACGTTTGACGGTCTTCCAGAAAATCACGAGGTCGAGCGCCTCTTTTAAGACGAGCGAGGCATCATGTCGGTTGAGCTGAGCATCGTCATGCCCTGCCTCAATGAAGCGGAAACGCTGGAGCGCTGCATCGCAAAGGCTAAGGATTTTCTTGATCGCTCGGGCGTTGCGGGAGAAATCGTGGTCGGAGACAACGGCTCCCATGACGGATCGATCGAGATCGCGCACCGATGCGGGGCCCGCGTCGTCCACGTGCCCATTCGAGGTTACGGCGCTGCGCTTTACGGCGCCATAGCGGCGACGCGCGGGAAATATTGCGTGATGGGCGATTTCGACGACAGTTATGATTTTAGCAACCTCGATCCTTTCGTCGCAAAGCTTCGAGCCGGCGCCGATCTCGTGATGGGCAATCGCTTCCTTGGGGGAATCGCCAAGGGAGCGATGCCACGAAAAAACCGCTATTTCGGCAATCCGGCGCTTTCGGGCCTTGGACGCTTTCTCTTCGCCGCGCCGACCCGGGATTTCCATTGCGGGCTGCGGGGATTTTCGCGCGAGGCCTTTTTCCGTATGGATTTGCGAACTATCGGCATGGAGTTCGCCTCGGAAATGGTTATCAAGGCGACTTTGATGAATATGAACATCGTCGAGGTTCCGACGACTCTGAAACGCGACGGGCGTTCGCGCCCTCCGCATCTGCGTCCGTTCCGCGATGGTTGGCGACATCTACGGTTTATGTTGCTCTTCAGTCCGAATTGGCTTTTCCTTTATCCAGGGCTGATTCTGATGGGCGCTGGGCTTCTGCTCGGCGCGAGGTTGATCGCAAATCCAATCCACGTCTTTGGCGTGCGCCTCTCCGTCGATACCCTGATCTATTGCGCGACAATGATCGAGATCGGTTTTCAGGCGGTTCTCTTCGCCTTGCTGTCTCGGGCTTACGCCATTCAAGAGGGGCTGTTTCCAAGATCGTTCAAGCCGAGCGCCTTCGATCGGATCTTCAGCCTTGAGCGAGGCCTGCTCGCCGGTGCGTCCCTGCTCCTGCTCGGGGTTTATCTCTTGTGGGAAGCGTTTGGAATTTGGCGGGAGGCGCAATTTGGCGCACTTGATGTAGAACGCGTGACCCGTATCGTGGTCAGTTCCTCACTCGCCCTTTCGTTGGGTTTTGAAGTCAGCTTGTCGAGCTTTTTATTGAGCATGTTGAAACTAAACGTCAGGGTGTACCCAAGAATAACTAAATCAAGCTGAAAACGCGCCAGTCGCTCTAATTTGGAGATCCGAACGGACCATGCACTATGTCATCGGATCCGGCCCTTCAGGAGTAGCGTGCGCGCGCGCGCTCGCGGATCTGGGACGTCGCGTGACCATACTGGACGCAGGCCATGTTTTGGAGCCGCAGCGGGAGTCCGCGAGAATGGAGCTGGCGCGCTGCGAGAATTATGGCGCGCAGCAGCGCGAGAAAGCCTTTGGCCGAAGCGAAAAGTTCGAAAGCGGGAAAATCCCAAAAAAGCTCGTGTACGGTTCGGATTATCCTTACCGCTTGGCGCCGGGGGCGACAAGAATTGTCGGGTCCGGTCCGCTGAGCGTCGAAGGATCCTATGCGACCGGGGGCTTCTCAAATGTATGGGGCGGCGCAGTTCTGCCTTTTCGCCAGGGAGATATCGCGGATTGGCCGATCTCAGCGGACGACCTGCAACCCTACTACGCGGCGGCGGCGGAGCTTTTCCCCATCGCCGCCGAGTCGGACGATTTGGAAGAGCTTTTTCCCTTGCCGGCCGCCCCTCTGGCGCCGCTGCGACGCAGCGCGCAGGTGGGCCGGTTTTTGAGCGCATTAGCGAAAAACAAAGCGCGTCTCAACAACAAAGGCCTGTTCTTTGGCGCCTCGCGTCTCGCTGTCGATTCACTCGGAGTGCGCACCAACGCGCCTTGCATCTATTGTGGGCAATGCCTGCACGGCTGTCCTCGCGAATTGATTTATTCGAGCAGGAGCAGTCTGACGGATCTTTGTTCGCGCGATGGGATCGCCTATCGTAGCGGCGTGATTGTGAGATCGATTGAGGAAAGCGTCGGCAGCCTGCGCATCCAAGCCGTCGGTTTAAGCGGAGCGCCCTGCTCCTTTGAGGCGAAGCGTGCGTTCCTTGCCGCAGGTCCGTTGAATTCGACGACGATTTTGCTTCGTTCTCTTGGGCTGTATGAACACACCGTCCATCTTAAAGACTCCCAATATTTCTTGTTTCCAATGGTGCAATTCGCGGGCTCAAAGGATGTATCTGACGAGCGCCTACACACTCTTTCTCAAGCATTCCTCGAAATACTCGACGCGAACATAAGCGACCACACGATCCATTTGCAAGTCTACAGCTACAATGATCATATCGCGCGCTTGCTCGACGATAAGCTTGGAATACTGAGACGACTTTTCCCCACAGCCGCCCTGCTCGGGCGTTTAATGCTCGTTCAAGGCTATCTCCATTCTTCACTTTCCGCCAAGATCGCAGTTCGCCTTCATCGATGCGGTGACGATGACGAGTTGTCTCTCGATTGCGCGCCGAACCCGCAGACGAAGCTCAAAATCATGCAAATCCTTTTCAAATTGACGCCCCTTAGCGGTCTCATGGGCGCGGCGCCCGCTGCGCCGTTGCTTCATATTGCAAAGCCCGGCCGCGGCTTTCACTTAGGCGGCAGCTTTCCCATGGCTCATTCGGCAGGGCCCGGTCAAACAGATTTATTGGGCAGGCCTTTCGGGTTTACTCGTCTGCATGTCGTCGACGCAACTGTAATTCCCAGCATTCCTGCTACGACCATCACCTATACTTTGATGGCGAACGCTTATCGTATAGGAGCGCAAGCGGCGCTTTTGAGCGAGGGGATTTGCGCATGAGTGTTTCGCCGATCGTCGCGGTTACAGGCGCAAGTGGTTATATCGGCTCGGTCATAGCCGACGCCTTGAAGGACGAGGCGGAGGTCCTGGCCCTTATCCGCGAGCCCACCAAGCCGGGCCAAATCGGCTTCTCGTTTGACGGCGACATGGATTTGCTTGCGCGGCGGCTGCGAGAACATCGCGTCACGCATCTCATCCACGCCGCCTGGGACATGCATGCGAGTTCAACGGACGAGTTGGAGAGGGGCTGTGTTAAAGGCTCGCTGGCCCTCCTCGACTCCGCGCGGCGGGCGGGCGTCGAAAAATTCATCCTCATCTCCACGATCAGCGCCTTTGAGAGCGCACGCTCGAACTACGGGCGCTCGAAACTAAAGGTAGAACAAGCGTTTCAAAGGTTTGGCGGCCTTGTTCTCCGCTTGGGCCTCGTTTATGGCGAGCGCGCTGGCGGCGCTTTCGGCGTCATAAAGAACATCGTAGGAACAGCGCGGTTTCTTCCACTCATCGGCGACGGCAGAGTTCCACAATATCTTCTCGACGAGAAGACACTCCGCGACGTCGTTCGGCGCGCCGTTCGAGGTGAATTCGAGGGCGAGCGGCAAATTCTAACCCTCGCTCATCCCAAGCCAATCGCCTTTCGCGATATTCTTATTCAGGTCGCTCGTTCGCGGGAAGGTCGTCGCCTGCTCCTTGTGCCGATCCCCTGGCGACTTTTGTATTGCCTGCTTTTCTGTTTGGAACGGCTGGGTTTTACCCCAAACGTCAAGAGCGACAGCATATTGAGCTTCGTGCATCAAAATCCGGCGCCCGACTTTGGACCCATGCGGCGTTGTTCGATCGAGCCCGCCCCCTTTCGCGCGACGCCAGTCTCGTCCTCGCCAACGGAGAGCGCGAGGACGGATGGATCCACGAACGGAAAGGCAAATTTCTAAATGTGGTTTTACATTGCAAATTGAGATCTGGCCGCGGACCAAAGCCACGGAGTCGTCAACTCACGCTGACAAAGGAAATTTTCAAATGCATCGAAGCATCGCCCTCTTCGATAGGGGCCAAAGACGCGCCGCTTTTGCGGCCCAACTGATCGCTGCCTTTGTATTCGTCCTCTTATCGTATGCTTATTTTTCCGTGGCTCTCTCGATCTCCGCCAATAAAAACCTCTGGATGGACGAGGCGCTGGCAGTATCAACGGCACGACTGTCGTCGTGGGGTGAGATATGGTTGGCGATTTGGAAAGGCGCTGAGTTTTCGCCGCCGACTTACCACTTCTTCCTTCATGAATTGTTGACTCATTGCGGTAGTTGTTCGGACACAATAACCACACGAGTTCCATCTATTGTTGCTCTTTACATCGCTGCGTTGTGCATCTTTGCGCTCGTGCGCGCCCAAACAAATTCTATTATCGCCTTGGTGGCGCTCGGCTTTACCCTGGACTCCGGGCTGTTCATCTACGCAATCCAAGCTCGGCAGTATGCATTACTGGCGAGCGGTCTTGCAATTGCACTCCTATTGTGGAACGGAATGCACGAACGCGGCGCACTGCAGCTGCGAGCGCTGGCGCTTTGGTTTGTTTTAGCCTTCTGCCTTAGTCTCCACTTCTACGGTTTTATCGAAGTAACGACAATCGGTGTGGCTGAAACAATATGGCTGGTTACTCGCAAAGATCTCCGGTGGAGCGTGTGGTTTCCGCTTGCTGGAACAGCGCCTGTCGCAGCGACGTGGTACCCTTTAGGCAAACATCTTAAAGAGTTCGTCCTACAGGATTCCTCGTCCGGCAGTTACTACGGCCACCCCTCAGTGGGAACGTTGCTTGAAGCCATATTTCAAAGCCTCGTCTCAGAAGAGAGCGTCGCCCTACTGACGCTGTGCGCTCTCGTATTGGCCGGTGCGGCTTATCTGGCTGATCGCGGCGGCCGCCCAAGCGCCTCCGCAAGCGAACCCGATTCCCGTGACCACGCGAAGATGACCAAACTCGAAATCATCGCAGCCGCCTTGTTGACTATTCCATTCGTATCGTTTGGCTTTTCAGTCATCTTTAGCTCTTCGTTTGCGGTTCGCTATGCTTCCGCAGCTTCCTTATTTCCCGGCGTCTTTTACGGTTGCGTCATGGGACGCGTTCCTTTCAACAAATTGGTGTCGTTGACGATGGCGCCAGTCATCGCGGCAAGCCTCCTTGCGAGGAAGGAAGAATTCAACTCTGGCCTAGTCGCGCCTGTTCGTTCTGTTTTGGCCGCCACCGTCGAAGCGCCGCTGCCTATAGTTGTGGGCGAGGGCCTTCTCTTTGTCGAGCTCATGGAGGGACTCGATGCGAATTCGCGGTCCCAACTCAACTTCCTGTTAGCTCCAGCGGACACGGTCGGGGTAGATCCGACTTACGAAAATCAAGTGAGGAGGCTGGCGACCATCCATCCCGAATATCGCGTTCGCGAGCAAAATGAGTTTCTTTCCGAAGCGGAGTGTTTCTACGTCCTCTACAGGCCGTGGGGTCCATCTGATGCGACCACCCCTTCCCTGATGCGACAACGATTACTCAGAGAGCCGCTGAAAGAGGAAGGAGGGATATTGCTGTTTCGCGCGGGTCGAAACTGCCCTTGACGTCGACGTCGCGCCACAACAGCGAGCGCGTATCGCCATACGACACAATCGAGATCGATCGCCGTCGGCGATTATCAAGAGATACACACGTTTTAGAGGAGCTGCGATGCATAACTCCGCCAGAGTTGACATTGGTGAATCCTCATTTGATTGGTCATGGATCGCCCGATCACTGCTCTTGAAACGAAAACAAGCAGGAGCTCTCCTCGGCTTGACGGCGGTCGGATATGGCGCCGGCCTCGTCTTTCCCGTCGCGACGCAAACGGCCGTGGACGCGATCGTCGCCAAACGCGCCGACCTCGAACTCGCCGGCCTCGCTCTGCTCGCAGTGGCGGCGATCGGAGTAGAGGCGGTGGTGGCCTATTGGCGGCGGAGGCTCGTCGTCCGCCTCGGCGCCTTCCTCGACCGCCGGATCTCGCGCCGCGCCTTTGCGCATCTCATGCGCATTCGTATCGACGGCGCCGAGTTCCGTTCGGGAGAGGCGATAAATCATTTCCAACAGGCGACCAAGATCCAGGACTTTGTTCTGCATCATGTCCCTCACCTCGTCTTCGACGGCGGCGGCGCCCTGGTCGCGCTTGCGCTCGCGTTCTATTATGACCGCGTCGTCGGAACGATGCTGATCCTTATGACGCCACTATTGGTATTCGCCGCACGCAAGCAACTTACCGGCGTAAATCGTATTGCCGACACCTTCTATGCTTCGATAAGCACGCGGCAGAACATCCTCTCGGAGACCGTCAGCGGAATCGGAACCGTCAAGGCGCTCGGCCTCGAAGTCGGGCGCACGCGCAGATGGAGATCGGTGACGAACGCCATGATTTCCAATCTCGTGCTTATACTGGATTTAAATAGCAGCTTCGTGCTTCGCGCTCAGATGGCGTCCCGCATCGTCACCTTGCTTGTGCTGTGCCTTGGATGCTGGCGTATGCTGGGAGGATATCTGACGGTCGGCGAATTGCTGGCGCTGCAGTTGCTGGCGGGCCGCGTGACGGGACCGATCTCGGCGTTTGGCGATCTCTATCGCATCTATCAGGAAGTCGACGCGGCGATCCGGCAGATCGGAGATTTCCTCGCGCAACCCAGGGAAAGCGCATCCGTCGATCCGCCCGCGCAAGGATTTCCGGGAAAGGGCATCACTCTATCGCATGTGTCGCTCACCTATCCCGGCGCCGCTCAGCCGGCGCTGGAGAATGTGACTTTCTCATTGCCCGCGGCCGGCGTCGTCGCGCTCGTCGGGCGCAACGGCTCTGGCAAGTCGACGCTGATTCAAATCCTTCTCGGCCTTCGGCGGGACTATGCAGGAACGGTGAAAATCGGCGGTCGTGAGGTCAGAGAGTATCATCCGCGTTGGCTGCGAAGCCAAATAGCAGTCGTGAATCAGGATACGGTCCTGTTCTCAGGCACGATCAGGGACAATCTCGCTCCGGGCCGCCATCTGAGCGGCGACGCGCAGCTTCGAGATGCGTTGCGTTTTGCGGGCGCGCTTGATTTCGTAGATGCACGCCCCGCAGGCCTCGACGAGGAGCTCTCCGAGAACGGCCGCTCGCTTTCGGGCGGTCAGCGCCAACGCCTCTCCATCGCGCGGGCCATCGTGCGCGACCCGAAAATCGCGCTGTTCGATGAGCCGACAGCCTTTCTCGACGCGGAAGCCGCCGTCGCATTGGAGAAACAGCTCGAAAGCTGGGGGCGTGACCGTCTTCTGATTCTAGTCACGCACCATCTTGCCGCAGCGCGCAACGCCGACCGCATTCTCGTCCTCGATGCGGGTCGCCTGGTCGGCGACGGCGTCCACGAAAACCTCCTCTCGACCACGCCCGAGTATGCGTCCTTGTGGGCCGATTACGCGCGTTCTCGCGAGCTTGTCGCCAGCTGAGAACCTTGCCCAGGCATTGGAGGGTTCTGGTCTCACCAGCCGCCGCCGAGCGCGACAAAGAGGGCGACGGTGTCGGCGAAGCGTTGCGTCTCGGCTTCTATGCGGATGTTCGCGGAATTGAGATAGGCGCGCTGCGCGTCGACGACCGCAAGCTGCGAGACGCCGCCGAAGCTCAGTTGCCTGCGTATCTTGCCCAGATATCTGTTTGACGCCGTCTCGGCGGCGCGCGCCGAGGCGACCGCGCGCGCGTCGCCCTGCAATGCGCGGAGCGCGTCCGCGACATTCTTGAAGGCGTTGATCACCGTATCGCGATATTGGGCTTCAGACTGTTGCAGTGCGGCTTCCGCGGCCTTTTGCTTGTTGTAGAGCGTCAAGCCGTCGAACACAGGCTGCGTGATATTCCCGGCAAATGTATAGAAGCCGGTTCCCGGCGTGAACAGCTGCGCCAGCTTGATCGCGCTCGTGCCGCCATTGGCGCTGAGCGTGACGTTCGGCAAGCGTGCTGCGACCGCGACGCCTATGAGCGCGCTCGCGGAGTGGACATTGGCCTCGGCCGCCTTGATGTCCGGGCGCTGCCCAACGAGCTGAGATGGAAGACTGACCGGAAGGTCATGCGGCAGGGTCAACTGCGACAGCTGGAACGTTTCGTCGATCTCCTGCGAGGGATAACGACCGACAAGCGCGGTGAGGAGATTGCGCTGCAGCGCGAGGCTCGTCTCCAGTCCTGGGAGAGTTTCACGCGCCTGAGCGAGCGCCGCTTGTTGCGAAAGAATATCGGCTCCAGAAACCGCGCCAAAAGCCTGTTGGCGTCGGAGCAAAGCCAGCCGCTCTTCTTCAAGATCGACGACGCGCCGCGTCGATGCGATTCGAGCGCGCAACGAGGCTTCTTCGATCGCCGCCTTCGCCACATTGGCCGTCAGCATCAGATAGGCCGCCTGCTTTTGATAGGCTTGGTTCTCGGTCTGCGCATCGAGCGACTCGACCGTTCGAAGATTGGCGCCCGAGATGTCCGCCGTATAGGCGATCGTCACCTGTTTGGTGAAGTAGGAAAAGGGCGTCTGCGTGAGCGTGGAGGTGGTCGATTCGCTTGAGGTGAGGTTGTAGCTGGAGTTCGAATTCAGCCCTACTTGCGGAAAGAACGCGCCTGTCGCCGCGAGCGCGTTGAACTCGGCGGCGCGAATCGACGCCTCGGCGGCATCCAAAGTCGGATTGTGAGCGATCGCCTCTTCCATGAGATCGTCGAGACGCTGCGAACCAAACGCCGTCCACCAGCGCGTGGAAACTTCGGTGCCCTCATGGAAGCGCTGACCGTTCCCGGGCGAAGCGGTCTTTTCGGGCGTGAAGCGCTCGACGGGCGGCGGCGGCGGCGTTTCGAAATCCGGACCAACGGCGCAGGAGGACAGCGCGAGGTTGAGAAAGCAAGCGAACACGACGACACGTGAGGCCGGAATCGAACAGATTGAATCCGGACGCGCGCTAATCACGGGAGAGCGCCTCCACCGGGTCGAGGCGCGCCGCGTTGCGCGCCGGAAAATAGCCGAAAACGAGCCCAGTGACGCCCGCGCAGATCGTCGCCGTGAGCACCGCCGTCGTCGATAGCGACAGCGCCCACCCCGGCGGCAAAAAATACGTCGCCACGAAACTCAAGGCCAATGAAAGAAGGACGCCGAGCGCGGCCCCAATGAGACAGAGGATTACCGCCTCGATCAAAAATTGACGCCGAATGTCTAGCTGACGCGCGCCGACGGCGATACGAAGTCCGATTTCGCGCGCGCGCTCGGACACCGAGACCAGCATGATGTTCATGACCCCGATGCCGCCGACGATCAAAGAAATAAAGCCGATCGTCGCCAGCAGCAGACGCAGCGATCGAGCGAAACTCTCCATCGCGCGAATCCCTGCATCGTTATTTGCAATAAAGAAGTCTTGCGCGCGGTGGCGTTTGCTGAGCAGGGCGGAGATTTCGGATAAACCCGATTCGCCGATTTGGTCGTTCCGCAGGCGCACCCACACCATATCGAGGTAGTTGCGCCCGGTCAGACGGGCGTTGCTGGTCGTGTAGGGCAAGTAGACGCTTAAGCGCCCGTTCGGCTCATCCCAGCCAGCTTTCGACTCCAGCACGCCGACGATGACGCAAGGGACGTTGCCGACGTAGATCACCTTGTTGAGCGGATCGGCGCCTCCGAAAAACTGATCTTTGGTTCTCGCGTCGATCACGGCGACCGGCGCTTGCCGCAAGATGTCGTCTCGGCTAAACCCGCCGCCGAGAATGAAATTCACTTTGTGGAACTCGAAATAATCGTTGGAAACTCCGACGACCGAACTTTCCGCGTGATGGCTGGCATAGCGCAGTAAGGCGCTGGAATAGGTTTGCAAAGTGGCGCTTTGAACATAAGGCTGTCGCCGCAAAGCTTCGACGTCCGAGGGTATCAGGGTATGAATATGTGGAGCGAACACGTCCCCAGCCTGGTGTCCAGGATAGATGATCAGTTCCCTGAGCTTTAGCACGCCCCCGTATTGCTCTTGTAAAAGCCGTCCGCCACTTTCGCCGACCGCCACCATCATCGTCACGGAAACGATGCCGATGACGATGCCGAGAAGAGTCAGTCCCGACCGCAGACGATGCGCCAGAAGCGCCGTCCCCGCCATTCGCGCGATTTCGTAAAGCCTGGCCCATGGCGGGGTCCCGTAGGCCGAAACTGCGAGCGGCGGTTCATCCAGCGGCTTCGGGCCAACGGGCGACATCGCGGCGTTACGTCGCTCCGAGACGACGGCGCCGTCAGCGAATTCGATTATCCGATGAGCATAATTCGCCACATGGGGATCATGCGTCGCTATGATTATCGTGTGTCCGAGCCGATTGAGCTCCAGCAAAAGCTCCATGACTTCCCGTCCGCTGGCGCTGTCGAGCGCGCCGGTTGGTTCGTCCGCCAGGATAACTGCGCCGCCGTTCATGAGCGCTCTCGCGATCGAGACGCGCTGCTGCTGCCCTCCCGAGAGCTGATTGGGATGATGCGTCAGCCGCTCGCCGAGTCCGAGACGCTGGAGCAGCGCTCTGCTGCGCTCGTGACGCTCCTTCGCGTCGAGATTGGCGTAGATGGCCGGGACTTCCACATTCGCCTGGGCCGACAGTTGAGGAAGAAGATTGTAGCGCTGAAATACAAAGCCGAAATGCGTGCTGCGCAGTTCGGCTAGCGCATCCTGGTCGAGCGTCGACGTATCCTGAGCCGAAACGCGGTAGCTTCCTGAGCTCAGTCGGTCGAGGCAGCCCAGGACATTCATCAAGGTGGATTTGCCGGAACCCGATGCGCCCATTAGCGCCACCATCTCGCCGGCGCGAATGTCGAGATCAATCCCGCGGAGCGCAAGAATTTCCTGCTCGCCGGCGCTGTAGGAACGATAGCCGCCGCGCAATTCGAGTAAGACGTCGGTGGTCGTCGCGCGCGTCGGAGAGCTCACGGACGCGCTCCTTTCGCCGCTTCGACTTCGCCGAGAACGATCTCCTCGCCCTCCTTCACGCCATCGAGAACCTCTGCGTTCACATGGTTGTTGACGCCGATGCGAATTTGCCGGTTCTCGACGAGGCCCCCGTCTCCAAGCACGCGGACAACGTAACGTCCATCGAGCGCTTGCTCACGTAACGCCGACGCCGGAATCGCCAGCACGTTCCTGGCGACGTCCTGCACGATGGACACCTGGGCGGTCATGCCGATGCGAAGCAGGCGATCGGGGTTGGGGATATCGAACAGCGCATTGTAGAACACTGCCGCTCCCGCCGCTCCCGAGGAAGCTGACGACTGGCCGGCGTTTTGCGCCGTGGCGGGTTCCGAATAATTTTGCGGCGCGAGTTCGACGGTCCGAAGCCCTCCGTAATAGCGCTTGTCGGGATCGCCCATGATGCTGAAAAAGACCTTCTGTCCGGCCTTGACATGGATGACGTCGGCTTCGCTCACCTGCGTCCTGATCGTCATCGCGTCGAGCCGCGCGAGTTTCAAGATCACTGGAACGATTTGCGTCGCGACAACGGTTTGGCCCTCCTGCGCCAAGACGCCAACCACATCGCCTTCGATCGGCGCGGTGATCCTGGTGTAGGACAAATTCGCGTTTTCGATCTGGATCTGGCTCCGCGCCTGCGCAATCTGCGCGTCGAGCGCCGCCAGAGAGGCTTCGTCCACCTGCAATTGCGCTTCGGCGGCCTCAAGGTCCCGGCGCGATGTCGCGTCGCCCTTGATCATGCCGCGCTGCCGCTCGAACTCCAAACGCGACCTGCGCAGCCGCCCCGCCGCCGAGCGCTTTTGCGCTTCGAGATCGGCAAGCTTCGCCTGCGCGACCTTCAGCGCATTTTCCGCGAGCACAGGATCGATCTCGGCCAACAGTTCTCCCGCGCGAACGTGATCCCCGAGCTTCACCTTGAGCGATTTCACCTGCCCTGTCGCCCGAGTGCCCACGTCCACTTGCCGAATGGGTTGCACGACGCCGGTGGCAAGCACGATGTTCTCTATGTCTGCGCGCGCGACTTTCACGGTTTGGTATTTTTGAGGCGGCGCTGCAAAGAACCAATGGGTCGAGAGATAAATGCCGGCCGCGCCGAGAGCAGCGAGCGCCAAGAACAGCCTCCAACGCACTCGCACGATAAATTTTGAGAGCGAACTCATGTAATCGAGCCAAACATCGCGCCAAATCCCCTCTCATTATGGAGCGCGCGGATCGGGCGCCGCTAACTTCTCAAGCGCAGTCGCCAATGAAATTACGATAAACATGCGCTGTCCTTCGGTTACACAACGCTGTCTCCCGAATGCTTTTGTGTCGAATAATTCAAAATCTCGCGGGACGCCAAGCGGTGCAACCGACCCTTGCGCTTCTTCCACCAGATATAGACGCCCGTAACGGATAGCAGAGCGATCACCAGTCCGACGACGACCACGAAAATCCGATAGACTAGGTAATTCATCGGATCCACGATCATGTGCAGGCCGCGCAGCCAATTTGTGACGGTGTTGCCCGTATGCCCTGTGCTGTTTTGCATCGTTGCGTGAAGTGCGCCCGTGTCGGCGTCGAAGAACACCGTCTCGGTCTGATCGCCGAAGAGCCCGCGATCTGTCAGCACAACATAATTGTACATGCGCGACTCCCCGAAGCGATTGAGCTGGAACGGACGCACGATCCTGAAACCTTCGCGCGCGGCCTCTTCCGCCATCAGCCTTTCGCCGACCGACTGCGCATCGCGCCAGTCCAGTTTCAGCGGCGCTTCGCGGGCGCGCTGAGGAAACAGAGCCACCATTTCTTCCTCCATACTTTGGTAATCGAAAAGTCTGGACATTACGAATTCATAGGCCCCGGCGGAGGGTGGCGTCTGTCAGCTCGACGCTCGACCAGGCGAAGACGAAGAGCATCAGCCATAACCAGAGCCCGCCGGCGCGATGCAGATCGAAATTGACGCGAAAGAAGCCGGCGCGCCATTTGACGAGCCAGGCGGATTTCCAGCGGGCGGAAAATCTCTCCAGCGTTATCGGTAGCGTCAGATAGAAGCCGACGAAACAATCGATCGTCCAAAACAGCGCGACGACGAACAAGATCCAAACGCCGGTTTTGCCGACAGCGAGTTTGACGTGCAGGTCATATAAAAAGGGCATGACCGCCGCAAGGAAACGAGCCGACGTCGTCACGGGCTCCGTTGCGGCGAGCCGCTCTCCCGTCCACGGATCAAGGAAGACGTGAAACGGGACGTCCGGATATTTTTCGCCGGTCGCGGGATTGCGTCGCCCAACCATGCGCAGCGTCACGCGGTCGTCGCGGTTCTCGGCGAAATAGCCTACGTGCTCGGTCGGCTCCAGCGCTTCTGCGCGCTCCGCAAGAGCGGCGAGGCTGAGGCGTTCAGCGCCCGGCGGCGGCTTCGCCGCGACGAGGCGCGGATCGAAGACGCCGCGCAAATCCGCGTTGAAGGCGAGCAGCGCGCCGGTCAACCCTTCGACGAGGAGAAAGCCGGCGAGCGCGAGGCCGACATAGCGATGAAGCCAGACGAAGAACGGGCGCATGATCAAAAACCCCGATTACTCGACACGCTGCGGCGCCCGCCCGGCGCTCCTTCGAGCCCGCCTTATGATTTATCTGAGCGCTTTCCTGTCGTTGTACGCCGGCGCGCCGGCGCAGGCCCATCGCTCGCGATATTCCATGTGAAAGAACACGTTTGTCGTCCTCGAGTCATGTCCGACGTTCTCGGTGGGGAAGCATCCGGCGGGGCACGGATTGTTGACCGCTTCGCCGAGGGAACGCCATTCGGTCCAGTGCTCTCCGCAGGATTTTTTCGGATCCACCCGGCAATAGGCGGGTTTCGGGCAGTTCGCGTCGATCGTGGAACAGCCGTCGCCGACGATCGGAACGAGAATGGGCGGATTCTGGGCAGAACGCCCAATTCTTGCCGCAACGGCTCTCCTTGCTCACGCATTCGGCGTGAGCCGGCGGCGCGAGCAATGTCAACGCCGAGGCGCAGGAGACCACGGTTGCAATCACGATGCGTCTGGAGACGCGGACGATATTCGACATGACGATCCTCGATTGTCGCCGAAGGAGTTGAGAAGGCCGACGAGGCGCTGGACGGAGGCGGCGCATAGCTCAGAACGCCACTTTGATCAGCCCGCGTATCGTGCGCGGGGCGCCGATCACGGTGTTCGAGTTATAATTCGCTGACCAACCCGGAGTGGGGCCGCCATTGTCTTGATATACTGGATTCGGAACCTTGCCGCCCGAGGTGAAGTAGGTTCTGTCGAGAAGGTTATCGACGTTGATTTGCGCACGGATCTTGTAACCGTTGTAGGGAAATTCATAACTGGCGAGAAGACCCAGGAGCCCATAGCTCGGCGTGTTCAGACCGTATATGTATGAGCCGTCGTTGTAATAGTTGAAGAAGGGCAGATAGCCTGTGTAGTCGTATCGCGCACCCACCTTCAAGCCTTTGAGCGCGCCGTCCTTGAACTCGTAGTTCGAGGAAATATTCGCCTGGTTGCGCGGCACATAGGGAACCGGCGAGCCGATCGGCGGATTGTAAATGGAAGGCATGGGATTGGCTTTGGTGACTTTGGAATTTGTGTTGGCGTAGCCGAGATTAACGGTCCAGCCGGGCGCGAGCTCACCCTGAAGATCGAGCTCCGGACCTTCTGCGCGCCCCTCGCCGACGATGATGTTGTAAACATAATTGTTCGGCAGGCCGACGGGAATGTTGGTTTTGACGAGGTGATAATAGTCGGCGGAGATTTGCAGCTTGTTGTCGAGCAGCGCGAATTTGATCCCACCTTCCTCCTGCTGACCGGCGCTCGGGGGATCCGGCATATTCGTGTTGAGAACCAGAAATCCGTTGTAGTTCGGGCTGTAGGACTCGACATAATTGCCATAAAAGCTGACCCATTCGAGCGGACGCCACAACAGCGCGGCGCGCGGCGTCACTCTCTGGTCGATCGACTGACCTCGCTGCGATATCGTGTCGAAATTACACGGAACAACCACGCCGTTGAAGGCATTTACGGAAAAGGGTCCGCAAATATTGGCGGAATCGGCGGCCCCGGTCCTGTTGTTGATATATTGATAGCGCGCGCCCGCGAGCACGTTGAAGCCGTAAGGCAGCTTTATCTGATCCTGAACATAAGCGCCGACGTTGTCGGCGTATTGCTCGGCGGCATTGACTGGGGTAATATCCGAAAGCTGCGGTAGGCAGCGCCACCGGCGAGCCGAAGAGGCTGACAGAGCCTGACTGAGCGGTGTATAAATTCTGATCTCTCGAATTGAAACGATAATAGTCGGCGCCGATCAGCGCCGTATGCTCGATCTCCTGGGTTTTGAAGTGTCCGGTCATATCGACGACGGTCGCATATTCCGCCTGTCTTTGGCTGATGGTGTAAGGAGAGCTCAGCACCTGAACATTGCCGGGGGCGCCGAAACAGGAGCCCCCCGGGGTGATGCAATCCGACAAGCTGGCAGGCGCGACGTTGTCCGCCCCCACGGTCACGCTTTGCAGATAGGCGGTTTGCTGGATCGACCAATCCCTATTGAAGTCGTGATGCCAGGTGACCTCGGCAAAGTCGAGTTGCTGTTCGTAAGGCGACGGCGGTCCGTAATTGGTGCTGCGACCCTGGTACAGCGGTAAAACATTGTAGTAGGTTGGAAAGAAGGTGAAGATTTGATCCAGATGGTTTTGCTGATATTGATTGCTTGCCTTGATCCAGGTGTCAGAGTCGATATTCCATTTGACCACCGGGTTGAACATCAAATTTTTCTGGTAGCCGTAAGTTTGGAACGAGCCGTCGTTCTCGTAGGACCCGGTCAAGCGATAGAGCACGTCCTTGTTCTCAGACAGCGGGCCGGTCATGTCGAAACTGGTTCGGTAGGACGAGTAGTTGCCGATCTGCTGCTGAATCGAATAGGCGGGTTTATCGAGGGGCTGCTTCATGTTCAGATTGATGATGCCGCCGGGCTCGACCGCGCCGTAGAGAATAGCGGCCGGACCTTTGAGCACTTCGACACTGTCGACGTTGGCGAGCTCGACATTGGCGACGCCGGTGAAGGCGCCGCCGAAATTGTCCACCCTTATGCCGTCGCGGTAATAGGCGCTCGTCTGAAAGCCGCGGATGACGACGCCGAGAAACGGCACGCCCAGGCCGGCGCCGCCGCCGCCGGAGACATAGACGCCGCTGACGTTGCGCAGCGCCTGGTCGAGCGTGATGGCCTGCTGGTCTTCGAGCATCTGATGCGTGACGGTCTTCGTCGCCAGCGGCGTGTCGATGACCGGCGTGTTGACCTTGGTGCCGAGCGACTGAATGGGCGCGGAATAGGATTTGGGATCGTTGCAGACGCCGCCGGCGCAGATTTGACCGTTCGGGCCCGGCCCGATGCTGGGCGGCCCGCTAACCGCCACCGCCGGGCCGGGGCTCCGGTCCCCGGTCCGCCGCTGGTCGAGGGTGCGCCGCCACCACCACCGCCGCCGCCGCCCGCATGCCTTGCAGCGACATGACTGGAGCCGTGCCCCTTGCCGCCGCCGCCGCCGCTGCTGGCCGTTCGACTGGGTTTGCCAAGGCGAGGCGTCGCCGTCACTTTTGGCTTGGCGCCGACTTCGATCGTCGGCAGCGCCTGCTGTGCGCGAACCTCGACAGTGGGCATCGCGACGGCGATGGCGGCGAGCGACGCCTGGATGAGGATAATTCGGTTGGGGTGCATCTTGCGCTTCCCGCGCCTCATTGGCGCGTCCGGTTGAAGGAATTAATGGAAAGCGGCGCTTCGTCTCATTGAGCGCCGCCTGTCGGCTTCGCTCAATATTTCGCGGCGACAGTCGCCGGCGCAAACCAATGGAAGTGGTAGTTCACGCCTGCGCGGACGATATGGCCGTTGAAATGGGTCGAGGACTGATAGGACGAGCCGAACAGCAAATTGCCGTTGGGGGCGACGCCCGTAGCGACGCCCGCGGCCGTGGCTGTGCCGAGGTCGTAATAGAGATACTCGGCCTTGGCGCTCCAGTTCGGCAAGAACATCCATTCGACGCCGCCGCCTGCCGTCCAGCCGATGTTCGCATCGCTGAAAACCGCCGAAGACGCGGTCAGAGGAAAATTCGGATTAGCCGAACTCTGGAAAACGCCATGGGTGAAACCCAATCCCCCGTAAGCGAGACCGCCCGATCCGAACACCAGCAAGGTGGGAGTGAAAAGGAAACCGAGGCGGCCGCGCACCGTGCCGAGATAGTTGAGGGTCTTCGTATAGCTCGACGTCGACGCGACCAGCGAAGCGGTGGCCGGTTCGAGAGCGGCGCCGGCGGCGGAGGCGACGCTGGACAGCGTCGCGCCCTGAATGTCCGCCTCAATGCCGGCGAGGATGTTGTTGAACTGCCAGTTGAAGCCAATCTGACCACCGCCGATGACGCCAAGGTTGCTCAGCGAGGCGCGCGCGGCGATGGAGCCGGCGGAGGCCGAACCGAAGAAAGTCGCGGCGCCGCCGTTAATCCCGGCGCCGTCGGTCAAGTCGTTGAAGAGGGGAGCCGCGGAGGTCGTGGCGCCGTTGCTGGCGTCAAAAATTCCGCCGACGTTCGCGCCGAAATACAAGCCGGTCCAAAGCGGCGGCGGCGGCGGAACGAAAGGCGCCGCCTTGAAGCTCGGAAGATCCGCGGCCAAGGCCGATCCGGCGACAAGCGCAACGGAAATCGCAAAGAAGGAGGAAACGAGTCTGTTCATGGGTATGGCTTTCTGAGGGTAGCCGCGCGCGAGCTTACTCTCGCTAGAGCGCGTGAGGCGAATGATCGAACGCGGTTCGCGTTGCACAACAATCGCAGCGCTGCCGGCTCAGTTACGCGGGAGGCAAGGAACCCCGATCATGCGCGCGGGCGCTTCGTCAGGCGGGGCAGGGCGGCGCGCGGGCGCTTCGTCAGGCGAGGCAGGGCGGCGCGCGGGCGCTTCGTCAGGCGAGGCAGGGCGGCGCGCGGGCCGGCGAGGCTCGGAGCCGCATGGCGGCGGTCGGCGTGAGGAAATCGAATACTGTCCACGCCCGCTTCAAGGCGAAGAGCGCGCCCGCGAGCAGGATCAGATAGCTGCCAGGCAGCGTGCGATCGTGCGCGAAGCCGTGTGCGCAGATCGCGCAGAGCGAGCAATGTTTGCGGAAATGATCCTTAGGCGTCGGCGCCCCTTCATTCAGGGAAGAACCTGCGTCGCACTTGGTCAGCGACGAAGCAAATTCACCGCCTCCAAAAGCGGCAGAACTCATTCGCGCCGCCAAAATCCCCCCTACCGCAATCGACAACAGAAGGACGCCAGCGACCACCATTGCGACGGTCCGGCGTATTAGTCCTCCTTTTGGCGAGGGAATCAGCATCATTTCTCTTTCAGCCTGGTACAAACACCCTACTCATCCCGACCCGCATCGAAGGCGAGCGACTCGCATCAACCGTTTAAAGGCTAGCACATTTGCTTAGAGGGTTTCCACATCACGAAGGCGTCAAGCGAGGCTTGTAGGAAAAGTTTTTTTTGCTGTTGCAAATCCGCAACAGTCAAGCTGTTCATCCTTATGATTGGCATCTGAAGTGATCGCAAGGATTCTATTCTGAATCGACACGGCGCCGACGCGGTTCGGCGCGAAAACGGAGACCGGGAAATCTACCGTGACTGCCGGTGATCGACGTCTTGCCGCGTTAAAACCTCTCGTCAAGCAGAAGCGGCTCGCCAAGAACGCGCCGGTCCCCTGCATCGTCAATTCTGGGAACTTTGCGCGTCTGAGCATCGTATTGGGCGATGAAGACGTCGGCGTCGCCCTGTGCATCGGCGATGTCTCTCAACGCCAAATGAATGACGCTGGCGCGATGACGATTGTCGATCTCGTCTTCGTAGATGGGTCCGCTCACGGACCAGCCAACCTTTCGCCTTTCTTAATCCTTCAGCTCTTTGACCGGTTCTTTCGACAGGGCGATCATGCGGCATTTCAAATGTTCGAGACCGACGTCGCCAAGCGCAGTGAGGCGATGAGACCATCGAATTGCCCATCTTGGGATCGGTTTTTGCGACATGATCGACGATTGCGCGCCGCTGCGTTTCGAGATCTTCGACCAGAGCCCGTCGGTTTTGCCAATCGACGAATGTGCGTGAGGTTCTGTTTTTTGAATTTCGGTGGCGTCTCTGCAGCGCCGGAAAGGCGTCGAGCTCGCAATTTAAGACGTGGTTCGGCTTTTCGATCTTCCGCCCGCACAGCAGATAGCGGTGAATCTTGTGTCCCGGCGCGGTCCTGCCGCGTCCCTTAACGACTTGCAAAATCTCAATGCGTTCCCTGACAGCCGCGCTGAAACCGAAACGCAGACTTGACATCCTTACAATAACAATATTTCCTATAAACTGAATATGGTATTTGGCGCGAAGGAGCGCATGCCTCAAGCCGAAGGGGCGATTGCGAGCATCGTCGTGGTCATGGCCGTCTGCAGCGAGTTCGGGGTCTTGCGGAAGATCTCTCGTTCGTCTGCGGGCTCGCTTCGTCGCTCCCCTTACTGGCGAATAGCCTGCTCCGAGAGCGAGGCCGCCGCAATCGAGGGACGCTGAAATGTCTGAAACATTACTGACTGCCGCCGCTGAACGACCGCGCAGTTTAACGGAAGATTGGTCGGCCGTTTTGGTGGGCCTGTCGATCTTCGTTTTGGCTCTCTTCGGGCTCACGGGCGTCGACGCGCTCGGCTGGGTCGCGACGACGGCGGTATGGATCGATCCGGCGCAAGCGCTCGGCGCAGCCTCCAAAACCTACGCTCACCTTGGCGGCGCGGCGGCTTTGGCGGCGACTTTCCTCGCCTTGTTGATCAGTCTGAGCGCGGCTGTCTGGGCCACCGGCGGCGACGTCAAGCGTTTCGCGCTTGCGTTCACGGTCGTCTTCGTGATCGCCTATGCGAGCTGGTTTGCCGGCTCCAACGCGCATCTCGCCGCTGTCACGCCCGCGGATCAGTCGAAATTCGGCATTTCCTGGTCGCTGAAACTGACCAATGAAGGCGGATTTATCGTCGCGCTGCTCGCGGGTCTCGTCATCGCCAATTTCTTTCCGCGCTTCGCGGACTGGCTTAAGGAAGCGATCCGCCCCGAGCTCTACATCAAGATCGCGATCGTCATCCTCGGCGGCTTCATCGCCGCGACGGCGGCCGGCAAATTGACCCTTGCGTCCTCCGTGCTGCTGCGCGGCGTCGCCGCCATCATCGAGGCCTATCTGATCTACTGGGCCGTCGTCTATTTCGTCGCCCGCAAATATTTCGGCTTCACGCGCGAATGGGCGGCGCCGCTTGCGTCGGGCATTTCCATCTGCGGCGTCGCCGCCGCGATTTCCACCGGCGGCGCAATTCGCGCGCGGCCGCAGGTGGCGGTGCTGGTCTCTTCGCTCGTTGTCATCTTCGCCGTCGTCGAAGTGCTGCTCCTCCCGGTTCTCGCCCAGACCTTCCTGTCGCACGAACCTTTGGTCGCCGCCGCTTGGCTCGGCCTCGCGGTGAAAACCGACGGCGCCGCCGTCGCCGCCGGCGGCATTACCGAATCTTTGCTGATGGCGCAGGCGGCGAGTGAAGGCGTCAGATATGAAGCAGGCTGGATCATCGCGACCACGACGACGGTGAAGGTCTTTATCGACATCTTCATCGGCGTCTGGGCGTTCCTGCTCGCCTACATCTGGACCAATCACATCAACGCCGATAAGGGCGACAGGGCCAAGCTCTGCGAAATCTGGGAACGCTTTCCAAAGTTCATCCTCGGCTTCATCTTCACCTTCGCCGTCGTGCTGGCGCTGTCGCTCGGCGGAGGATTGACGCAGAAGCTCGCGCCGGCCATCGCCGAGGCGAACACGTTTCGCGTCATCTTCTTCATTCTGACTTTCTTCTCCATCGGCGTGCTGTCGAACTTCCGCAAGCTTTGGGAAGACGGCCTCGGCCGATTGGCGGCGGTCTATGTCGTCAGCCTGTTCGGCTTCGTGATCTGGGTCGGGCTGGCGATTTCCTGGTTGTTTTTCGCGGGCGTTCGGCCGCCGCTCGCCGGCTGAAAGTAAGTGACAGGGATCAAAGAAAATGAGCGAACCCACCATCAAGGATGAAGCCAAGCTGCGCTTTTCCGAGCCGCTGCTGCCGATCGAAAAAAAGCTGATCGCCTGGAGCCTCGGCGTCGGAATCGTCTCGCTGATCGCGCTGGCGGCGCTGAGCCGCTATTTTCCGTCGTAAATGGCCCATCGCGGCTCGTGAGCGCATGCGCAAGAGGGCGCACGCGCATCGGAGCGCGCGCTTATATTCCAGCGCCGTCGTCGAAGGCTTCGTTGCGCGTCTTCGCCTGGGAGATGTTGCTTCCGGGCGGCACGCTGTGGGTGAGCCAGATATTGCCGCCGATGGTCGATCCGCGACCGATGGTGATGCGGCCCAGCACGGTCGCGCCGGCATAAATCACGACATCGTCTTCGACAATGGGATGCCGGGGCTGGCCCTTCACGAGCGCGCCGGCGGCGTCAGTCTCGAAACGCCTGGCGCCGAGCGTCACCGCTTGATACAGCCGCACGCGCCTGCCGATGCGCGCAGTCTCGCCGATAACGACGCCGGTGCCGTGATCGATGAAAAAACTCTCGTCGATTTCGGCGCCCGGATGAATATCGATGCCGGTCTGCGAATGCGATATTTCGCTGATGATCCGCGCCAGCATGGGCGCGCCCAAGAGGTAGAGCTGATGGGCGAGGCGGTGCCTGATCAAGGCGGTGACGCCCGGATAGCAAAAGATCACTTCATCGAGACTGCGCGCAGCGGGATCGCCGCCATAAGCGGCGCGAATGTCGGTGTCGAGCACGGCGCGCAGTCTCGGCAGGGCGCGAGCGAAGCCCTTGGCGATTTCGGACGCGCGGCGCTTCTGCGTTGCTTTGGATATGTCGCTCTCTCCGCCAAACAGCAGAAGTTCGCGACGAATTTGCTCGCCGAGCATCCGTAGCGTGCGGTCCAGCGTCACGGTCAGAAAGCCGTCGAGGCCGTCGACGCTGACATCCGCCGGACCGAAATGGCGAGGATAGAGCGTCGCGACCAGGCCCTCGACGATCTTGGCGACCGCCTCGCGCGAAGGCAGTTGCGGCAATGAGCCGTTGCGGTATCGACTTTGCTGCGACGCTTTGCGCAAGGCGCGCAAGGCGTCGACGATCTCGCCGAGGTCGATCTTGTCCTCGCTCAGCTCCCCTGGCTCGACATGTTTGGTCATGGTTCATTCTCGCTGTGAATGAGACGCGCTGCGCTGAAACAGCGCGACGGTCCAAGGAATTCCGCCGCGCCCGGTCCGCCTTCAATACGCACGCGCGTTTTGAGACTCGCGTTGGCTACTTCAATTGCTCGGCCGCCTTGTCGATGCCGGCTTTTGCGCAGGCTTCGTCTTTTTCCCCGCCCGGCGCGCCGGAGACGCCGACGGCGCCGATGACCACATCGCCGGCCTTGATTGGCAGCGCGCCCTGAAGCGCGATGACGCCGGCCAGCTGCGACTGCCCCGAAGCGGGGTTGTCTTTTACGCGTTGCGCGAATTCGCCTGAGGGAATGCGGAAGGTGCGCGCCGTATAGGCCTTGCGCTGGCTGTTCTCGTATGTGTGCGGCGAAGCGCCGTCGCCGCGGATGGCGATGAGCGCCTGTCCTTCAAGTCCGACGACGGTCACGGAAACGTGATGGCCTTGCTGTGTGCAGGTCTCATAGGCGGTTTGCGCGATGGCGAGGGCGACCGGCGTGGACAGCGCCTTTTGCGTCAACAATTCGGCCTGCGCCGATCCTCCCGGGATCGTGAGAAGGACAAGGGCGGCGGCGACAGAAAGCGGCTTCGGATTCATAGTTTTTTACCCGTTGCTGGGGGGTGACTCCAGCAGGCTAACAGACTACTATTATAGTGTAAAGATATGATATAAGGTTGCCGATCTGAATTCTGGCCGCGCAGGAATTTTGCATATCGCCGCCGCATCCTGACATAGATGTATGTTTATAAACATAAAAAGCTCGATTAAACCAGAAGCGGCGCGCTCCGGCGCGTCGCGACGCGCTCTTGACCGCCATGAGTTAATTTGCTAGTTTGCTTGTTGAATTATAGGAGTAATCAAATGAATGCGCAGACGGATGCTGGTCCTGTCACCCTACACGCCAAGACGCGTCGGCCCGTGGGGGAAGAGCTTGCGGCCTCCGTCGCGGAACGGCTGCAGCGTCTGATCATTCGAAAAGGCCGTTCGTTGCAGCGTCTCTCCGAACTGAGCGGCATCGAATCCGGGGAGCTCACTCGCATCGGCCTTGGCGAGCAGCCTCCGACGATTGGCCATCTCTGGCGCATCGCCAATGCGCTGGGCGTGCCGTTTGGAAGTCTCGTGGCGTCGAAGGAACGGCCCGGCGTGCTGGTGATCCGCAAGCGGGAAGCCCAGCCGGTCAGTTCGGGCGACGGCGGCTTTCTCTCGCGCGCGCTGTACCCGTATGACTGTCAGCGGCCGGTGGAATTCTATCACGTCGTGATCGCCCCCTTGCACACCGAGCGCGCCGAGGCGCATGCGCCGGGAACCAAGGAAAATATCGTGGTCGCCAAAGGCGCGGTCGAGATCGCCGTCGGCAAAGAGCCGCCTGTTCAGCTCGACGAAGGCGACGCCATCGACTTCCTCGCCGACGTTCCGCACAGCTATCGCAATCTCGGCGTGATGCCGGCCGTCCTCTATCTGGTCATGTCCTATGAAATGCTGGCGGACGCCTGAGTGTAGAATAATAAGACGGCTAGATATAGAAGTTCACCATTTTTGTAGAGGTATATAACTCTTGTAGAACAAGTAATATTATATATTCGTTTCATTTTTAGCTTATTCGTCGCTTGTGACCGAAGCTCATCTGATGTATTGCTGCGTGCGTCTGAAGTGCAACGCTCGCGCCGCACAGATCAAGTCCTTCCCGGGCTGTCGACGATTTAGGCGCCTAAACGCTCAGACGCGCCCGCGCTCAAAGTCGCTTCGAGGAAAATTTCGCATGACCGCTGAACCTGAAATCCGCCGAACGCTGAGCGAATCGGCGGCGCGACAACTCGCCAATGCGACGAAGACGCGCCCGCAATGGTCGGGCATCACGCCGCGCTGGCTCGTGTCATTCTTGCCTTGGGTGCCGGTGGAAGCAGGCATCTACCGGCTGAACCGGGTCAAGGAATCCTCCGCGCTGACCGACGCGGACGTGCAATGCAGTCCGGCGCGCGACCGCGACGCCGATCTGCCGGAAACCTTCGTCGACTACGAGGATGCGCCGCGCGAATATTCGATGAATGCGGTGACCACCGTTCTCGACGTGCAGACGCGCGTTTCCGATCTCTACAATCACCCCTATGACCAGATTCAGGAGCAAGTCCGACTCCTCACCGAAAAGGTGAAAGAGCGGCAGGAAGCCGAACTGATCAACAACGCCGAATACGGCTTCCTCGCCAATGCGGCGCCTTCGATGAAGATCAAGACGCGCGGCGGCGCGCCGACGCCCGACGACCTCGACGAATTGATCGCAAAGGTGTGGAAAGAGCCGGCGTTCTTCCTCGCGCATCCGCGCGCCATTGCGGCCTTCGGTCGCGAATGCACGCGCCGCGGCGTGCCGCCGCCAACCGTGACGCTGTTCGGCTCGCCGTTTCTGACCTGGCGCGGCCTTCCGCTGGTGCCGAGCGACAAACTCTATATCGATGAGAGCGGCAAGACCAACATTCTGCTGCTGCGCACGGGCGAGAAGAAGCAGGGCGTCATCGGCCTGTTCCAGCCGGGCGTGCCGGGCGAGGTGGCGCCGAGTCTGTCTGTGCGCTTCATGGGCATCAACCGCAAGGCCATCGCCTCTTATCTCATCTCGCTTTATTGCTCCGCCGCCGTGCTCACCCATGACGCGCTCGGCGTGCTCGAGGAGGTCGATATCGGCAAGTATCACAAATACGGCGACGCCTATGAGTGAGACGACGCTGATTTAGGATTAATCGCCGGCGGCCTGTCCCGCCGGCGGCTCTTTCTCGAGGAAAAGCCAGCATGTCATCCGCGCAGTTGATCCCGGCGCACGGGAATGGTCTTTCGACCGACGTTCCCTTGCAAGACGCGCTCGACCATCAGTCGTCCGCAGCGCCCGACCCGGAGATGATCGCGCGGCTCGCCAACGCGTTCTTCCTGCTGCAACCGCATCAGGCGCCGCCCGCGCCCACCGCTCCCGGGGCGCCTGTCGCCACGCCGGCGCCGCCGGAGCCGCCGGCGCCTTCGGTCGTGACGACCGCAGCGCCTCTTGCGCCGGCGCGCGCGCCGTTTGGCCCGCCCGACCTGCCGCCGACGACGATCCCGTCCGTCGTGCCGACGCCGAATGTCGCCATCCCGGCCGCGCCGACCCATGCGCAACCGGGTTCCCGGCCGCTTGGACTGCCGGACCCGCCGCAGCCCGGCGCTTCTCTTGGATCGGCGCAGCTCGGTTCTCCAAACGACATCGATTACAGCCTCATACCTCGCCTCTTCGGCGAGGCTCTCGCGCTGACGTCGACGACGCGGACGGAACCGCTCCCTCATGGCCTTGACTCGTCTGCCGCGCCCGCAGGAGTTTCGGCGCCGCAAGCGGACAATCTCTACTTTCTGCATGACCGCGCGTCGCTGAGCGCCCCGGGAACGTCGCCGGCCACTGAACGCGCAGGCTCAGAGGTTGTCGTGCGAGAAACACCGATTGCCGCGCGAGAAACTCCCGGCGCCTTCCCGGAAAATTTCGCGGTCTCCGCCCCGTCGGACTCCGATCCACACCGCATTTCGGACGTCGCCTCCTTTGCAAGCCCACCGACGCCGGCGCCGATCTTCGAAGGATATGAAAGCAGCGCGTCGCCGGGCGCCGCTGGGCCCGCCGGGCATGATGCGCTCTATTTCATAGGCCATTCGGGCGGACATGAAGGCGCCTTCGATCCCGCGCCTGCGCAGGCGAAAGACCCCGTTCCGCAGGGCTATGAGCCGCGACTCGCGGGCGGCGCCGAGTCGGCGCGTCAGCCGTTCGATCCCTATCGCGTCAAGCGCGACTTCCCGATTCTGCAGCAGCAAGTGCATGGCAAGCCGCTGATCTGGCTCGATAACGCCGCGACGACGCAAAAGCCGCAGGCGGTGATCGACCAACTTCGCGCATTTCTACGAATATGAGAATTCGAACATTCATCGCGCCGCACATGCGCTGGCAGCGCGCTCGACCGACGCCTATGAGGCGGCGCGCGAAAAAGTCCGCCGCTTTCTGAAGGCGCCTTCCGCGCAGGACATCATTTTCGTGCGCGGCGCGACTGAGGGCATCAATCTCGTCGCACAGGCCTGGGGCCGCCGTAATGTGCAGAAAGGCGACGAAATCGTCGTCTCCTGGCTGGAGCATCACGCAAACATCGTTCCTTGGCAGCAACTCTGCGCGCAGGCAGGCGCGAGACTTTGCGTCGCGCCGGTCGATGATCGCGGCCAGATCATTCTCGAAGAGTACGAGAAGCTGCTCAGTCCCAAGACCCGCATCGTCGCGGTGACGCAGGTCTCGAACGCGCTCGGCACAGTGACGCCGGTGCGCGAGATCACGGCCATGGCGCATCGTCATGGAGCCTGCGTGCTGATCGATGGCGCGCAATCCGTCTCACACATGCCGGTCGACGTGCAATCGATCGACTGCGACTTCTTCGTCTTCTCCGGCCACAAGGTGTTCGGCCCGACCGGCATCGGCGTCGTCTACGGGAAGAAGGACGTTCTCGAACACATGCCGCCATGGCAGGGCGGCGGCAATATGATCGCCGACGTCACTTTCGAGAAAACCGTCTATCAGGCGCCGCCGGAGCGTTTCGAGGCCGGCACCGGCAATATCGCCGATGCGGTGGGACTGGGCGCGGCGCTCGATTACGTCGAGAACATCGGCATGGAGGTCATCGCCCGCTACGAGCATGATCTGCTCGTTTACGCGATGGAGAAAATGCGGCTCGTGCCCGGCCTCACATTTATCGGAACGGCCCCGGAGAAGGCCTCGGTGCTTTCCTTCGTGCTCCACGGTCACGACACGCAGGATGTCGGCAAGGCGCTTGATCGCGAGGGCATAGCGGTGCGCGCCGGCCATCACTGCGCCCAGCCGATTCTGCGCCGCTTCGGCCTTGAGGCGACGGTGCGGCCTTCGCTCGCGTTCTACAACACTTGCGCCGACGTCGACGCGCTCGTTGGGGCGCTGCTGAAATTGCAAAGCGGATACGGCGCAAAGAGCTGAATTGATAGGCTTATCAGCGGATATTGCGCTCCCGCCACGGTCAGGCGCCGAATGATAATTCGCTTAGTCTATAGTTTAAGTTGATTAATGTGCGGGGAACGGCTAATTTGGGACATCCTTCCAAGTTAGTAGGAAAAGCCGCGTGCTGACCAAAAAGGGCAAATACGGCCTAAAGGCCATGGTGCATCTGGCGCAATTCCCGCCAGGACAGCCGGTTCCGGTCCTCGATGTGGCGAGCGCGCAGAGGATCCCTGAAAAAATTCCTCGACGCGATCCTGTGCGAATTGCGCAACTCGGGCTTCGTCAACTCCAAGATGGGCAAGGGCGGCGGCTATACGCTGGCGCGCGACGCCGAAGACATCAGCGTCGGCGACATCATCCGGGCGATCGACGGACCGCTGGCGCCGCTGCCCTGCGCAAGCAAGACGAGATATCAGCGCTGCGACGACTGCACGAACGAAGGCAATTGCCCGGTGAGACTCATCATGATCGATGCGCAACGCGCGCTCTCGAATGTGCTCGACAACTGCTCGCTGGCGCAGATGCGCCAAATGGGCGACACGAGCGTCAGGTCTTTCGTTTTACGATAAGCGAGTCCGTTGATGGACATGAAATTGCAGGAGTTGGCGCCGAAGGCGGCGCAAGCGGAGCGGTTTTTGAAGGCGCTGGCGAGCAGTTCGCGACTCATGATCCTGTGCGAACTCCATAAGGGCGAAACCTCGGTGACGCGGCTGCAACACGCGCTCGATCTCAGCCAATCATCGCTATCCCAGCATCTCGCGAGACTACGCGCAGACGCGTTGGTCAAAACGCGGCGCGAATCGCAGACGATCTATTATTCGCTCGCCGATGATAAGGTCTCGCGCGCGATGGCGCTGATTTACGAGCTGTTTTGCGGCGAGGCCAGCGTAGGCGCGCAGTCCGCTGCAACGCGTCGAGCTGTCTTAGCAAAACCAAAGCGCAAGAAGCGCGTCCCCTGATGGGCTCCGCTGCTCACTTCGGTTTTGGCCAATAGCCCTGCGGCGCGCCGGGACCGCCGACTTGCGTCGTCTCGACCGGGCCCTCGCCAATGATTTGCACGATGGCCTCCTCGTCGCCGGCGCCGTCCCAATGCACGCCGCCGGCCGGATGCAGCATATAGGAGCCGGCTTTCAGCGGAACCGCCTTGTTGAAATCGAGTTCCGGGCCGGTCCCCGTCCACCACACGCCCTTGATCACCGTGGCGTGGCGATCCTGCGAATGGAAATGCGGGCTGGAATGCGCGCCCGGCGGGAAACGGTTGCGGATCACATATAGGCCGGGTTTGGAGGGATCGCCGAAGAGGATCGCCGTTTGTGGTCCGACGCCGAGCGGGCTTTTGAAGGGAACGGTTTCCGGCTCGATGCGCAGAAAAGCGCGATCCTCAGCCTTCGCGACGAGGCCGGCGCCAAGCGCGACCAAAAATGCGGCATGACGCAGTAAAGATCGGCGCTTCACATTTGTCTCCCATTCGGTTCGAGGCGTCAGATCTGGCGAAGGCCCTCGCAAGTGAATTTATATCATATGGCGTTGGTATGTTTCAATGCGGCAGATCGCGAGGGCCCGCAGACATATGTGTCTCACTCTATGCGCTCAGTGACGATCCAGCCAAAAAATATTGGATGTAATACGATCTAATGAGTAGACATAGCGCGGCTGACACATTAATCTGACCAAACAAGTAGGATTAAAGCGAGGCGCGCCGGCAGGCGGCTCCCTCGCAAAGCCGCTGGGGTTTCAAATCATGAGAAGGTCGATCAAACTCAGCTTCGCCGCCTTGTTGCTGAGCGTGTCGTCTGCAGCGCTCGCTGTCGCCGCCGATGTCGCGGCGCCTGTCGTCGTTGCGCCGCCCTCGTCGCAGTCCGCGCCCGCAGAGCCGGCGAAGGCGCCGTCGAAGCCGCTCTGGTCCTGGCAACCGGTCCAGGCGCCCGTAACGCCGACGATCGCCAATAAGGATTGGGTGCGGCAGCCGCTCGACGCTTTCGTGTTGGCCAAGATCGAAGCCAAAGGCCTCACTCCGTCACCGGATGCGGATCGCTCGACATTCATCCGTCGCGCGACGCTCGATGTTTGGGGACTGATCCCGACGCCCGAAGAGGTCGCGGCCTTCGAGGCCGACGACTCGCCCGATGCATACGAGAAGCTCGTCGACCGCCTGCTGGCTTCGCCGCGCTACGGCGAGCGGCAGGCGCGGTTGTGGCTCGATCTCGCGCGCTACGCCGACAGCGCCGGCTTTCAAAACGACAATACGCGGCCAAATTTCTTCCGCTATCGCGACTATGTGATCAAGGCCTTCAACGACGACAAGCCCTACTCGCGTTTCATTCAAGAGCAGATCGCCGGCGACGAACTCGCGCCCGGCGACCAAAGCGTATTGGTCGCCACGGGATTCCTCGCCGGCTACCCCGACAACAGCAATTCGCGCGATCTCGTTCAGCGCAAATATCAGATCACGACCGATATGGTCGACACATTGGGCCAGGCGGTTCTCGGCACGACGGTCGGATGCGCCCGCTGCCACAATCACAAGACCGACAAGTTTTCGCAGAAGGACTATTATTCGCTGCAGGCCTTCTTCGCCAACACCGCATTTGACGAAAAGGCCCCCGCCATCAAAGGCGAGCAGGAGCTTGCCTATGAGAAGGCGCAGGCGGTTTACGACGCAGCGACGAAAGAGATCCGCGAAAAGCAGAAGGCGATTATCGACAGCGTGCGCGACGCGGCGCTCAAATATCACAAGGAACGCTATCTCACCGACAGCCGCGAGTCGATCTTCAAACCGAAAGAGCAGTGGAACGCGCTCGACCGCTGGGTGAACCATCGCCTGGAGGCCGTGACCGACGACCCGGCGCTCGGCGCGTTCTTGCGCTACGCCGCGGAAGACGCTTCCGCGCCGGAGCACAGCGAAGAGATCAAGCAGAAATGGGCGGAGTATCAAAAGCTCACGCAAGAGCTGCGCAAATTCGCGGCTAAGAAGCCGGCGCGCGGCTCGGAAACGTTCACGACCGCCACCGAACTTGGTCATTCCGATTCGCCGCCGACTCATATTTTCTTCGGCGGCAATCACGAGCGTCCGCTGGATGAAGTGCAGCCCGCCTTTCCCGAGGCGATGACGAGTGAAAAGCCTGACATCAAGCCGACGGCGACCTCTTCGGGCCGTCGCACCGCGCTCGCCAATTGGCTCGTCAGCCCGACCAATCCGCTGACGGCGCGAGTCTTCGTCAACCGCATCTGGAACCAATATTTCGGCAAGGGCGTCGTCGCGACGGTCAGCGACTTCGGCAAGGCCGGCGACAAGCCGACGAACCAGGAGCTGCTCGATTTTCTCGCCGACCGTTTCGTTGCGGACGGCTGGGACGTGAAGAAGCTGCATCGACAGATTCTCCTCTCGAGCGCCTATCGCCAGTCGTCCAACTATCGAGAAGACGCGGCCAAGGCGGATCCCGAGAACAAGCTCATCGCGGTGTTTCCGCGCAAGCGCCTCGAAGCGGAAGAAATTCGCGATTTAATCCTTGCGGCGTCCGGCAAGCTTTACGAGCAGGTCGGCGGTCCGAGCGTGTTTCCGCCGCTTCCGCCCAATCTTACGGGCGGCGGCACGTTCAATCAGGATCCCGCCTGGACCACGTCGAAGGATCCGAAGGATTACGTGCGGCGCAGCCTCTACACTTTCACACGCCGCAGTCTGCCCTATCCATTGCTCGAGACCTTCGATATGGCGAATCCGCAGCAAATTCACAGCAAGCGCGACGTGACGACAACGCCCTTGCAGGCGCTGACGCTCGTCAACAGCGACATCGTCTTCGAATGGTCGCAGGCGCTCGCGGGCCGCGTTTTCAACGAGGCCGGCGCCGATGAATCGGCGCAACTCGATCGGCTCTATGAGATCTTGTTCGCGCGCAAGCCAACTGAGGACGAAAGGCAGATCCTGGAGGCCTTCCTCGCCCAGCATCAAAAGACTTCGCCGAGAAGGCCGAGGACGGAAAGCTCTCGCTCGCCGTTCCAGTGGGCGCGAAGACGAAGCCCGCCGATCCGTTGCGCGCCTCGGCCTTCGTCGATCTCGTCCACACCGTCGTGAACTCCAACGAGTTCGTCTACCGCTTTTGAGCGATCAGCAAAGGATCAAGACCATGCTCATCAAGACATCGCGTCGCGAATGGCTGCGCGGGGCCGTTTATGGCGCCGGCGGATATGCGCTCGGCGGATTGTTGCCGGACGGCGGCTGGTTCGGCGTTCCGGAAGCGAGCGCCGCCAACTTCATCGATCCGCTGGCGCCGAAGGAGCCGCATTTCGCCCCGAAAGTGAAGTCGGTCATCTGGCTGCATATGGACGGCGCGCCTTCGACGCTCGACCTCTATGACTATAAGCCGGAACTCATTCGCCTGGCCGGCCAGGACGTGCCGGACTCTTTCCTCAAGGGCATCAAGACCAGCACGCAAGGCGGCGTCGGCAAGCTCTTCGCTTCAAAGCGCACGTGGAAGCAATATGGCGAGAGCGGGGCGTGGTTTTCGGATTGGATGCCGAACCTTGCGCAGCACGCCGACAAGCTGACCTTCATCAAATCGAGCGTTACGGTCGGCGCGACGCATGACATCTCGATCTTGAAGCTCAACACCGGCGACGTGAGCCCGGGCCGGCCCTCGCTCGGCGCCTGGGTCTCCTATGCGCTGGGTTCCGCCAATCCGGACCTGCCGCCCTATGTCGTGCTCTATGGCGGCAAGCGCGAGCCGCGCGCGGGTTCGGTGAATTGGAGTTCGGGCTTTCTGCCCGCAGTCTATCAAGGCACTGCATTTCGTCCGGGCGAACAGCCGATCCTCTATCAGGCGCCGCCCGAACTCGTCGGCCTGAAGCAGCAGCGCGAAAATCTCGACCTGTTGAAAAAGCTCAACGACATCGGCGGCGCGGCGCATCCAGGCGACAGCGAGCTTGCGGCGCGCACGCGCTCATACGATCTTGCCTATCGCATGGAGGCGACAGCGCCGGAAGCCGTCGATCTCTCCAAGGAGACCGAGGCGACCAAGGCGCTTTACGGCCTCAACGACGAGGCGACCAAGGACATGGGAACGGTGCTGCTGCGCGCGCGCCGTCTCGTCGAACGCAAGGTGCGTTTCATCCACGTGGTCTCCGGTCCGGTCAACAGTCAGGGGCAGGGCGACGACGCGAGCTGGGACGCGCATCGCGCGCTCGAACAAAACCACGGCGCGCACACCAAGGCGATCGACAAGCCGGTCGCCGGCCTGCTGGCCGATCTGGCCTCGCGCGGACTTCTCGATCAGACGCTCGTCGTATGGACCTCGGAGTTCGGTCGCACCTCTTACGGCCAGAGCGGCGACGGACGCGATCATAACCCCTGGGGCTATACGCAATGGCTCGCCGGCGGCGGCTTGAAACACGGCTTCACCTATGGCCAGACCGACGAGATCGGCCTGAAGACTGTGGAGAACCCCGTCGACACTTACGACGTGCATGCGACCGTGCTGAAGCTTCTCGGCCTCGATCACCTCAAGACGATCTACAAGCGCGCCGGTCGCGCGGAGCGGCCGACGGTCGTCTACGGCAAGGTTGTCGAGGAAATTCTGACCTAGGGCAGGCGACGCATGAAGAAGCGCTTTCGCGCTTACGCGATGCTGGCGGCGCTCGCAGCCTGCATCGCATCGCTCGGCGCGAATGCCGAAACGATGGCGCGGATCACGATCGAGAATTTCGCTTTTGATCCGCCGGCGCTCACGGTGAGAGTTGGGGATCGAATCGTCTTCCTCAATCGCGATCAGGTTCCGCATGCGGTCGTAGGCACGCGCTCGGGTTCGGAAATCTTCCGCTTGGGTGAGCAGCTCGACACGGACGAGACCTATTCCATCGTGGCGGACGCGCCGGGCGAGATCGCGCTCGGCTGCGGACTGCATGCCAGAATGATGGGAAAAATCACCGTGACGCCGTAAGCGGCGCGCGCGTCGAGGACGCAGAAGGGATCGGGAAGGAAGATGCGGGGTCGATGGCTAGCCTTTGTTTTGGCGCTGGAATTCATAGTGGGCGTCGCCCTCGCGGCGCCGGCGTTGGATTTTCGCGATTACGACAATGATCTGATGCGCGATCTCGACAGGACCATCAAATATTTCGAGCCGGACATCGCGGGCGGCAACGCTGACGCTGCGAAAGAGGATCTCGATCAGCTCGCCGAGGGCTTTCGCTACACGCAAGATTATTTCTCCAAGAAGACCGGCGCCGACGACGCCGTGGAAATTTCGCGCAAAGGCGCCAAACTCGTCGCCGACGTGCGCGATCTGATCGAAAAGTCCGACTTCGACGCAGCCGCCGCCGCAGCGCGCGAAACGCCCGGCGTCTGCAAATCCTGCCACGATATCTACAAGCCGCGCCTTGCGCGCTAGGAGACCAAAAATATGACTCGCAAGACCGCTGCGGACTTCCATCCCGAGGTCCTGAAACTCTTCGATCTCTTCGTGCATGGCCTGCTCGACCGGCGCGGCTTTCTCGACGGTGCGAAAAGATTCGCCGTAGGCGGCGTCGGCGCCGGAGCGCTGCTCGAAGCGCTGTCGCCGCGCTTCGCCGAGGCCGAGCAGGTGTCGAAGGACGATCCACGCATCAAGAGCCGCACCATCGAGGCGCCCTCGCCCGACGGCAATGGAACCGTGAAGGGCTATTTCGTCGAACCGGCCAATCACTCGGGCAAACTGCCGACAATTCTCGTCATCCACGAAAACCGCGGACTCAATCCGCATATCGAAGATATTGCGCGCCGTCTCGCGTTGGCGAACTACAACGCCTTCGCGCCCGACGCGCTCAGCTCCCTTGGCGGCTATCCCGGCGACGAGGACAAGGCGCGCGAGGCCTTTAAAAAACTCGACCAGACCAAGGCCCGCAATGATTTCATCGCCGCTCTGGGCTTCCTGAAAAAAAATCCGAGCGGCAATGGCAAGGTCGGCGCGGTCGGCTTCTGCTATGGCGGCGGGATCGTCAATTTCCTTGCGACGAGGTCGCCCGATCTCGACGCGGGCGTTCCCTTCTACGGCGCTGCGCCGCCGCTGGAGGATGTCGCCAAGATCAAAGCGCCGCTGCTGTTGAACTTCGCCGGCAATGACGACCGCATCAACGCGACCTGGCCGCCCTATGAGGCGGCGTTGAAGGCCGCCAAGGTCGATTATCAGGCCTTCGTCTATCCTGGCGTGCAGCACGGTTTCAACAACGACACGACGCCGCGCTACGACGAAGCGGCGGCCAAGCTCGCCTGGAGTCGCACGCTCGACTTCTTCAACGCCCACCTGCGCGGCTGACCCCGCGCTTTACATCGAGAGCACAAACATGAAGACCGCTTCCTCTATTCTTGGCGCGCTCCTGGCGCTTCACGCCGGGTCGGCAGTCGCGCAACAGGCGCCCGCTCCGGTTCCGGCTGTGACGCCCGCTCCGGTCGCCGCCACGCCCGCAAACGATCCGGCCTACACTTACAAAACGCTGCGTCTCAATCGCGCCGCCTTCGACGCGCTGCTCGCGAGGCCGGAGCAGCTGCTCGTCATCGACGTGCGCCGCCCCGATGAGCTGACCAAGGTCGGCGGCTTTCCGGTTTATTTGAGCATTCAGACCGCCGACATTCAGAGAAGCCTCTCCTTCATTCCGCGCGATCGATTGATCGTCACTGTCTCAAATCGCGCGCATCGCGCCGGCGCGGTCGGCGACATTCTCGCCGGTCTGGGCTTCCATGTCGTGGGCGCGATCGGCGTGCTCGACTATCAGGACGAGGGCGGCGCGCTGACGAAGATCGCGCCGCCTCCGGCCCGCGCGGCGGCCGCGCCTGCGCCAGACCGCCAGTCGCAGACGGCGACGACCGTCAAGCAACAGCAGTAGAAGCGGCGGGGCTGGTCATGAAACCCAATAGGCTCGTCGCATCGCTGATGTTTGGCGCATTGATCGCCTGCGCGAGTTCCTGCGCGCAGGCGGCGCTGAAGGTCGGCGACATTGCGCCGGATTTCACCTTGCCGGCGGCGGTCGGCGGCAAGGATTTCACCTTTTCGCTCTCCGACGCGCAAAGACAGGGGCCGGTCGTCATTTACTTCTACCCCAAATCCTTCACGCGCGGCTGCACGATCGAAGCGCATGAGTTCGCCGACCACGCCGCCGAGTTTCAAGCGGCGGGCGCCAGTCTCATCGGCATATCGAGCGACCCGATCGAAACGCAACGCGACTTCTCGACCAAGGAATGTCGCGACAAATTTCCGATCGGAGCCGACCCCAGCCTCACCGCAATCACCGCCTATAACGCAAAGCGCGAAAAGCCCGGCGCTTCGGGCGAGAAGCTCGCCGAGCGCATTTCTTACGTCGTCGCCGACGGCAGGATCGTGTACGTCTTGACGAGTTCGAATCCGATCGAGCACGTCCAATCAACGCTCGATTTCGTCCGCAAAAGGCGCGACGAGCATAAGCAGTGACATTCAACGGAGATTGTGAAAGATGCGAATGAAAAGACTTCCGCGTCGCGCTGCGGGCGCCGGCGCAGTGATTGCGCTGGCGCTCATCGCCGCCGCGAACGCGCAAAACGCGCCCGCGCCAGCCGGCGGCGGCGCCGGACCTTCGCCGGCGAAACTCGCGCTCGAGAACCGCAAGGCGGCCTATACGCTGATCGGCAACAGCTTCCGCTGGTTCGGCGCGGTGGCGAAGGGCAATGTCGCTTACGATGACGCGGAGGCTTCAAAGCGCGCGCAGCGCATCGCTTTCCTCTCCGCGCTGCCGGGCGAAAATTTTCCCGAGGGGTCGAATTTCCCCGAGCCGGAGAGCAAGGCGAAGCCGGACGTATGGAGCAATCGCGCCGACTTCGACAAGAAGCTGCATGACTTCCAGGAGCATGCCGCGCGTCTCGCCGAAGTCGTGGCCAAGGAGAAGGGCGCGACGGAGCCCTTCAAGGCGGCGGTCGTCGCTTTGGGCCAGGACTGCAAGGGCTGCCACGACACCTACAGAGTGAAATGAGTCAGCACAGGGGGACGAGGCAGGCGCGTCGTCGCTCATCTCGCTCCCGCAACAGGAGCCGGAAGCCGTGACGACCATCGAAACTGACCGCATCGCGCAATCCGAAGCGCCCGCCAGGACCGCGCAACGACTCGTGTGGGATTGGCCGGTGCGGTTGTTTCACTGGTCGCTCGTCGTCTCGATCCTCGGCGCCTTCGTGACCAACCGGCTCGGCGTCAAATATTTCGCGTATCATGTCTGGTTTGGCTATGCGGTGCTCGTGCTCGTGGTCTTTCGCGCGCTTTGGGGCGTGATGGGGCCGCGCCACGCGCGCTTCGCCAATTTCGTGCGCGGCCCCAAGGCCGTGCTCGGCTATGTCAGCGCTCTCGGACGCGGGCGGCGCACGCGCTACGCCGGCCACAATCCGCTCGGCGCGCTCATGGTCGTGACGCTGCTGGCGCTCCTGGCGCTGCAGGCGGGCTTCGGCCTCTTCGCCGATGACGAAATATTCAACGCGGGACCGCTCGCGGGCCTCGTATCGAAGAGCGCCAGCCTCAACCTCACGTCGCTGCATCGAAAGATCTTCTATTGGATCGTCGCTTCGGTCGCTTTGCATGTCCTCGCCGTCGTCTGGCATATGCGCTTCAAAGGCGAGAATCTCGCGCTCGCCATGATCACCGGAAAAAAGCCCGCGCGTCTGGTGAGGCCGGGCGAAGCGATCGCCTCGTCGCGCAGTCGTTTGGCGATAGCGCTTTTCCTCGCGATCGTAGCGGGCGTCGCCTTTGCGCTGCAATTTGTTCCAGCGGCGGAGTCAGACGGCGCCGGCTTTTGACAATTCATTTTCGTGGATTTCCAGATTCGAACTCCGCCTCCAACCGCGATAACAATTAACCATACTCACTAACTATATATGTTGCATATGGGCAACAGTCCTAGAAATCCGGACAAAATCGAACTTTTGAAAGCTTGACGTCAATCATAAATCATACTTAGTTAGTAGATATAAGATTAACAAACGCCGGCCATGCGTTATGGGGGTTCAAAGATGAGGCGTTCGACATTTGCGTTTCGCGAAAGGCTCATGCGCAGCACGCAGTTCGCATCCTTCGCCATACTGGGTACGGGCGCGCTGGCTGCGCCTTTGGCTTTGGCGCAGACCGTGCCGCCGCCGCCGGCCGCGCAACCCGCGCCTACGCCTCAACCCGCAACCGGGCCGGCGAGTGCGGAAGTAGAGGAGGTCAAGGTCACCTCGCGCCTGCGCGAGGAGAAGGCTCAGGACGTGCCGCTGCCGGTCAGCGTCGTTGGCGGCAAGACCGCCGACCGAGAGCATATCGAGCGCCTGCAGGACTTTGCGGAAAAGGTGCCGAACTTCGTGCCCTACACCACCAACCCGCGCACCTCGGCCATCGCGATCCGAGGCATCACCGGCATCTCGGGCGGCGCCGACGGCTCCGAGTCGGCGACGGGCTTTATCGTCGACAATGTGTTCTTCACTCATGTCGGCTTCCAATGGGCCGATTATGTCGACCTGCAGTCGCTCGAGGTCGCGCGCGGCCCGCAAGGCACGCTGCTGGGCAAGAACACGACGGTCGGCGCAGTGGTGATCCACACGCAAGCGCCGTCCTTCACGCCCTCGGCGACGTTGGAGTCCTCCTTCGGCAATTACAATCGCTTCATTGAAAAGCTGAATGTGACGGGACCGATCATTCCCGACAGGGTAGCCGGCCGATTCACGTTGTTCCTCGATAAGGGCGACGGCTGGATTCATGATGCGGTCACCGGCGCCGGTCTTCTGGACAATAATCGCTGGGGCGCGCGCGGTCAGCTTCTCTTCACTTTCGACGATTTCACCGACCGCGTGATCTTCGACCGGCTTCGGTCCGACGAGTACAACAACTACGGCGCGCCCGCTTACAACAGCTTCCCGTTCTACGCCAATGGCGCGCTGGCGACCTCGTTTTCATCCAATCTCGCGAACCGCCTGCACTGGCCGCTGCTCGGCCTTGATCCCTATTCGCCGGAGCTGAGCGACCTGCGCAATCTCGACCAGCGCACGACCGGCCTCTCGAACGAATTCAACAAGCCGATCGGCGACAACGTCTTCACCTCCGTCGCAGCCTGGCGCGAGTTCACGCTGCATCCAAACAACACCGGCTCCACGACCACGGGCGGCACGGTCGGTCAGGACACCTTCATCGAATCGACCGGATTCGATACTTACGTCGATCAATATTCGTTCGAGAACCGGCTCGCCTCGCCCAAGGACGTGCCCTTGGAGTGGACCGTCGGGACCTATTTCCTGCGCGAGGTCGTCAATTCGCACGACCGCGAAACCTACGGGCCTCAAGCAGCGCAGTGGTTCTTGAACAGTTTTGCGGCCAATCCAGCGGTGCTGAACGGCTCCACGAGCCATCAGGACGGTATCGCCCGCACCTTCAGCGCCGCCGCCTTCGCCCAGACCTCATGGCACATCGACGACAAGTGGACGCTCACCACGGGGTTGCGCAACACTTATGAAATCCGCGAGGGTTCCGACTTCGGCTGGATCAACGGCAACACCACCGCCGCTGGCATCGGCGCCGCGAACACGGCGCAGGGCTACAGCTTCTTCGATACGGGTGGGCAGACCACGCGCACCAACTCGATTTCGGGCCTCATCAACCCGTCCTATCGATTTAGCGAGAACGTGCTCGCCTACGGCTCGGTCGCCAGGGGCGAAAAGTCCGGCGCGATCAACACGAACGCGTTGCCGCTGCTCGATAGCGCCGGCAATTTCAAAGGGTTTCAGCCGGTCATCACCAAGCCCGAAGTCTCATGGGACTACGAGCTCGGCGTCAAGACCAACTGGTTCGACAACAAGCTCATCGTCAACGCCAATCTGTTCTGGAACGACATTTACGACTTCCAGGCGATTCTGGTGGACACGTCGATCCTCGACGTGACCGGCGTGCCGATACGCAAAACCTATCTCGGCAACATCCCCCAGGTCCGCTCGCGCGGCTTCGAGTTCGACACACGGTGGAGCCCGCTGGAGCGGCTGTGGATCACCTTCAACGGTCAGGCGACGGATTTCCGTTACGTCAGCTATCCGCAGGCGGCGCCGCCTGCCGACTGGACCTGGCCCGCTTCCGCCAACATCAAAGGCGTCGCCGCGCCGCTCTACGTCAATCTTTCGGGTCAGCGCGTCACCTCCGGCGTCAACGGCAACGCTCCGTTCTCGCCTTATTCCTTCAACCTCGGCGCCAATTACGAATATCCGCTTGGTCCGGTCTTGAGACCCTATGGCCTGCCGCAATCCATCTCGATGTTTGGCTACGGCAACCTGACCTGGAGATACAAGAGCCAGTTGTCCGAGCCCTATTCCCTCTATTACCTGCAACAGCCGTCCTATTCCCTGATCAACGCCGGCCTCGGCTTCAAGACCGACGACGAGAAATACAGCTTCAATCTCTGGGTCAAGAATCTCGCCGACTCCCGCTATCTCATCGCAGCGACCATCGGCAGCCCCACCGCGCCCGGAAACATCACCTTCGGCGAAAACAATCCGCGCACCTTCGGCGCAACTCTTCGTGTGAAGCTCTACTGATCGGACGGAAGTCATTGACTTCCGTTCCCGCGCGGACCCGAGCTCCTCCCCCTCGGGTCCGCCACCCATCAAACCAGGCGCCAGGCGCGTTGCGCGTGCGTGAGTTTCGACAACAGCTAAGGGGTCCCCGAGTGAAAAAAGTTCTGCTACCCGTCGCAACGGCGCTCCTCGCTCTCGCAGCGACGACGGCCCTCTCCGCCGACCTCCCGTCCCGAAAGGAAGCCCCGGTGGTTCCGCCTCCGCCGCCGCCGTGGACGGGCTTCTACCTCGGCGTCAACGCCGGCTATTTCTGGACGAGCGAGAACCAGATCACCCAAAGCTATTCCGACACTTTGCCGGGCGGCTTCTTAACCCACGCCTTGGTCGGGAGTATCCCGGTTCAAGTGTCGGTCCCCAACCACGGCTTCATCGGCGGCGGCCAGGTTGGCTTCAACTATCAGTTGGAGAACC
Source organism: uncultured Alphaproteobacteria bacterium (assembly GCA_963820145.1). Taxonomy (GTDB): domain Bacteria; phylum Pseudomonadota; class Alphaproteobacteria; order Rhizobiales; family Beijerinckiaceae; genus Methylocystis. Next base: position 62,628 of record CAWFZD010000024.1, read on the forward strand.
GCTTCGTCCTTGGCCTTGAAGCGGACATCCAGGGGCTGACCGGGAATGACGGGACCATCAGTGTCATCAGCGGTCCCTCGGCGACCTCGTTTTCACGCGGATTGCAGCAGATCGGCGCCATTCGCGCCCGCGTCGGCTATGTGCTGACGCCCCAACTTCTGATTTACGGCACGGGCGGCTTCGCTTATGGCCAGGCAAATTTGACCGCCAACTATTTCGGCGCGTGGTCTTCTGCGCTGCAGGGCGTCGACAATGAGACTCGAACGCTCGGAGGATTCGCGCTCGGCGCGGGCGCAGAGTGGCTTGTCCTGCCGAACTGGGGCGTCAAGGCGGAATATCTTTATTACGACCTCGGCTCGCTCAACACGAGTGGAACGCAATTTTCTTACAAGTCCGGAGGCGTCGCGGCGATATCCACGGCTCAATCGAGTTCGCGCTTCAACGGCAACATCGTGCGCGTCGGCCTCAATTATCACGTCAATTGGGCCGGACCGCCTGCGCTCTTCGCCAATCACTGACTTTTCAGTCGATCGTCGCCTCGGGTTTTTTAAAAACGCGAATAGGCCAGAGACATTTAAAAAAAAACCGGATGACTTCAGCCATAATCATATTGCGTCTATGGGATTAGTGGTGTTAGTTTGCTTTTGTGACAACCATCGGGAAAGGCGCTTTAGAGATGTCCTTAGCTGCTGCGCCAAGAGCGGCGTCCGCTTACGCGAAAGCCGAGCGCCTGTATCACGACAAAGCGTCTGGCGCGCAGTCGTTGCTGCATGTCGCGCCGCCCCCGCCCGACTATCCGGCCCGCACCGGCGCCATCCTTCTCTATTTCCTGCTGCTCGCGCTTTTCGTCACCGTCGGCTTCAAAAACAACGACACGCCGATTGAAGAGGAGCAGGTCGTCGAACTCGCGCCGATGCCGGTCGAAGAGCAGCCGGTCGAAGACACGCCGCCCCCGCCTGAAGCGATGGCGATTCCGGACATTCCGCCGCCTCCGGCTTTCGATCCGATCGCCCCGGTCGAAGAGGTGAAGCCGGTGGAGAAGCCCAAGATCGAGAAACCGAAGGTCGAGAAGCCCAAGCTCGAAAAACCGAAGGCGCCGACGCGCGCACAAACGCCGAGCGCTCCCGCGCGTCCTTCCAGGCAACCCGCGCATCCGGCCGCAGCCGCAAAACCCGCGCCGCATGTCGCCGCGCCCGCCGTGCATGCGCCGCCAGCTCCTGCTGGAGCCACGATCTCTGCGGCCGCAAACGCTTACCATGCGTGTTTGCAGCGCGCCGCCGGGAGCATGGAGCCGCCGGTCGGCGGTCGCGTCACCTACCACGCCACGGTCAGCGCGACGGGAGCGGTCACCTCGTTTTCGATCACTTCTTCCAGCAATCCCTCCCTCGCATCTCTCGCTCAACGTCTCGGCGGTCGCTGCGGCTCCGTGCCGGCGCCAGGACGTCCGGGTTCGCTCTCGGGCGGAATCAGCTTCTCTGGTCCCTGATCATTTTCCTTCCTCGTTCGCAAAACTGAAAGGCGCTACACATGGTTGACACGGCTACCACCGCCTCGGCGGCGCTGGCGCATACGCTGACGCCCGTCGAGCTTTTCCTGCAGGCGGACTCGATCGTCAAAACGGTGATCGTGCTGCTGATCCTCGCCGCGGCCTGGGGCCTTGGCGTCACTGCCGAGAAGTTGATTCGCCTCGGCGTGCTGCATCGCCGCGCGGCGCGCCTTTTCGACAGCATCCAGGAAGGTCTTCCCGTCTCCCACCTTGCCGAGAGCTTCGCTTCCGCGCCGAAGAACGATCCTCTCGTGCGCGTCTACACATCCATGGTCGAGGAATACGAGCGCTCCCTCGACTTGACCCAGAGCGAATCGCAGCGCAATTCCCTCCAGGAGCGCGTGCATCGCGTCGCCCAGCTCGCCAGCTCCGCCGCGATCGAACATCTGCAGTCGCGCCTGCCTGGCCTCGCCACGATCGGCGCCGTTGCGCCTTTCGTCGGCCTCTTCGGCACGGTCTGGGGCATCATGAACTCCTTCCAGGGCATCGCCGCCTCCAACAACACCAGCCTCGCCGTCGTCGCGCCCGGCATCGCGGAAGCGCTGTTCGCGACGGCGCTCGGCCTCGTCGCGGCGATTCCCGCCGTCATTTTCTACAACCGCATCAGCGGCGACATCGGCGCCTACGCCAAGCGCCTGACGTCCTTCATCGGCGTGTTCGAGGTCGAACTGTCTCGCCAACTGTCCAAGAGAGGAGATCGCAATGGCCTTCGCGCTGCGTAAGAGTGATTCCGAATTCGAACTCGGGCCCCATCGCCGACATCAACGTCACGCCGCTCGTCGATGTGATGCTCGTGCTGCTCATCGTCTTCATGGTGGCCGCGCCCCTGATGACGGCGGGCGTGCCCGTCGATCTGCCTAAGACGCAGGCGAAGCAGCTCAACGATCAGCAACCGCCGATCGTGGTCAGCGTCGACGCCGATGGAAGCTTCTTCGTCGACAAGCGCGAAGCGAGCGGGACCGAGGGACTGCTCGCGGTGCTGCAGGAGAGCAGCGAGAACAACAAGGACCGCCGCGTGCATGTGCGCGCCGACAAGGCGGTCGCCTACGGCAAGGTGGCTGAGGCCATGGGCGTCATCAACGCCGCCGGCTACGTCAAGGTGGCGCTGGTTTCCGAATCTGCTGGCGGCGGCAGGACGACGGCCCGCCGCTGAAAACGGACCGGCTTCGAGATTGAGCGGGTCCGAAAGTCCATGAAAATTCAGCCACGGCCGGCTCCCGCTGGCCGTGGCGGGTTTCCGATATGACATATCGCAAATGCAGCTTTAGAATGCCCCGCCACGAACGCCGCACGGACAGACGCAGGCGTCGGAAAAGCGGGGAGTTTCCTCATTCATGTTGTCGAATAAAGCCAAATACGGCCTTAAAGCCCTGATGCATCTGGCCGGGAGCGAGGACCAGTGCCTCGCCGGCGATATTTCCAGGGACAACAACATTCCAAGAAAATTCCTCGACGCGATTCTGGTGGAGTTGCGCAACGCTGGCATTCTCAATAGCCGCAAAGGCAAGGGCGGCGGCTACCGTCTGGCGCGGCCGGCGGAAAAAATCACGGTCGGTCAAATCATCCGCATTCTCGACGGCCCGCTCGCGCCAATTCCCTGCGCGAGCAAGACCGCATATCAGCGCTGCGCCGACTGCCCCGACGAAGACGCCTGCGCGATCCATGACATCATGCTCGACGTGCGCGTCTCGATCGCGCTCATCCTCGATCGCACGAGCATCGCCTCATTACGAAATCGTGGACATAGAGAGAGCCAATTGCTGAGATGAAGGACACCCCCATTTTGATGGGCCCCGTGTCCCTCATATTGAACCCGAGAGCCGCCATATCATGGACGGCGGTCGGATTTTCGCGGGACGGCGGCGCGGCGGGGCGAGCAGGATTCTGGAAAAGAGCGTGGCTTTCCCGTCGCGAAATCGACCCCGCGTGCGTTGCGCGGGCATAAACCCGACACTTTCGGCGTTGCATTCGCCTTCCCCGGCGCCTATCTATTGCCCATCGATTTTCGGCCTGACGACTTGGACTTGCTTTGAAAACGAAGCCGCCGACGACCTCTTGCAAACATCGATCGACCCGGCCCCGCGCACGCGGGCCAGCTTCTAAATTATGTTTGGAGAGATGAATGGCTACCGGCGTCGTGAAATGGTTCAATGGTCAGAAGGGCTTCGGCTTCATCCAGCCGGATGATGGCGGCACGGACGTTTTCGTCCATATCAGCGCGGTCGAGCGCGCCGGCCTGCGCGATCTGCGCGAAGGCCAGAAGGTGAGCTACGAGATTGTCCAGGATCGTCGCACCGGCAAGTCCTCCGCCGATCAGCTCAAGGAAATCTGAGAAGCGCCGATCGCGACGGCTCTCCGTCACGATCGTCCCATAGACGAAAGGTCGCCGCTCGCGGCGGCCTTTTTTGCATTTGAACCAAGACGCCGCCATGTCAGCGTCGATGCGCTGCGCGAAGCGTGACGCAGGTCCGGCGTCGCCGCGACGCGGCGACGCCTATCCACGCCGCCAGACGCTCGCCAGCCAGGGCTGTGCGCCAGCCGGCGCTCCGCTCGGTCTGTAATAATGCTCGAGTTCGACGAACCCCGCCGCCAATCCGAAATCTCGCCAGCTTTCGGGGGTGTGAAACACGCCATAGCGTCCATCGCTCCAACCTTCCTGGCCCGCGCCATGGGGGATGGAGCTGAACAGCACGCCCTCGGGCTTCAGCGTAGCGTATAGCTCGTGCAGGACGCGCGGCAATTCGTAGCTCGGCACATGAAACAGCGACGCATTGGCGAAGATTCCGTCGAAATGGCAAGGAGGCAAATCGAGCGCGAGAAAATCCTCCAGCCACACTTCGCAACCGCTGTGGATGCGCGCCATTTCGACGAAGCGCGGCGCTCCGTCGAGACCGATCGCGACATGCCCGAGCTCGGCGAGCGCCCTCAAATCGCGGCCGGGCCCGCAGCCGAAATCGAGCAGCGTAAAAGGAGGCGCTCCGCGAATGTGGCTGAGCATCGCCGCGATATTTTGCCTGACGTCGTGCCCCTGCGTGCCCTCCCAGAAGGCCTCGGCGCGCAGGTTGTAGTGTTGCAGCGTCGGGCCGCTGAACCTTTCCAGATCGTCAGAGCCTGCGCCCATTCTCATGCCTCCGAACGATCGTCCCGGACTTCGCTCTGAATTGAAAAAATGTCGTAGGGCGGAGCGTTCTCCGCATTGGCGAGGCCCAAAGGCTGCGCGCCGCCGGTTTCACCGGACCGCCCGGATCGACGGCTCATCTGGGCAATTTCGCCCCCGTAAACATGGATGAGGACGGATGTCCGATCAGCCTGCGCGTTGCAAATCACCCAGTCCGAACTGCTGCCCGACGGGCGCGCCTCCACCGCTTTCGGCTGCAGCAGGCGGGACTCGCCAGCTTGCGCAAGCTTCGCCGGAAAGCCATCGACTTGCTGACGCGTGACGGCGCCGCGCGATACTCCCGCGATCTCCCAAACTTTGGGTTGAGCGATCGCCATGAAGGCCCCGCCACACAAGATCGTGCTCACTACGGAAAATCGCTCGAGCCCATCGCGATAAATCTGAAATTGCTGTCCCCCGGCGGGGTTTGGAACGGCGAACACCGTCGGCAGCCAGTCGTCGGTCGCGATGAGCCGCGTCATGAGATCGCGGCCGATAAGGAGAATCTCCCGCTCGCTTTCGGCGAGTTCGACCATGGACTGAATGTCCCATATGAATCGCCTCAGCTCTTCAGGGACAGGGTCTCGCTCGATGACCCGCAAATTTGGATCGGCAGCATTCATCACGGTCATGGTCTTGAATTTTCCCGCCCGCCGCCGGGAGCGGTCAATGGCGCGGAACGAGTTGTTCGCGGCATTCGTAGGTTTAGCGTCTTTCGACGCCCTCGGCTAATATGCAAAGCAAGCCTCGCGCCAGACGACGGTAGAGCGCTTTCCGACCGAACGGAATCATTCGGTCGATAAGAAATCGCTTCAAAATCAAAACGCTGGAGCAAATTATGATCGAAAGAGTCTATCAACTTTTTCGGATTTTGCTTTAGCCGCTCCGAGCAAAGGACGACGAGAGCTTATAGTTCGCGCTGTGTCATCTGGCGTCACGCCGTATGGCGACCATCTTGCAACGCGGCCAGCCACAATGGCGGAGCGTGAAACGTTGAAAAGAGAATATATTCCCGAAGTCAGCGAGATTCGGATGGTGCGCCGCGCGCCGGATCACCCTTTCGTCCTGAGCGAGGCGGATAGCCGCTACATCGCGGATTGCCTTTTGGCTGTGGAAGCGTCATTCGAACTGCAGGGTTTTCCGGGTGTCGCTTTTCGGCAGATTCCGGCCCGCGCCTTGATCAGCCTGTTCATCGACTGGTGGCGCGGGCTCGAGCCGGCCAATGAAGTTCAGCAGGAGGCCCACGCGCGCCTGCCAGGAGCCATCCGTCTGCTCGATACCGCCTCCGCGTTGATGGAAGAACAAGCGACCCGGGATCGGCTTTAGCGCAACGGGCTTTCGTTGAAGCCACACCAAGGCGGTCGCCGCTCTCAGTATTCTTCCCGCGCGCAAATTGCATCTATAGTGGCTACCGCCGCATCAATTTCGCTTTCCTCGACTGTGAGCGGAGGAAATAGACCAAGGATCGATCCCGTGGCGCGCGTGAAAAGCCCGCGTTCGGCGAGCGTCGCGCGCAATGGTTCGGCCTCTTTGGAGCACACCAGCCCCTGCATCAGGCCAAGGCCGCTCAGCGCCGTAAAGGTTCCGCGACGCTTGTAAAGCAGCTCGGCGAGTCGGTCTTCGAGACGCCAACTTCGATTTTGCACTTGTTCGAGAAAGCCCGGCGTCAATAGCGCGTCCATAACAGCGTGCCCGGCCAGGAGCGCGGCGCGGTTGACGAGAGGCGGACGGGCGGGCGCTCCTCGCGCCACTCTTTGCGTGACGACAACCGCGGCCACGGGCGCGACGGCCCCAAGCCCATGGTCCCCCAGCCCAAGCGCAGCGATCATCAGATCCGGAGTGACGCCCGTCCATTCATGAGCCCACAACATGCCTGAGCGACCGAAGCCACAAAGGGTTTCATCGAAAGCGAGGATGAGCCCATATTCGTCCGCGATCTCGCGCAGCCGAGCGAGCAGGCCGCCCGAGACGACCTCGAGACCGGCTCTCGTCCGAACCGGCGCAATCAGAATTCCGGCCGTCTTCACGTTGATTTCCGCCAGCAATGCGGCGTGATCATCCGTTCGGAGCACAACGATCTCGTCATCGCCCTCGAGTCCAGGCGGCCGGCCTCCCGCTTCATCCGCAGCTTCGAGGCAGATGATGAGGCGGCGACGCTTGGGACGGCCGACGATGCCGTGGTAACGACGAGCCATGTCGATGGCGAAACGCCAGGCTTCGGCCTCGGAAGGAAGCAAAAACACACGGTCGCCGAAAGACATAGGCAAGATTTTCGCGCTGAGAGCGTCTGAAAAAGCGGCTGCTTCCAGCGCCGATACCGGCGAGCTGACAGACTCCTCCGTGCCGGGCGCCGGTCGGGAAGGATTTTCCGGAAAACCGAGCATGGAGCCGGAAAAGTCTAACGGCGCCCGCACCCCAGCTAGGTCGCCGGCGATGGCGCCCTCGATGGGTTCATAAGGCTCGTTGGCCGAATCTGACGAGGGGCCGGACATGTTTCGCGCGCTGTTATGAAGGGGCCGTAGCCGCAAAGCATACATGAGAATTCAGGCGGCCACGAGATAGTGACCGAGCCGGGTCGCGCCCCCCGTGGCGGTGCAGCTGAACGGGAGCAAGCCGCTCGCGACGCACTGTGGATGGCGATTGACAGTCCCGCCCCCCCCTTTCGAGAGAGGAGGAGAGCGACCGTGGCGGTCCCCTATTCCTTGAGCGACCTTGGACCGCTGACGAACGGGCTGCCCCGAAGATAAAATCGCAGGAGGCGGTTCGCGTCCCGCGAGACGCCGATCCTGATGCTCCGCCCGATTTCGCCGGTTTCGGGATCGCCGCGCCCGAGCCACAGAGGGCCTTTCCGGCATAGATCCAGCCTATCGAGCGAACGATCGACCCGTAACGCCGCGGTGAGCTTTCCTGGTCCTCGCGCCAAGTCGCGCAAGCGCTCGACGCCGCGATTGCGCTGCATGAGCTGAACGCCCTCGAGCGGCTCGAGCGCCCTGATCAGTACGCCGGCGCCGATCCCGGGCGTCTCGCTCGAGACATTCAGCATGTACGAGCTGCCGTAGGCGAGATAAATATAGGCGTGTCCACGCTCGAGATACAGCGAACGATTACGCCGGGTCATCCCCCGGTAGGCGTGCCCGGCGGCGTCGCCGACGACATAAGCCTCGGTCTCAACAATACGACCACTGGCGACGCCTTCCGGCAGCTCCAAGCGGGCGAGCGGCAGATGGTCGCCATCCTTGCGACGGCGAGGTTTCAGGCTGTCCGCTCGACCCATTGCGCGCGCGAAGGCCCCGGCTCGAACGGATCGCCGAAATACTGGGTCTCGCGGGCCACCTTCCCATCGAGGAACTCCATGACGCTCACGGTGTAAGACGGCCGCTCGTCATAGGTCAGGACATATTCGGTGACCCAGAGGTCGCCCGCGCCAATGATCCGACGCACCGTGAAACGTTTCCGATTCGGCTGCGCGGCGCGAGACGATTGAATGTTCCGACGCCCGCGGATTCGCTCGCCCGATTGAGGATATTCGAGCACGGCGTCCTCTCGGTAAATCTGGTGCTCCGCCTCGAAGTCGTTGGCGTCGGAGGCGGCCCAATGGAGATCCAGAGCCGCTCGAATCCGTCGGTCTTCCATACCAAATCTCCTGATCATCGCCGCCGACGCTGAGCCGCTGCAAAGAAGCCAAAATTGGAGAACGGCCGCAGTTCTCACCTAGAGCGCCTTTCGCTCGAATGGAATCATTCGAGCGATAAGAAACCGCTTCCAAATCAGAATTATGGAGCATGTTCTTATCGCAAAAGCGCTTCGACTTTCGCGGAACATGCTCAAGGAGCCGGGCCTGCTTTAAAATAACGTCGCGCTCGCCGGCGTCGTAAAGAGGAGCGCAACACCGGCGAAGACAGTGGCGCCGTAGCCTCTTCCCGAGAGATTCGAGACCGACGAGAGATTGCCGATTCCGGGAATGCCGGAGAGGCTTATCGTTCCGCTGGTGTAGGACAGACCCAAATTTTTGAAAAAGCCGCATCAAAAACCCGAGCGACAGCTTGACGTTTGTGAAGCGCAATATGTTCATCGAAATAGGCATTCGTGCAAACTCCGGAACGCGCGCGCGCAGGGCGGATTAAAGAAAATTTGCGGAAACGATGTGGACAACTCAATCCGTCAGCCTAAGTCGCAGCTAAGACTGCAAAGCTGACCGCAGCCGGAACTTCGGATTGAGGGGGATCGCGAAGATGCAGCCACAGCTGTCGCCTTACGCGCTTCTTGCGGTCGAGGCGAAAACATCTCTTTTCATGCCGGACCCAGCTCCGCACTCCTTGGGCGTGCTTGACCCGCAGGGGCCTGTCGCCGCCGGCAATGCGCAAATCCTGCTCAACGCACTTGCGATCATGATGATGATCGTCGCGCCGACCATTCTCGTCACGCTGGCTTTCGCCTGGTGGTTTCGCGCTTCCAACAAAAGGGCGACCTATTTGCCCAACTGGGCCTATTCCGGACGCCTCGAGCTTATCGTCTGGGGCATTCCCCTTCTCGTGATCTTGTTCTTGAGCGGCGTGACCTGGATCGGCTCGCATGATCTCGATCCCGCGCGCCCGCTCGCAGCAGAGTCGAAGCCGGTCGAGATACAGGTTGTTTCGCTCGATTGGAAATGGCTGTTCATCTACCCGGGCGAGGGCGTCGCGAGCGTCAATGAGATCGCCCTGCCGACCGACCGCCCGGCGCATCTTTCGTTGACCTCCGCCACCGTCATGAACATGTTTTGCGTTCCGCAGCTCGGCAGCATGATCGCCACGATGAACGGAATGGCGACGCAGCTCAATCTCAAGGCGGATCGGCCGGGCGACTACCATGGCCAGTCCGCGCAGTTCAGCGGCGCCGGCTTTTCCGACATGCATTTCGTGCTGCGCGCGCTTGCCCCGGAGTCCTTCGCGCAGTGGACGGCGGAGGCGCGCAAAATCTCGGTTGGCGCTGGATGAAGGCGCATATCTGGCGCTGGCGCGCAGAGCAAGCGGCGTCGCCGATATGCTGTTCTTGGCTCAGTCGATCGGATCTCTTCATGCAGAAGATTGCCGCCGGGCCGGCTCACGAGCGAGGCCGGCCCGATGAGCGCTTCGCCTTCAACGACGGAGTGACGAGTGCTCGGCAAGCTCACCTCAATGCGATCCCGTGGGATCAGCCGATTCCGCTCGTCGCCGGCGCCGTGGTCGGCCTCGTCCTGCTCGCTGTCTTCATCTGGATCGTCGTCAAAGGTCACCTGCCTTACCTCTGGAACGAGTGGATCACCAGCGTCGACCACAAGCGCATCGGCGTCATGTATGTGCTGCTCGGCGCTCGTCATGCTGCTGCGCGGCTTCATCGACGCGATCATGATGCGCTCGCAGCAGGCCGTGGCCTTTCACGCCCCGGGCTATCTGCCGCCCGAACACTATGACCAGATCTTTTCGGCCCACGGCACGATCATGATCTTCTTCGTGGCGATGCCGTTCATGATCGGCCTGATGAACTTCGTCGTGCCGCTGCAGCTCGGCGTGCGCGACGTCGCCTTCCCGACGCTGAACTCGGTCGAGCTTCTGGCTCACCGCGACCGGCGCGCTGCTCGTCAACATCTCGCTCGTCATCGGCGAGTTCGCGCGGACCGGCTGGCTGCCCTATCCGCCGCTGTCCGAGCTTGCCTATTCGCCGGGCGTCGGCGTCGACTATTATCTTTGGGCGCTGCAGATCTCCGGCGTCGGGACGCTGCTGACCGGCATCAACTTCGTCACCACGATGCTGAAGATCCGCGGCGCCGGGCATGAGCTACATGCGCATGCCGATGTTCTGCTGGACCGCGCTTGCCTCGAACCTGCTGATCGTCGCCGCCTTTCCGATCCTCACCGCGACCCTGGCGATGCTGCTCGCTCGACCGCTATCTCGGCTTTCATTTCTTCACCAACGAGGCCGGCGGCAACATGATGATGTTCGTCAACCTGATCTGGGCCTGGGGCCATCCGGAAGTCTACATCCTGGTGCTGCCGGCTTTCGGCATCTTCTCGGAAGTCATCTCGACCTTCTCCGGCAAGCCTCTGTTCGGCTATCGCTCGATGGTCGTCGCGACCATGGCGCATCTGCATCATCTCCTTCATCGTGTGGCTGCACCACTTCTTCACGATGGGCGCCGGCGCCGACGTCAACGCGGTCTTCGGCATCGCCACGTAGCGATCATCGCGGTCGCCACGGGCGTGAAGATCTTCAATTGGCTGTTCACGATGTATGGCGGCCGCATTCGCTTCGCAACGCCGATGCTGTGGTCGCTCGGTTTTCATCGTCACTTTCGTCATCGGCGGCATGACAGGCGTGCTGCTCGCCGTGCCGCCGGCCGATTTCGTGCTCCACAACAGCCTCTTCCTCATTGCGCATTTCCACAATGTGATCATCGGCGGCGTGCTGTTCGGCGGGCTTCGCCGGCTAGACTACTGGTTCCCGAAGGCCTTCGGCTTCCGGCTGCACGAGGGCTGGGGCAAGGCGGCGTTCTGGTGCAGGCTCGTCGGATTTTACGTGCGTTTCTTCCGCTCTATGTCGCCGGGCTGCTCGGCATGACGCGGCGCATGCAGCATTACGAGGTCGCGGAGTGGCGTCCCTGGGTTCTGGCGGCGGCCGTCGGGGTCGCGGTTTCCGGCGTCGGCATGCTGTGCCAGATCGTTCAGCTCGTCGTCAGCATTCGCGACCGCGCCGAGCTTCGCGACGAGACCGGCGATCCCTGGGACGGGCGTTCGCTCGAATGGGCGACGGCCTCGCCGCCTCCGGCGTTCAATTTCGCCTTCCTGCCGGACGTCAAGGGGGAGGAGCCCTATTGGGCGATGAAGCGGCGCGCCATCGAGACGCAGCACCTCGCCGCGGCCGGCGAATATCAGGCGATCGAAATGCCGAAGAACAGCGCCACCGGTTTCATTGACCGCCTTCTTTGCGACGCTCACCGGCTTCGGGCTGATCTGGCACATCTGGTGGATGGTCGGCGCCGGGCTCGTCCTGGCCTATGCGGGCTTTGTCTGGTTCGCCTGGCGCGACGAGGACGAATACGCAATTCCGGCGAGCGAGGTTGAACGCATAGACGGCGAGAGGCGACGCGCGCGAGAAGAATGGCTGGCGCATTACGCCAATGCGGGCGAGGCGCCATGACGGCGACAGCGACAATCACCCTGCCCAGTGCGCCGGGACTCTATGCGGGAGCCGAGGCGCCCGGCCATGGCGAAGGCGGGCCCGCCTCGAAGCGCGTGATCGTCGGCTACGGCTTCTGGATTTTCCTGCTCAGCGACATCGTCATGTTCTCCGCATTCTTCGCGGCGCATGCGGTGTTGCAGAGCGCGACCGACGGCGGCCCCTCCGGCGCGGAGCTCTTCCATGCGCGGAACGTCGCGATCGAGACCGCCTGTCTACTTTTGTCGAGTTTCACCTGCGGCCTTTCGGCGGTCGGCGCCGAGGCGCGCCGCATGATCTGGACGCAGGCGGCGCTGCTCGTGACCGGACTGCTTGGCTTGGCCTTTCTCCTGCTGGAGCTGCGCGAGTTCACGGCGATGATTGCAGCCAATGCCGGTCCGCAGCGCAGCGCGTTTCTCTCGTCCTTCTTCGCGCTCGTCGGCTGTCACGGCGCGCATGTGAGCGTCGGGCTGTTGTGGCTCGGCACGATGATGGCGCAGCTCTTCATCAAGGGCTTTCGCGCCGACATCCAGCGTCGGCTGCTTTGCTTCAATCTGTTCTGGCACATGCTCGACATCGTCTGGGTGGCGATTTTCACGCTGGTTTATCTCGTCGGAGGCGCGCGATGACGGTCGAGACCGGACGGGACGCCGCGCCCGGCGACACAGGCGCCATGGACGCCGAGCGCGAAAGCGTCTCGGAAGGCGTACTGACCTATCTGATCGGTCTCGCTCTATCGGCGCTGCTGACGGCCGCGGCGTTTTACTTCGCCCAATCGCATTGGATATGGGGGCCGAGCATCCCGGTCGCGCTTTCGGTGCTCGCCATTGCGCAGATCGGGGTGCATCTCGTGTTCTTCCTGCATCTCACGACCGCACCCGACAATGTGAACAACACTTTGGCGCTGGCCTTCGGCACGCTGATCGTCGCGCTCGTGATCGGCGGCACGCTTTGGATCATGTATCATATGAACATGAACATGCCGCCGATGGAGCGTATGCCGACGCCCCTCGCCGCGGTCGCCCATTATCGGACGGCGACGGGCGTCGTCGAAGCCGCGAGCCCCGCGCCCGTCGAGGCGCAAGTCGCTGGAAGAATTCAATCGGCGGAGTGCGAAGCGGGGACGCGGGTCAAAAAGGGCCAGCCCTGCGCCACGATCGACGCCCCGTCCCTTGGACATTCGGTCTTGGAGAGCGAGCGCCGTTTGCGCGCGGCGCAAGCGCGCCTGGACCAGGATCAGGCGGCCCTCGCTTCGGCGCAGGCCTCGCTCAATCGAAGCGAAGCGCTTTCACCGCGGCGCGCTGCGGGACTGAAGAAGATCGCGGAGGCGGCGCAGAAGCGTCTGGATCAGGACTCGAGCAAGGTTTCGGAGCTTGAACATGCGCTCGAGGTCGCAACGGCCAAGCTCGCCGACACGCGGATCCTGGCGCCGATCGATGGCGTGGTGCTGACGCGCAATGTCGAGCCGGGCCAGACCGTAGCTCCGACGACGCGCCGCCCGCTCTTCGTCTTCGCGCCGGATGCGGTCGAAATCAAAGCCTCGGTCTCCGGACCTATCGCCGCGGCGCTGAAAGCGGGCGAGAAGATTGCCTTCGCCGTCGACCAGCTTCAAGGGCGGAGCTTCGACGGCGAAATCATCCGCGTCGCGCCCGGGCACGGCGCGGAGCCCGCCGAAGTCGTCGTCCTCGCGCCAGACCCGCATGCCGCGCTGAAGCCGGGCATGAGAGCAACGATCAAATTGCCTGCTGAATGACCAAGTGGGCGGGTCGAGGATGGAGCGTCAAAGCAGCGCGCCGCCATCGCATTGCTGAAACGGCGGCGGACGCCGAAGCCGGCGCCTGCCTCGGCATCATGCCCGAGCTCGATCCGGAAAAGGTCATCGCGGAGCGTCAGCCGCAAAAGGCGCGCGGCCTATACTAGAGACTCTCGTATCCGGCGCTATCCTTCTTCAGGCGAGCGCGGCGGACGTTTCGAGGCGGCGGCTCCGCATGCTGAGGGCGGCGCGCCGACTCGACGCGAAGCGCCGCCGGTCGCCATCGATCCGCCGATAGGGATAGGGCGCATGGCCTTCGACGTTAAAGTCAACGGAAAGTCGCACAGCGTCGATGTCGACGGCGACACCCCGCTGCTGTGGGTTCTGCGCGACGTGCTGGGCATGACCGGCGCCAAGTTTGGATGCGGCAAGGCGCTGTGCGGCGCCTGCACGGTGCATATCGATGGCGCTCCTGTCCGCTCGTGCGTCACCTCCATCGACAGCATAGGCGTTTCCGAGATCACGACGATCGAGGCGATCGGTGAAACGCCGGTGGGAGCCAGAGTTCAAAAGGCCTGGGTCGACCTGGAGGTCCCTCAATGCGGCTACTGCCAGTCAGGTCAGATCATGTCCGCCGCAGCGCTTCTGGCCGGCAACCCGCACCCGTCCGACGCCGACATCGACGACGCGATGTTCGGCAACATCTGCCGCTGCGGGACTTATGTTCGCATTCGCCAGGCGATCAAGCGGGCCGGGCAGTCCAATGGCGAGAGAGGCTGACGATGAAGCCCGAGCTTTCCCCTATTGCAGCCGGCGACGAATCCGGATCGCCAGCGGCGAACGGCGTCTCGCGACGCCGCTTGCTTCGGGTCGGCGCGGTCGCCGGCGGCGGCTTGATGCTGGGCTTGCGATTGCCGTTCGCTGACGGCGAAGCTGGAGCCGCCCACTCCGAATTCGCGCCCAACGCCTTCATTCGCATCGGCCGCAACGGAGAGATCGTCCTGACGATGCCCTATGTGGAGATGGGGCAAGGCGTCTACACCTCGATCCCGATGCTGATCGCGGAAGAGCTCGAGGCGAGGCTGAATCAGGTGCGGCTGGAGCATGCTCCTCCTAACGAGAAGCTCTACGCGAATCCTCTTCTCGGCGTGCAGGCTACGGGTAATTCGAACGCGATCCGCGGCGCCTGGAAGCCGCTGCGCGAGGCCGGCGCCACCGCAAGGGTCATGCTGGTCGCGGCTGCAGCCAAGCGTTGGGGCGTCGATGCGAAGTCCTGCCGCGCGCAAGACGGTGAAGTGATCCATGGCCCGACTAGCCGACGCCTGACATACGGCGAGCTTGCCGCCGACGCAGCCAAAACGCCCATTCCTGAAAACGTCACATTGAAATCGCCAGAGGACTTCAAGCTGATCGGCACGCCGGCCATGCGGCTCGACACGCCGGCAAAGGTCAACGGGACCGCGGTCTATGGCATCGACGCGCGCCCACCCGGCGTGAAGATTGCGACCCTGGCGCAATCGCCAGTTTTCGGCGGACGGGTGAAGAGCCTGGACGATACGGCGGCGAAGGCCGTCAAGGGCGTGCGCCAAATCGTCCGCCTCGATGACGCCGTCGCCGTCGTCGCCGATCACATGGGCGCTGCGAAGAAAGGCCTGGAAGCGCTCAAGATTGAATGGGACGAGGGTCCGCACGCGGGGCTGACGACCCAACAGATCGCGCGCGAACTCGAGCAGGCGACGCTCCGCTCGGGCGCGGTGGCGCAAAACATCGGCGACGTCGACAAGGCCATGGCGAGCGCCGCGAAAAAGGTCGAGGCGATCTATGAGCTTCCCTTCCTGGCTCACGCCACGATGGAGCCGATGAATTGCACGGCGCATTTTCGCCAGGATGAGTGCGAGATTTGGATCGGCAGCCAGGCGATGGCGCGGGTGCAGGCGATGGCCGCAAAAGCCGCAGGCTTGGCGCCGGAAAAGGTCATCGTCCACAATCATCTGATCGGCGGCGGCTTCGGCCGGCGGCTGGAGGCCGACGGCGCGGTCCGCGCCGTCGAGATCGCCAAGCAGGTCGATGGTCCCGTGAAGGTCGTGTGGACTCGCGAGGAGGACATTCAGCACGACATGTACCGGCCCTATTGGTTCGACCGGATTTCCGCGGGGCTTGACGAGCAGGGCAGGCCCATCGCCTGGAAGAATCGCTTTGCCGGCTCTTCCGTGATTTCGCGATGGGCGCCGCCGGGGTTCAAGAACGGGCTCGATGCCGATACGACGGAAGGCGCCATCGATCTCGTCTACGACCTGCCGAATCTCCACGTCGAATATGTCCGCGTGGAGCCTCCCGGCGTGCCGACGGCGTTCTGGCGCAGCGTCGGGCCCTCGCATAATGTGTTCGTGACCGAAAGCTTCATCGACGAGCTGGCGGCGGCGGCGAAGCGGGACGCGGTCGTCTATCGCCGCGCGCTGCTCGACAAGTCGCCGCGCGCGAAGGCGGTCCTCGATCTCGCCGCCGAGAAGGCCGGCTGGGGACAGGCCTTGCCCAAGCGAAGCGGTCGTGGCGTCTCGCTGCAATTCGTCTTTGGCAGCTATCTCGCGCAGGTCGCCGAAGTCCAAGTCTCGAAGGAGGGCGACGTCCGCGTTCGGCGCGTGGTCTGCGCGGTCGATTGCGGCGGCGTCGTCAATCCCGACACGGTGGAAGCGCAGATCCAGAGCGGAATCATCTTCGGCGCCACCTCTGCGCTCCGTGGCGAGATCACGGTCAAGAACGGACGCGTCGAGCAGAGCAACTTCGACACCTATCAAATGCTGCGCATGAACGAGGCGCCCGCGATCGAGGTTCACCTCGTCAAAAGCCCGTATCCGCCAGGCGGAATCGGCGAGACGGGAACGTCGGCGATCGTTCCCGCCATCGCCAACGCGATCTTCGCCGCAACCGGCAAGCGCCTGCGCAAGATGCCGGTCGACTCAGACCTGCTGAAGCAGCCGGCCTAAGTCGCGGCCACCCGCAGTGCTGCGGACGACGGGAGGGGAGACCGACATGACCCGCGCCTTTGACATTGGCGACGATGGCGCTTTTGCTCGTCGAAAGACTTGTCCGAGCCTGCGCAAGGAGACTCCCATGCGAGTGAAGGGACCCCTCGTAATGTTGATTATCCTGGCGACCGCCACGGCGGCCTTCGCAGGATTCCCCTCCGTTGCGACCGCGCAAGCCGCTTCCGGCGAAAAACCGATCGCGTCGAGCGCAGGCGAGTCGGTTGCGCCGCTTCCCGATCTCCAAACTACCGTCGCCGGCGAACCTTTGATTTATCTGAACACGCCGAATCCGCTGGTCTCGTCGTCCGTTCTGACCATTCCGCCCGGCGGCGTATCTCATTGGATGACTCATCCGGCGCCGGCCTATTTGTATGTCCTTCAGGGCCAGCTCACAGTGGAGTTCGCCGATGGCGAACGTCGCGTCTTTCGGGCGGGCCAAGCCTTTCTTCAATCGCGCGCGAAATGGCATCGCGGGCGCAATGAAGGTGTTCAGCCCGTTCAATTCCTCGCTGTGTTCTTTGGCTCGAAAGGAGTGCCGACGGTTCTGCATCCTCCCGGCGATTCATCGGCAAAGTGAACCAGCTGGGACGCGGGCCTCGAAGCAGCGTTCGGCGGATGCGGGCTCAGCCGATACGAGTTCGAAACAGGCGCTGTCTCTCCGACGCCGCGGACCGACGCAGCGCACGAGCGCGTCGTTCGCCTGTCCGCGCGCCTGCGGGTGAGAGCCGATCATGTTCTGAACATGCATGGACTTATCCTCAACCAAAAGGTCAGGAATGCGAAACCCGTCGCGGCTTGCCCTTGCGCGGCGTCGACGCGAGTTCGCTGAGCTGCTGTTCGCTCATCGACTCTTCCATCGACCGCGATGCGCCTTTGAGTTCGCTTTTCCTGGTTTCGCCGCGTTTGGCGGAAAGCGCGGCGCCGGCGGCCATTTGCTGCGCCTTGGATTTTGCAGGCATCTCGACTCTCCCCAAAAATGAGGCTTGCGCCGCAATAACTGGATTTGCTCACATCACATTCAAGCGCGAGCGCGGCAAAGGCCTCGCTTCATATGCTCACATCTTGCATAAGCTCACATGATGAGCGTCAGGCGCTGCGCGGCGCGCGTGACGCCGGTATAGAGCCAGCGCGCGCGATGTTCGCGAAAGGCGAAGGACTCGTCGAACAGCGCGACATTGTCCCATTGCGAGCCTTGCGCCTTGTGCACCGTCAGCGCGTAGCCGTAGTCGAACTCGTCCGAGTCCTTGCGCAGGACGAAAGGAATTTCGCCTTCCGAGCCGTCGAAAAATTGCGGGATCACGGCGACGCGCCGAAAGCCGCCTTCGCCATCCTCCGGCATGACGAGCATGCGGATCTTGCCTCTGCGCACGGCGCCGGCGCTCTTCACCGTGAACAGCGCGCCGTTGAGCAGACCTTTTTTGCGATTGTTGCGCAGGCAAACGAGCTTTTCGCCCGACTGCGGCAAGTCGCCGGAAAAGCCGCGCAATTCGCGCAGGCGCCGGTTGTAGGAGCGACGCGTCTTGTTGATGCCGACGAGCACCTGATCGGCGCCGGTGACGCGTTCGGGCTCTAGATTTTGCCGCGATACGACGCGGGTTTCGCCGTAGTCTCCCGGCTGCAGCGCGCCGCCTTCGCGGATCGTCATCGAGAGCCGGATGATCGGATTGTCGGCCGCCTGGCGATGCACTTCGGTCAGCATCACGTCGGGATCGGCCTCCGTGAAATAGCCGCCGCCCTTGACCGGCGGCAACTGCGCCGGATCGCCGAGCACGAGCACCTTGCGTTTGAAGGAGAGCAGATCGCGCCCAAGCTCTTCGTCCACCATCGAACATTCGTCGATGACGATCAGCTTGGCGCGCGAAGCGTCGCTGTCTTCGTTCAGCTCGAAGCTCGGCTCTTCGGTTTCGGTCTCGGTCGCGCGATAGATGAGGCTGTGGATGGTGCGCGCGTTGGCGCATCCCTTCGAGCGCATGACGAGCGCCGCCTTGCCGGTGAAGGCGGCGAAGACCACGAGCCCCTCCACATTTTCGGCGAGATGTCGCGCCAGCGTCGATTTGCCGGCGCCGGCGTAGCCGAACAGGCGAAAGACCTGCGGGCCGTCTTTCGCGGCGAGCCATTGCGCGACGGCCTTGAGCGCCCGATCCTGCACAGGGGTCCACGATGTCATGAAGTTCTGGCGCTTTCCTTTGGGGCGAGGCCAGGAAATTGCCGCAACCCGAGCCCTTGGGCAAGGGGAGGCTTGCGCGGCGTTCCCGGCTCGAATGCAATCATTCGGGCGATAAGAAATTCACCCAGAATCAGACTGATGGAATATGCGCTTATCGCAAAGCGCTTCAACTTCAGCCGAACATGCTCTAGGAACTCATCAACGCCGGCGCCGGGGAGCGCATAGGGAAAAAGATGCCGTCGCGAAGCCCTGAAACACAAAGCTACCTCCTCGCCGCGGCGCTGTTTCTGCTCTGCGCGCTCGCGCTCGCCTCGCCGTTTCTGCTCGGCTTCTACACCGTGCCGTGGGACGCCAAGGCGCATTTCCAACCGCAGTTCGTCTTTCTCGCCCATGCCTTGCACAGCGGGGAATCGCCGTTCTGGACGCCAAACGTCTTCGCGGGCATGCCGCAGATCTCCGACCCGCAGTCGCTGATCTTTGCGCCCTTCTTCCTGCTCGCCGCATGGCTCGTCAAGGAGCCGTCGTTCCAGCTCGAAGACGGCATCGTCTTCGCGATGCTGGCGATGGGCGGGCTAGCGCTGATCGCTTATTTTTACGACCGCGGCTGGCATGCGGCAGGCGCCGCGATGGCGGCGCTGGCCTTCGCCTTTGGCGGTTCGGCGAGCTGGCGCATCCAGCACACGGGGCAGATCACGAGTCTCGCCTTCCTGCCCGTGACGCTGTGGCTGCTGTCGCGCGCGCTCGATCGCCGCTCGATGGTCTGGGGCGCCGCCGCGGGCGTTGCAGCTGCGTTCATGGTGCTGGGACGCGATCAGATCGCTTTCCTGTCCGTCCTGCTTCTCACGGCTTATGCGATCTATCGCGCCCTCACCGACGAAGCCGACATGTGGACCGCGCTCAAGCCACTGCTCGCGGGCGCCCTTTGCGGCGCGACGCTCATCGCGCTTCCGCTCGCCCTGACGCTCGATCTTGCGCAAAACTCCAATCGGCCCGAGATCGATCTCGACGGCGCCTTGAAAGCCTCGCTGGAGCCCGGCGCCTTTCTGACGCTCATCTGCGGCAATCTTTTCGGCGTCGACGGGCCGTTGAAGGATTTTTGGGGACCGCCATCGCAAGTCTTCGGCACCAGGGACACCTACCTCGCGCGCAACATGGAGACCTTCTACATGGGCGCGCTGCCGCTCGCAGCGCTGATCGCAGCCTTTGGGCGACGTTATTTCGCCAATAAGGAGATTCGCTTCTTCTCCGTCGCCGCCGCGTTTTTCGCGATCTACGCCTTGGGCCGCCATACGCCGGTCTTCGCGCTGATCTATCACGTCCCCGGCGTCGATCTGTGGCGGCGCCCGCCGACGCGACCTTCCTGCTCTGCGCGACGCTCGCTATCCTCTCGGGCTATGCGCTGCATCTGCTGCTCACGGCGCAAGTCGAGTTGCAACCCCTGCGCCTCGCCGGCGCCGTCGGAGCGCTGCTCGCGCTCTGCGCGGGCGTCGCGCTCGCCTTCGGGCGGCTGGCGCAGGCGGGCGGATCCCTGGCGCTCGCCGCCGGGCTATGGACCGCATCCTGCGCGCTGATCATCGCGGCGCCGCGCCTCAAGCAGAGGCCGGGGTTCGCCCTGGCGCTCGTCGCGGCGCTGACGACGATCGACCTCGCAGCGAGCAACAAGCCCAATGAATCGACGGCGCTGCCGCCCGAGCAATTCGACGTGCTGCGCCCCGACACCAGGAACGACACGATCGCGCTGCTGCGCGAAAAGCTAAGCGGGCAGCCGCCGGACAGGCGCGACCGGATCGAACTCGCCGCCATCGACTTCCACTGGCCGAACGCGAGCCTCGTGCATGGTTTCGATCACGATCTTGGCTACAATCCGATCCGACTGAAACTTTACGAGGACGCGACCGGCGCCGGCGACCACGTCGCGCTGCCCGAGCAAAGGCAGTTCACCAAGCTCTACGCTGGCTATCGCTCACCGATGTCCGATCTTCTCGGGCTGCGCTGGATCGCGACGGGCGTGCCGATCGAGCAAATAGACAAGACGCTGCGGCCCGACGACGTGAGCTTCGTCGCGCGCACGAAGGACGCTTATGTCTATGAATACAAGGGCGCACTGCCGCGCGTGCTGCTGCCGACCTGCGGGCGCCAGGCCGATTTTGCGACTATGATCGAAACCGGCGTTTGGCCACAGATCAATTTCCGCGAGGCCGTGCTGCTGGAGCAGCCGCCGATGTGCCACAAGCAATCGGAGGACGCGCCGCCGGCCCGCGCGCGCATCATATCTTATGAAAATACGCGCGTCGTCGTGGAGGCGGAGGCGCCGCCCGGCGGCGGCTGGGTCGTGCTCAACGACGTCTGGCACCCTTATTGGTTCGCGCAGGTCGACGGCGCAGAGACCCCGATCTTGCGCGCCAATGTGCTGTTCCGCGCGGTCCCTGTCGCAGAAGGGCGACACGAAGTCGTATTCAGCTTCGACCCGCTGCGTGGACTTTGGCGACAGATCAACGGAAATCGCGCAGAGGCCGCGCCTCTTGTTTCGCCCGAGCCAAAAACGCGCTAACAATGGCCGAGTATAAGGGCTGGAACGGATAGACATGTTCGCCAACGCCACGCTCGCGTGGGAAATACTCGCAATCATCTGGATCAATATTTTGTTGTCGGGCGACAACGCCGTCTTGATCGCGCTCGCCTGCCGCAAACTTCCCGAGAATCGGCGCCGGCTCGGCGTCATTCTCGGCGCGACCGGCGGCGTCGTGCTGCGCATCGCCTTCACCCTCGTCATCGTGCAGGCGATGGGCGTCCCCTTCATCAAGATCGCCGGCGGAGCTCTGCTGCTTTATGTCGCCGCAAAATTGCCGATCGATCGCGGCGAGCAGCGCAGCGTCGAAGCCAAGCCCGATCTTTTTTCGGCGGTCGCCGCGATCATCGCCGCCGACGCGATCATGTCGCTCGACAACGTCATCGCCATCGCCGCCGCCGCGCACGGTTCGATGCGGCTCATCGTCTTTGGCCTTGCGCTGTCGGCGCCGATCGTCATGTTCGGCGCCGACGTGCTGCTGCGCCTGTTCGAGCGCTTTCCGCTGCTCACCTGGATCGGCGCCGCGATCCTCGGCTGGATTGCGGGCGAGCTTTGCGCCGGGGATCCATTCTGGACGATGAAAGGGGCGGCGCCGGGGTCTATCAATCTCCCGTTCGCCGTCGCCGGCGCCGCGATCGTGCTGGCCAGCGCCCTCCTATTGCAGCTTTGGGGACGCCGGCGCGAAGAGGTTTAGCTTGATGGAGAAGCTCAGCCGCCCGCGACGCCTGTCGGCGACATTTTTCCTTTCGGCGGCTCTTCTCGCCTTTGCAGGTCGCGCCCCGGCGGGGGCGCAAGAGACAACGCTTCCAGCAAACGCGCACAAAATCGAGATCAGGAACGTCGCCGCGCCGCTCGGCTGCCGCAACCCATATGACGCCCCGTTCACATCGGACTGGGGTCAGCGTCCCGCTTACAGGGACGGTCGTCAAAATGGACCAATCACCGAACGTTTTGAAGGCGCAAGGATATATCGATCCGCCACGTCAACTGCCGTCCTGGCCGCGGCCGAAATATTCGCGTAATCATATTTTCTGGATTTCCCGCGAAAACGCGCCCGGCCAGTCGGTCGTGATGAGCGGCGCATTCTCCCCGGCCCCAAAGCATGTTCGGCTGGCTGCGATTCCCTATGGGTCTCGAAGATGTCAAAGCGCTGCTCGACGCGAGTTCGATCGTCGTTGCTTCGCGAGCGTTGGGCTCCACCGGACTAGCGTTCAAAGTCCCGGCGGATTTTCCCGCAGGCGCCTTCGCTTTTCGGATCGAGGACCCGACCGCGGCGCCCGTCGAGGCGATCGCGAATGCCCCCGAAATACGCTGGGCCGCCGGCGTCATGCCGACGAGGTTGGATGCCGATCTTCCCGCGCAGGTCTTTTCTTTCCCGCCTGTTTCCTGCGGCGTGTTCGCTGGCGGCGTGGCGCGGATTTTCGGGAAAAATTTTTTGCCGGGCGCGAAAGCCTATTTGGCCGACCTTGAAGGAGGCTTTTTCGAACTCGACGTTCTGCAGCGCGATGAAAACGCCATCGCCGCCGCCATCCCAAGCAATGTCAAACCGGGAAATTATTTTTTATGGACCGGCGACGCCGCGCACGAGCTAGCCTCCAGCGCTCTGTTCCCCTTGAAAGTGCTGGCCGCCGAGAGCGCGCCGCAGGTCAAAGCGATCATCTGTCCCGACATCGTCCAAATATCCACAGGGGATATCGCGGCGGCCCTCCAGAAATGCCTGGACGGCAACGTTCCCGCGGACCCGACCAAAGCCGCCTATGTTTTTTATCTCCCTGCCGGAAACTTTTCCCTCACTCAACCGGTAGCCTTTCATCCCGGGCAATATCTGCGCGGAGCGGGGCTGTCTGCGACGACCATTGCGGGCGTGGCTTCGCCTTTGCCGGATAGCTGGTTTGTCGGAACGCATCATTTTGGCTTCGCGAAGCTGAGTTTTCATGCGCCGATGCGAAACTCGCTGCTGCGCTCCGATCTCAGCGGCGCCCCTAAGGCGTCGGGATATGTGACGATCAATCGCGTGGCGCTAAAAGTGGATGCGCTAGCGCCAACGGGCGGCCACCCCGAGGCGGTCCACTTGAGCGGTCCCGCGATCCAAATCATCGATACGACTTTAGATAGCCTCTCCGGCTTGTCCTCCTCCGTGGCCTATGCCGATGGCGTATGGCTCAAAGGCTTCGATCAAAGGCAAGCCCAGGCTGGTTGGGCGGCGATCGGGGAGAGTCAGAACGTCATTTTCGAACATTCCATCGTCAGCGGCCCGGCGCCGGATGCGGGAGTCGCTGGCGGCGGTCTCGCGTTAACGCTGACCTTCGCGCCGCACAGCCGGCTTCCGCGTTCCGAGCAGGTGCAGCGCAATACTTACCTTGGCTATCTCAAGCTCAAAAATATGATGGCGCCGGGCTTGGGCTCGAGCCAGGCGTTTACGACCGATGGCGGTTCGCAAGTCTATTATGGAACGATTGCTGCGAGTTCCATGGACTCGGCAACGCTGCTGCATGATCCGGATTGGTCATTCACCGGCAACACGATTCCCGACGGCTTGATCGTGTCTATTATTGCAGGGGCCGGAGCCGGACAATATCGCCATATGGCCAGATACGACAAGCTGACCATCTATTTAAGCGAACCCTGGACGTTGCGGCCCGATTCGACGAGCGTCGTGGTTGTTTCGCAGGCCAATGAAAACATTATATTGTCTCACAACACCGTTCAAAACTGCGCCTCTGACGCGTTCATGTTGTATGGTCTCGTGTTTGACTCGGTCATCGAAGGAAACACGCTAATCGATGCCGGCGACGGGATCAATTTCATGGCCTTTGGACCTTATGGCGATGCGTTTTATAACTCGAGTTTCAATGCCGAAATCTTACACAACAACATAACGAACTCGCCGGGGCTGAACTATATCGTAGCCAACGGAGGCATAGTGCTTTCGGAGCAACCGGGCGCGACGCTCTCGGGAGTCGTAGTGCGTGGAAACACAATAACGCCTCCACAACTCATTCGCGTCTCGCAAGGATATTCGAACAATATTGCAAATGTGATCGAGGACAACAACTACGCGCTTGAATCGTCAGCAAAGTTGATGAGTTCGGCTGTTCACACTAACCCAGGATTTCTCGTCGAAGGGATCAATTACAAAGGTCGTCGCGATCCCCTGCCCTTTCGTCGCCGCAAAACCCTTCGCTCCCGAAACCGCAGGTCTATGAGCGTGCGAAGGATCCGTTGATTTTACAAATATGGCGCAAGCGCCGCCGGCTTCGGTCCGCCGCTCGCCCAATCCAAAAGCTCGACGAGATGCACGACGGGAATGCCGCTGCCGCTGGCGATCTGCGTCATGCAGCCGAGATTGCTCGCCGCGATCACATCGGGGTTCACGCTCTCAATATTCTCGACCTTACGACGCAAAAGCGCGCCCGCCATCTGCGGCTGCAGCAGATTGTAGGTTCCCGCCGAGCCGCAGCAGATATGGCCTTCCGGCACGGCGAGGGGCGCAAAACCGGCCTCGCGCAGCAGGTTCATCGGCTCCTGCGTGATCTTCTGTCCGTGTTGCAGCGAACAGGCCGAGTGATAGGCGACGCGCAGCGCCGGCGTTCCCCCTGTCGGCGCATAGTCCAGCATGGCGACGATCTCGCTGACGTCGCGCGCGATCGAGGCGATATGCGCGGCCTGCAGCGCGAGCGCCCGATCGTCTTGAAACAGGAAGCCGTAATCGCGCACATGGACGCCGCAGCCCGACGTATTGATCACGATGTGATCGATGCCGCCGTCTTCGATCTCGCGCGTCCAGGCCGGAATATTGCGCGTGGCGAATGCGCGCGCTTCGTCGCTCTTGCCGAGATGCTGCGCCAGCGCGCCGCAACAGCCGGCGCCTTCGGCGACGACGACCTCGACGCCGAGCCGCGTCAAAAGCCGCACCGTGGCCTCATTGATGCTGGGGTCCAGCGCCTGCTGGGCGCAGCCGTTCAGCAAAGCGACGCGCATCTTGCGCTCAGCCGCCGCCGCAAAGACCTGCGGCCGGTCGACGTTCGAGGGCGGCGGCGCGCGCCTCGGCGCAAGCTCGAGCAGCGGGCGCAGCCGCTCCGGCGCGAAGGCCGCGAAAGGCTTGACGAGCGCGCCGGCGCGCAGCCCCAGGCGAAAGATCGTCGGCCGCGCCAGAATGAAGCCGAGGGCGCCGCGCAGCAGCCGCTCGAACGCAGGGCGCGCATAGCTCTGCTCGATATGCGCGCGGGCGTGGTCGACGAGATGCTGATAGTTCACGCCCGAGGGGCAGGTCGTCATGCAGGAGAGGCAGGACAGGCATCGGTCGATGTGACGAACCGTACGGGCGTCCGCTGGGCGCTCGTTCTCCAGCATTTCCTTGATGAGGTAGATGCGCCCGCGCGGGCTGTCGAGTTCGTCGCCGGTGACGAGATAGGTGGGACAGGTCGCGCAGCAAAAACCGCAATGGACGCAGGCGCGAAGGATTTTTTCGGCGCGTGCGCAGTCGGGATCGGCGAGGGCGGCGAGGGAGAAATTGGTTTGCATCGGCGAGCGCGCGCGCCTTCACATTTTGAAGTCCTCGCCAAGATAGATGCGGCGCACGTCGGGGTTGGCGACGATCTCTTCCGGCGGCCCTTCGGTCAGCACATGGCCATTGTAGATAATATAGGCGCGATCGGTGAGGCCGAGCGTTTCGCGCACGCTGTGATCGGTGATGAGCACCCCGATGCCGCGCGACTTGAGGTGGCGGACGAGGTCCTGGATGCCGCCGATCGCGATCGGATCGATGCCGGCGAAGGGCTCGTCGAGCAGCATGAAGGAGGGATGACCCGCGAGCGCGCGCGCGATCTCGCAGCGCCGCCGTTCGCCGCCGGAAAGCGCGATGGCCGGCGTCTTGCGCAGCTTGGTGAGGCGAAACTCGTCGAGCAGCCCTTCCAGCTCCTCGGAACGCAGATGCTTGTCGGGCTGGGTGATCTCCAGCACCGCGCGAATGTTGTCCTCCACCGAAAGCCCTCGAAACACCGAGGTTTCCTGTGGCAAATAGCCGATGCCGAGCCGCGCGCGGCGATACATCGGCAGCGGCGTCACGTCATAGCCGTCGAGCGAAACCGCGCCGCGGTCGGGTTTGACGAGACCGGTGATCATATAGAACACGGTCGTCTTGCCGGCGCCGTTCGGGCCGAGCAGGCCGACCGCCTCGCCGCGCCGCACATAAAGGCTCACGTCTTCGACGACGCGGCGCGTCTTGTAGGATTTGGCGACGTTGTGGATCGCCAGCACGCCTAACGATTCATTGTATGGTTCGGCGGCGACTTCGCCTTGCGCCCAGAAGGCCGCGTCGTCGGCCGCTTCGGCGTCGGGATAAGACCCTTCCTCGCGGCCCCACTCGTCCGCAATCTCGCCCGCCTTGGGCGCGGCTTCGCGGCGGCGCGGACCCAGCGCGCGAAAGACCTCGAACGGCGCGCGGAGCAGCGACGCAGCTCGCCCGTTCATCGGCCGTCGATCTTCATTCGCCGCCATCCCCTCCTCAAGCGCCTGACTGGAAGGCGCGCTTTGCGAAGGCACTTTAAGCCCAAGGCCGCGAACTCGCCATCTCCTGTTCGAAAGCCGTGATTTTTTCGGCCTTCTGCAAGGTGAGACCGATGTCGTCGAGGCCGTTGAGCAGGCAATGTTTGCGGAACGGGTCGATCTCGAAACGAACGACCCCGCCGTCGGGGCCGCGGATTTCCTGCGCCTCGAGGTCGATCGTCATCGTGGCGTTGGCGCCGCGCCTGGCGTCGTCCATGAGTTTGTCGAGGTCGGCCTGCGCAACCTTGATCGGCAGAATGCCGTTCTTGAAGCAGTTGTTAAAGAAAATATCCGCGAAACTCGTCGAAATTACGCATCTGACGCCAAAATCCAGCAACGCCCAGGGCGCGTGTTCGCGCGACGAGCCGCAGCCGAAATTGTCCCCGGCCACCAGGATTTGCGCCTGCCGATAGGCCGGCTTGTTCAACACGAAGTCGGGATTTTCCGAACCGTCCTCGAAGTAGCGCATCTCGGCGAACAGTCCCTTGCCGAGCCCCGTCCGCGCGATGGTCTTAAGATATTGCTTGGGGATGATCATGTCGGTGTCGACATTCATGATCTCCAAGGGCGCGGCGACTCCGGTCAGGGTGGTGAATTTATGCATTGATTTAAGCTCTGCTGTCTTGGGCCGCCCCTCGGGGCCGATCGGACCCCGGCTTTCTCGCCCTGTAGCAAATCCGCCCGCGCGGCGCAAAGCGGCCACGCTGATACTTTAGAACGCTTTCCGCTCGAAAGCATGTTCCAGGAACTTGACATCCGCTCTCCCCTTGAGCCACTCGCATGCATGATTAGCGCGCAAGGGGAAGCAATGGCGACGGCGTTCATTTTTCCGGGACAGGGTTCGCAGGCGGTCGGGATGGGCAAGGCGCTCGCCGAAAGCTTCCCCGCATCGAGGGCGGTTTTCGATGCGGTCGACGAGGCGCTCGGGGACTCCCTGAGCCGGGTCATTTTCGAGGGTCCGGAAAACGAGCTGACGCTCACCGCCAATGCGCAGCCGGCGCTGATGGCGGTCTCGCTCGCGACAATAGCCGCGCTAAAGAGCGAGACCGGCCTTGATTTGCGGCGCGACGCCAAATTCGTCGGCGGACATTCGCTCGGCGAATATTCCGCGCTTTGCGCCGCGGGCGCGCTTTCGCTCAAAGATGCGGCGCGCCTGCTGCGGCTGCGCGGCGCCGCGATGCAGGCCGCGGTTCCGGTCGGCGAAGGCGCGATGGCGGCCTTGCTCGGCGTCGAACTCGAGCTCGCGCGCGAGATCGCGGCGGCCGCGGCTGCGGAAAGCGGCGGCGTCTGTCAGGTCGCCAACGACAATGGCGGCGGCCAGATCGTGATCTCCGGCGCCAAGGCGGCGGTCGACAAGGCGATGGATATCGCCAAGGCGCACGGCGTCAAGCGCGCAGTGCCGCTTCCGGTTTCGGCGCCCTTCCATTGCACGCTGATGCAAGGCGCCGCGGAAGCGATGCGCGCCGCGCTGCAAGAGGCGAAGATCGCAGCGCCTTGCGTTCCGCTCATCGCCAATGTCACCGCCGGGCCGGTCGACGATCCCGAACGGATCCGCGCGCTTTTGGTCGAGCAGGTGACGGGCGCCGTGCGCTGGCGCGAGAGCGTCGTCTACATGGCGCAGCACGGCGTGACCAAATTCGTCGAGTGCGGCGCGGGCAAGGTGCTGGCTGGGCTGCTGAAGCGGATCGCCCCCGGCGTCGCGGGCGTAAGCGTCGGCCAACCGCAGGATTTCGACGCCTATCGCGTCTTTCTCGCATGAAAAAGGCTCCGACGCGGGAGCGCCGGAGCCTTTGACGGAGCCTAATACTTGGATCAATATTTGGCGTAGGCCGGAGCGGGCGAGCCCCAGTTGAAGTGGTAGTTCACGCCGGCGCGCACGACGTTGAGCTGCGGATGACGATTGTTTCCGAAGTTCCAGCCGTAGGTTCCCGTCTGGCCGCCGGAGGAAAGGTCCGTATAGAGATATTCGGCCTTGGCCGACCAGTTCGGCATGAACATCCACTCCACGCCGCCGCCCGCGGTCCAGCCGGTGCGGGTGTTGTTCTGGTTGAAGACCTGCACGTCGCCATAGGCGAAGCCGCCGGTGCCGTAGATCAGCAGGGTGGGCGTCACGAGCCAGCCCGCGCGGCCGCGCACGGTGCCGAACCACGGCAGGCCGATATTGCCGCCGTTGCCGGTCGCCAAAGGCGTGACGATGCCGGTCGGGGAGAGCGCGCCGTAGGGGCTCGGATAAGCGCCGGCGTAGTTGCCCTGGTTGCCGCCGGTGATGCTGGAGCCCTGGAAGTCGGTTTCGACGCCGGCCAGGAAGGACTGGCCGAACTGGAAATTATAGCCCGCCTGGCCGCCGCCGACGACGCCGCCGGTGTTGGAGTTCGTCTGGCCGCCGCCCGGGAAGAAGAAGAGGTTGGGCGTGCCGGCGACCACGGCTCCGACGCCGAAGCCCGGATCGGAATACGGCAGGTAGCTGTTGTTTTGGCTGTTCGCCGACCAGCCGCCGCCAAGGTTGAGGCCGCCGTAGAAACCGGTCCAAACCATGACCGGCGGCGGCGGCACGTAAACCGGCGGCGGAGGAGCCTTGCGCGACGGCAGGTCGGCCGCCTGCGCCGCGCCGCTCAGAAGCGCTGCGCCAAGCGCAAGAGCAGAGATCGTCTGTTTCATATCCGTCGTCCTTTTGCAGCTGTCGCGCAACCGACGAAAGGCTTGGCCTCTCTCTTCGCGCACGTCTATCTAGTTCGAATCGATTATTACCGCTGCTTAATTTAAAATTATACTAACATTCGGAGCGCCACTTAAAGCCTATTGCAGTCAAATCCATGATTTGCGAACAAAGCACGACGAGCTTATGTTTATGGTTACTATAAAATTAATAGTACGTTGCTATGGTTAGCAGAAAGCTAAGTTTTGCGCTTGATTGTATCTGGCGGCGGCGAGGACGGCGTTGGCGGCGTCGCCTTGCGTATGGGCGAGGAAGTTGCGGCCCATGCGATGCTCGGCCTTAAGATGGCCGATGACCGGTTCGACGGCGGGGCGGCGGCGCAGTTCGCGTTTGATCTGCTCGGTGACGCGCCGTCTCTGGCCCGAGATGAACACCCTGAACTTATGACAGTTGTCGCGGTCGCATCTCAACGGATTCGAGCGACCACCTCGTGCTCAGCTTTCCGCGAAGGTCATTATCATGAGTGAGTTCGCGAGACGCTCCAGTTTTCGGATCGCGTCCCTTTTCGTCAATGATTTCGGAGCGAAGGCGCTTTAGTAGACCTCGACTGCGTCGAGATGAAGATAATTGCGTTCGTTCAACTGCAACCGAACGTATCTCGCCTTTTCGTTATTCAGCATTGCCCGTAGAGGAAAGCCATCGACGCCGCCGAAGGGGCGACCAGCTTGATCATGAACCAATTTCCATGTGGCGCCGTTGGTGGACAACAATATTTGCAGCGTGCGGGAGCGCTGACGCGAGCCGTAAATCCGGTTATAGACGCGGACCTCGTGCAAAGTCTCGCTGCGGCCCAGGTCCACTTGCCACCACGGCTTGTCTTCTTCATTGGTGTGGAAGCCGAAGCGTCCGTCCTTCTTTCCACTGAGGGCGCCCTGCGCGTCATCCGCTTTGGACCACGTCGACAGGCTGCTTTGCATGGCTTTTTTTCCGAGCGCGAGATTTTTGCGCTCCGTCGGAATTTCCGCCGTCACGCGCGCCCGGCAGTAGAATGCGTCGCCATGGCCGTTGCTATTAAGCTGCATCCATCTCATTCTAAGTCCAAATTGCCTGAGAAACTCAGTTATTTCTTCATGCACGCATCCGCCTTTGTATAGGGGTTCCTCACTAATTTCGACAAAAACGCCGTCGATGAAGGAAAGGATTTTCCGGGCGCCCTTCAGGACCTTGAGATCCGCACCCTGCGTGTCGATGACGAGAAGATTGGGGAATTGCTTGAGCTTGAGTTTGTCGACTAGGCTATCGACTGTCGTTGTCACCATTCGCTGGGAAGCCGCGTAGCGAACCGTGGGATAGAATTCCGCATGGGCTCCTAGGTCGAGCATGCTGGAGGAAAGACCGTCGTTGCTCGAGATATTGAATTCGATCTTCTCGCCTTCGACATGCCGAACAGACCGCTTGGACGGCGATATGTCCAGGGAATTCCGCAATTTGCTTCTTCAGCAATGCGAAGACCTTGTCGATCGGTTCGACATAAATGCAAGGGTTGGCGCCGCTTTCCGCATAAGCGAAACGTTCCTGCCCCTCATTGGCGCCAATGTGCAGAACGCCCTCGACAGGAAATCCGGCGGACCTCATCAATTCCAAAGCGTACATTTCTCACCCTCAACTGTGCAAAAGCTGTTTCCCGATCGACACGCTTGGCGTAATCGCCTGGGTGCAGCCGGAAAGAGGCTAAAATGCGACATTCGAAAGCGCCTCGTTTCGGGGACGCGCTTTGCGCTCGAATGGATTGGCCTTTTTGCGAGCGCCTGTTGTCAGGTTCTCTGTTAATAGCGCCAAGTTCGCGGCGGCTATTTGCCGTCGGCGAGTTCGGACAATTTCGCCTTGAGTTCCGCGATCTCGCTCTCCGCCCGCACCTGCACGGTGGCGTCATACTGAATGCCGAGCAGATACAGAAGCCTGCCGCCCATGTCGTAGAGCGGCGAAATGGACAGCCGATTATGGAAAAGCGCGCCATCCTTGCGATAGTTGCGCAGCGTGACTTCGATCGGCGCGCGCTTCTCGATCGCCGCGCGCAATTGCGCCCGGGCCTCCTGGTTGCGGTCGTCCGCCTGCAGAAATCTGCAGTTCTGTCCCAGAATGTCGTCGATCGCATAGCCGGTGATGCGCTGAAACTCCTTGTTGGCGTAGACGATCGGCGCGTCTTCCTGATCCGGGTCGGCGAGCGTGACGCCATTGACGCAGGAGTCGAGAATCCGGGTAAGCATTTCAGGGATCAGCTCGGTGCGCTTTTGCACGGCGAAGACGTGGCCCTTGGCCTGGTTGCGCGCGCGGGCGAGCGCCCGATAGGCGCCCGGCGCGACGCCTTTGAAGCGGCGGAAGGCGCGACGAAAACTGGCCTCGTCCACGAAGCCGGCGGAAGCCGCGGTCTCCTTGACCGATTTGCTGCTCGTCTCGAGCAGCGTCTGCGCGGTCTCGACGCGCACGCGGTCTATGAAGGTCTTCGGCGATTCGCCGCTCGCCTGTTTCAAGCGGCGGTGCAGCGTGCGCTCCGAGGTCGATAGCGCCCTGGCGAGATCGAGGGTCGAGAGCGGCGCGTCCGCCGCCAGCCGCACCGCGCGTTCAGCCTCGACGAGGAACGGATCGAGCCCGGAGAGGTAGCCGCTCGCCTGATAGGCGCCGTGATCGCGGGAAGCGCCGTCCAGCGCCGTCAGTTCGGCGGCGATGCGCGCCGCGGCGTCGCCGCAGAGCGTGCGGACGCAATGCAGCGCGAGATCCATCCAGGCGAGCGGCGCGCCGGCCGTGACGACCCTGCGGTCGTCGATCAGAACGGCGCCCCGCGCTGCGTCGGCGCGCGGATAGCGGCGCTTCAGCTCGTCGAGGTTGCGCCAGCTCGTCGTGCATCTGCGCCCGTCAAGCAATCCCGCTTCGCCGAGCAGGAACGCGCCGGTCCCCGCCCCGCAGACCATCGCCCCGCGCGCGTGCTGGCGCCGCATCCAGGCCGCGACCCCGGCAAGATGGTCGAGCAGCGGCGGTTGGCCGGCTTCATCAGGTTGAAAGCCGGGCGTCAGGATCGCGTCACATGACGTTATTTCTTCGAACGACGTCTCAACCGAGAAACTGCGCCCGAAGCCGTCGACGATTCCGGATCCGCTCGCGCTCGCGGTGATCATCGAGAAGGGCGGCTCCTCCCCGGTGGCGCGGGCGATCGCCTCGCGCGCAAGGGATAGCGCGTCAACGACGCCAATGAAGGCGGAGCCCAAGCAACCGCTGACGCCGGCGACGACGATTTTGATCATGACGAGCCCAGTTTGGCGAGTTATGCACTTATTATGGCGGCTAGGCGGTCCTAACCTTTTTCATAAGTGCGACATACTGGCGCAAACGGCGCGCAAAGCCCATTATAAAAAGATGGTCGGCTGAGGCCTAGCGCGGCTAGGCCGCGAGGTTGCTTTCGAGAGCGCGCCGGGGAGAGGAAACATGAAGGGCAGTTGGAAAAAATATGCGCCTTGGGCCGTGATCGGCCTTCTGGTCGCCGCGGCCGCGTATATGACGCTCACGCAACGTACGCAGCGCACGTCGATACGAGACATCTCGTTTAGCGAGCTCATGGTGCAGATCGACGAGGGCCGCGTCCATGACGTGACCATCTCCGGCAATGAAGTCAGCGGCCACTTCTCCGACAACCGCACCTTCGTCACCTATATTCCGAACGACCCGAGCTTCGTCGGCAAGCTCGAGTCGAAGAAGGTTCAGATCTCGGCCAAGCCGGCCAGCGAAGGCGGCAACTTCTGGATTTCGCTTGCGCTCAACGCGCTTCCGCTGGCGTTGTTCTTCGGTCTGTGGATCTACATGTCGCGGCAGATGCAGGGCGGCATGGGCGGCCGCGCGATGGGCTTCGGCAAATCCAAGGCCAAGCTGCTCACCGAGTCCCAGGGGCGCGTGACCTTCGAGGACGTCGCCGGCGTCGACGAAGCCAAGGAAGATTTGGAAGAGATCGTCGAATTCCTGCGCGATCCGCAGAAGTTCCAGCGGCTCGGCGGGCGCATTCCGCGCGGCGTGCTGCTGGTCGGGCCGCCCGGCACCGGCAAGACGCTGCTCGCCCGCGCCATCGCCGGCGAAGCCAATGTGCCGTTCTTCACCATCTCGGGCTCGGACTTCGTCGAGATGTTCGTCGGCGTCGGCGCGAGCCGGGTGCGCGACATGTTCGAGCAGGCGAAGAAGAACGCGCCCTGCATCATCTTCGTCGACGAAATCGACGCCGTCGGCCGCCATCGCGGCGCCGGGCTTGGCGGCGGCAACGACGAGCGCGAACAGACGCTCAACCAGCTGCTGGTCGAGATGGACGGTTTCGAGGCCAATGAGGGCATCATCCTGATCGCCGCGACCAACCGTCCCGACGTGCTCGATCCCGCCCTGATGCGTCCGGGCCGTTTCGACCGCCAGATCCAGGTGCCGAACCCCGACTTCATCGGGCGCGAGAAAATCCTGCGCGTTCACGCGCGCAAGGTTCCGCTGGCGCCCGACGTCGACCTCAAAGTCGTCGCGCGCGGCACGCCGGGCTTTTCCGGCGCCGATCTGATGAATCTCGTCAATGAGGCGGCGCTGCTGGCGGCGCGGCGCAACAAGAGGATCGTCACGAAGGCGGAGTTCGAGGACGCGCGCGACAAGATCATGATGGGCGCCGAGCGCCGCACCTTGATGCTGACCGACGAGGAGAAACGCCTCACAGCCTATCACGAGGGCGGCCATGCTTTGGTGCAGCTCACCATGCCGGGGGCGCTGCCGATCCACAAGGCGACGATCATCCCGCGCGGCCGCGCGCTCGGCATGGTGCAGGGCCTGCCTGAGCGCGACCAGATTTCGCAGAGTTTTGAACAACTCATCGCGATGCTGGCGCTGGCGATGGGCGGCCGCGTCGCGGAGGAGCTGGTGTTCGGAAAGGACGCGGTGACCTCGGGCGCGGCGAGCGACATCCAGCAATGCACGCGCGTCGCGCGGGCGATGGTGACGCAGCTCGGTTTCTCCGAAAAGCTCGGAACGGTCGCTTATGCGGAGCCGCAGCAGGAGCAGTTCCTTGGCTATTCGCTCGGCCGCCAGCAGACCCTCTCCGAGGCGACGCAGCAGACGATCGACTCCGAGGTGCGGCGTCTTGTCGCGGAAGGCTACGAGACGGCCAAGAAAATCTTGACCGAAAAGCGTCGCCAGCTCGACATTATCGCCAATGGGCTCCTGGAGTATGAGACCTTGACCGGCGATGAGCTGAAGGGGCTGCTCGAGGGCAAGACTCCGGTCCGCGACGATCTGCCGCCGTCATCGCCCGTGCCCTCGACGCGCGGGCCGACGACGACGCAAAAGCCCGGCGAAGAGCCCGGCGTCGACGGCGCGGCCCCGCAGCCGGCCTGACGCATAGCCTATTGATCACTCTGGATAAGCCCGGCCAGAAGCCGGGCTTGTTTTTTGCTCTTCGCGTCGTCGGCTGCGGCCTCCCGCTTCGGCGTCGACTGTCGTCAAGCCGTTTGTCTTGCAAAGCTTTGCGATTCATCCGCTTGACGCCGCCGGGGATTTGGCCGAAACTGCGCTTAATTTGGCGACTATGTCACGTGTGTTTGACGTCGCAAAAGAGCATGGTCAAGCAACCCTGAGAATTAAATCTCAGGTCAATAACGGAGGATATAACATGAGCTCCACCACCGACACGGCTGCCGGCGCAGCCGCTGGCGCTGATACAGTCGTCGATCTGAAGGGCATGTGGATCGGCCTCGCCGCTCTCAACACCTTCTATCTCATCGTCCGCATTTACGAGCAGGTCTTCGGCTGGCGCGCCGGTCTCGACTCCTTCGCGCCGGAGTTCCAGACCTACTGGCTGTCGATTCTGTGGACGGAAATCCCGCTTGAGCTGGTCGCCGGTCTCGGCCTCGCCGGCTATCTGTGGAAGACCCGCGACCGCAACGTCGACGCCGTGGCGCCGCGCGAAGAGATGCGCCGCCTCGTCGTTCTCGTGCAATGGCTGACGGTTTACGGCATCGCCATCTACTGGGGCGCCTCGTTCTTCACCGAGCAGGACGGCACCTGGCACATGACGGTGATCCGCGACACCGACTTCACGCCGTCGCACATCATCGAGTTCTACATGAGCTACCCGATCTATTCGATCATCGCGGTGGGCGCGTTCTTCTATGCGAAGACCCGCATCCCGTATTTCGCTCATGGCTACTCGCTGGCGTTCCTCATCGTCGCCATCGGCCCGTTCATGATCATCCCCAACGTGGGTCTCAACGAATGGGGCCACACCTTCTGGTTCATGGAAGAACTCTTCGTCGCGCCGCTGCACTGGGGCTTCGTGTTCTTCGGCTGGATGGCGCTCGGCGTGTTCGGCGTCGTGCTGCAGATCCTCGCCCGCATCCATGCCCTGATCGGCAAGGAAGGCGTCGAGCTTCTGGCGTAATCGACACATCTCGCTTCCGAGCGATTTGGGCCTCTCCCCGACATTCGGGGAGAGGTTTTTTTATGGGCGCAACTCGATATGACGAAGCTGCGTTTAGCAATATTCGAGAATTTCGCGGAATTGTGTATGTGACGCGCATGACCTTCGCCGCCGATTACGCTCCCGCCCGCGTGCTGCCTTCGCCCAATCACAACGACAGGCGGCGTCCAGTCTCTTCGCTGATCCTGCATTACACCGGCATGCCGAGCGCGCAGGCCGCGCTGGATCTATTGCTGAGCCCGGCGGCGGAAGTCTCGGCGCATTATATGGTCGACGAAGACGGCTCCGTCCTTCAGCTCGTCCCCGAAGCCAGACGCGCCTGGCACGCCGGCAAAAGCTTTTGGCGCGGCGAGACGGATATGAACTCCGCGTCGATCGGCGTCGAGATCGTCCATCCCGGACATGACGACCCGAGGCCCTACCCAAAAGCCCAGATCGCGGCGGTGATCGCCCTGGCGCGCGACGTTTGCGCCCGCAATCGCATCGAGAAGCGCGACGTGCTCGGCCATTCTGACATCGCGGTGACCCGTAAAATCGATCCTGGGGAATTCTTTCCCTGGGGCGAACTCGCCGCGGCGGGAGTCGGGCTCCATGTCACGCCTGCGCCGCTTTTGGGGCTTGAGACGCCGATCGGCGACGCTGAGACCTTCGCGTTGCGCGCCGGTCTCGCGCGCTATGGCTATAACGTCGCCGCGACCGGCGCCTGTGACGCGGCGCTGGCCGAGGTGGTCGCCGCCTTCCAGCGGCACTTCCGCCCCGAGCGGGTCGACGGACGCGCCGATGCTTCGACGAGAGCGACGCTGCGGGCGCTGCTCGACGAAATGGACCGGAGCCGCCGATGACGAAAAAGCGCAGCGTGGTGGTGACGGGCGTCTCCAGCGGCATTGGAGAAGCTTGCGTCGAGGCTTTGATCGCGGCCGGATTTTTCGTCTTCGGTTCGGTGCGCGCCGAGGCCGACGCTTCGAGACTTCAAGCTGCGCATGGAAAAAATCTCGCGCCGCTGATCTTGGATGTGACCGACGCGGCGCAAATCGAGGCCGCCCGGAAAGAGGTGGAGGCGCGGCTCGCCGGCGATAATCTCGCCGGTCTCGTCAACAACGCCGGCGTCGCGCTGCCAGGGCCTTTGCTGCTGCAACCAATCGAAGAAGTGCGGCGGCAGTTCGAGGTCAATCTCTTCGGCCAGCTGATCGTGATCCAAAGCTTCGCGCCCTTGCTCGGCGCGCGGGCGAACGCTCGCGGCGCGCCCGGACGGATCGTCAACATGAGCTCGGTCTCGGGCAAATTCGCGCCGCCGTTCCTTGGCGCCTACGCCGGCTCGAAACATGCTCTCGAGGCGTTTTCGGACGCGTTGCGCCGAGAGCTGACGATTTTTGGCGTCGACGTGATCGTGATCGAGCCGGGCGCCATAGCGACGCCGATCTGGGACAAGGCGGAGGCGGCGCCGCTGGATCGCTACGACTCATCCCTCTTTGCGGGCGCCATTCGCGGCCTGCAGAAGGAGGCGGCGGAGCGCGGGCGGCGCGGCGCGCCGGCCGCAGACGTCGCCGCCGCAGTCTTGCGCGCGCTGACGGACAGGCGTCCGCCGACGCGCCTGCGCGTGATTCCGCGCGAATTTTTTGAATGGACGCTGCCGCGACTTTTGCCGGAGCGTTTTCTGGATCGCCAGATCGCAAAAAGGCTCGGGCTCGTTCCGCGTAAAGGCTGAACCCTGCGTTCCACGGCGCTCGCCGCCGACAGCTACGCATTGATGCCGATGGACAGCGCAAGCTGATTCTGTTATTTCGCCGGGTACGGGTCAGGCGCTCCGTCAGCGCCCGGCTAGCTATTCCCTCAAATCCGCCCGCAAGCGATCGGGCGCAACGACAGGATGTCTTCGTGCAAGTTCTCGTTCGCGACAATAATGTCGATCAGGCTCTTAAGGCGCTCAAAAAGAAAATGCAGCGCGAAGGTATTTTCCGGGAAATGAAATTGCGCGGCCATTACGAGAAGCCGTCGGAGAAGCGCGCGAGAGAGAAGCCGAAGCCGTTCGCCGCGCCCGCAAGCTTGCGCGCAAGAAGCTGCAGCGCGAAGGTCTCCTCCCCAGCAAGCCGAAGCCCGCTTTCGGCGCCCGTTGAGGCTTGCTTAACCAGTCGGACCTCAATATCGTCCGCGCAGTCCGCAGCTGAAGCGCCGCGCTGACGGTTGGGGCTGGAAGCGACCGGGCCCAAGCGCTTTCGGCGTTGTCCAACAGGATTTGACGGCATGGCTGGAATTCGCGCGGCGGCGCGCCGCCCCCTTCCCCGCATCGCCGCTTCGCGGATTGCAACCGCCGCTCTAGCCATGGCGCTGCTGCCGCTCGCCGGGTGCGAGACCGCCAATGGCATCCGGCCGCCGCCGGGCCGCGGCATCGCCGAGACCGCCGACACCGATCCGCGCGCCGCGCAGGCGAACATCGATTCGCTCTCCGACGTCATTCGCCGCAACCCGACGAGTCCGGAAGCCTACAACACACGCGGCGCCGCTTTCGCCCGCATCGGCCGCTTCCAGGAGGCGATCGAGGACTTCACCCAGGCGATTCGGCTGAATCCCGACGATTTCGCCGCCTATACCAATCGCGCGCTCGCCTACCGCCAGGTCAATCGCAACGATCTGGCGCGCACCGATTTTGATCGCGCGATCGCCGCCAACGCCAATCACGCGCCCGCCTATCTCGGCCGCGGCAATCTGCTTCGCGCGCAGGGGAACCTGGATCAGGCGCAGACCGATCTCGACACCGCGATCCGGCTCAATCCGGAGAATGCGCAGGCCTTCCACGCGAGAGGGCTGGTGCGCCAGAAGCATGGCGACAATGCGCGGGCGGTCAGCGACTTCGACAATGCGATCGACCGCGATCCCTTCGCGGCGCGCCCTATCAGGCGCGCGGCGAAAGCTTGGTCGACGCTTGGAAAGACGACAAGGCGATCGAGGATTTCAACGCGGCGCTGAACGTCGACAGCAAGAGCGCCCTCGCCTGGGCTTGGCTCGGCCTCGCGCAGGAACGCGCCGGCGATCACGCCAAGGCGCAGGACTCCTATCAACGCGCGCTTTATCTCGATCCCAATCAGCCGATCGCCCGCCAAGGCTCGCGGCGCTAGAGCAAAATCCGAAAAAGTTGATAGACTTTTTCGATCAGAATTTGCTCCGGCATTTTGATTCTGCTCCGACGAGAAACGCGAGCCTCTGGAAGCTCGGGGTCCATAAAACTCACAGATACTTCTGCAGTTCGCGAACGGCCGCCTCGGGCTTGCGCGCCACGTCGAAAACGCCGACGAAGCGGCCGGTCTTGTCCAAGAGATAGACGACGACATTGTGATCGACGCTATAGTCGCCAGCTGCCCGGCGAACGATTGGCGAGAATGCGATATTCCCTCAGCATCGGATCGAGCGCCGCATGCGGGCCGGTGAGCCCGACGATGCGCGGATCGAAGTTCGATAGATAATCTTTCATCAGCTCGGGCGCGTCGCGCTCGGGATCGACGGTGACGAAGACGCCGCCAACATTGGCGTTAGGTCCCATCGCGCGCAAAATCTCGGACATCTCGAAAAGAGTCGCATGGGAGATGTCCTGGCAATTGGTGTAGCCGAAGAAGACGAGATGCGGACGGCCGACGAGATCGGCCTCGGAAAAGCTCTGGCCGTTTTGCGTCGTCAGCTGGAACTGGCCGCCGATCACGGGCGCGGGCCTCGGCCCGTTGGTGAAGGCGACGAAGGCGCCGAACAACAGCGCGCAGCCAAGCCCGATCACGATCAGGGGCTTCGCCGAAAGCCGCGCCGACCCCGCCGCAGCGGCCTTGGGCGCGCGGGCGCCGCGTCGTTTCGCTTTGCTCGAAACATTCGACATGGATGCGTTTCCCCGACCGATTGCCGTTTTTGGATTTTTTTCGCCGCGCTGAGATCTCTTGCGCATTCGCCTGAGCGGCGGAGCCGCGCGGTATTGGCGCTTAGCTTAGCGCGCCTCCCTGCATTCGCCAAGCGAGAGAAAGCAGGCGGCGAATCCGTTTTGCGCCCGCGCTCCTGCTTGCAAAATCGCGCGTAGGAAGTATGGCTCTTGCGGCGAAGGCGGGCAACGTCAGACATAGGCCGGCGCAATGCGCGTTTCGCAAAAATTTCGAGCGACAATGAGGCGGCTGAGGGCGATGTTCGATCTGACGGGGCTTTTCAACGCCGGCGCCGCCGACGCTTATCTTTTCGTTCCGAGCGCGATCGCGCTCGGCGCGCTGCATGGCCTGGAGCCGGGCCATTCGAAGACGATGATGGCCGCTTTCATCGTCGCCGTCCGCGGAACGGTGACGCAAGCCATATTGCTCGGCGTCGCAGCGACGATTTCGCACACGGCGATCGTGTGGATCGTCGCTTTGACGGGACTTTATCTTGGCTCGCAGTGGCGCGCCGAGAGTTTCGAACCTTACTTTCAAATCGCTTCCGGCGCGCTGATGCTGCTCGTCGCCGCCTGGATGGGCTGGCGCTATCGCGGTCAAACCGCCGAGCCGCTGTTCGCTGCGCTCGCCGACAAGCCTGAAGCGCATCGCCACGCGGCGCATGCGCATCATGATCGCGACCATCCGCACGACCACCTTCACGATCATGAACATGAACATGAGCCGCCGGCCGAGCGCAGAGAGCATCACCATCATCGCAACTTCGGCCATCCCCGCCGCAATTTTTCGCCGCGCGTCGCGCGTTCGAAGGAGGCGTCGTTCAAAGAAGCCTTGATCGCGACGGACCCCGAGATTTTCGCCGACGCGCATGAACGCGAGCATGCGATGGAGATCGAGCGACGGTTTGCGGGCGGACAGGCGACGACCGGACAGATCGTGCTGTTCGGCCTCACCGGCGGGCTGATCCCCTGCCCCGCTTCGATCACCGTGCTGCTGCTTTGCCTCCAGGTGGGGAAGATCGGCCTCGGCGCGCTCTTGGTGCTGTGTTTCAGCATCGGCCTCGCCCTGACGCTGGTGCTGGTCGGCGTCGCGGCGGCGCTCGGGCTTCGTCACGCCGCGCGGCGCTGGTCGGGCTTCGATGCGCTGGCGCGGCGCGCGCCTTACGTCTCCGTCGTCATCGTCGCGCTGATCGGTTTCTACACGGCTTATCTCGGCTTCTCGGCGTTGGCCTGATGCAGCAGCGCGCCCATCGCGGCGTCCGCCTTGACAACTCCCGGCGAGATCGGCTTGTCGAGGAAGAAATCCAAAAAGGCGTCGACGCTCGGGTCGACCGCATAGGATTTGAAATCTTCAACGCCTTCTTCGCGCAGCACATCGACGTCGATGTAAAAGGCGCCGCGAACCTCGCTCGCCTTACGGGTGAGAATGGCGTGCGCCGCGTCGGCGACGATTTCCGGCTTTCGCGCGTGACGCAGCGCCGGCTCGCCGCCGAGCAGATTGCCGAACCGCTGAGGTGGCGATCATCGTCTCCGGCCAGAGCGAACTCACGCCGACGCCGGCGCTTTGGAGATCGCGGCCAAGTCCGAGCGTCACGAGGCTCATGCCGTATTTGGCCATCGCATAGGCGAGATTGGCGAAAACCATTTCGGGTCGAGATCGAGCGGCGGCGACAAAGTCAAGACATGCGATTCTCCGCCCTGATCAGATGCGGCAGAACGGCGAGCTTCGCGCACAGATAGGTTCCGCGCGCATTGACCTGCTGCATGAGATCGAAGCGCTTCATCTCCAACGTCCCGACGCCGCGAAGATCGATCGCGCTGGCGTTGTTGACGAGAATGTCGAATTCCGTCGAAGCGCGCGACGGTCGCTTCAATCGCCGCAGCGACCTGCTCCTCGAAGCGGATGTCGCAAAC
Source organism: uncultured Alphaproteobacteria bacterium (assembly GCA_963820145.1). Classification (GTDB taxonomy): domain Bacteria; phylum Pseudomonadota; class Alphaproteobacteria; order Rhizobiales; family Beijerinckiaceae; genus Methylocystis. Next base: position 104,518 of record CAWFZD010000024.1, read on the forward strand.
GAGGGGCAGCGCGGCCGCTCCGAGCGCCTCGATCTCGCTTGCGGCCGTGAAAATCGTGCCCGGCAGCCTGGCTTGCGGCTCGGCGCTCTTGGCGGCGATGGCGATATTCGCGCCGTCCTGCGCGGCGCGCTTGGCGATGGCGAGCCCGATGCCGCGGCTGGCGCCCGTGATGAACAGTGTTTTTCCTGCAAGCGACCGGGTCATGGAAGTCTCCGAAAGCGCAACCGTCGACCCGCGATTACATAATTGTAATATTTGACGAGACGAGAGCGGCTCTGTTACAGCAGAGCGCGGCTTGGGAAACAAAGGAAAAAATCAAAAACGCAAGCGCCCCGAAAATCCCTCGCTCGTCGCATCGACAAAATCTCGACCGTCAGCTGAGAACACAGCGCTTACCCTCAAAATGACCCACGCGACGAGATTGCGTTTGTCGAAAGTTTCCCGCACGGTTCAACTGACGCTTGACGCGCTCTGCGCCGAAAAAACTCGGAGGAAAATATGAAGAAACTTACTCTAGTCACCACGCTCCTTCTTATCGCCGGCTGCGCTTCGGCGATGGCCGAGACGAAAACCTGGCAGGTCACGGAAGAGAGCGCCGCGGGCATCAAGGACGCCCAAGGCACCTGGAACGTTACGACGACCGACGGGAAGATCTCCGGCAAAGCCGAGATGCAGATGTCCGACGGCACGATGATGAACTACAAGATCGAGGGCTCGGAAGCGGGCGGCGTTTACACGATCAATCTCGTCGATCGCACCGACGGCAAGAAGGGTTGCGTCTGGACCGGCAAAGCGCCTACCGCCGGCAGCGTTCAGACCAAGGGCCTGCTCGGCTACGCGCCCTGCGACGGCGGCGTCAAGCTCATCGTTCGCGCCGCCTTCTAAATTTTTCTCGTTCGAAAGCTCGATAATCGCCTTCTCCCCCATGGAGAAGGCTTTTTTATTGCCCGCCTCAGTAGGCTGAACCTCTCGTGAACGCATACTTCAAGCTGCGTTCACTCGCGCTTTGCGAGTCTTGCTTCTGCCGCTCGGCGACTCGAGCGGCGCAGGTCGACAAGGAGAGAGTGAAATGAAAAAATTCGCATTGGCGGCTCTCGCTGCGATGGGACTGTTGCTGGCGACGGGACTGGCGTCGGCGCCGGCCGAAGCCGCTCCGATCCAATCCGGAATCGCACAGAGCGCGCTCGAGGCGCAGAGCCCGATCGAAAAGGCCTATTGGACGCGTTTCTGGCGTCCGGGCTGGGGCCCGGGCTGGGGCTATGGCCACGGTTGGGGCTGGCGCCATCACCGCCATTGGGGCTGGCGCGGTCACGGCGGCTGGCGTCATCACGGCGGCTGGGGACGCCACGGCTGGCGCCATCACGGCGGACACGGCCACGGCGGTCACGCTCACGGCGGACATCGCCGCTAAGCCGGTGTAAATTTTCTGGAGCGCTTTTCAGCTCGCGCGAGGCCCATTCGACGATCAAAACTCGCTCCAGAGACAAATAAACCCAGACTTCGAAAATTCGAAAAAAGGAGATGCTGATGAACTTGTTTTCGCGCGCCGCTGCGCCCGCCGCGCTCGCCTTCGCGCTGCTTGTCGCCGGCGCCGGCCTCGCTCAGGCGCAAGCCGTGCTGATCGAACGGCCGATGCCGGCTCCGATCGTCGAGACCGCGCCGCCGCCGCCGCGGGCCGGCGTTTCCTGGGTTCGCGGCCATTGGGTGTGGCGCGGGTCGCAGTGGTTCTGGGTCGCCGGGCATTATGTCGAAGGCGTCGTCCCGCCATGCCGGCGGAAATCGTCGAGGTGCAGCCTGCGCGTCCCTCGCCCCAGCATGTTTGGGTGCGCGGCCATTGGGGTTGGGGCGAAGACCATCGTTGGAATTGGCGCCCGGGCGTCTGGTTCCGACCCTGAGTGCAGCGACTAAGCTGCTCGGCGGCGGGCTTTACCCGTCGCGCAGGTTGGGCTAAAGAGCAAAAGAAACGAGCCTCGGCGACGATCGCCGGGGCTTTTTTTTGGCCAGGGATTTTTTTAAAAAACTCCCCAACGGCAAGTCTATTCCGCGCGTAAAAGTAGGCAAATCAT
>CAWFZD010000025.1:0-5190 GCA_963820145.1 uncultured Alphaproteobacteria bacterium
CGCGAAACTTCGCCCCGGCGATAAGTGCCCCCAAGTCGAGAACGAGAAGCCGTTTTTCTTTCAGTCCCTCTGGTACGTCGCCGCGAACAATTCTTTGCGCAAGCCCTTCGGCAATCGCCGTTTTTCCGACGCCAGGCTCGCCGATGAGGACGGGGTTGTTTTTGGTTCTACGCGAAAGTACTTGGACGACTCGACGAATTTCCTCGTCACGCCCGATAACCGGATCCAGTTTTTGCTGATGCGCGAGTTCGGTCAAGTCGCGGCAGTATTTTTTCAGAACTTGCATTTTGCCTTCTGGCTCGGCGTCTTGGATCCTTGTCTCGCCGCGCACTTTTTTCATGGCAGCTTCAAGTTTTGCGCGTGTTAGTCCAGCATCTGCAAGTGCAATCGAGGCAGGAATTGATTTCAGTTGCGGGCTTAAAAGGGCGAGCAGGAAGTGTTCACCCGAAACATACTCGTCTTTTAATTTCTTTGATTCATCTTCGGCTAGAACCATCCAACGATTAAACGAAGGAGAGGGATAAATTTGTCCTGTTCCGCCCGATATCTTTGGAAGTCGTCCAAGCAGCGCGTCTACCGACTTTCTGAGGGCTGGCAAGCTAACTCCGGCCAGTTCAAGGATGTTTGTGGCAATGGAAGGCTCCGCGCCCGCGCTGTCGCTTTGTACAAAGCCGTGGAGCAGATGCTCCGGTTGAAGCTCTTGATTTTCACGACGAATTGCTTCGGATTGCGCTTGTTGCAGGGCTTCCTGGGTGGCGTTCGTGTATTTGGCGGCCATAATCTTTACCCTCTCTCTTTTTTAAAGATGGGAGCAAAAGCCGCACCGTCAAATCGATCCTGAAAAAAAGCCGGGCAACGTTTTACGCGCGGGCCGTCTCTAAAGATTCATAGGAAATGTTAAAATGACGTCGACGGCCGGGAGCTCATAATTGACCGTTCCTGTTTTAACGTTTTGCATGGCGTAGAAAGAACTAATTTCCAATTCGACATCGAGTCCGTCATGAACTTTTTTAGAGGCGCCGAGCCGCACGGTGCCGCCGCCGATTCCAATGTTTGTAAAGCCGTCATAGGAGAGGCCTCCCCAGAGTCGAACCCCCGTGTCGACAAAGCGGTAACCCACCGAAAACCCCCCTGCGAGCAACAGCCCTGCTGTCTGCGGAGTGTTGAGCAGTATGGAAGTCTGAGTGTCGATCGATGTGAATACGGATCCAGTGCCGTTATAGACAATTAATCGAAGCGAGGCCGTTGGGCCGGAGACCGGTTGAACATTGCTGCCGTATGCAACTCCGTTTATGTAGTTGGGTATTAAAAAAACCCCGGTTTTTAAGCCGAAGCCCGGATCAAGTGTGAAGGTCCAATTGCTCGGGGAGTTTGGGCTATCTTTGAGCGGACGGGAAAACCCGGATGCGGGCGCAAGCAGCACCAGTGCCCAAACGAGGTGTCGGCAAAGTTTTTTGAATGAAGTCATTACCTATGATTTCACCATAGGTCGAGCGGCGCGTCCAAGAAATCGATGCCGTAATTTCGGGACTAGTCCTTCGCCGCGAGGTTCAGGACCACGACACTGTAAATGCTGGCGCCTGTTTGCGGATCGGCCCTGCGAATGCGCAAAAGGTAGTTCTTTTTTTCTTTGACCGCCTTATAGAAACCATCAACATCGCTGATGGGTTTGCGGTCGACCTCGAGGATGACGTCTCCGCGACTAAGGCCGGCGCGATCCGCCGGTCCACCATAAGTGACGTTTGCAACGACCACGCCCTTGTTGAGATCGGGCATTCCAAGCTCGTGCGCGATATCCGGAGTCAAATTGTCGATGTCCATGCCGGTTTCCACTTGCTTTGCATTGTGGCGTTTTTCTTTCTTTTTGCCGACATGTTCAGCGACTTCTTGCGCGCCTGGGCGCTGACCGATTTTAATTGAAAGGTTCTTGGTTTCGCCGCTGCGGAGTACTTTGACTGGAACGCTTTTGCCGACATCGGCCGCGGTCACGGCCGTAATCAAGTCGGCTCCGCTATGAATCGCTTTTCCATTGAACTCGACGATGACATCGTAATTTTTAATCCCGCCTTTTTCCGCGGGCTCTCCCGGATTGGCGTTGATCACGAAAGGGGCCTTAAGATCTGGCGAGACGTTGATGCTTTTCGCTATCTCCGGGGTGAGGTCATTCACGTAAACTCCGATGTAGCCGCGCGCAACCGTGCCCTTGGTGCGAAGTTGAGGCAGAACTTTTTTAACCAGATTGATTGGGATCGCGAAGCCGATGCCCTGGGCGCGCGCTTCGATCGCGTTATTGATGCCGATGACTTCGCCATTGAGATTGACGAGAGGTCCGCCTGAGTTGCCCGGGTTAATCGGTGCGTCGGTTTGAAGGTAGTTCGCAAGAGGGAAATCGGGAGCAGGCGGCCCTTGGCCGAAATGATGCCGTGAGTGACTGAGTGCCCTTGGCCGAAGGGATTGCCTACGGCCATCACGTATTCGCCCACCGCGAGCGCGTCCGAGTCGCCAAGCGCCATTGGCGCGAGATCGCGCGTGGTCTTGACACGAATCAACGCGACGTCAATTTCCGGGTCGCGTCCCACGACCGTTCCGTCGGTTGCCTTTTCTTCAGAGTTTTCGGTGAAGTTGACCTTGATCTCGTCCGCATCGGCGACGACATGGTTATTTGTGAGAATCAGTCCTGAAGCATCGATGATAAAACCCGTTCCAAGTGACATGGCTTTAGGAAGCTTTCCGTTGGGACTTGGAGCGGGGGCTTGGCCTTGATCCTCTTCGTCTTCGCCACCGTGATCGCCTCCGCGATGCCTGAAAAAATCTTCAAAAAATCGCCGGAAAAGATCATCGGGAGAGCCTTGCACGAGCGGGCTTTTGACCGTTGAAAGCGTTGAGATGTTCACAACGGAGGGAACGACTTTTTTCGATAGATCCACGAAAATATTCGTGGTTGCTAGCGAATTTCCCACTTTTGCCGATTCGGCCGAGACCACCGGGGAAAGGGTGATCGAAAGAAGGAGAATGCCGACTGGGAACGCGCGCTTTAAGTGTTTCATGATTTGGATTGTCTCGTGATCTCGACGTATTTAAGTCGGGTTTCGAAAAGGAGGTGGTCGATCAGCCGGTCTTCTTCCGGGGTGCGATTGCCCTTGGTTTTTTCGTGCATGAGTTCAAGCAGATCGATATTCTGCTTGGCCAGATCGAGATCGGCCTTGGGCGGGGGCTTTTCCGTCCGGGCTTACGATTCCGAGACCGATGAAAGCGGCGGAAGAAATTGAAAGAAAAAAGGTCGTGAGGTCGATTTTCGGAAGGTCTGGCATCTTTGCCACTATAGTCTTGCCACTCGGGCGAGGCAAGTCTGCTGCTCGGCTTTGTCCGGCAAATAGAACGGCTAGTCTCGCATGACGCCGTGAATTGCGGCGACGCGGGTTGCCTTATGCAGCGCGCTTTTAAGAGCGGCGGAGCATTGCTCGACAAGTCGCTTGGAGCGAGAAGGCTGACGATGCGGCACGACGCTGAAGAATTCGATAAATCGGCAGGGCCAGCCAGCCGACCAGCACTTGGCGAGGTGTGAGAGATTGTTCGCCGACCTTGCCGCCGCCTTTTATGATGCCGGTGCTCCTGCCCAGTCTTTCAGCCCACTTCGCGTAGCATGTGGCGCGAAAAATTCCCCGGGATTGCAGCCTGTCGTACGCCTGTCGAAGTACGGCCTGAAGTTCAGCCTCATTGAGCAAAGCTAAGAATCCTCGGCTAATAAAAATCGTGTTATGGCCCCGGAGCGAGCGCGCTACACGGGCGTGCGGCGTTGTCTCGTCAGACACTCGGATCTGCGGCAAGGAGGACAGAGGCAGTGCGAGGTCCGAGAGGCTTTCGCCCAGCGACCGGGCAAGCGAGCTGGGCAGGGTTGGTTCGGCGTTCATCTTCCAACAAGTCTAGCGAGATCTGCGGATTTGGTAAAGCCGGCTCTAGTCTGAGGAGTCCGTTTCGCCGTCGGAAAAAATATCTTGCACATGCGTTAAGCCGGTTGGAGCTCTTGTGGGGTCGACTCATCTCCCCGATCAAGCTCGAACTCGCCGCAACTTGGTATCCCTCTTCGCGAACCATTCCTGACAAGCTTAATTTCAGGTCATCCGCGCTACTGGCGGATTTCATGGCCTCTTCGGTGGAAACAACCCCGGAGCGAACCAACCGCTCAAGCGCCTGGTTCATGGTCTGCATTTGATAATAGCTGTTCGAGTTCGCGATCGCGTCGTTGATCTTATCAAATTCTTCTTTAAGAATTAAGTTTGCGATGGTCGGCGAATTGATGAGGATCTCGCAAGCCGCCACGCGCCCTTCCCCGCTGGATCGAACCAAAAGTTGTTGTGCGACAATGCCGAGCAGGGATGATGAAAGCTGTGTACGCGCTTGGTTCTGGGATTCGGGCGGGAAAACCTCGAGGATGCGGTCAATCGTGCTGCGCGCATCGTTGGTGTGCAGTGTCGAGAGAACAAGGTGCCCCGATTCGGCCGCCGTCATTGCGAGCTGGATCATTTTGAAGTCTCGAAGCTCGCCAATCATGATCACATCGGGGTCCTGCCGCAAGCCCGCGTAGAATCCGTCGTCGAGAGAATGGCAATCGGTTCCCACTTCTCGCTGAGTTACGGTTCCTCTTTTATCGTGATGCAGAAACTCTATGGGGTCTTCCAAGGTTAATATATGAACGGGATTGTTCTCGTTGATTTCTTGGATCATGGCGGCGAGCGTTGTCGATTTGCCGCTGCCGGTGGCCCCGGTTATAAGAATCAGGCCCGCGCGGCCGCGTGCAAAGTTCCCTGAGGATGGGTGGCTGCTAACGATGTCAGGGTTGGAATTGAAAAAGGAATGGCGCGAATGGCACAAGAAGGGGTCCCTCTTTGAAAATAAATATTGGCGCGAAGCAACCGAGCTCCGCCATGACAAAAGAGAGATCCACCTGTCTTTTTCGCGTGAGCTCATCTTTTTGCCGGTCGCTCATGATGCTGAAAACGAGGGTTTCAACCTGGTGTTGATCGAGTTCGTGCAGTTTTGCGGGTACAAGTTTTCCGTTAACGCGGAAAAGAGGGGGTCTTCCGACCTTAAAGGCGAAGGTCCGAAGCGCGATACTTCACGAGCGCGCGTATCAAGTACCGCATGGATAGCGGCGCTGCTTTGCCATTGTCAGATGACGGGGGAAGGTTC
>CAWFZD010000026.1:0-4211 GCA_963820145.1 uncultured Alphaproteobacteria bacterium
GAAGACCGATCCCGCCAGCGAATAGTTTTTCAGAAAAGGCCATCCATAAATAGGGCTGCCGGTGTTGCGCGCAATTCTTCGTGCGCAACACCGATCAATTCGCGAAATAGCTTCCGAGCGCTGGGGTTTTCCAGCGTTTGGAGAGCCGTTATGACAATTTCCCCTGCTTACCTTCGTCGCGACAGGGCCGCGCAACACATCCGGGACACCTGGGGGTTGCCGTGCTCCCCCAAATGGCTGGCGAAGCTCGCCGTAGTCGGCGGTGGGCCGATCTTTCGCAAGGCCGGCCGCACACCGATCTATGCGCCCGCCGACCTGGACGCATGGGCGGAGGCGCGTATCGGCTCCCCGCAAAAATCGACTTCGGACAAGGCCTGAGCGCGCGCCATGGCAAAGCGCGCGCCCGACTATCGGCGCTTCAAGAAGGATCGTTCCTACACGATCGAGCAGGTGGCGCAGCTCTGCGACTGCCATCGCAATACCGTCCGCAATTGGCAGCGCCAGGGATTGGAGCCGATCGACGACAAGCGCCCCATCGTGTTCGAGGGCTCCGCACTGGCGGCGTTCCTTGAAGCGCGGCGGAACAAGCGGAGGTGTCGCCTCAAGCCCGGTGAAATCTACTGCCCGCCGTGCCGCGCCGCCAAGGAGCCAGCCGGTGACATGGCCGAATACGTTCCCCTCACAGAGACGCGGGGCAATCTTCGCGGGATTTGTCCGAGCTGCGGGCGGCTCATTTATCGCGTCGTTAGCCGCGCCAAAATCGAGGCCATCCGCGGAAAATTGGCGGTCACGTTCACGGAGCCGTAGGCACGAATAACTGACCGCGGTTGCCCTTCCGTGAATTGTGACTCCAAGACCACAGGTGACGCATGAAAAAACGCCATGCCGGAAACACGCGAATGAAGCGCGACTATTTCGACTATCTGAAGGGGCCGGGACGGCAGAGCGAGAAGTCTATCGATATCGCCGCGAAAGCCATCGCACGGCTTGAAGACTATACGCGGAACAAGGACTTCAAGACGTTCCGCAAGGAGCAGGCCATCGGCTTCGTCGCCCATCTGCAAAAGCAGGTCGGCGAGCGCTCGGGGGCGCCGCTGAGCAAGGCGACGCTGCTCTCGACCTTGCGCGCCTTGAAGGACTTCTTCACCTGGCTGTCACAGCAGCACGGCTTCAAGTCGCGCTTCACCTATTTGGACGCGGAATATTTCTCCCTCTCGCGCAAGGAGACGGCCATCGCGCAGGCGACGCGGGCACGGCCGGTTCCCTCGACCGAACAAATCCGCCACGTCATCATGAGCATGCCGAGCGGGACGGATGTTGAAAGGCGGGATCGCGCTCTGCTCGCGCTGGCGATAATGACCGGCGCGCGCGCCGACGCGCTCGCATCCTTGCGCTTGAAGCACGTCGACCTCGCGGCGCACTCGATCCAGCAGGAAGGGCGCGAGGTGCGCACCAAATTTTCGAGCACCTTCAACACCACGCTCGTGCCGGTCGATGACGAGATTTACGCGGTCTTTCAGTCATGGGTCGAGCATCTTCGCCATGATTTGCTGTGGGGGCCGGATGATCCGCTGTTTCCAAAAACGCGCGTCGTCTGCGGCGCCGCTCGCCGATTTGAAGCTGATGGACTTGAGAGGGTCGGCTGGAGCAATTCCGCGCCCATTCGCGCGATATACAGGAAGGCATTCGCCGCGGCTGGGGTCCCCTATCATCACCCTCATTCGCTTCGTCATGCGCTGACGCGCTACGCGGACAAGCATTGCGTCACGATGGAGGAACGGAAGGCCTTTAGCCAGAACCTCGGGCATGCGTCGATCTTGACCACGGCGACGTGCTACGGAGAGGTCTCTGAAGAGCGCCGGGGCGAACTCATCCGCAATTTGAAGAAGAAGCCGGCGGATGACGCGAAGGTGGCGCGCGCACTCGCGCTGATCAACTCTTTAAAGTCCGGCCGCATCTGAGAACGCCGATCGTGGTGGCAACGCCGACGATCATTTCCTTTACGTATGCATCCGCGCGAAGACGGCGCGAATTTCGGTTGTGAGCACTATGTCACTGCCCAATCCGTCGGGATAGCTTTCCGTCAGCCACTGCTTCGACTTCAGAAATATCTCGGTCAGTTGAGGCGATGGCGCATTCCCCTCGCGCAGCCATGCCGCGTAGCCCCGCGCGAACCGTTCGTAGTGCTCCTTTTGGAGATTCTGCTCGTCGGACACGCCCAGCCAAGCGATTACCGTCTTTAGGTCGTCGCGCAATTGCTGCGGGGCGTCCGGGTACTGGGCGTAGCGGCGCAGCTGTTTTAGATCGTCCTGGGCCGTTAGATGCGTGAGAGTCGAATAGTCTGCGCCCTCGAATAAAGTAATTTTCGACCGCCCTTCCGGACAGATATCAATTTCGCCGCGGGTGGATGGGTGCGGGCTCCATGAGGGCTTGGGATGGGCTTGCCGAGCTGGCTGGGTGATGTGTCGTTTCTTAAATTCCTTGAACTCTGCGAGGAGTGTTTCCGTTTCTTTGTCAACTTTCTCCCATATTGTTTCGAACGTTCCTATAGTCTCAGCGAACTCGCGGGGGTCGACTTCATCCTGGTGCATTAAAGTTATTGGCTTTTCGATGCCTTCTTGGAACAAACTCAACATCGCGTACGATGTCTCCAGACTATTTCGAAGCTGTTCGTTTTTTGTAGACGACCATGCCATCTGCAATGCAATTTTCATTTCTTCTTTTTGCAAAGGCAATCTTGAAGCTGGCAGAATAAATTCTGAACTATTTTCCATAAGCTCGCCTAGCTTGGCTATAGCTTCGGGAGCTAATGACGATATGCGTTTAAGGCGCTCGGAGGGCGTTTCGCGCTCAAGGTCCCGCAAGGTCCCCATGATGGTTGCCTTGATGTTCTCGAACTCCTCGCCCTGTGATTCGGTGGCAGGGACAAGACTGTCGATTACCACCTTCATTGTGATCCACTCGGACTTGGGGGCCGTGACCATTAGGCGATCGGGCATATCCTCGTAGCCGCCCCATTTCGTCATGTCCTTCCCGACGTAATTCAGCATGCTGAGGCGCATGTCCCCCGAAATTCCTAGTTGCTTCAGCTGCGCGTCCTCCAATCTGACAAGCACGTTGAACAAGGTGGAAAACTCCTCCTTGGTGAGCCGCACCTGGACTTCGGCGCCAGCATCGACGGCGCGACGAAGGACGTTGAGCTTCATGGCCGCAGCCTCGGATTTGTTTCCGGCGATGCTGCGGGTAACGTCGAAGTAGAAGTCTAGGCGGCGTCCCGCGACGCTTAGGATAAACCTGTCGACCTTCCGGCTGCCCTCCAAGTGAAGCAGGATACGGTCGATCTTTTTCCAGTCCTTGTCCTGTTTTCCGAACCGCCGCGCGAGGTACCTGGTACTCCGCCTGGATGGCGGATAAGCTGTCATCCTCCTCGACCACGAAGGGCCGGTTCTGGGACAGCCCCAGGTCGTCCTCAATCTTCAGAGGGCGGGGCTCGTCCGAGGTCCAGTCCGGGAACGAACTTCTGTCTATTCGCGACAGCTTCGTTCCAGCGCGCAGCTCCGCCCTCTCGACGGCCTCGTTCAGCAGGATGGCGAGGTCCGGCACATCCCTGGCGTGCAGCATCGCGTTCAGGAACGACTTGAAAACGGGATTCGACACGCCGTCTGGGAACCGCTTGTCAGGATAAAGGTAAGCCAAGGCCATCGCCGTGCTGGCCCCCTTGTAGACGTTGGCCTCCTCGTAAATCGCGGCGCCGAAGAAGCCAAAACGAGGTTTCTTCACGGACACGCCGGAGCGGCCGAGGTTCAGCGTGCAGGTCCCCCCGCTCGGCAGGCACACGGCTGCTGTGCCCGAACTACTCGAACTCCGACCAACGCAAGAGCCCAGCACCGCTAGCCATCTTCGCCTCGCTCCCGCCGCCGACATCACACCGCTTAAACCGACCGCTCGCAGGAAGATTAGATTACGGCACCTTTGGCGCGGAGTCGAAATTCGTTCACGATTGGCGTGGCGAAGGGGCACCATCGGCGCAAGCGAATGTGTCAGTCGAGTTCCCGCCAGAACTCCTTGTTGTCATCGAATAAGAACGAAAATCGATGCGTCGGCGGCATCCTGACGACGCCCCGAATGCGCGCGGTCCGGACAACTCGGGAACGATCCTGATGCTGAGCGCATGCAATTGCTCCGCACGTTAAGCGCACGAAAACGACGCT
>CAWFZD010000027.1:0-8150 GCA_963820145.1 uncultured Alphaproteobacteria bacterium
TCCCTGCATTATTAACAAGCACGTCGATCCGCTTGTGTTGGGCGACGATACCTTTTACAAAGCTGCCTATGTCCTCGTAATTCGCAATATCGCAAGTATCCACGGATATTTTATTCGGATATGAATACGTCAATTCCTCAGTGGCTTGTTTCGATCGATTTTGGTCATGCAAGCCCATGACAACGAACGCGCCTTGTTCCAGAAACCGCTTACACGTCGCCAGTCCGATCCCGCTGCCTGCTCCCGTGACGACGGCGATCCTTCCGGAAAGATCAAGCGACATTATGTTTCACCATGTCTCTTGCAGCCCGATGATTGTGATTTTGGCTACGGCCTCGACAAGGCAAATGCAGCATCGTCGAGACCAGCGTTCTGGGAAGGCCTCTTTTGAACAACGCGCCAAGTCAATCGGCCTTGACATCAGCAAGTTGCCCGGTCGGCGCAGGCACTCGATAACCCCACGGACCAGTGTGCACGTTTTTTTCAATTACGCGCGCCGGATTGCCGGCGATGAGGCAGTTCGACGGCATATCCTTCATCACGACGCTGGCCGTCGCCGCAATGCATTCATCGCCAATGCGAATACCCGGCATGATTATACTTCTCGCCCCGATAAAACATCTCTTGCCGATCCACGTGTCCAAGTGACGACGGTTGACAAAATCGTGAGTCAGGATTGCTGAAATCAAAGGTTATAGAAGTATATTCACCGATATGGATTCCTCTCGGATTCGACCTATCCAGTTTCGCGCTTGTTGAGATCTGAACACCAGGCGCAATATCCATTTGCCAAATTATTCTCAGATATTGTCTGTGTATTTCTCGAACAACGCTTGTTACTTTATTCCTTACGATCGTCACAAGTGGCAAGGACATCTACCTATCCTGAATATTGTTGGCCGAAAGCGCTGCGTGGCGGATCAAGTCTGGGGTCTATGCTTGATCGCACGGTGCGAAATCGACGAAGCCTACCGCAACGCCCCCGACCGGGCTCGACCGCAGAATTCTCATCGACAGCGCGCGAATAAATAATAGCGCTCGCATACGACATGATTACTAATCGAAAAGCGCCCGCATAAAGTAAACCCATCCCTTACACCATAATGGTAAGCGCACCTCATACGTGCGCAGACAGATAGAGTCAATTACACGGGCTGGAAAAATCGCGACGCCTCAAATCCGGGCCGTCTCCTTCAGTCGCGAGAAATCGATCTTGCCGCCGGTCGTTCGCGGCATGGCGCTGACCTTTGTTATCCGGAAGGTGTTTGGCGGAATTTTGTATTCAGTGGCGAGCTCCTTCGCCCGAGCCCTCAATGCGGACTCGTCCGCGTGTTCCTCGAAAAATACCGCAATGCGTTCTCCGGCGTCGACACAGGCGACAAAGCCTGCCTCCGCAAACTCCCTCTCGATCTGATCAAGCCCGAGCCGCAGTCCTGCGATTTTGGAAAACCGCTTGGTCCGCCCGGTGAGGAAGAGATAGCCTTCCTCATCGAGATGGCCGACGTCGCCGGTTTCGAGCCGACCCCTGAGTTCGTCGCCGCGGGCGAGATCATCGCGTATGTCGGCGTACCCCATCATCACGTTTGGCCCGCGGTACACGACAGGGCCGGAGATACCGGCCGGCAGCGCCACGCCCTCGTCCTCAATCGACAAGGAGCCCCCCCGCCAGCGCGAGCCCGACCGACCCCAGCTTTCGCTCGAAGTCGACGTGCTGGAGCGTCGTCATACGCGGCGAAGCCTCGGTTTGGCCGTACATGACATAGAATCGTCCGCCGCGGACCTGCGCGAATTCGTGCATGATCCTTTGCGAACGCAGATCCAGCGAGCCGCCCGCTTGCGTGAAAGTCGTAACGCACTCAGGGATTAAGCCGAGTCCCAGGCGAGCCAGAGTCGCGTAGTGAAACGGAACGCCGGGAAAGTGTGTACCCTTGGCACGCTCGACGCTTGACCAGAACGAGCGGGAGGTAATGGCGTCATCGAGGACGAAGACGCTCGCCCCTGCTACGAGGTGGGAAGTCGCGATGGATAATCCATACGAGTAATGTGCTGGGAGGTGTAAAATCCCGACGCTGCGTTCGTCGATGGAGAGCGCTTGAGCGATCTGACGGGCGTTGGCGACGATGGCTTCGGCAGAGAGGCGAACGAATCTCGGCGCGCCGGTCGTGCCCGACGTCGCCAGAAGCAGCAGCAAAGAGGAATGAATCGGTGCGGCCTCGAGAGACTTGTCAGCGATCGCCCCTTTTAGCGGTCCCATATCTTCCGAAAAAGTCGCCCATGAAGGGGTTTTCGCCAGGGAAAGCGTTGCCGCAAGCGAATCTGTGCCGAGCACAATCTCGGGCTGAAAGGTCTCGAGCAGCGACGCAAGCTTCGCCGGTTTAAGGTCGCGGTCGATGAGAGCGACCGCATGCCCGGCCGCGGCCGCCGCCAGCAAGGCAACCACGGAATCGGAGGTCTTGTCCACCAAAACGAAGGCAAGACGCTTCTTTGTCGAGGCGCACGACGCTGCGAAACGCAACGCCCGTGCGCGGAGCTGCTCTCGCGTCAGTGCGAGATGGGTACGTCCGTCAATGAGCGCGCGTTCTTTCTCACGCGCCGGCAGCAGCGGCAGCAGGCCGCCGCAATCCACGACTTCACCGAGTGGTTCTTCGTTCAAGTGTCGTCTCATGGTCGGCGCCCATCCTTTCAAAGGGGCTTGGTGAGCTCTTTGTAGCGCGGCCGGCGAGGGTCGTGGGGGTTCAACCCGAATAATTCGAAAGTCCCCGAGCGCTCCGCTTAGTCTTCGCCTCCCGCCTGTGTCTCACGAGGAGCGGCCACGATCCCGCCAGGGCGCGCCGCACGCCGAGCCAAGCGTCGCGCAGTTCGCCCCATCGCGCCGGACAACCTTCAAGAGCGCTTCCGGATGCTGCGGGGGCTTCAGCCATCCGAATACCTCGTCATGATCTCCACGGCCTTCTTGAAGTCGCTCATGGCAAGAATATCGTCGGTTTCCAACATTGTATCGAACTCGGTCTCAAGCGCTGCAATGAGGGTCATGTGGCCAACGGAATTCCAGGCGGGAAATTCTCTATAGACCAATGTCGACGTGTCGATCGAATTGTCAACATCGAGGGCTTCCTTGAATGACTTGAGCACCCTACTTTCGACCGCCATCCTTGAACTCCAATTTTCTGTGAACCGGGGAAAGGTATATCAAATTGCATCCAGGATCCAGCTTCGATATCGCGGCCATATCGCGGCCTCGGGAATCGACCGCAATCGGGCCGGTCTCGGCGTCGGCCTGCGCTGCCTATTGGGTCCTCCCTAGCCCTGTGCGCGGAATCGGCGCAGCAAGCACCACTCCAGAGGCGTCTCAAACCGGCTTTCGGAGACCTCCGAACGGGGACCTAAGCCGGTCCACAAACGCTAAGCGCCTTTGATTTCTTACCAATTTCGTGCCGATGACCAGGCCTGCCCTGTAGTCGTCTTCAGGCTCGGCCTTGACACTCAGCAGATTACGCCGCTACTCACGCGATGAATGCGCCCGGATGACAGCAACCGGTAACGGCTCTTCCCCGAGACTTTCCGCTTGGAAGAGCTTGCTCCAAGCGGGGGTGACATGACAAGGGGTGAGCGGTGTTTGACACCATGCTAGCGTTGCGGCCGTATTCTCTGCGCCAAGCGGAGAAGGAAACGATATTGCTGGATGGGCTTAATCAACTCTCAGCTTATCATTTCGATCGATGCTCGGAATATGCCCGGATTGTGCAGTTGGGATGGGGAGGCTTGAAACAACACCAGTCTCTTGCCGAGATTCCTTATCTCCCGGTCACTCTTTTCAAAGAGCTGTCGTTATCCAGCACGAAGAGCCCAACATTTGTGATGCGGTCCAGCGGCACGACGGGGCAAACCCCTAGCCAGATCGTAATGGACAATGAAACCGCCGAACGCCAGGCCAAGGCGCTCAGCGCGAGCTTCCGTCCGATCCTGGGCGGCAGGCGCCTTCCATTTTTGGCGATCGACACCCGCGATGTCATCAAGGATGCATCGTTGACGGCGCGCGGGGCCGGGGTATTGGGCATGATGAAGTTTGGGGCGAAGGCGACGTTCGCCCTCGATTTAAATCTCAACGCGGACAAAGACATCATCAATCGGTTCGTATCCTCGTCAGGCGCTGAACCATTCTTGATCTTTGGCTTTACATACCTCGTTTGGACGAAACTATTTACTAACTTCTCGGATGGGGAGATTGATCTCTCCAACGCCATCCTCGTTCATTCCGGGGGTGGAAGAAGCTCGAGTCAGAAAAGGTCTCCAATCCAGAGTTTCGCGCCGCATTGAAGCGACGGTTCAACATCAGCCGGATTTTCAATTTTTATGGCTTTGTCGAACAAATTGGTTCCGTCTTTATTGAGGGCGCCGACGGATTCCTGTATCCTCCAAATTTTACAGACGTAATCATTCGCCGCCCGGATACCTGGGAACCCGCCGATATCGGCGAGGAAGGCGTCATTCAGGTGGTGTCGTTGCTGCCGAAGTCCTATCCTGGCCATAGCGTGCTCACCGAAGATTTGGGCAAGATCATAACGATAGATGCCGGTGTTAACGGGCGCTTTGGCAAGGCGATTCAGGTTATCGGCCGCGTTAGCAAGGTCGAACTGCGTGGATGCAGCGATGTCCTGGGGGCGCAAGCGGCATGAGCAGCCGCGGTTTCAACGACGTCACGGTTTTTGGCCCCAACAAGGCCAAACTGACAATATCGGACGACAAGCTATTGGCCGGGTTGGATAAGGCGCGCCAGCGGACCGCTCCGCCATTTTCCGCCGAACGTCAGGATCTCATGTCTCGGGTCGGCGAGAAATTGCTTCGCGGCGGCGCTGGCACGGAAGCCTCGGTAAAGCATTTCGGATTTTGGATTTGCCGTGCAGCAATTCAAAAGCTAGCCATGGGATTCCATAACCGCTTGCCGGCGCAAACGAGGGCGAGGGCGAGAGGGCTTGTTTTTCACCTGCCGCCGCAGAACGTTGAAACCGTTTTCCTGTATTCTTGGGCGCTCTCCTATCTCACTGGAAACTCCAACATAACGCGACTTCCCAGGGACCTTAATGAAAACATGCAGGACGTCTGCAGTTTGTTCTTGGAAGAGCTTCGTTCTATAGGCGATGAAACTCAGATTTTTGTTCACTATCCATCGACAAGTATGCTTGGAGCTGAAATTTCAAAGTGCAGTGACGCGAGAATCGTTTGGGGCGGCGATGCAAAAGTCGCTCTATTTTCTCCGATTCCTCTGCGAAATGGGGGAAAATCTATTTGGTTTGGCGACCGCACGTCGATTTCGATTGTGAAAGGTGAAGTACTAAATCAATTGGATAGCGAAGGTAGCGCTGCTTTGGCGCGCAGGCTTTTCAATGATATTTTTATATTCGACCAAATGGCCTGCTCGTCGCCGCAAATCTTATATATTGTTGGAGACCGGAGTGTCCATCAGGCGGCAGTCGACCGCTTGCTCAAATCGGTAGCGCATCTGGCGCACGCCAGCGGACAAGACTTCTCCGACCGGCCATTATTTGCGCAAGATGGTGGTCGCCCATCGAGCCGCGGCGACAGGCCAGGCCTCTGCTATCGAATGGCGGGATGTTTCGTTGACCAGCGTAGTCTCGGCTCAATCGGACCGACCGGCCGACCGCATCGGCGGCGGCTTTCTCTGGATCGTCTACATTTCCTCAACCAGCCGCTTGGCCGAACTCGCGTCGGAGCGCGACCAGACGATCACCCATTTCGGCTTCGAGCCTGAAGAAATCAGCCGGCTTGCCGAGATCGTTGCGGGCTCTGGCGTATCGCGCTTCGCGCCGATCGGCTCCGCCCTGGACTTTGATTTCGTATGGGACGGATATGATATTGCCTTCGAATTGACCCGCCTTGTCCGGGTCGCCTGAAAGATCCGGGCGGCGACGCGGCGATCGATTTCTGAGTGCACTTTATTCTTATAACACTCTTGCCAGTTTACATTGTTTCCTTCAAAAACTATGTCTAACCAGGTTAGCCTAGTTCAAACGAGGCGATGCAAATTTGTGACAATCTAGTTTTTTTAACATAGTTCGAAGAGCCGGGAGGTTTTTTTGTGTGCTCTACGATAATATCTGTTGGCGCCGAAGTGGCGCTGAATTATTCGACGGAGCGTATACAGTGTATACTTCAGCAGAACTTCAGATGCTTCGTAACGCGGACCCGGGCGTGGTCCTTCCCGGCATCGATACGCCCGAGGGAAATCCTCTGCCAGTCGCGTCGCTGACGCTCGCCTCCCAGATCACGACGTCTCAAAGCGCGCCTTACTATTATGATCCCGTCAACAACCGGGTCTGCGTCACCCAGAACGGCGCCGTTCTGTCGGGAATCAATTTCGGCGGCGCAACCGTCGATATCGACGCCAACAACGTCACGATCGAAAACTGCACCTTTCAGGCCGGAGCCAACGAGTGGTATTGCATTCAGCAATATCCGTCGGCCAGCGGCACAGTCGTCCAGAACAACACGTTCACCGGCGGGTCTGCGGCCGATCCTCTTCAATTGAACGCGTTCATCGGGGCGACGACCGAAATTTCCATACTCAACAATTCCTTCGTCAATGCCCCCGGAGACGGAGTCCATATCGAAAACGGGGTCGTTTCCGGCAATTATTTCTCAGGCGCCGGCTATTCGTCGACAGGCGAACATCCGGACGCGATCTATGTCGGCGCCACCACCGGCCCGGTCACGATCACCAACAACTTCATCGACGCCACCTACGCGACGGGCGCGACCTCAGTGGCCAACGGGGGAACCAACAGCGCTGTGCGGATCACGACGGAACAGGGCAATACGAGCAACGTCACGGTGACCGGAAACTACCTGCTCGGCGGGACCTTTACCGTCGACCCGGGCGTTGGCGGATCGGGAACCTTCAGCAACATCAATGTCACCGGCAATTACATCGGCTTCGGCCAATATGGTGCGCTCTACCCCGGCGCAGGGGCCGCCACGAACGAGAGCGGCAATGTCGTCTTCGATTTCACCAATCCGGCCTATTCGACGCAGGCCTGGTCCGCCTATCAGGCGGCGGGCCTCCCGATCGCCAATCTCGTGAGCTCGTCGGGCGGCAACATCAGCGCCCCAACGTCGGGCGTCCCGACTACCCTCTACGGCGCTGGCTACCGGGTGCATCTGTCCGGCGGCATCGGGGAGACCAATTTCGTCGGCGGCGCCGGCACACAGTATCTGACCGGCGGCGCAGGGGCGAATATTTTCACCTATCTCTCCCCGTCGGATTCGACGGTCAACGCTCACGACGATATCTCGAACTTCGACAGCAACAAGGACGTGATCGACCTCAGCCATATCGACGCCAATCTGACCGCCGCCGCCGGGGTGCAGAGCTTCACCTTCATCGGAACGGCCGCCTTCAGCGGCGCCGGCGCGCAGGTCCGCTATCAGCAGGATCCGACTGACAATGTCACCTATGTCGAGGCCGACCTCGCCGGCGATTCGGGCAATGGGTCGCCCGACCTCGAAATCTCGCTCGGCGGCCTGCAGACGCTGACCGCCGCCAACTTTGCCCTCACCGCCGCCCAGTCGACATCCGATCTGGCCAACGGCGCGGCGCTCCACGTCTCCGAGACCCGCGTCGCGGGGGGCGGCATCGTGTATTCCTACTCGAACGTCAAAGCAGAACCCTACACCACGTTCCAGTCGTTCTACAGCAACAGCGTGACCGACCTGGCCGACGACCTCAATCTCAGCGCCTCGGCCGACACGCTCGACCTCTATGGCGCAAACCTCACCATCGCCAGGGGATCCGGCACGGAGAGCCTCCAGGCCGGAGTAAACACGTTCTCGCCCGCCTACCATGCGTCCCAGACGGTCAATGCGAGCGCTGCGGGCGCCGAGACTTTCGACCTCAGCAGCGGTTTTGGCCAGGAAACCATCGCCGGATTTACGGCCTCCGGGTCGACCGCCGACACGGTCCAATTTGCCCTAGCGGCGTTTTCCTACCTCAACGCCGGCATGACCCAGGCTCAGGACCTAGCCGCGGTCCTTGCCCACGCGAGCAGTTCCACGGGCGGGATTACAATCAGGGACACCGCTGGCGACACCCTGGCGCTGCCCGGATTGACCGCTGCGTCGATCACCGCCAACGC
>CAWFZD010000028.1:0-6854 GCA_963820145.1 uncultured Alphaproteobacteria bacterium
ACAATCCGATATCCCGGCCCGACACCGTGCGACGCAAAGCGCGCGGACCCGACATTATTGCTTGATTTCTGCGATTCCTCGGCTCAAGAATCTGACGGTAGCCGACACAGCGCGACGCGAAGTGTCATTCCGGCGGGTCCGCTCTGGGTCCGCTCTACCGATGCGGACCTCTGGCAGCCATGAAACTCACCCAAGCCCGAATAGCCGCCCTCTTCTGCCCTGTCGGCAAGCGCGACGCGCTTATCTTCGACGACGACCAGCGCGGCCTCGGGGTCCGCGTGACAGCCGGCGGGAGCAAGAGCTTTCTCGCGCAATACACCGTCCACGGCCAAAAGCGCCGCGTCCCCCTCGGCTCATGCGATGCGCTGCCCTTGGCGAAGGCCAGAGAGGCCGCGCGGGCGATCATGGGAGACGTGGCCAAGGGGATCGACCCGGCCGCCGAGCGGCGGGCGGCTGCGGCCGAGACGCGCCAGAAGGCCGAGCGGGACGCGCTGACGCTCTCCAAGCTGATCGACGACTGGCGCGAGTTGCATTTGGTCAACCGGCGCGAAGGCTACGCAGTGGAGGCCGTGCGCTCGATCCGCCGCGCCTTCGCCGATTATCTCGAATGGCCGGCGGCCGACATTGATCGCGCCCTCGCCGTTAAAGTCCTCGACGGCATGGCGCGCGAGGGAAGCGCGGCGGCGGCGTCGCACGCCTGCGCCTACGGCAAGGCTTGCTTCGGCTGGGCGATCGCGCGCGGAACGCTCGCCGCCAATCCGTTTCTCGGCGTTCCGGTCGCCCCTACCGCCAAGCGCGACCGCGTCCTTTCCGACGAGGAGCTCGCGGCGATATGGCGCGCGACGGATGGCCCCGGTTCATTCAACGGAATCGTTCGCGTTTTGATGCTCTCCGGGCAACGGCGCGACGAAGTCAGCGGCATGGAATGGGCGGAGCTGGCGGGCGATCTTTCGACATGGACGATCCCCGGAACGCGCGCCAAGAATGGAGCCGCGAGCGTCGTGCCGCTCGCGCCGGCCGTGCGGGAGCTGATCAAGGCGAGGCCGCGCGCGGCGGCGCTCGTGTTCGCTGGCGAGAAGGGTCAATTTTCCGGCTGGTCGAAGGCCAAGGCCGCACTCGATGCGCGCTCTGGCGTGACGGATTGGGTGCTGCACGATCTTCGCCGCACGGTCGCGACCAATCTCCAAAAGCTCGGCGTTCGGCTCGAGGTGACTGAGGCCGTGCTCAATCACACAGGGAGCCGCGCTGGCGTCGTCGGGCTCTATCAACGCCACGATTGGGCGCGTGAGAAAGAGGCAGCGCTTGGGGCGTGGGCGACGCACGTGCTCGCGCTCGTCGACGGTCGCGCCGACGCCGGCAACGTCGTCTCGATCGCGAAGGCGAAGGCGGCGTCATGACGACGCCCAGCCGCCACTATCTGAAAATGATGCTGCGGCAACTCGCTCCTGTCGTAGGCGACGCCGAATGGACCGACTTTTCCGCTTATGGCGAGGAAGGCGCGAAGGCGCTTGAGGCGAAACTTTCGGGAGGGCGCGCGGCGTTGGCGAAGGCCTTCCTTATGGCCCGCGACGCGCTCGAAAGCGAAGACCCGATAAGTGAGATCGTGGTGCTAGAGGCGCAAGCCTTGGAACGGCAAGGCGGCCTCCAGCGAGAAAAGTCCGCGCAAAAATGCGCAAGGAAGAAAGGCGGAGCGGCGCGCGGCGAGCAACAGAGGCTCGAAGCCGATGAGGCCTGGAGGCCGTATGTGAAAAAATTCGATGCATTTATCGCCAACGGAAGGAATGAGACGTTTGCGCTCAAGGCAATCAAGAAAATGATTTTGAAAGACGAATTTGTGGTCGGCGGGACGGGCAAGCCGCCCAGCGAAAGGACCCTTCGAAAGCGTCTCATGAAAAAATAGTCGGAACTCAGCTGAGCTGGGTTCCCCGCAAGATGAATTTTTGGGTGTAGTTAGACGGTCGCCCATATGTCCAAAGGAGACAGGCGACCATGGATAGTCAGGTTCTCACACTCAATCAGGTTGCGGCGCGCGCCTCAATTACCCGCCGATCGCTCGAACGGCTCATCGCCCAGGGAGCGGGGCCAGCTGTGATTTCAGCTGCTCCCGCGTCGAGTTGGCATTCTGGAAAGAGACTTTCAGGCTTGGCTGCTCTCGCGCCGACGCCCGGCAGCGAATGAGCCCCCGCCGCCCCGCAAGCGCGGCCGGCCGAGGAAGGTTGTCGCGGTCGAAGCGCCGGCGACTCTCTGAACAATGGTCGCAAAGAAAGGCCCGCCCTCGGCTAAAGGGCGGGCTGATGGACTGCATAGATTAGCGTCTTGCAGCCCGAAAATTAGCGGAACCCTTAGCCTTCCGCAAACCAAAAAACCGGCCGCGACGAAGGTGACCATCCGGCCGCCGCTCGATCCGGAGCGTTACGCGCTCGCAACGAAGGCGGACGCCTCCGCCGATCTCCCCCCCGAGCACCGCCGGCCGATTCCCCGAAGTGTTCGAGCCGCGAGGTCCGAACTCGCGCAAAGCTTGATCGAACTAACGCGCGACGTTCCGATCGAACCCAAGGCCACGCGACGCCTGCGGCTCGCGCTCGCGGTAATTGACCTAACCCCGGAGCTGCCCGCGTCTTTCGTGACGGCGGCGCTCTACAGCGCCGCCGCAGATGCACCCGAGGACCAGCGCGGCGAGATCGAGGAGCTGAGGCGCTCGGTCTTTGGGACCGTGAACGACGCCCGGCTCGCGAGGTTCCGGGCGATGGCCGAAAGCGCGTTGGCGATCGCCGAGGAGCGTCACGCCGCCGCCGCCGCCGCAAGCGGGGAGGCGCGCCGTGGGTGAGAGGACGGGAATTGCGTGGTGCGATCACACCTTTAATCCGTGGGCTGGCTGTGCGCGCATCTCTCCCGGCTGCGATGCGTGCTACGCCGAAGCCTGGGCGCGACGTTACAACTTCGTCGAGTGGGGCCCGCACGCCGAGCGGCGAAGAACATCGGAAGCGAAGTGGCGCGAGGTCTTGCGATGGGACGATAAGGCCGAGCGCGCCGGAAAGCGGGCTCGCGTCTTCTGCGCGTCTTTATCAGACATTTTCGACAACGCTGCGCCCGACGCATGGCGCGCGGACCTCTGGGCGCTAATCAGCCAGACGCCCGCGCTCGATTGGCTCATTCTGACGAAGCGACCGGGGAACATCGCGAAGATGTTGCCGGGCAACTGGGGCGATGGCTACGCAAACACATGGCTCGGCGTGACGGCGGAAAATCAGGCTGAGTTTGATCGGCGATGGCCCGAGCTCGCGCCCATTCCCGCCGCCGTGCGCTTTGTCTCATACGAGCCGGCTCTGGGGCCGCTGCATATCGGAGCCGCCAGACCGGATTGGCTGATATGCGGCGCGGAACAAGGCCCGCACGACAAGCCGTTACGTCCCATGCTGGTGCAATGGGCGCGCGACATTCGCGATGAATGCGCGGCCGTCGGAACTGCCTTCTTCATGAAGCAGCTGGAGATCGACGGTCGCGTGACTGACGATCCGGCGGCATTCCCTACAACCTCCGAAATCCGGGAGTGGGTGCCATGACCGACGCCCAGATCAAGCCCTTGACGCAATTCACGAGCTGGCGGGGCTCCTCTGCGGCCATAGCATCGCGCTCATGGACGCGGCCTCCGCCGGAGACCCGGCCGCCCTTGAAGCGCGCCTATGGGCTCTCAGGCGCATCTTAAAAGCCGCGATCTCGACATGGCGCGAGGCAGTGCCCGCAGCCTGCAATTCAGGAGGCGGCAATGACTGATTTGCGCTATCCCGAAGATTTTTGGAGCTGGACCGAAGAGCGCCGTAACGAATTTTTCGCCGAGGAAGCGAAGAGATACTCCGAAAAACGCGACACGCCGAAGACCGACACGCCGAAGACCGACACGCCGATGGCGGCTAAGCCGGGTGCCGACGATAACGTGATCTATCTCGCTCGCCTGGATCGCATCGAATATGACCGCCGCCGGGCGGCGGAGGCTGAGAAGCTCGGTTGTCGCGTCTCTACGCTTATTCGCTCGTCCGGGAGAAGCGCGAGAAAAATGCCGCTGAGAGGGCGATAGAACTCTGCGCCGACATAGAACCATGCGCCGAGCCGGTAAATGTCGAGCAATTGCTAAATGACATTCGTTCGACAATCCGACGCTTCATCGTATGCGAGCCGAATACGGCGACGGCGGCGACGCTATGGATAGCGTTCACCTGGACAATAGAGCACGTCCAGGTTGCTCCGTTGGCTGTCATCTCGGCTCCGGAAAAGCGTTGCGGAAAAACGCAATCGCTCGACCTGATCGGGGCGGCTTTCGCGCAGGAATTTGTTCGCCTCGAACATTTCGCCTGCGGCGACGTTTCGCGTCATCGAGGCGAAGTCGCCGACGCTCTTGATTGACGAGGCCGACGCATTTTTCCGCGAGAATGAAGAGCTGCGCGGCGTGATTAATTCGGGGCACACCCGGGCAACCGCCTACGTCATTAGAACAGTCGGCGACGACCATGAGGTGAAGCAATTTTCGACGTGGGGCGCGAAGGCCATAGCGCTGATTGGAAAGCTTCCCGACACGGTCATGGATAGGGCCATTGTTCTCCCGCTGCGGCGCAAGGGTCCGAGCGAAAAGGTCGAGCGCCTGCGCCACGCCGGGCGCGGCCTTTTCGATGCTCTCGCCCGTAAGCTCGCCCGCTTCGGCGCGGATCATGGTGTTGAGATCGGCCGAGCGCGTCCGGCGCTTCCAGATGCTCTGAACGATAGGGCGCAGGATAATTGGGAGCCGCTTCTCGCTGTCGCTGATCTAGCCGGAGGCTCTTGGCCGAAGCAGGCCCGTCGCGCCGCGCTGGCCTTGAGTGGAGCGGGAGAAGCTGATCTGTCGATAGGAGAGCAGTTACTTTCCGCGATTCGTGACGTTTTTGAAGAAAACCCTTTCAAAGACAAAATATCCAGAGAAGAACTTCTAAAGCGGCTGATTGAAGACGAAGAACAACCGTGGGCCTCCTGGAACAAAGGACGCCCTCTAAGCGCGGCGCAATTGCGGACGAAACTTAAGCCTTACGGAATAACAACAAAGAAAGTAAGGATTAATTCTTACGAAACCGCTCAAGGCTTCGAGCACATCCAATTCGAGGACGCTTGGGCTCGCTATCTCGATGGCGAGACCCCTTCTTCTCCTAGCCCCCCCCCCCCTCAGGATTGGAACATTGGAACATCCGAGGAAAACCATGGCTTTGAGCGTTCCAATCCTGTTCCATTTTCCAATCCAGAATGGAACATGGAACAGAATCCGACGGATGTTCCAGAAAACGGCCCTGTTCCATTTCAAAAACCAGAATGGAACACGAATGGAACGCTGAATGTCCCGGAAAACGGGCTTTGTTCCAATGTTCCAATTCCAGACCCCCCCTCTGGGAGAGATGAAGCGCTCGATGAGCGCGAGGTGCCCCTATGAGCGCCGCCCGCGCCCTTCTCCGAGAGGCCGCCGCTCGCGGCGTTCGCGTCTATATTCGCGACGGCGAGCTAAAGGCGGCCTATCGCGGCGAGACGCCCAGCGATCTTATTGAGAAGCTTCGAGCCGCCAAGCCGGACCTATTGCGAGAGTTTGTGCCGGCCGCATCCGTCGAAGCCTTACTCGACGCCATGGCCGCCGAGCACGCCGCGCGCCGGGACTGGCACACAAGGCCGCCCGAGGGGTGGCCGCATTCTCTCACGCTCCGCAACATGCTGACCGGCGAGACGACAATCGTGCGCCTGCAACGGAAGGACAAAAGGCCATGAACAAAGCAGATGAAAACGCAATCGCCGAGGCGCTCGGGAGCATCGCGGTCAATCTCAAATACCTCGGCGTAGGGGATGCGGCCACAGAAATGGGCGCAATCGAGTTCCTGGCGGTATCCGTCAAGGAAGGCTGTGAAGCGATCGCCGCCTCGAACCTGGAGATTGCCGAGGCGCTCAACAATGTCGCCAGCGCGATCCTGGCGCACGGAGCCCGCGCTCCCATTGGCGCATCCGCCCTCCGCAATCTCGACAAAGAGCGCCCAGCCGCCGAGGCGGCAGAAGGCGGCGACCGCCCGACTTGGGACCAAAGGCCAGGATTTCTTTGATGACCGCGCCGCGCGGCTCGCGGCAAAACTGAAGGCGAAGGAACGCAAAAATGACACCCGAAATGAAACGCGATCTGCTGGCGAGGCGTGGCGACCAGCCGATCAAGCTGAGCCCGGAAGTCGAGGCTTTGTTCGCCCGCTTCGAGGCGGGGGAGAGCCACGAAACTACGATTGGCGAGGCGATGGACCTTGTCGCCTCGGACGCCGAGCGAGCCGAGCTCTTTCTCCGCCTCGATGAAGCCGCCGAGGCTCTTGCCGTCGAGGCCGCGCGGCTGATTCGTGAGGCGGACGAATGGGAACGTATGATGGCTCTTTTCGTGCTGTGGGCGAACGCCGAAGAGGCGAAGGGACGCGCGAAGGAGGAACTGACCTATGGCGTCTTCCTCCGCGAGAGCGGCATCCGCTCTCAGGCGGAGATCGAGGCGCATGAAAAATGGCTCGCCGGTCCGCATTGTCCAGAGGACCAAATCTATCTCGACGCGATGGAAGCGAGCAAACAGCCGGGCGGCATCGAACACGGCGCGCTGATCGCCGATATGGTCTCGCAGCCGTACAAAGATCGAGCCTACCGGCAGTTGAACCAAACCGTCGAGCAGTTGGCGGAACGCATCAACCAGCGATTTGGCAGGGGCAGGTATAAGCCCATCGTTCTGCTGCGATCGCACAATGAACCTCCCGAGGTATTTCGTTTTTATCGCGCCGCGGATCTCTGCTACGTGAGCAGCCTTCACGACGGCATGAATCTTGTGGCCC
>CAWFZD010000029.1:0-8724 GCA_963820145.1 uncultured Alphaproteobacteria bacterium
CGAAGGCTGCGGCGAAGGCAAGCGCGATCAGTCCCGGTATCATGGCCTCTCCTCGATCGCCGGGCTTCTACCACGGCGCGGGACGGATTGCGCCAGCGTCCCTCGCCGGCCGGGACGTTCGGACGAGAGGTCTCCTGTCGGCGCGTCAGAGCCGCACCGCGGCGCGCGATCGAGGCGGGCGCGAACCTCGGGCTTTGCCCAATCGCCCGGAGGCCGGGCGCTGCCCCTGGTAGGCACGTCGGGGCAGTTTAAATCATCCGATTTCCGCCCGCGTAACCCTAACGAAAAGAGAACAGAAAGGGATATAGCGAACGTTGGATCGAACAACATTCTAGGCACCCCTCCCATTGCTAAATTGCGTCTGCGACCCGGACAAATTATAGAGAGACCTGAAAGATATCCGCGCTTTGTGTCATGCTTCAGTTGTCCGGCAGGGTGCTGCCGACGAGCGGTATCAAACAGAGCGCTGGTCAGGCAGAGGCGGAGGGGATCATTGCCGACGGCGGCCACAATATCATTGAAACAAACGCTCGACTTGCTTGACGGGCCGTTCCATGACGTGAACCAGGGTGTGATTGAGGGTCAATATGCGCTGTGGCTCGGCTCTGGTATCTCCCGAGATCGCGTGGTCGGTCTGGACGGCGTGCTTGCTAAGCTTATCGAGTTCCTACGCCGTAATGCAAAGCGGACCCGGATTGCCCGTACCACAAAGCCTTGGAAAAATGTTGGCCATGGCAACACCCTCCGAGGATGAAAGCGCCGCGATAGATTTTAGCCACCCGCATCCAATTGGCCATGCCTGCCGAGCCTACTCAGCCGCCTTTGGAAGCAATACGCCGATGTGCTATCGATCGAAATCGGTTCCGAGAAGCTCGACTATCTTCTGTGGGTTGGTCTCGATTTTCCCAATACGTTTGCGAGCCAGGAAGCGGATGCCGAGCACCTCGCCATTGGCATGCTTGCCCTCGAAGGCGTTGTCACCGACATAGCCACGGCCAACTGGGACGGGCTGCTCGAAGCCGCGCTGCATGAACTAGGCTATTCTGAGACCTTTTTTCGAATTACTGTTACGGGGGAAGATCTACGCGGCCCGGCAGCTGCAGTGGTGCTATACAAGTTTCACGGTTGTGCACTCCGGGCAATCGCGGAGGAGGAAGTCTACCGCCCGCTGCTCGTCGCTCGCGCTGCACAGATCACGGGATGGATGAGCAACGGCACCTTCAAAATTGTACGTGACCAGCTTCAGGCTCTGGTGCAGCGGTCGCGGACATTGATGATCGGCATGTCTGCCCAAGATAAGAATATTCAGAATCTCTTTGGTCAAGTCGGGGCGTTGAGGGGATGGAAATGGACGGACCGCCCAACTCCGATCGTGTTTTCGGCGCAGGAGCTGGGGACCGACCAGAAGGACGTGCTCAACATTGCCTATGGCAATGAGGTGTACGAACGGGATCGCGTGGCGATTTGTAAAGCTGCCTGTCTACCAGCTTATGGTAAGCCGCTATTACTTGGATTATTACTTACAGTACTCTCAGAAAAGCTTAAGACATTAGTAAACGACGTGAACGCGCCAGCGCTAGCCGCTGTAGATCGCAACGCGATCAATTCAGGGATTGATCGGCTGCGTAACCGGCTCGCCGAGGTCGGTGATAGCGACCGGCTCGGTCTTGCCAGGGGAATTGCCGCTGGGCTGGCGCGTTCTCGCCATCAGATGCAGAATGGTGCCAGCCCGGCCGGCGCACTGGAATATTTTCCGATCGACAACGAGCCACCCCATCTGATGAAAGGTATGCTGCGAACGGTTGCAACCGGCCAGCGCGAGGCGGCGGCCGCTCTTGGCCTGATCGGTCTTGCCGATGAGGCAGCCGAGTGGAAGGTGTCGGTGGATGATCCAACCAATCCACGGTCAGGTGCGCTTCGGCTGACGTCGCCGAATGTGACAGCGCGTGTCTTCTTTGCGGCCAATGATGAGAATATTACGAGCCTTATGGAATGCGGTGCCTACGATGAGGACGATCGGGATGTAGTGCTGATCTGCTCCCGAAAAGTAAGCAATCGTCAGCAACGCAGTCCTAAAGCAAACTTACGGGATGGAAAAGTCGGCCCGCGCTACCTGGCCTTCGGAACGATGCTGTCGCTTTCCGGCAGCCTGGCCGACCTGAAGGAATATTTTCGCTTGGAGGTCGCAATATGACTACCAGCGAGACGGTCATTCAGATATTGATTCGGGAAGGCGGGTACAGAGAACTACTACGCCCTCTGAAGGTTGGATCGCTATCATTTTTGTAGTCATCGAGCTAAAGGGTGATACCGCTGATGATGCTGTCGTCAGGAAGGTTTTATCCCTCACCCGAGCTCTTGACGTTCTCGAATCCAAACGTTCGGTTACAGTGGTGCTTACATCCGGCCAAGTCGCCGCGGAGACCGTTCAGTCTCTCAGTCGAGTGTGCCGAGTTTTACCGGTCGGCGCACCTTCGGGCCCCACAGCTATCGATGCGGTGCGCGACTGGATCTCGGTTCTGCTGCCCCTGATTCAACCTCCACCGGTTGAAACGCTTGTTGACTGGGAAAGTGATCTTCGTAGGAACGTCCCTCTAAATGCGGCGGGACAATTCTTGGAACAGTTGCTGAGCGCCGCGCCAACTGGCAAGTTGGTGGTCGAGCAGGTCCTCGCTTCGGCAATCCAGTCTCGGGTCGCGTCCGTCCTAGAAAATGATCAGGATGAAAGATGACAGACGCTCGTCTTAAGACGCTAGTGATCGAGAATTTCCGCAGTGTAAGAGGGAAAATTGTCGTTCCGCTCGACGCTCAGGTTGTTCTCGTCCATGGCTCGAACGGCATGGGAAAGACCAGCGTCTTCTCCGCCCTAGAACTCGCCCTCACCGGCAAGATTGCGCATTTGGCGTCAGACGGCGATGGCTATCAAAAATACTTAACGACGCTCGGAACTGAAGGCGGCTCGATAGAGCTTACTACGACCCGGGCCTATAAGCACGGCGCTAATATTCGTGGATCGTTGGACTTCAATGACAATAAATTTGAGCCCATGGCGTTGCTCGACGCGACGGACGCCCGTTTTTTTTCTGAGCGATGTTACATGCCACAGGCAACACTTGGGCGTCTGCTCGAGCTTTACGACGACCAGAGGACTAGCACCACTTCACCGCTGACGTTGTTTGTAAAGGAGTTGCTCGGCCTAGATCCGCTCGACGCGTTGGTCGACGGTCTTTACCCTGCCTTCAACGTCGCGCGGATCCGTAACCTTGTGCCGGGCTATCGTCAGCTCGAAACACTGCGGACGGCGCTGCAAAGCGAGACCGTAAATAACAGGCAGTCGATCATCAAAGCTACGGAAAATTCGCAAAGACGGCTCGCTTCACTCAATGCAACGCTGTCCCAGCTTCCGACCACCGCTTCGATGTTCGTCGATGCAGCGAGCGACCTTGAAATCTCTACGCGTTGCCCTCGAGAGCGCACGCGACGAAGATCGGGCGTTGGTCGATACTAGCCGCGTACGCTCTGAGTTGAAAGCTCTGACCGAACAATGGCGCAGCCTGCCCTCCGAAGGAACGTCGCACGACCTCGCTGCAAAGGAACGCCTTGAGAAATCAGCCGCCAGTGCGCTGTCTAACTGGCGTGCGGTGAAGGGCCAGGCCCTGGAGGAGGTCCTAACGGAGCTTAGAGCCAGCTTCACCGATCTGCCTTCCATCGATGATGGACCGGAAAATGCGCGCTCAGCTGCGCTAAGACGTGCCGAAGCAGAAGTGGCTAGGTGCACGACGCTTCTCGCCAATGCCGAGGCTGCCGCCGCCGTACGAACGGAGCTGGAGACGGTCATTCAGCGGGCGACGGCGCGCATCGAGGAACTAAACCGGGCGCTCTCGACGGGAGCTGAGGACGCAAAGTCCCTTGCAAACGCCTTGGCAGGCATCGCTTCTCACGTAGCCGGCGAAACCTGCCCAGTCTGTGACCGCAATTTTGGTGAACTTGGTCAGGGGCCATTGTCGGCCCATATCGCCGCCAAGATCGCCTCTTTGACCACCGAAGCAGGCCGGCTGCAGTCACTCGCCTATGAACGCGGCGAGGAAAGTAGCCGCTTGTCGGCGGCGCAGCGAAATTTGCTCAGCGCTACGGGCGGCCAACTAGACGGAAGGGAGCAAGCCGACCTCACTGTACGGAGCGCACAAATGGCGAATGCCGTGCAGCGTCTGAAAGCGATGGCGAACGATGCCGCACAGGGCACGATACTAATTGCAAATGCGAGCGTCGCGAAGGGCGCCGTTTCGGTGGCGCGGCGGCGCGACGAACTATCAATGTCGATCCTTCCCGAAATCGATGCGATGGTAGCGCGAATTACAACGCGGCACGTTAACAGTTTTGACAGTGTGACAGCTGCGTTAGCGGAAGCAGAACGCGTACTGACCGGTCAAATTGCAGCTGTCGAAACAGGTACAATGCTGCGGGTGCGAGCGCTCTCGGAACTTGAGCTATACGCCAAGGATCTCAATCAAATCGCCAATCTAAATGCAGAAAATGCCCGGATCGCCAAGCGCTTGGCCACCGTCGAAAAGGCAGACGTTGAGGTTGGCCGCATTCGCTCCCGAGCGAAGAAGATTTCCGAAGCAGCCGATAAAGTGCGCTCTGACATCGTCAAGGCGGTTTTCAACACCTCTTTGAACATGGTCTGGCGTGATTTGTTTGTGCGTCTCGCTCCGTCCGAGCAGTTCGTGCCAACTTTCAAACTGCCTACACGCGATGGCGGCAAGGTCGAGGCCGTGCTTGAGACTTTGCATCGTTCCGGCAAGTCATCCGGTTCGCCAGGTGCCATTCTGAGCCAAGGCAACTTGAACACGGCGGCGCTCACCCTTTTCTTAGCCCTCCACCTTTCGGTACCGTTGCGGATGCCATGGCTTGCACTTGACGATCCGGTACAGTCGATGGACGACGTCCACATCGCACAATTTGCGGCGCTGCTTCGGACCCTATCGAAGGGCACCGGACGACAATTGGTCATTGCTGTCCACGAACGAGCCCTGTTCGATTATCTCACCCTTGAATTGAGCCCTGCGTTCCCGGGCGACACTCTCATAGCGGTAGAAATCACACGTAATTTCAATGGCGATGCCGTCGCAACTCCGAGGGCCTTTAGTTACGAGCAGGATCGCGCTATTGCGGCCTAAAAAGTCGTCTGAAGTCGGCCACTTGCGGGAACGGCAATGCCGGGTCCGTTATTGGCTTTGTGACGGCCTTCGACGTCCCAATTCCGCTGTCTGCCACAGTGCCTGCTCACGATTTTTGATGACCGCTTCTTGTCGAGGCAGTTAGCTCACGTGTGTGCCGTTAACTTTTGTGGTTAACTCCACCGTCATCGGCTTTTCCCCGCGCAGGACCCGTCCGAGATACGGACCGCTGACGCCAAGCAGCTTGGCGAGCTTGTTCCGCCCCCCAAACTCATCGCGAAGCCGCCGCAACTCTTCGAGCGCATTGTCCATCGCCGCGGCGATGGGATCGGCTTCCAGGCGCAATGCCTCGGCGGCGCGGAATAGCATCGTCAAGGACGCGTCACCGATGCTCTTGCCCTCCCGCAAGGTTTTTAGCGTGTGCGGCGACACCTTCGCCCGGTCCAGCAGCTTCCGGTCGCTAATCTCGTGTCGCTTCTGCATCTCGAAAACGAACGCCGCTATATTCTTGACAGATGACCCCTCCATTGGATGCTCGACCGGTCCCGCGTCCTTGCCGACGAACTCGTTCTCTTCAAGGTTGTCGCTCTCCTTGCTGATCGCCTGCATCATGAGCGCCCGGACATGGCGACGCCGGAGGACGCCGCGCTGATCATAGCCGCCGCCCTCGAATTTGCTCTCCGGATGCAGGTGGTAGCGGACCAGGCTACGCCCATGAGTCTTGAGCCATGATGGCGGAATTGGGTCCCCTCGCTCTCGGTCGAAGGCGTGGTCCTTGGCGTCCTCCGCTCGCTTGAAATATGGCGCTGCCGGTCGCGGCTCGCGGCGACGCCAGAGATCGCTCTCGAACGCTTCCGGCTCGTCCATAGTCATTTCGAACTCTCGACTTCGCCTGCAGCGAAAGCAGGAAGCCAAACGGGAAGACGCGATAGCCAGGCTTCTGCCGATCGTTGTAGTTCTTGAACCAGCGCAGAAGCTCCGGCGTCGTCGCGGCATAGGGACTCGCGGCCGGCGCGTCGAAGCCTTTCATATCCATGTAGCGGACCTGGTCGGGCTGATCGTTTTCTGCGGCGCGAATGATCTCCTTCCAAAGATCGTCCTGCCACAGCGGGACGCCAATTTTCTTGATGCGTTCCGCGCGTTTTTCCGGAGCCTCATCGTAGGGCGCAAGGAGGTGTCCGAGACCGTGACCCGACGCTTTGCGAATGACCGTCTTGCCGTTGATCTTGTTGAAGAGCACATAACGCTTGGCCGAGACCGCGAGACAGTATGGCGGATCGAGAGCCTCAAGCGCTCCCCTCCTGTCCGGCGGGAAGTTCACTTTCTCGAGCTGAAGGATCGAGGCGGTCTCGCCGTACGGGTTGAGGTCCTTGAACCACTCGTGGACTCCAAGCGCCCGCGCCTTGAACTCCTCGAGCGAGAGACTGCCCACGTTCGCGATCGCCATGCTGTCGGTGTCGCAGAACGCCCATTCGAGCCCTTGCTCCTGAACCTGTCGCTCGGCGAGCGCCAACATCAGCCTAGCTGCGCCGGTGATCAGCGCGCCGAGTAGCCCATGGAGTTCCACCGCTCAAGAATGGGCGTTCTGCGACACTGACAGCATGGCGATCGCGAACGTGGGCAGTCTCTCGCTCGAGGAGTTCAAGGCGCGGGCGCTTGGAGTCCACGAGTGGTTCAAGGACCTCAACCCGTACGGCGAGACGGCCTCGATCCTTCAGCTCGAGAATGGGCTTCCCGCCGGACAGGAGGGGAGCGCTTGAGGCTCTCGATCCGCCATACTTCTGCGCGGCCTCGGTCAAGCGTTATGTGCTCTTCAACAAGATCAACGGCAAGACGGTCACGTGAAGCGTGGGTCACGTCTCGCAGACCTCCTTGCGCCCTACGTGAGGCTCCGGAAAAACGCGCGGAACGCATCAAGAAAATTGGCGCGTCCCGCTGTGGCAGGACGATCTTTGGAAGAAATCAGTCAGCGCCGCAGAAAACGATCAGACCGACCAGGTGAGCTACATGGATATGAAAGGCTTCGACGCGCCGGCCGGCGAGTTCCTATGCAGCGACAACAACCGGAGCTTCCACGCTGCACTGGTTCAAGAACTACAACAATACAGCAGAAGCTTCACTCACGATTGCTTCCCGTTTGGCTTCCTGCTTTCGCAAGCGAAGTCGGGAGAGCAACGACTATGGACGAGCCGGAAGCGTTCTAGAGCGATCTCTGGCGTCGCCGCGAGCGGGGAAGGCAGCGCCATCTTCAAAGCGAGCGGAACACGCCCGGGACCACGCCTTGCGACCCAGAGGGACGGGGACCCAATTCCGCCATCATGGCTCAACCCATGGGCGTGGCCGGCGTCGCTACCTGCAAATTTCGAGTTCAATTTGAAAGCAGCGGTTGTGATCAAGCAGCATCTCGGCGTCGCCATGTCCCAGGCGCTCTCGTGGAGCCATGCAGGCGATCAGCAAGGAGAGCGACAAGACCTGAGAGAACGAGTTCAAGCATCCAATGGAAAGGGGTCATATATAAGAAAAGTATATTAGCGGCGTTCGTTTACTCGAGATGCAGAAGCGACACGAGGTACGACCGGAAGCTGCTGTGCGACCCAGGCAAAGGTGTCGCGGCAAGGTTTAAGCGAGAGAGACTTACGGGAGAGAAAGAGAAGGCGGGTGCAGTTCGTACGTCCTTGAGACTCCTATCCCCGCGCCGCCGAGGCATTGCGCCTGGAAGCCGATATGCCATCGCCGCGGCGATGGACAATGGCGCTGAAACTGACCGGTGGTTTTTGGCAATTGAACTCGGGGGCGGGGACGAGCTCGCCGAGGGGCTGTAGTCAGCGGTGCCTTATCTCGGAGCGGGTCCTGCGCGGGGAAAAGCCAATAAGGTGGAGTTAAGCACAGAAACTTAACGGCACACACGTGAGCTAACTGCCTGCGGGGACAAAAATCGTGAGCAGGCACTGTGGCAGACAGCGGGAATTGGGACGTCGAAGGCCGTCACAAAGCCAATAACAGACCCGGCATCCCCATTTCCCGGCATTTGGCGGAGCTAGAAACCAACTTTTTAGGCCGCGGATCACGCAATCCTGCTCGTAACTAAAGGCCCTCGGAGTCGCGGACGGCATCGCCATTGAAATTACGTGTGATTTCTACCGCTATGGGAGTCTCAGCCGGGAACGCAGGGCTCAATTCAAGGGTGAGATAATCGAACAGGGCTCGTTCGTGGACAGCGATGAGCAGTTGTTCGTCGGTGCCCTTCGAGTGGGTCCCGAAGCAGCGCCGCAAATTGTGCGATGTGGACGTCGTCCGTCGACTGTACCGGATCGTCAAGTGCAAGCCATGGCATCCGCAACAGTACCGAAAGGTGGAGGGCTGGGGGGGAGGGGCGCGGCCTGTTCAAGTTGCCTTTGGCTCTAAATAGCACCTGGCGAACCGGATGACTTTGCCGGAACGATGCAAAGTCTCAAGCACGGCCTCGACCTTGCCGCCATCACGTGTAGGCAGTTTGAAAGTTGGCACGAACTGCTCAGACAGAGCGAGACGCACGAACAAGTCG
>CAWFZD010000030.1:0-5089 GCA_963820145.1 uncultured Alphaproteobacteria bacterium
AACCGGATCATGATACGGGTCGATCCAAAAACGCCCAATTTTGAAATTTGTGGCTCAGCTATCGCCCAGGGGGCTTCTCAGCGCGCATTTTTCGAGGGGCCACTTAACTTCTTATCCCCGAATGTAGCCCATGCTGACAGTCCAATGTATTAGTAATATACACATCAGCGCATATCAGCAAACGTCAGCGTATATCTACAGACAATACTTAGTATCGCACGGCGAGACCTTGCAAAAACCAGCGCAATGCGCTATCACGTTAGATATGACCAAACGATATGACCTGGACCTCGTGGCGGGCGCGCGCGCCATCGGCGAGGTTATCGGCACCACCGGTGAGGGGGCCGTGCAGTTGCACATGGCGGGGCGGCTACCGGCCGCTCGCATCGGCCACACCCTCGTCGCCAACCGCGCGGCGCTGCTCGCCGCCAAGGCGGATTGGGCCAAGCAGGGTCGCCGTCGCTACTCGAAGGGGCGCTGGCGGCAGGAAGCTGCCGAAGACGTGGCGCGCGACGCGACGCAAATCAAAGAATACGCGTGAAACGGAATCTCAGCGTGCGCTCGGCATGCGTTGAAGGAAAGACCGCGCGGCGACGGGATCGCCGTGGAAGCTGAGGAGCAAAAAAATGAGAAGGCAGTGTCATGACGCTAGAAACGGCGAAAGCCCGACCTGCGTGGGCGGCAGGACCGGGCTCCTCGAATGAGATTGGCTGTGGAGGCACAAATCTCAAAGGTCACTTTACAACGCCATCGGATTTCGTTCAAGCGCTTCGGCCCGAAAAATCTGGCAACTGCGCTACGCAGCGCGTGAGCCGTCGCGCCCTCGAACTCGTTGGGGGGCGGCTGTGAGTGAGTATCACAACACCTCCAGCGGCAATGACTCCGGCGGCGATCATCACGCGTCGACCCCTCATAAGTGCAGGCGCAATAAGCTGGAGCCGCGTCTCGAAGCGGCGCTCGCCTACGCGGGACTCGGCTGGGTCATCCTGCCGCTCAATTATGTTCGCGACGACGGTGGCTGCTCCTGCGGCAACGCTGCGTGCCGGACGCCGGGCAAGCACCCCATGGCGTCACTGGTGCCGCGTGGGCACTTGGACGCCAGCTCCGATCCGGCGACCATAAAACGCTGGTGGACGAAATTCCCACAGGCGAATATCGGCGTGCATTGCGCCGCGTCGGGCTTCGTCGTCGTCGACGTCGATCCGCGCAACGGCGGCGATCAAACCTTTGCCGGGCTGCAAGCTCAGCATGGGGAATTGAAGGCGGCGGTTGTCGCTAACACAGGCGGCGGCGGCCAGCATTATTATATGCCCGCCCCCAACGGCGCATCCTTCCCTGGCAAGCTCGGCCAAGGCATCGAGCTTAAGTATCACGGCCTCGTCGTGCTTCCACCTTCCAATCACGCCAGTGGTAGATGCTACGAGTGGGCCGATGGCTACGATCCCTTCACACACAAGGTGGAAGAGGGAGACATCAAGACCCTGCTGAATCGTCTGCCGCAGGAAGAGCCGCGACCCGGCCCGAGCCAAGGCAACGGCCAGCCAATCGAAGACCTTGAACTCGACGACTTCCGTGACGCTGTGCTGTCAGGCGTTTCCAACAAAGACGACGGATTCGACTATGACGAATGGGTGCGGATCGGCGCAGCCATTCACCACCAACTGAAGGGGAGCCCCATCGGCTTCGCGCTGTTCGACGAGTGGTCGCAGCAATGTAATCGCTACGAAGCGAAGAAGACCAAGGCGGCGTGGAACAGCTTCGGCCGCCACAATGGGCTACAGGTGACGGCGCGCACCATTCTCAAGATCGCCCGCGCCAATGGTTGGCGGCCTCTCTATGAGATCAGCGATCGCCGGCTCGGCGACGTGACGCTAGCGCGCCAGTTCGCCAAGGAGGTGGGTCGCAAGTTTCGTTATGTCGTCGAAGGGAAGGCGTGGCTCGAATGGGACGGCAACCGCTGGAATTACACACTGGCGGCACAAGCGGCGTTCTGCGCCTTGCAAAACATGTTGGCGCACAAGCTCAACTGCGCCGTCAACGCATTGCGCGACGCCCCCGATGAAGCCGAGGCCAAAGCTGCCAAAGCGGAAGCCAAAATCCTCACGCACTACCTCGCTGACGCGAAGAAGCTGAAAATGGTGTTCTCGCTATTGCCGATGCAGCCGAGCATCTACTCGTCGGCGCTCGACTACGATCGCGACCCGTGGCTGCTCGGCGTCAAAAACGGCGTCGTCGATCTGCGCACGGGCAAGCTGCTCGCGCCGGACCCGAAATACAACATCACCAAATGCGCAGGCTGCGAATATGATCCCAACGCGAAGTGCCCGCAGTTTGACAAGTTCTTGGAGCGCGTGCAGCCCGATGAGGCTTATCGCAAGTTCCTATGGAACGCGACGGGATACACGCTGACGGGCGACATTCGCGAAGAGAGGATGTTTTTCGAGCATGGCAAGGGGGACAACGGCAAGAGCGTCTTCGCCAATATCCGGCGAGCGATGCTCGGCAGCTACTGCGTCGTCATTCATGGCGACAGCCTACTGAGCCAGAAGAACAAGAACAGTGAGCAGGCGCGCGACATCGTCAAACTGGTGGGGGCGCGCATGGCGCTCGCCAATGAAATCCCGATCGGCAAAACCTGGGACGACAGCGCGCTCAAGATGCTGAGCGGGCGAGAGACCATCCCCGGTCGTTATCTCTATGCGGAAGGCTTCGACTTCGAGCCAACCCACAAACTGTGGGTGCGCGGCAACAACATTCCCGGGGTGCTCGATCCATCTGACGGTTTTTGGCGACGCGTCACCTCGATACCCTACGAGGTGAGCATTACAGAGGAAGAGAAAATTAGGGACCTCGATCAGCGCCTCATCCGCGATGAGCTGCCCGGCATATTGGCCAGGGCCGTGCAAGGGTGCCTGGATTGGCAACGGGAGGGCTTGTGCATCCCAGCAGGTGTGGTCGCCGACACGGCGACCTATCGCGCCGAGACCGACGTCATTGGCCTGTGGCTGAGGGAGAGGGAGGAGACGGCGGAGGAGACGGCGAAGCGAGAGGAGAAGGAGAGGGAGGAGCGGGAAGAGAAGCGCAGGAAGGGAGAGCAAGTGAAAGAGCCGAGCGGCTACACGCTGACGAAGGTGTTGTGGGAGGATTATAGGGACTTCTGTCACGGTCGTGGGCTCAGTGTCATATCCTACATCGGGCTGGGACGGCAGTTGTCGCAGCGGGGCTACCAGAAAAACCCCAACAAACACCATGACGCGGGGTTTCGATTGTTCCTCCGCTCATGGAGGTCGAACTCCGAGAGCCCGTTTTGAGTGACGCCTGAAGTTTGAGTGGGGGAGGATGGGGAGGATAGAAAAGCGTTTTCCCTAAAGTCTCTTAGAGAGCGCTACTAGAGAAGTTTAGGGAAAATGACCGTCCATCCTCCCCATCCTCCCCACCTACACCTTAACAGGAGGGAGAAAGGGCGATCGGGAGGGGCTAAACGCCTTAGCTCGCGCACAGCCTCATTTCGTGCATTTTTTCTTGAGCCGCGCAGAGCCTCAAGCCGCGCCTCGATCAACCGGCAAATTTGCCACTTGATCCTCGATCAAATCCGCCTTTTGGCGGAATTGCTGCCTACGCGCGACGTCTCGACAAGGAGCCGCGTCGAGCGCCTACACCACTGATCTTGTGAGCCGCCTTCTTGAGCTGAGCCATTCATCTACCAACCCAGCTACCAATAAATCTATGTGCTTGGACGCCCGCCGAGGCCCGTCACCATGCGCCAATGTATAAATTATTTCAATCGCTTGTGAGCAGTTGGGCCTTGCTCTATGTTGAGAACATAAGGCGACCGCCGTGGAGCCACAAGGTTGGGCGTCCGGCTCGCCTCATCGTTTCCAGCGCCGCCAACGAAGGCCGGCATGCCTACCGTTCGTCAGAAGCTCGTCACTCCTACGCCCAGGACCCGTTCTCGGGTCACGAATGGTCGAAGCATGTTTGTCGGCAAGGACGACGCTCGTTCGGCGCTGGCCAGACGTTTCAGGGACCTGTGCCTCTTGCACGCCGAGGATTTGGGAGGCCCTGAGAACCTCTCGCAGGCGACGCAGCAGCTCATTCGGCGTGTTTCCAGCCTCGAAGTGCAGCTCGAAATTCTCGAAGGCCGGATGGTCGAGGGCGACGTGAGCGTCGACGTCGAGTTCTTCGCCCGCATCAGCTCGCATCTGCGCAGGATGCTCGAAAGCTTGGGCCTCGATCGCAAGCCGCGCGAGCGGCCGGCGACGCTCGCCGACATCGTCGCCAAGCACGCCGCCAAGAAGTTCATAGAAAAGCCCGCTGAGAGCCCCGAGCCCGTCGCCGCCCTACCCATGGCCGCCGCCCCCCTTCAACTCGCCAGGGCCGCCCGCCGCCACACCGAGGAGGCCACTGAATGACCGGCGAGACCGACGAGCACCTCGACACGGCGATGACGATCATCGATGCGATCATGCACGAGCACGTGTTCAGATCGCTATTCCGCAATCTCGACGATTGGCAGGCGTGGTTCAGCTTCTTGCGCTGCCTCTTCGGCCTGCCGACGAGCGAGGAAGATCGCGAGCTGTTCCGGCAATGCACCGGCCGCAATGAGCCACGCGGCCCTTACTTCGAGGCGTGGCTTGCATGCGGACGCAGAGCCGGCAAAAGCTACATCTTGGCGCTGATTGCCGTCTTCCTCGCCGTCTTTCGCGACTATCGACCATTTCTTGCGGCTGGCGAGCGTGGCACGATCATGATTGTCGCGGCTGATCGAAAGCAGGCCCGCGTCATCATGCGTTATGTGCGCGGCATGCTCTCGCTGCCTGTGCTGGCTCCGTTGGTCATCCGTGAGACGGCCGACAGCTTCGACCTCGACAACATGGTCACTATCGAAGTCGGCACCGCCAGCTACAAGACGGTTAGAGGTTACACGCTGGTTGCGGCGCTGCTAGACGAAATCAGCTATTGGGAATCAGGCGACGGCGCTTCCAACCCCGACGATGAAATCCTCAACGCAATTCGACCGTCGATGGTCACCATTCCCGGCGCAATGCTACTTGCCGCCAGCAATCCACACGGCAAGTTCGGCGAGATG
>CAWFZD010000031.1:0-3459 GCA_963820145.1 uncultured Alphaproteobacteria bacterium
GATGTAAGCCCGAGGACTAACGGCATCGAGCACGCGATCAGGAGTGAGGTCAAAGAAAAACCGCGGTCTGGGCATCTCCCCAAACCGAAGTTGAGTTTGCGTCAGTCGTCACGCGATTGATCCTCTCGCTCCAGAATGAGCTCGACCGGCGTGTCGAGCTTTTTATCGCGATTGCACTCGCGGCAGGCGGGGACAAGATTGCCCTGCGTACTGGCCCCTCCTCTTGCGAGCGGCACGACATGATCCATCGTCAATTCCGACGGGGGGAAATTTTTTTCGCAGTAATGGCAAATCCCCCGGTTCACCAAACGATGCCACCACTGCGATTTCTTCAGCTTAGCGGCCTTGTCGCGCTCGCGCCGAATTCGGGCCGGATCGGGCATCTCCCGGGTCAAGGATATGCCATTTGTCGTTATATTTAGCGTTAGGATGATCGGAACACACGTCAAATGCTGTATCACATCCCGCACCGGGTTACCGCGTATGCTTTTCAAAAGTATAAATATTATAGGAATGACGAATCACCATCATCGCCACATTGCGGACCGGCACGCCCCCTGAGTTGCCCCCCGCTCCGTTCCTTTGTGGGCATGACCATGAAAAGCGGCATCGATCTGGGCATCGTCAATGGCCTCGGCCAATAAATGGCTTCCTAAAAACGGATAAATTTCACGTCGCTCGCCATGAAGAGTCCCCTCAATCGGCGAGTAATGCAGAAGCACGAAGCGGTAATCCGTGCTCAGCGACAGAACGCGCTCCCGCAGCAGATCCGCTTGAATCCTCCCAAAATGGGCGAAGTTTTTGATCTCCGGCTCGCCGAACTCCGGAACGCACGCCCCGAAAAAGCCGCCGCCAAATCCTTTGATCCCGACGATTCCAACCGAATACCCTTGAATTCGCAGCTCCGTGCATTCTCCCTCAAGAGAAATGACCCCGCTGGACGCGAGCTCCTCGCGAATCTCTTCTTCTCGATTCTGATGGTAATCATGATTGCCGAGCACGGCCACGACCGGAACGCTGAGATCCCGCAAGTCGAAAGCCAACGCACGGGCCTCTTCAGGATTGCCCGACTGGGTCAAGTCTCCAGCAACGAGCAGGATATCGGCCCGTCCGCGCAAGGCCAGAAAGTGCTCGCGCATGTCCTTTCTTGTGCTTCGATCGTAATGCACATCCCCGACCGCGGCGACACGGATCACTTCAACGCCTCCGCCT
This sequence comes from uncultured Alphaproteobacteria bacterium, assembly GCA_963820145.1. Lineage (GTDB taxonomy): Bacteria > Pseudomonadota > Alphaproteobacteria > Rhizobiales > Beijerinckiaceae > Methylocystis. Next base: position 1,213 of record CAWFZD010000031.1, read on the forward strand.
CAGTTGGCTCGTTATAGGAAGCCACGCGGATCTGGTTTTCGATTCGGCTGCCAGGAAGGCATTCCTGCGCTATTTTTTCGATGACCTCGCGCCGCTCGGCGGAAGGAACCTCGCCTCGCAACAAAATCCGATCGTCGGCGCAATCGATCTCGATATCAAGCTCATGTGTCCGCGGATCTTCAGCGAGCAAATTTCGCAAATGGGCCGCCATATAAGAGTTTTGCGGATGCAGTCCAACCGGGCGACCTATCGGGGGCGGCGCCGCTCTCGGAGGAGCGAGCCGTTCACGTTCGCCGAAAACAACCTCATAAAGCTCATGAATGACGTAATTCGGCACCCAAATATCGTTTGACTGAGCGTAGAGCAACAGACTGAGAACGCGGCGAGGCGCACGGCGGCGCGCAAAATCAAATAAGGCCAGTCTAATTGCGCGTGCGACAGGAGAGCCGTCGCATCATGCCAATGACCTGGCGTCAATTCACTATGAGCAACCGCCTTGATGATGAGCAGATCCTCCGGGGCGACAAGCCGCAGCTGCCGGTTATGAAAAGGGGCGGTAATACTTCGGCTATACATTTCCTGATCTAAATAGATCTCGCCTTTCGATTTGAAGATGACATCGACCAGAATGTCCTCTTTAAACGCCTTATAAAGCCAAGTGGGATCGGTTCTCTCCGTGCGGAAATTTTTTTTGGCGAGCGCGCGCAGCGCAAGCTCCGCATCCTCCGGCTTGACGAATATGTCGATATCATGAGTGGACCTGGGGCGTCCCAAACCGCCAGACGCGATGCCGCCGATGAACACATAGCGCAGCCCACTCTCATCCATCGCCTCTACCGTCTGACCTAGCACCCGGTCAAAGCGGTCAGCCAGCTCCGGATCTTCGGTGGTCTGCTTACGCAACGCCTTCAACGCCATGGAAAAAATTATTCAATAATGAGGCCATAAAAAACTGGGCCGCCGGGAATACTGTTTGCACGTTTTAGCTGCCATACGAACGACGGAAATCGGAATCATTGCCAAAGTTCGGCGATATAAGCCGGCTCGAACGCAACCGCCGAATCGAAGAATCTCATGGAGGAACGCATGCTAGAGATGATCGAACAGGAAAAAAAAGACGAAAAGTCTGAAGCTTTGCAAAATCAAGCTGCCTCTACTGATTCAGTCCATTCAGCAACGGGCAAGAGGCACCGCCGCGATGGACCCAGAAAGTCGCAAAGAGGTCGCCCGCAAGGGCGGGCTTGCCGTCTCCCGCAATAGGGAGCATATGGCCGAAATCGGAAAAGAAAAAGGGGGACAGAGCGTCTCCAAAAACCGGGAACATATGGCTCAGATTGGACGCAAGGGAGGCGCCGCCTCTCGTGGGAGCGGGAGCGGGAGCGAAAGCCAATAAATAAAGACAATCCTAAGGTGACCGGGAAACGGGATCGAAATTCCTAAAAATCCCGGTCACTTAACCCAGAGCTGTCCTCAAGTACGCACGGCTCTTACAGTTATTTTACAACATTCGCGACATAGAACAGGCAAACTGTCCCTATGTCGACAGCACCCACCGAAACCCTGGCTCCTTCTGACCTGATCCCCTCCCTTCAAGGCATCCTGAACAACCCGAGACCCTCGGACGCACCGGCTGACACCAGCGAGCCCACCGCCAAAGCCCTCGCGCACTTCCGCGAGTCCGACCCATTGATTACCTCAGATCCTCGCCCTTTTTCATCATGCACGCAGCGGCGCTTGTTTGCGTTTTCCTCGTGCCGTTCAAATGGCAATACTTGGCTTTCGCGGTCGCGATGTATTATCTCCGAATGTTCGCGATCACGGGTGGGTATTACCGTCATTTCTCACATCGAAGCTACAAAACGAACCGGGTCATGCAGTTTCTGATCGCGCTCATTGGAACCTGTTCCGCTCAAAAGGGCGTCTTTTGGTGGGCCGCAACCACCGCCATCATCACAAGTTTTCAGATCAGGCGGCCGATCTTCACTCGCCCCTCCAAAGAGGCTTTTGGTGGTCTCGCGTGGGATGGATTATTTCCAATTCCCACGAAGAAACCCGCTGGGATCAAATTCTCGATCTGGCCAATATTCCAGAACTCCGCTGGCTCAACAAGTGGCACATGGTTCCGCCAATCGCGCTCGGCCTGGGAATCTATCTACTTTGCGGATTTCCAGCCTTCGTGTTGGGGCTTCCTGGTGAGCACGGTCGCGCTCTGGCACTGCACCTTTTTCATCAATTCGATGGCCCATG
>CAWFZD010000032.1:0-4738 GCA_963820145.1 uncultured Alphaproteobacteria bacterium
GAACTATTTTCCGCACATCGGCGAGCAAGGGTGTTCAACGAAAAGCCCATGAATAACGGGACTTGATGCGCGTCATTGCTCCGCCTTGCTCGCCGATATCCGGCTTGTAGGTTGGTATGCTGATTGGTAGACCCCATCTAGGGATGGAGGAGCTACCAACCATGGCCATCAATCTTTTGACCGACGCAAAAGTCCGCAACGCTAAGCCGGAAGTGCGCGCCGCCCTGGGGCCGGGCGGTCGACCGCTGAAGAACCCCACGGCGGAGCAACTGGAGATCAAGCCGCGCCTGACGAAGCTTTCAGACGGCGGCGGCTTGTATTTGTGGGTCGAGCCCGATGGCTCGAAGAAATGGAGGCTCAGCTACGGCCCCGGCGGCAAGGGGGGAGGGTCGTTTGGCTCTTATCCTTCCGTGAGCCTCGCCCAAGCCCGAGAGAAGCGCGACGCCGCCCGCAAGCTGCTCGCGCAAGGCATAGACCCGGCGCGAGAAAAACGCTCCAAGGAGGCCGCGCAGGCCCTTGAGCAAGCCAGCACTTTTTCCGTGATCGCCCGTGAGCTGATCGCCAAGAAACGGCGTGAAGAGAAGGCTGACAGCACCATTGGAAAAATGGAGTGGCTCTTGCGCCTCGCGGAGCCGGCGCTTGGGTCGCGGCTGATCAGGGACGTGAGCGCCGCCGAGATTTTGGTCGTGTTGCAGCAGCACGAGCAGCGGGGCCACTTCGTCACGGCGCAGCACCTGCGAGGCTTCATCGGGCAAGTTTTCAGGTTCGCGGTCAGCACAGCACGCGCGGAAAATGATCCGACCTATGCGCTGCGCGGCGCTCTGACCGTGTCGAAAGTCACGCATCATCCGGCGCTCACCGAGCCGAAGGCGTTCGGTCGCTTGCTCCTGGCGATTGACAGCTATCAGGGCCGCGCACCCGAGCTGACCTTGCTTCTGCAACTCTTGGCGCTGACGTTCGTGCGACCGGGAGAATTGCGCGCCGCCGAATGGTCGGAATTTTCACTCGACGCTCCCGAGCCCGTTTGGACAATTCCAGCGACGAGAATGAAAGGACGCCGCGAGCACCGCGTCTATCTCGCTCCGCAGGCGCTCGCCCTCCTGCGCGACAAATTGAGACCGCTGACTGGCGCTGGTCGGTATCTGTTCCCCTGCACTTATGGCCGACGTGACCGACCGATGGCGGCGAACGCGCTCAACGGCGCATTGGCGCGGCTCGGCTACTCCTCGAAGGAAGTCACGCCGCACGGTTTCCGCGCCTCGGCGAGCAGCCTGCTGAACGCGTCCGGCCTTTGGAGCATCGACGCCATCGAGGCGCAGCTCGCCCACGTCGCTCACCGGAGCGCCGTCCGCCGCGCCTACGACCGCGACGAGCGGTGGCCAGAGCGATGTAAGCTCATGATTTGGTGGGCAAATGAGTGTGACCGGCTACGCGCCGAGGATTGAGTTTGCGCGCGCATGCACAATTGGGGCCTTGACAGACGCGCGACGTCAAATTAGGCCCCTTCTTGCGAATGGAGACGCGAGCAGTATCGCAACTCTTCCACAGTCCAAACGAAGCCAACGTTCCCCAACCAACACCGCGCAACTGCGCGGGGGAGCTTCGTTATGGACAAAAAGCTTGCACCCACCACCACCACCACGCCCAAGAAGAGCGGGCGGCCCAAGAGCACGCCCAAAAAGCCGCGCAAGTCGACGTTTCGCCCCTTCACGCCTTACGAGCGCCTCGAAACGCCTGATGCGATTTTCACGATCAAGGAAATCGGGCTGCTCAAGCACTGCTCCCGGACAACAATCCGACAAGATCGCAAGGCCGGCAAACTCGTCTGCTTCCGACAAGGTCGAAGCGTCAAAGCGACCGCTGCGGCAGTGCGGGACTATCTCGCCTTGGATACGTCGGCTCCCGACACGTTCGCTGACGCGCGACTGGCGCACTTGCCGCATCAGAAGAAGGACAAGACCGCAAAGCCTGACGCTTCTGAGCAGGGGGCGTGACCATGCGTCTCCATCATGCGCTCGAAATGCTGGCGCTCTCCCCCGATAAAGATCGACTAGAAATCAAACTGATGCTCAATGAGTGTCCTCAAACAGCGCAGTTTGATTTTGGCAGCGGAGACATCACCCCGGAGGAGACGAATGACCTCTTCGAATACGCCCTTGAGCTAATGCAAGCTGGCCTGTTCCAACTACCATTTGATAGTGTCTGCTATTCATTTCAGCGCGGCATTCACCATGCGATGGTGGTTGCTTTTGCTCATGATACCAAATTGCGATGTCTTATCTTTCTTAAGCAACCCGACAGCGCGCTTATTATTTGTGCCGGAGCAATAGACCTAAAAGAATCAGGCACAACGCCAGGAAAATTTGGGATAGCAATGAATGTAGGCGATATTATATTTCCGTCTGCTTATGCTGATCTCATATCAGAAAAAGACTATAATGATTTTGTGGAAGGCCAACCAGTTAAAAACATTGAAGCACGCAGCGTCTTGAAGCTTTCGCAGCTTGCGCTGCAAGAACTAATCCTGCTGACTTGCATGCTGCAAGCCAAAGGCGTCGAGACGCGGCTGGAGCCTGCACCGGTGAAACTGAACAAGGCGCGCGCCAAGAAGGGCCGCTTGCCAATTCAGGACATCCGCACGGTGCTAATCCGCGTCGGCGACCGCGTCGTGACGCCGAGCGGCCATGACGTGAAAGGCACGCACGCCTCGCCGCGATTGCACTGGCGGCGTGGTCACATCCGGCATTTCACCGATGGCTCCATCACCAACGTGCGCCCTTGTCTCGTCGGCGATCCGTCGCTCGGCGAGGTCAAGCACGAGGGCTATGTCGTGCGGCGATCCAAAGCGTCTGTCGCGGCAGAGTGATCCGCAGCGTCGGCGGCTTCCGACGCAAAACAGGAGAATGACAATGAGCATGGAAAAAAGCGACTTCAAACTAACCGCTGAGTGGTGCGCCGAGAACCCGGACACCCACGAGGCACTCGCCGCCGAGGAGTTTCACTACGAGTTTGGCTACTGGCCCTGGGAGGAACTCACTCAGGAGCAAAAGGCCAACAGGTATTTTGGTCTGCCTAAGGACGGCTTGTTCGTCGACGAAAACAGAAAGCCGCTTCGTAACGAAGCTGGCCAACTCGTCGACGAGAACGGAACGCTGATCGAGTGGTGACACGCATGCGTCGGCGGCTTCCGATGCAAAACAGGAGAATGACAATGACAACTATCATATGCACGGGAAAGATCCTGGAGCCGGGAGATAGGATGCGAGAGTGGAATCTTGGCGTTTTCCACGCCGCGTTGGATAAAGAAGAAGGCGACTGGACACCTCTAGAGGTCTACTCCAGCGTCAGGGCCGGGGCGCTGTTCCAAAGTGGTGAGGACCTAGGTCGCGAGCTTTTCTACGTGACGCTCGACATCAAGGCGCTGGCACAAGCATACGGATGCACACCCACGCAGTTGCCAGACCAGCCCGGTAGTCAAGACAAGGCGCGAGAGGCGCTCGTGTCTCGTCGCGTCCAGGGGCTCGTGTTGGAACACGAAACAATCAAGCTGTGACCGACCATACGTCGCGGTTCGATGCGCAGTGGTCGAGCCGCGACGTCAACAGAGGAACAAACCAATGATGAGTGACACCGTCGTCCCCGCAAATCCCGGCTTCTTCGTCATCACCACATCTTTCCACGTCGACGAGGACGGCGAGGCGACGCACAACACATACCGCGCGGTGGTGGTGGCTTGGTGCGTCAGCTCGCGAGGCATGTCGCCGATCTGCGTCCCGCCGAGAACCACCAAGGACGTGGACTACGCCATCGCGACGCCGGATGGAAAAGGGGAACAAATCTGGAGCCCACGCTACGGCGCGTTCGCGAGCGTTGCGACCTATCTCGAAGCGCGCCTCGACGACGACAAAGCCGCCTGGGACGCCCAGCGCGAGGCCGAGGCGGACGCGGACGCAGTGCGAGCCGCGCGGCGCGAGGCGCGATGAGCGGCTTGCCGTTCGTCTAAACCGACCGCGTCAACGCGCATAATCTCCGTTTTGGTTCAAGCGCTTAAACCTTAGCACAGAGCGCGCGGCCTGAGCGAGCGGCGCAAAAGCAGTATCCCGCTACCGGCAAAATATATCGTGCAACGACACATACTCACGCCAATCTAAGTTCTTGTCGCGGCTCGACAAACAAGCACCGTTCGCTTGGCGCAACTGTGGTTGTTAAGTTGGCGCCCGTAAGTCCAGCGTTTTCAAGGCGTTAAAAAGGCGTGAGTGTTGTTGTTCTTTTTTCTTGACTAGTTGTCACCAAGAAATGATTGCCCAAACTTCGTTGCAGAGCAGAGGCGAACGGGCATATGCTCTTGCAGACGCCAAAAAGGCCCGACCTCGGGGGGATCGAGCCTTCTTGGGACTTTAGATCGATGGAAAGAGGCTGGCACCTCTTACCGGGCAGTTAGCAACACAGCACGCTGTTTATACATTAGCGCGCCGCCGCCCACAAGCAAGTTTTGCCGCCGCCGTCTCCGTCGATCCCTCACGAGGGATGGACAACATGAGCGCATATGGCAATGACCGTCGCGGCGATGATGAGACTGTTGTCCCCTTCAAGCGCAAGCCGGGACGTCCGCGCAAGCACTCTCGCGATTTGCCTATCGCCGGAGTGTCCTGCACCCCTGTTCCTCAGGGAGCACGATGACGGACGCGGATCGCCCGAAGACCACGAGCAAATATTTACTTTGCAGACCTACTTGGTT
>CAWFZD010000033.1:0-5967 GCA_963820145.1 uncultured Alphaproteobacteria bacterium
GACCAGATCGCGAGGTGCGGCGCTGGCTTCGGCCAGAGATTCTGGCGCAGTGGAAGAAGACGACGGACCGGCATAGGCCAGTGCCTCCGCGCGCCGCCTAGGCGCCTAGGGGGTCATTGGCAATCGTCCTTCGGCGTCTCGTAAAGCTGCACCTCGACGCCAGCCTCCCGCAGCATGGCGTCCGCCGCCCAGAAGTCCTCGCCCCACTTCGGGTCGCTCAGGTCGGGCCGATAGGCGACGAGGACGCCGATGCCGCTCTGCACGATTGCGCGGGCGCACTCGGCGCAGGGAAACCACGGCACGAACATCGTGGCGCCGTAGATCGAAACGCCGGAGCGAGCGGCGGCGCAGATGGCGGCGATTTCGGCGTGTATCGTCCACGTATATTTCGCCGGCCGCGCGTGGCGCTCGTCGAGGTCGCGGACGCCTTTGGGGAAGCCGTTCCAGCCGAGGGCGAGCACCTTTTGATCGAAGCTGCCGGCGATGACACAGCCAACGCGCGTGCTCCGATCCGTGCTTTGGCCGCCGATCTGCGTGGCCAGGCGCAGGTAGCGCGCGTCGCAGTCGACGGGCGCCTTCACGCCTTTTCATCCTTCGGCGCCGGCTGCGGGAGCGGCTTCAAGGAGCCGGGCGTGTAAGGCTGCGGCGGCGCCTGAAACATCTTGTCGAGCGGCGTGAGGGGCCGGCGGATCAGTTTGATGCCGCGCCTCGTGGGTTTTTGCTGGTCAGTTTTGGGGGTTTCGTGATCGCTCATGCGGCAGCCTCGACGAGAGTCGAGTGACGCGGGCTTCTCGCCGTCGATGAAGCTTGACCATGCCGACATGAGCGTCCGCCGCTTCTCAAGCGCGGAGCCGCGCCGATAGGCCCGCTCAACGGCTCCGCCTACGCTGTGCGCCAGGGCGGCCTCGGCGATCTCACGCTCAAACGGCGTCTCGTCACCGGCCCAATCGCGGAACGTCGACCGGAAACCGTGGACGCTAACGCCCGGCGCGATCTCTTGCGCCAGGCGCCGCATGGCGTGGATGCCGACGCGCGCGCCGCGTGCTCCCGTGAAGACGTAGCTGTCGTCGGCGCCGCGCGGCCTGGCGGCCAGGATCGCAGCAGCAGCACCGCTCAAGGGCACGACATGTTCGGCGCCGGTTTTCATGCGGTCGCCGGGGATCGTCAGCAGGCGAAGATCGGCCGAGACCTCGCCCCAGCGCAGGCCCAGCGTCTCATTTGTGCGCAGCGCGCAAAGGATCGTGAAGGCGAGCGCCGGCGCCGCCGGGCTGCTGCTTGCCGCCAGGGCGCGCATGAAGCTCGGGATTCGCACATAGGCGAGCGCGGCGTGATGCTCGACACGCGCCTTTTTCGAGGCCGGCGGCAGCACGTGGCGCAGGATTTTGAGCGCGGCGGGATTGGCCTCGGTCCTGAGCCCGAGCGCGATTGCGCGGTCGAGCACCATCTCGATCCGCGAGCGGACGCGCTCGGCGGTCGGCCGCTTCGCGCTCCAAATGGGCTTGAGCACGGCGACGACGTCGTCGATGGAGATCGTCGACACGTCGCGGGCTCCGAGCGTGGGGAATGTGTATTGAGCCAGGGAGGCCCGCCAGGCGCGCTCGCCGGCCGGCGATGACCAGGCGGCCCGCCGCTCGGCGATCAGCGCTTCAGCGACGCTCTGGAAGTCCGTCTTCAGGCTTTGGCGCGCCTTGGCGGCCTTGCGGTGCTCAATCGGATCGATGCCGGCGCGCGTGAGGCGTTTGGCGTCGAGGGCCGCCTGGCGCGCCGAGGCCAGGTTGACGCAAGGCCAGCCGCCAAGCCCCATGGTGCGCGGCTTCTGGCCCGGCAGCTTGTAGCGGAAGCTCCAGGAGCGCGAATTGCCCTCCACGCTGAGCCACAAATTGCCGCCGAAGCCGTGGCGGCCAGGCGGCAGGGTTTCGGGGTTCTTGGCGGGCTTGCGCTTGGGTTTTAGCTTGGTCATTGTCGCGTTACGCTTCTAGCAGCTAGCTAGCTGACTGTCAGATAGCCGCCTGAAAACATAGTCGCTCCTACCCACTGTTGCAACAAGATTGTTGCTAGCTGTTAGATTGCTGCTTTCTAGCCGCCAGCTTTTCCTTGTAGCACTCGACGGCGTTTTCCAGCACTTCGGCGAGCAGCAACCCCTCGCTCTTGGCGATCCTGCGCACGTCGCGGTCGAAGCTCTCTTTCACCCGCGTTGCGAATTGAATCGTTCTCCCGGTGCGCCGCAGGCTGCGTCCGTCTTCGCGCGGCTGTCTGGCGGCTCGGCGCCGCGCCTCGACCCGCTCGGGGGGGACGTGAGCCTCCGGCTCGATTGGGGCGGCCGGGGCGATCTCGGGCGCTTGCAGCGTCTCCGACGCCTCTTCGGGCGGCGGCGGCGCGCCCAGCCGCTTCTTCATGAGCTTGGAGAGATCGGCCATCGTCATGCGATCCTGTCGATTAACGATTGAATGAGGGTGTCCGCCTTGGCGTTCATCGCCGGATAGCGGGTTTCGGTGATGGCGCGCCCATGGTTCTGCGCGTCGCGGTAAGAGGTCTTCGAGGGTAGAAACCCGGCCAACACCTGGTAGCCGGCCTCGCTCAGATATTCGCGCGCCGCCTGCTCCTCAGGATCGGTCAGCACATGGTTGAGCGCGAAGGCGAGGCGACTTTTGGGAACGCCCGCCTTGATCAGCTCATGAAACAGCTTCACGGCCGGGCCGAGATCGTCGAGCGCCGGATTGGTCGGCTGGACGATCAATGACGCCTGCTCGGCGATCTGCAGGGTCGCCTCGGAAGCTCGCGCCGGTCCGTCGATAATCAGCAAGTCGTAACCCGGCGCGTGGGCGAGGGCCTGCGCTGCCGTCTTGAAACCTTCAACCGAGACGACCGGCTCGACGCTGGCGTCCAGCCGGCGCCGGTGCCATTCGGTCGCGGTGCCCTGTTGCGTGTCGAGATCGCAGAGCTTGACGCGCATGCCGGCGACGGCCGCTTCGCGGGCGAGGCCACGGGCGAGCGTGGACTTGCCGACGCCACCCTTTTGGCTGACGAAGGCGATAACCGTTGTGCTGTCTGGCGTTTCGGTCATAACAGCTAGATAGCGGCTACCATGTTGATAGGCAACTCGCTATATCCCTCCCATGGGCACGATAGGGCTTCAGATCACGGAGCGCGTCTCAAGCGAAAACCCGCAGACACGCGGGCTTTCGGCAACTCCCGCCCCCAAAACCCGCCCCAAGCTTCTCGACCTCTTCTGCGGAGCTGGCGGCGCGGCGGTCGGCTATCATCGCGCCGGCTTCGACGTGGTCGGCGTCGACCTGAAGCTTCAGCCCCGTTTCCCGTTCCGCTTCATTCAAGCCGACGCCCTGGCGCTCGATCTCGAGTTCCTGCGCGGCTTCGACGTGATCCATGCGTCGCCCCCGTGCCAGGGCTACACGGCCATGCGGCACGCGCCGGGGGCGAAGGGCGAGGCCGGCACGCCCCGGCTCATTGGCGCCACGCGCGCGCTCTTGATCGCTTCCGGCGTGCCCTGGGTCATCGAGAATGTCCCCGAGGCCCGCTGGGACCTGCACGAACCGATCACGCTCTGCGGCTCCATGTTTGGGCTCGCCGCGCAAGGCTGTCGGCTGGAGCGTCATCGGCTCTTCGAGGCGAGCTTCCCGCTGGAGCAGCCGCCTTGCCGGCACGCCTCGCGCCCCGTGATCGGCGTCTATGGCGGCCATGCTCGGCGCCGGGCAGCCTCAGCCGGCGGGCGCGGCACGCGCGACGTTTGGGTCGGCGGCCACAGGGCGGCGGCTTCGCAGGCAATGGGAATTGACTGGATGACGCTTCAGGAGATGAGCGAAGCTATACCTCCAGCATATGCGGAGCATATTGGGCGAGCCGCGCTGCTACACGCTCAAGCTATCGCCCTAGGCGCGGCCCACGGCGCGATTTTCGCGAGCCCCCGCTAGGGGTATGCCTCCCTTTTTCGCGCCTCCAGCCCCAAGGTGGCGCCCAGCCTCGAAAGAGCGGCGCCGAGCGGCAAGAGCAGGTCGCTTTGCGCCTCGCCCTTATCGGAAGAGAATCCTTGATTATCGGTTCCTTGCCGAAACTTGGCATTAGAAGCAGACACGCCGAGATCGGCGAAGCGATAGCCGTTCGATGTGCGCAGGACGCGCGTCCGCCAGCCGGTGGGACCATGCTCTCGGCGCCGAATGAGCCGGTTGACCCACGTGAAGGAGCTTCGCCGCCTCCAGCGCGCGCGCAGGGCCTTCTGCACTGTTGTCGGCGAGCAGCCAACGGTCTCGGCGAGGCGCTGAATTGAGGGGAAGCAGAGCCCGCTCTTGGCGTTGTGGAAGCCCCACAACAACGCCTCGAAGACGGCCAGCCCCTTCGCGGTGAGCGGGCCGTAATGCTTGCCGGCCTCCGTGCGGCGCGTCAGGGGCGCGCCAGGAACAGTGAGCTGCGCTTTCAAATTGCGGTCGAGCGGGCGCGGGCGACCGGCGCCGAAAAGCTTCTCACGTTTGGACATGCGGCTTCCTTCGGGTTGCACACGTCAACCGCGCCGGAGGGGGGTCGCATTTGGGCAAGCGACTTCGTCGCCCCAAACAAGGGGCTTGCGTAGGATCGAATTTTCCGGGGAAGATCAAAACCGCGACGAATTGATCTTCTTCCCCGGCTTGCCGGGACACCGGCCCCGCTCTGCGGGTTCTTCGTGTTTCTAGGGGGGCTCTCTCCAGAATCACAAGCGGGGCAAATCACCCCGCATTGGTCCGGTTCCTCCCTTCGCACGATTTGCGCAAGCGACCCCGGCCGGAGGCTTGAATGCTTGCCTATTTCAAACGCTCTGCTTTGCTTAAGCGCTCCTCCAATAGAATAATCACCAAAGCGAAGCGCCGCAGCGAAACTGCACAAAAGCAGGTAAATCCTGAGCATCGCGCCAACGAAATGTCGATGGCGAAGTCCACAAGGACGATAGCGAGATTGACCGTGGTGCTCGCTCTTGTTGGTGTCCTCAGCGCCGTGATTTCATACTTTCAATGGCGAGAAATGAATAGCGGCGGAACAGATACCCATAACCTCGCCCTAGCGGCAAAAGATCAAGCAGATGCCGCAAAGAAGCAGGCTGAATCCGCTGCAACAAGTGCCGAAACAGCCCGCAAAGCTATGCTCTATGCCCAACGCGCATGGGTCGGCCCGGTAAGCGCTAGCATTGATGGGACGATAGAACCCGGCAAGGATGTATTTGTTGTCGTATCACTTAGAAACACTGGAAGAGAGCCCGCTTTGAATGTCGCCATAGACCCCGACCCCTTCGTTATTACGAAGGAGGAAGACAGAAGCGGAGTTGCGGCTGAGAGAATGAATAGGGATATAAATTGGTGCTTTAGCAATAAGTCCAAAGGTATTTCTCACGTAATATATCCATCTTCGGGCTTTGGCAGTGGTCATGACGTTCGTATGAAGTTCAGCGGTGAAGATATCGACGCTGCGGTCATGCGCGACGAGCGATATCTTGTTGCGATTGGCTGTGTAAGTTATGATACCTTCGGGAGAGACAAAGCACAGTGCCTTTTGTTTCATCTTCAAGTTCGGAGAGACAAAACCTGAGCGCCTCAACTTTTGCGACGCTGGCAATTATGCCGATTGATACCGTTTTTTCGTGGAGCTTTTTGTAGGTCGCGCTCTCGACCCTCAGCAATCTCTAGGCCCCGGCAGGGACGCATCGGCTCTGATCATACGAGCGCCCCCCGGATAACGACCCCTTCAGAACGCCTCCGGGGGCGCTTTCGCGGATCGCCGACGTATCGCGCCGTTTGCGGCGGTTCCGCTCCCACAATTCGCGGTCCTCGCGTGGGCGCGACTCCGCTTGCCGTGGTCTTGCAGTCCATGCGGCGTTCACAGCAGCATCGCAACAATCGCCACTGTGAATGCGCCAAAGACGAGAATGGCCGTCACCCACGCGATTTCTATCAGCGCGCTAACTAGCGCCACCATGTGATGGCCGCT
>CAWFZD010000034.1:0-81029 GCA_963820145.1 uncultured Alphaproteobacteria bacterium
GCGGCGGGTGTGGGTCGGGAGAAGGCCGGTGATCTTGGCCAGAGCGGAAAGCCGCGAAGCCGGAAGTGGGCTTTGCGGAACAACGCCTTTCCGTATTTGCGGAGGAAAAGGACGGTCGCGTCCTCGCAGGCGTCATAGGCCGTCTTCCAGTCCCAGGCGCCCGAGGCGTCGGAGGCGCCGAACGCCGCTTCCATGGCGGCGCGCAGGATCGCGGCGTCGACGCGCTGGCCGCGCTCGAGATGTGGGAGGAGCTGCTGGGCGGCGGCGATGATCGCGCCCGGGGGCGTCGGGACGATGGACAGGCGACGGCTGCGCCGCCTGGTCGGCCGCGATTGGAGAAAGGTCATTCATGAAGGGAGCCTCGGGAGAGCGGGAATGGGAGAGCCGGCCGGCGCTCTCTCTTGGACCGCACCGGCTCAAACCCTTCCCGGCAGCCCTCTCCCTCTCAGGGTCTTCTTGGTGGCCCGCATGGAAAAAGGCGTCCCACCGGGTGGTGGGACGCCGAGGCTATGGCAATCGTCGTTACCGAACTGCCAGGAGGGCCAGGGCTGGCCATCGTCCGCAGCGGCGATCGCTTCCGTCAGGTAGTTGGCGTCGCCTTCCACGACAGTCGGATCAGCGACCGGCGTTTCGTCGATGACGGTGACGTGGGAAACCAATCCATCCTCGACCTCGACATGGACGGGCACGCGGTAGGCGAAGACGACGCGGCGGGGCTGTGGCTCCTTATCGGCGCGCGAGGGCGCGCCGTCCGGATGGATGCGATCGTCGTCGAACGCGACATCCTCGACCAGAGGTTCGCGGCCGTCCGGGTTGACCCGGTCGATAAAGGCGATGACGCCCTCCCGTCGGTCGTCGAACTCGACATGCTCGGGGTGTGCGGTCGACGTCATGGCCGTCGTCGCAGCGATCTTGGCTTTCTCGATCGCTTCGGCGTCGGCATCCGCCTCGACCGTGACGCTGTCGTAGGCGCGCAGCCAGAAGCCGACCTTCACGACATACTCGGTCATGACGCGCCTCCGACCGCTTGGGGATCAGGTTCGTCCGCAAGAATTGCCTCGCCTTTGGCGATCGCGGCGTCCAGGCGCTGACGCCAGAACGGACCGTCGGCCGGTTCCGCGTCCGGCGCGTGCGCGAAGACCTTGAGCAGGCCGAGCAGCACCTCGAAGTGGTCGGCTTTGCGCCGGACCTGTTCGCCGAACTGCGACGGGATGATGAACGCCCTGCCGCGATAGGCGGCGTCGCGCCCGTCCCAGGCGCCGGTGACATAGGTGTCGCCGGACGTCTCGACGTCGGATTTCTCGTCGTCCCAGCCCTCGTCCGCGATGGCGAGCGCGCAGGCGGCCTCGAGGGTTTCCGCCTCGTAGCTGCGCTGCCGGTAGACCGGCAGGCGGTAGGTCGTTTCAATGGTGAATACGGGCATGCGGCCCTCCTGAAATGCAAGGAGCCCGGCGTGCGGGCCGGGCTCTTGGGTGGATGGATGTAGAAGGAGAAGGACGCGGGACGGCCGAAGCCGCCCCGCACGCGGGCTATTCGGCCGCGATCACCTGCGGCGCGTCGGCGTCCGCTTCCTCGTCGTCGCCGGCGAGGAATTCGGGCAGCGCTTCGTCGTCGTTCTTCGGCTTCGACGGGTGCGTCGTCCGCAGCGGCGATCCGCAGCGGCTCGGGCAACCAGCCGGTGTCGGCCAGGAGCCGTTCGGCCTCCTTGGCCATGTCGGCCTTCTTCAGGTGGTCGATGAGCTGCGCCGCCCGTTCGCCGGCGCCTTCCTGCACTGCCTCGAGGAGGCGGCGCTTGGGCACCCGGCCGAGATAGTTCTCGACGGTCGGCCGCCAGCCGGCTTGCACCATGTCGAGATCGACGGCCTGGGCCAGGCGATCGGCCTCGGCGATCCGCTGTTCGACGGTGTGGGACGAGACGCCGGCGCCGTAGCGGTCGCCCTTCTCGTGGAGCGCATTGACGCCGAAGGAGGCGCAATGGGCGAAGAGCGTCGCCTGCTCGTCGCCGGTGAGGGTCGTGAGCCAGTCCCAGAGATCGGCCTTGTCCTTGGGCATGCGCTCTTCCCAAGCCTTGTGGCGCACGTCGATCGCCTTGGCTGCGGGCGTGTCCTTCAGCCCCTGGGCCTGCACCGGGAAGCTGGCGCTGCGCACCGACACCTCCATCGCCGTCCCGTAGGAGAAGTAACGGGAGAAGACGTCGAGGCAGAACTTGTGCAGCACGGCCTGGAACGCGACGGCGGGCGTGTTCGCCAGCTTGTCGCGCAGCGCCAGCGTCCGCTCCGCGGTCAGCTCGGTCACGAGGCGGTCGGGGAGCGGTTTCAGGTCCTCGTCGTCCTCATCCTCCGGTCCGGCGATCTGTCCGCCGATGGTGATGACGGCGCGCTGAACCACGGGCGCGTCAGGATCGACACCGTGCGCTCCAGCCGTTGCGGGATCGGTCTCGCCGTCCTGCTCCGGGTCGCCAGCGGGAGCCTCGTCCTGCGGCCGGACGTAGCCACGGTCGACCGACAGCGCGCCTTCGGCATCGATGCTGACGAAGACGCCGGCGCGGGCGATGTCGGCCGGATCATAGGTGATGGGCCGATCGTCGAAGGCGGCGAGCGCCGCCTCGATCTCGCCGAGGCGTTCGTCCACTTCGTCCGGCAGCTCGTCGGCGCCGTCATACTCCTCCTCCAGTTTGGCGTATTCGACTTTCAGCGCGTCGATCGTCGCCTGCTCCTCTTTGGTGAGATCGACGGCGACGCCCTCCAGTTCGCGCAGGCCGTGGGTGTGGCCGTAGGGGAAGTCGATGGCGACCTCGATCCACTTCCAGCCCTCGGCGGCGATCGTCTCCGCCTCGGCCTTCAGCTTCTCGGCGACCAGGCCGTCCAGCAACGCGATGTCTTCGAGCCAGCCGCCATCGTCGGACTGAAACAGGTCGCGCAGCACCACGCCGCCGGCGGTCTCATAGGCGTCGAGGCCGATGAACACCGCCCTCCGGTCGGAGGCACGCACCGTCTTCTCCGTCAGCATGCGGCGGATCTGATAGGGCTCCTTCTGCCAGGAGCCGGAGATCGCCTGCCAGACTTGCTCCTGGCGAGCATGGTCGGCAGTGACGGTGAAGGCCATGAGCTGCTCGAGCGACATGCCGTCCTCGGCATAGACGTCGAGCAAGGCCGGTGCGACCGACGCCAGGCGCAGGCGCTGCTTCACGACGTTCACGCCGACGAAGAACGCCGCGGCGATGTCCTCCTCGGAGCGCCCCTTCTCGCGCAGAGCGAGGAAGGCGCGGAACTGATCGAGCGGGTGCAGCGGCGCGCGCTGGATGTTCTCGGCCAGCGAGTCGTCCTCACCGAGGATGTCGGTGCCAGGATCGCGGACCACGCACGGAACTGGCGCGGTCTTGACCAGGCGCTTCTGCTTCACCAGCAGCTCGAGCGCCCGGTAGCGCCGGCCGCCGGCCGGGATCTCGAACATGCCGGTCTCGGCGCCCTCGGCATCGAGGACCGGCCGGACGTTCAAGCTCTGGAGCAGCGTGCGCCGGGCGATGTCCTCGGCCAGTTCCTCAATCGAGACGCCGGCCTTCACACGCCGGACATTGGACTGGCTGAGCACCAGCTTATTGAAGGGAATGTCGCGCGAGGGCGACAGGGTGATCTTCTGAGTGGCAGTAGCCATGGGGGTAGTCTCCGCGGCGGGCGGCCAAGAGACTCTCTCTCGACCTCCAACCCGCCGCGAAAACCGGCGCAGCCCTCTTCCTCTCGGAGGACCGCGCCGCAAAGCAGGGGAACCAGAAGGACGCGAAGCCGGAAATCAGCCTTCCCGCTTTTCCGGATTTCAGGCGGTTCAAACGCTGAAGATGCCATCGCATCCGTCGGGCCGGCGACGCGGTACATCACGTGCCCTGTCGCTTTGCCCTAACAGCCGCGTAAAGCACACGCTCTGCCGCGCGGATGCTGCCCGTTTGCCGCGCGGCCTCGGCCCAGGCCGAGATTGGGACCATTCCCTCGAAGAGTAGATCGCGCTCAATTCCTAGGCCGAGCGGCAGGCGGACCGACGCCATCTCCCTGAGGCTGAAGGAGCCGAGTTCGGGTTCGCCGAGATCGGCGAGGCCGAACAGGGTGTCGCCGTCGGGGTCCAGCTCCGTTGCGAGCCAAACGCCTTCCCCGAGCGGGTTGAAGAACTTGACCACAGGGACATGGTCCGCGTCGGGCACACGGCCGTTGACGAGCAGGCGGTCGCGCAGGTCGGGAGTCAGGAGGGTCATGCCGCCCTCCTGTCGGTTGAGGGCTCGCCTTGAAGAACAGCGTCATCGGCTGGCAGGAAGCCAAGGATCCAGTCCGCCGCCTTGCTGGCCTGTGAGGCGGCGCGCACGACGGCGCGATTGTCCTCGCGCAGGACATCAAGCCAGGAGCCGATATAGTCCGCATGGCGCACGGTCGGGACGATGCCGAGCGAAGCGCAGCAGAAGGCGGCGTTCATCTCCGCCACCAGCTCCTCGAATGCGTACTTCTTGCTGCCGAACGCGCCGCCAAGATCGCGGCCGAGGCGGGACGGATGGCCGCTGGCGTGCCCCAGTTCGTGCAGGGCCGTGCGGTGCCAGTTGATCGGCTCGAAATAGGCCTGCGGCGGCGGGACCATGACGAAGTCCGGGCCTGGCGCGTAGAAGGCGCGGTTGCCGCCGATGCGGAAGTCGACGCCAGTCGCGCGGATCAGCGCCTCGACCCTGGGCTCGATCAGGCCCGGCAGCGGCGGTGGCGCAATGGCCGCAACCTCGGCCGGCAGGTTCTCGCATTGCGCGGCGTTGAAGACGGTGAACCGCTTCAGGAACGGGATCGCGGCCGCTTCCTCGCCGGTCTCGCGTGCGCGTCGCTTCTCGTCATCCGGCACGAAGCGGTCGGCATAGACGACGGTGGTGCCGTGCTCGCCCTTGCGCACATTGCCGCCGAGCGAGAGCGCTTGGCGAAAGGTGAGCCAGCTCTGGGCGGGGAAGCCGTGCTCGATCACGGCGCCCCAGAGGATCAGGACGTTGATCCCCGAATACTGCCGGCCAGTGGCGGCGTTCTTCGGCATGGCGAGCGATGCCTTCGCCGCGGCCGTCCCCCAGGGCTGGACCCAGGGCACGCGGCCGGCCTCCAGCTCGGCGATGATCTTGCCGGTGATTTCGTCATAGAGGCTCGCCCGGTCGTGGCCGGGGCGTGCTGAAGCGGTCTTGCTGGACATCGCGGGTCTCCGCGACGGGCGCCGGGAGCCTCTCTCCCAGGCTTCAACCCGTCACGGGAACCCCGTCCGCACTCTCACTCTCGGGGCGTTGCGGGGCTGTCCCCGCAGATGGGGTCGGCCGAGACCACAGGCTCGGCCGTAGGGGAAGGCTTTCCCCACCAAACGGCGTTCCGGGTGAAGAGTGGGGCTTAGGACCGGTTGTTTTAGAAAATGCGCCGGAAGGGGTAATTTATAGCCTATACGGAGCACTTTTCGCGTCTAGAAGGCAGGGTCACCGGCCTCCGCATAAGGAAACGATGTTGACAAATATGCATCAAAATGGCTATTTATTGCCCCCTCTGATACAAGAATCGTAGACTAGCCCCATGCAACCGCGCCAGCACAAAACGGCCAGCTTCCTGTCGGCTCATCCGGTGTTCACCCGGGCTGAGTTCGCGGCGGCCTTCGGCCACCCGGCGGGCGGGGCCAATGTTACGAGCCTGCTCCGGCATCACCTGCGGGCCGGCAACATCAAGCGCGTCAGTCGCGAGGTGTTTGCCGCGGTGCCGCCCCATCTGGCGGTCGAGCGCATGGTGATCGACCGCTTCGCCGCGGCGAGCAAGCTGCGGCCCGATGGCGTCCTGGGATTTCACTCCGCGCTTGAGCTGCATGGCATAGCCTATTCCGAGTTCAACGAGGTTCAACTCGTCAGCGCCGGGCGGACTGAACGCGTCGACCTGCCATTTGGCGCCTGCCGCTTTGTCGCTCCGCCGAAGGCGTTGGCAGCGGCCGGCAAGGCTGACTACCTGACCATGACCATGGATCGGCAGGGAGTGGCGGTCCGTGTCACCGCGGTCGAACGCACGGTCGTCGACATCTTGCACCGGCCGGACCTCGCCGGCGGCGCCGAGGAAGTCCTGAAGTCGCTGGATCTGGTGCGCTATCTCGATCCGGCGAAGGTCGCCGACTATGTCGAGCTGCTGGACAATCGATCGCTCGCTTCCGTTTCCGGTTGGTGGCTCGAGAAGCGGCGCGCCGCGCTCGGCGTCGCCGACGACGTCCTGGCGCGCCTGCGAGCACGGCTTCCACGGTCGAAGCACTATGCGCTGGGCGCCGAACCTGGTCATGCGGTGCTCGTCGAGCCATGGCGCGTGCTTCTTCCAGCGCAGGCGGTCGACGCCGCCTTTGAAGGCGTCTGATGGCCGCGTCGCGAGAAACGCTTCAGGACATCGCGGCCGAGCGGCAGCTCCAGCCCGCGACGCTGGAGCGTGTGATCCGGCTGATCGACATTCTCGATGCCTTCGGCGCCGACACGCTGATCGGGCCGCGCGTCGCCTTGAAGGGCGGCACGGCGCTCAACGTTTTCCATTCCGATCTGGACCGCCTCTCTGTCGATATCGACGTCAACTATGTCGGCGCGGTCGAGAAGGAACAGATGGACGCCGACCGGCCAGGATTGGAAGACCGGATCGAACGCTTGATGGAATCGAAAGGCTATGCCGCGCGGCGTGAGCCGTCCGAGCACGCCGGCGGCAAATGGATTTATCGCTACGCCTCCGCGCTGGGCGGCGCGGGGACCATCGAGATCGATATCAACTATCTCTATCGCGGCCCCCTTTACGGTGTGGATCGCATGCCATCGGTGGCAATCGGATCCTACCAGGCCACGAACGTGCCGGTTCTCGACATCCATGAGATTGTCGCCGGCAAGATGGTCGCGCTGGTCACGCGGCGCACCGCGCGCGATCTGTTCGATGCGCACCGGATCGTCGCTATGCCGGGTCTCGACTGGGCGAAGATCAAGGCGGGCACCTTGATGATCGGCGCGAGCGCCAAGAGCTTCGACTGGCGCACGGCCTCACCCGAAGCGATCGGATGCGAGGTCGGCGACATTACCGGCAAGCTGACCATGTGCCTGCACGATCGATATTTCGATGCCTTTGGCGGTCCGGCGGCCTGGATCGAGAACGTCACGGCAGAATGCCGGGAGAAGCTCGCGCCGCTGTTTCAGTTTACGACCGGCGAGACGGCATTTCTGGATGCCGTGCTGGACCGGGGTGAGATCGACGCGTCCGCTCTGGAGGTGCCGGAAAACGTGCGCGCCTCGATAGAAGCCAGTCCGGCCCTGCGGTGGAAAGCACAGAACGTCAAAGCTTGGAAATCGGGCGACAAGTCGCTGGCGCCACGTACGAGACGAGCGAAGCGGTCACGTGGGGAAACCAGGTGAATACTGAAGCGGATACCTGTCGAAAGTTCGTTGTTCCGCGCCTCCAAACGGCGGGCTGGGAAGGCGCGCCTCACGCTATCAATGAGCAACGGACCTTCACTGATGGTCGAGTGATCTTCATCGGTGGCAAGGCGAAGCGCGGCCGGCAAAAGCGTGCCGACTACATCCTGCGCTACCGCGCCGACTACCCGATCGCTGTCGTCGAGGCAAAGGCCGCGTACAAATCCGCCGCCGATGGCTTGCAGCAGGCCAAGGACTACGCCGAAATTCTCGGCCTGAAATTCGCGTACGCCACCAATGGCGCGGAGATTCTCGAATTCGACTTTCTCACCGGCCTGGAAACCCTGCGGACTGATTTTCCGACGCCCGCTGAGCTGTGGGGTCGACAACGGGCCGGTCTCGGTCTGACCGATGACGCGGCCGCCGAGCGCCTGCTCGCGCCCGGGTTTCCCGATCCCTCAAGGCCATTGCGCTACTATCAGGAGATCGCCGTCAATCGCGCGCTTCAGGTAGTTCTGACAGGCCAGCGGCGGGCGCTGCTCACTTTATGCACGGGCGCCGGCAAGACCGCGGTAGCGTTCCAGATCGCGTGGCGGCTGTGGACGGCCGGGTGGAACAAGCGCGGCGACTTCCGCAAACCCAAAATCCTGTTCCTCGCCGACCGCAATATTCTCGTTGACGATCCGATGGCCAAGACCTTTGCACCGTTCGGCGACGCGCGGTTCAAGATCGAGAATGGCGAGATCAGCCATGGCCGCGACATCTATTTCGCGATCTACCAGGCCATCGCCAGCGACGAACGGCGACCGGGCTGTACCGGGAATATGCGCCGGACTTCTTCGACCTGATCATCATTGATGAGTGCCACCGCGGCAGCGCGCGCGACGACAGCAATTGGCGAGACATTCTGAACTATTTCGAACCGGCCTATCAGCTCGGCATGACGGCGACGCCGCTGAGAGAAGACAACCGGGACACCTACACCTACTTCGGCGCGCCGCTCTACACCTATTCCTTGGCACAAGGCATCGCGGACGGATTTCTGGCGCCCTACCGTGTACATCGTGTCGTCACGGACTATGACGCGGCGGGGTGGAGACCAACCAAAGGCGAACTCGATCGCTTCGGGCGCGAGATTCCCGACGATGAGTATCACACCAAGGATTTCGAGCGCGTCGTCGCGTTGCGCGCGCGCACCGAAGCGATCGCGCGCCACCTCACGCATTTCCTCGCGCAGACCGATCGCTTCGCAAAGACGATCGTGTTCTGCGTGGACCAGGAGCATGCAAGCGAAATGCGTCGTGCGCTCGCCAATCTCAACGCCGACCTCGTTGCGGATTATCCGGACTATGCCTGCCGCGTGACGGCCGACGAGGGCGATATCGGCAAAGGCAAACTAAGCCGTTTCCAGGACGTTGAGACAAAGGTTCCGGTGATTCTGACGACGTCTCAGCTTCTCACCACGGGTGTCGACGCGCCGACCTGCAAGAACGTCGTGCTGGCGCGCGTGGTCGGCTCGATGACGGAGTTCAAGCAGATCATCGGTCGAGGGACACGGCTGCGCGAAGACTACGGCAAATTGTTCTTCAACATCCTCGACTACACCGGCACCGCGACCGAAAAATTCGCCGATCCGGATTTCGACGGCGAACCTACCGCAGAGACGATCACGGAGATCGACGCCGAGGGTGAGATCGTCACCACACAGGAAGAGGAAAATCCTGCGCCCGAGGCGCCCGACGAGATCGAGACGGAAACCGAAGGTGGTCTTCCTCCCGACGAGGACCCTGCGGAACCGCGCAAACTCTACGTCGATGGCGGCACGGTCGAAGTGGTCGCGCATCTGATCTACGAACTCGATACGGACGGCAAACGGCTGACCTGCAAGAAACTGACGGACTGGACCGGTGAGAAGGTCCGCACGCTCTACCCGACCGCTGCAAGTTTCCGTGCCGACTGGGTGCTAGCCGACAAGCGCCACGCAATCGTCGAAGCGCTCGCTGAACGGGGCATCGACCTGGAGAGCTTGGCTGACGAAGCCGGGCGGTCGGAAGACGACCCGTTCGATCTGCTTTGCCATCTCGCCTGGAACGCACCGCTCCGCACGCGACGTGAGCGTGCCGAACGTCTCAAGCGAGATCGCACCGATTTCTTCGACCGATATGGTGCCGATGCAAGGACCGTGCTGGAGGCGCTGCTGGAGAAATACGCTGAGCACGGTGCCGCACAGTTCGTCTTGCCGGGTATCTTGAAGGTGCCGCCGCTGGCCGGGTTCGGCAATCCAAGCGAAATCGCACGCCGCTTCGGTGGTCCGGACAAGCTCCGCGACGCGGTCAACGAGATGTCCGGCCTGTTGTACGCCGCTTAGGGAAGAACCATGAATGCCCCGTGAGAAGAAGATCACTTCGCCAAAAACCACAGCGCAGCGGCTCGACAGCCTCATCAAGTCCGCGCGCAACAAGATGCGCAAGGACAGGGAGCTGAAGACGGACCTCACGCGGCTGCCCACGCTCACTTGGCTGATGTTCCTGAAATTCGTCGACGACATGGAGCGCGTTCACGAGGTCGAGGCGGTGCTCGCCGGTGAACCGTACCGCCTCCTGATCGATGCGCCCTACCGCTGGCGAGACTGGGCGGCCGATCCGGCCGGCATCACCGGGCCCGACTTGCTCTCGTTCATCAATGGCGAGCAGTCCGTTCGCGCCGACGGCACGCAGGGCCCGGGTCTGTTCGCTTTCCTCCGCGGCCTACGCGGCAATGGTGCTGGTCGGCAGCGGCGCGACGTGGTCTCCGCGGTGTTTCGCGATCTCCGAAATTACGCGACCAGCGGGTATGTGCTGCGGGACGTCATAAACCTGATCAATGGCATCCATTTCGATAGCACCGAAGACATTCAGACCCTCGGCCGGATGTACGAGACGCTGTTGCGGGAGATGCGCGACGCCGCCGGCCAGAACGGCGAGTTCTATACGCCGCGGCCCGTCGTGCGTTTCATGGTCGAAGTGATCGATCCCAAGCTGGGTGAAATCGTGCTTGATCCCGCCTGCGGCACGGGCGGCTTTTTGGCTGCTGCCTTCGATCATATGAAGCCGCAGACCGGTACGATCGAGAAACGCGAAATCCTTCAGCGCAAGACGCTGCGCGGCGGCGAAGATTCTTCACTTCCGTTCCTGCTTGCGCAGATGAACCTATTGCTGCACGGGATCGAGGCACCCGACATCGAATTCGGCAACGCACTGCAATTTAAGCTGACGGAGATCGGCGAGCGAGACCGGGTCGAAGTCATCTTGACCAATCCGCCGTTCGGCGGTGAGGAGGAAACCGGCATCCTCACGAATTTTCCGGAGGATCGCCGAACCGACGAAACTGCGCTGCTCTTTCTGCAGCTTATTATGCGGCGCCTCAAACGCGGCGGACTTGGGCGCGCCGGGGTCGTCGTGCCGCACGGAATCCTCTTCGGCGACGGTATTGCCGCACGGATCAAGGCCGACCTATTGGAGCAGTTCAATCTTCATACCGTGGTGAGACTACCCGAAGGCGCTTTTTCACCATACACCGACATACCGACCAACCTAATATTCTTCGATACATCGGGTCCGACACGCGAGATCTGGTATTGGGAGCATCCGCTTCCAGAAGGGCGAAGAAAATACTCGAAAACAATGCCCCTACAATACGACGAGTTTGCGGGTTGCCGTGCCTGGTGGCCCAGTCGCCACGAAGGACCACAGGCTTGGAGAGCATTTGGTCCAGACTTGATCAAGCGCGATGGCGAAGGCCGCGTGCTGGCCGTAAATCTCGATCTCAAGAACCCGCACGCCAAGGAAGCGGTCGACCATCGGTTACCGGAGGAGATCATCGAAAGCGTAATTGTGAAGGAGCATGAGGTGTTTGGTGTCTTGAATGAGATCAAGACGATGTTGACGGAGCGCGCTTAAGTGACGTCATGCTATCCTCGCATCCCACTAGGCGAAGTCATGGAGCTCGCGTCGGATCCCCATGCGGTGGAGCCCGACGCCAAATATCCGATAGCGGGCGTTTACGGATTCGGGCGCGGTATGATCCAACGCGCGGCGGTCACAGGGCGTGAAATTGCTGCCAGTCAGTTGTTTCGGATCCGGGCAGGGCAGTTGATCTATAGCCGCCTGAAATCCTTCGAGGGCGCCTATGCGATCGTTTCCGATGAAGTTGACGGGTATTTCGTGTCGAATGAATTCCCGACATTTGATTTGCACACCGAGCGGGTGGAGCCGTCATTTCTCCGTTGGTACTTGAAGCAGGAACGCATCTGGCGCCAGTTGGCTTCCGATGGGAAAGGTATCGGGGCTCGACGGGAGCGACTGCATCCGAAACGATTTCTTGAGCATGAGATTGCTCTGCCGCCGCTGCCAGAACAACAACGCGTTGCGGGCAGTCTCGATAATATCGCGAGCGCGCATCGCCTGGAGACGCTCAAAAGCGGGTGTCGCCGAGATAGAACTGTCAGCCGCACTTCGCGCAGCGTTCGACAAAATCGTCATCGGCGCGCCTCGGCGGCGACTGGGGGATGTTGCTCCGATTGTCCGCCGACCGGTCGAAATTGAGGCGAATGGCATATATTCGGAACTCGGAGTTCGCTCGTTTGGTCGGGGTCTGTTCAAGAAGCCGGACCTGCGCGGCGTAGAACTAACTTGGCAAAAGCTCTTTCAAATCCGCCATGGCGATCTCGTGTTTAGTAATATCAAGGCCTGGGAGGGGGCGTTCGCGGTAGCAGGACCAGATGACGATGGTAAAGTCGGCTCTCATCGCTATCTAACGTGTGTCGTCGATAACATGATCGCAAGCCCGATTTTCTTGTGTTATTTCCTTCAGAGCCCGAGCGGACTCTCCCAGGTTCAGGCTGCCTCGCCGGGCAGCGCGGACCGAAACCGGACACTGAGCCAGAAGAAGCTCGCGGCCATAGACGTCCCCGTACCCTCCATCGAAGATCAAAGCTGGTTTGACGACCTACTTCGAAGGGTCGAAGTGGCGCGAGCGAAGTTAAGTGACGTAGGGGCCGAGCTTGATCATCTCATCCCCTCGTTGATGCACCAAGCATTCGATTGATCTTACTTTTGTATCCGTCGGGCACGAACAGCATGTGAGTGTCGCCGGGTCCTTCGAGTCTCGGCCGGGTACAGCCTGCGGTTGCTCAGGTGGTTCGAAGCGGACTACGATTGCGCAGAACCGTGTGCCAGCACCGAGGACACGCAAAAAAGATCGAAAACAGCTTTCCGGGTTTCGTGCGCCGTTGCGATCAGGAGGGGAAGGGCGGGCCATTGGACGCCCGAGGATCGCTGTCACGGCTGCGAGGGAGTGATATGGCTCGACAACTGACCAAATGCGAGCCTGACGGAACACTTTACGCTCGTCCGGCGTCGGTCGCACATCAGATCGACGAACTCCTTGTTCGGGACGTCTCGGCTCTCCGTCCTCGCTTGCGCGTCACCGATCGTAAGTCGCCGGATCATGTAAAATCGGAGTGCCTCGTTCACCTGGTTCGGGAATCTCTTCGGACAGGCCAGCAGGCCAAGGCTGACCTTGCACTGAGCACCTTGCTGACCCGTTGTGAGGCTATCCTTCGGGTTAAAGTTCCGGACGGCGCGCTGGCGGACGCCGCCAGCGTCCGCGAAGAGATCATCTCGCAGCTTGGCGAACTCTTCGCGATCGAAGTCGGCGATCCGACCGCCAATGAGCTCGACTTCTATGAGTGCAAGTTCAATTTGGCTTTTCGCGCCCTTCGCGTCGATCAGGTCAGAAGCGAAGTAGCCCGGCGCAAACATCTTATGCCGCTGCCGGTCCAGTCGGAGGGAGAAGACGCTGAACCGGACGAGGATGTGTTCGCAAGGGTTTCGGAGGCGTTTCGCACGCCGGCGACCCAACAAAGCACGCTTTTCCTAAATGATCTCTGGGAAGCGATCAACGCCTTGCCGCCCGACCAACGCGAAGCCGTCGTGCTCGTCCATGTGATGGGACACAAGGAAGAATCCAAGTTTCCGGACGAGGAGACGGCGGCGACGATTTGCAAGGTGGACGGGCGCACCATCCGCAACCGCCTGAGGCGCGCCGCGGTCAATCTAGCTCAATTCAAGGAGGATATATGACCTCGATCCCAACCTCTGGCGCAGCGCCGTTGCGCGACGCGCTTTATGCCATGTCGTTCGCCCAGCGCGTGCCCGATGCGGCGCTGCTTGACGATGTCGTCCGGCGTTTCCCCGAACATGCCGTGCTCCTTACGGACTTCGCCATTGGACTGGCGATGGATGCGCTTCGTGGCGATGACTCGGCTGAAGTGGCCGAGACGGCGATTGATGTCGATCGGATTAGTCCGGCCGTCTCCCGGGCAATGAGCCGTTTTCAAAACCGGCTCCATGCGGAGCGTCAGGCATCGACGCCCTCGGCTGGTCGCGGGTTGTCGCCCGCGGAAATCGTCAATCCGTTCGCCTCGCTGGATAGACGCGGGTTTCGCGATCTGGCTGCTCGCCTCGGCGCGAACACCGTCTTTGTCGCCAAACTGCGCGATCGGCAGATCGATGCCGGCGGAATGTCGGATGGTTTCCGATGCAAGGTCGCCGACGAATTGCACGCCCCAATCGGCGTCGTAATCGCTCATTTCGCTGCCGGTCAGGCCACAGTGGGGCGGCAGTTCTTCAAAGCCAAGGGCAAGCCCGACGCCAGCGAGAGGCAGACTTTTGAGGAGGCCGTTCGAAACTCGGGACTCACCGAGGAACAGCAACGCCTTCTGCTGAGCCTCTGACGCCATGGACCCATTCGAGCCCATCCGCGAAGACGCTGCCCGCTTGCAAGCGGCGCTGGTCGCTACAGGCGTCAACCCGCTCGATCCGGCAGGTGTTATTGCTGCAGCGGTCGCACACCTCGACCTTGAGCTCGTCTGGTTGCCCCAAGGTGATCCTGCGCTGAAGAAGGCGCGTGCGCTGTTTGATGAGCAGAGCGGCACAATCTGTTGCGAGGATACGGGCGACCCGGCCGAGCGCGCCCTCTTGGTCGCTCACGAAATCGGTCATGCCAGAGTCCATGCTGGATCCGCAAACTGCGACGCGCGAGACATCGACCCGTCGCGATCGACCGAGTCGGCACCCGTCGGTCTCCAGCGCGTCGAAGACTATGGCGCTCGCGAGCGTCGCGAATTGCAGGCCAATGTTTTCGCGCGTGAGTTGCTCTTGCCTCGCGAGGTGGCGCGACGGCTTCACCTGAAGGAGGGACTTGGCGCGGCGTCAATCATCAGCCGCACGGGTTTGCCGAAAAACCTTGTGCGTCAGCAGCTTTTTGACGCGCTGCTCCTGCCCCTGGCGCCTAAGGCCGAGAGCGCCCCTGTGCCGTCCTACACGCCGCGCCCAGACCCTTCGCAAGATCGAGCCGCAGAACACCGCGGAGCGGCATTCCAGCTCCAAGCCGGCCCAGGGACGGGGAAGACGCGAACATTGGTGAAACGGGTGCGGTCTCTCCTGAACGAGGGCATCGATCCGGGCGCTATCCTGGTCTTGACGTTCTCCAACCGGGCGGCCGGTGAATTGTCCGAACGTTTGTCGCTGGCCGTGCCCGAAGCGTCCGCGCGCATTTGGGTTGGCACGTTCCACGCCTTTGGCCTCGACCTGGTGCGTCGGCATCATGACCGACTCGATCTTTCCCCAAATCCGTCACTGTTTGATCGCAGCGACGCTATCGAGGTGCTTGAAGAGATACTGCCGACCCTTCAGCTCGTGCATTATCGCAACCTCTGGGACCCGGCGATGGTCCTGCGGGACGTGGTTATCGCCATTTCGCGAGCGAAGGACGAACTGGCCGATCCAGCACGCTATCGCGCCTTGGCGGAGGCAATGCTCGCTTCCGCCGCAGGCGACGCGGATGCCACGAAAGCGGCCGAAAAGTGCCTGGAGGTCGCTGACATCTATGATCTCTACGAAAAGGCCATGCGTGATCGCGGCGCCGTGGACTTCGGCGACATCATCATGCGACCAACGCTTCTGCTCGAGTTCGATCCCGCTCTTCGTCTTGCCGTTCAGTTGCGCCATCGGCACTTGTTGGTAGACGAATATCAAGACGTGAACCGCGCCAGTGCCCGGCTCCTAAAGGCGGTGGCCGGAAATGCGGAACGGCTATGGGTCGTCGGAGATTCTCGGCAGTCGATCTATCGCTTTCGCGGCGCTTCGTCGGCGAACATGGTGCGGTTCTCGGCCGACTATCCCGGCGCGGCCATCGACCAACTGTTGGTCAATTACCGCTCGACCAAACAAATCATGGACGCCTTTGTCGCTGTGGCGCCGCGCATGGGCGCGTCGGAAGGGATGCTCCCGCTCGCACTGACGTCCGATCGAGGCGCGGGTCCGAGCAAGGCGCAGGTTAGGCGCTACGACACGCTCGACGACGAACTCGCGGGCATTGCCGCCAGCGTCCGCGAATTGGAAGCCCAGGGCGTGGCCTTGCGGGATCAGGCGGTGCTTTGTCGGTCCAATGCAAGACTGAACGAGGTCGCCACCGCTTTAGAGGCGCGCGACATTCCGGTGTTGCATCTGGGTAGCCTGTTCGAGCGCGATGAGATTCGAGATCTTCTCGCCCTGCTTAGTCTTGCGATCGATCCTTTCGGAGATGGGCTTGCTCGTGTCGGCGCGATGGCCCGCTATGATTTGTCCCTTCAGGATGTCTACACCGCGTCTTGCCATCTTCGGATCGAAGCTCGTCCGGTTCTGGCGAGGCTAAAGACGCTCGCGAACGCACCGGGCCTTTCGACTGCGGGCGCGACCGGCCTCGCCCGTCTTGCCGAGGACCTGTCCGGCATTGGCGCGAATGCTTCGGCCTGGGAGATGCTCTCAACCTACTTGCTCGATCGAACGGACTTGGCGCGGCGGATGGCCGAAGTGACGAGCGTGACCGAGCGAATGCGCGCGGTTGCAGTCTGGCAGTTCCTGAATTTCGTGCGCGAGCAGAGTCCCGCCAGCGGCGGGCTGCCCATTCAACGCACGCTCGATCGCGTTCGCCAGCTGGTGCTGCTCGCCGAAGAGCGGGATTTACGCCAAGTTCCAGCGCCAGCGCTTCATCTGGATGCTGTGCGTTTGATGACCGTCCACGGCAGCAAGGGCCTTGAGTTCGAGGCCGTTCACATTCCCGGTTTGACTGTGTCGAGCTTCCCTTCGTCAAACCGGGGCCAGCGGTGTCCGCCGCCGATTGGCATGATCGAAGGCGCGGAAGGTTTGACGGTTAAGGAGGCGGCCAAACAGTCGCATGCGCAGGAAGAAGAGTGCCTGTTTTTCGTGGCGCTCTCGCGGGCGCGCACGCATCTGCGCCTTCATCTCGCTCGCCGTCAGCCCAACGGCGACAACCGAGGTCCGTCACCGTTTCTCGCGTGGCTTCCAGCGACGCTCGTCGACGAGATTGCTCAGGCGACGATGACGCCGCTTCCCGATGGCGCACGTCGCTCATCGCCCATCCAGGTGACCCGAGCTGGCGAATGGCATGTGACCAACAGCCGGCTCGGCAGCTACGCAAAGTGCCCACGACGCTTCTTCTACACCCATATTCTCGGACTGGGCGGGGCGCGCAAGGCAACTGCGTTCTCACGTACGCACGACTGTCTCTACGACCTACTTCGCTGGCTGGCGGAGACACGCCGAGACGCGGAGCCGTCGATCGCGGAGGCAGAGGCCGCCTTCGAAGCGATTTGGACTGTAAGGGGACCTGTCGACCACGCCTTCGCCAATGACTATCGCCGATTGGCCTCCCGCCTTGTAGCCGCCCTCATTCGGGCTGGCGCTGGTCGACGGTTTCGTGACGCCGAGCCGTTGGCAATCGACTTCCCTAGTGGACGGGTGATCGTCGAGCCGAATGAAATGGCCGAGCTGCCGGACGGCACGGTCGTGCTACGCCGCGTTCGAACTGGGCATAAGCGCAGCGATGAGTATGATCACCTAGACTATACGCTCTACCAATTGGCTGGCCAGGCTCGCTTCGGCGCCGGAGTCGTGGTGCAGGCGCTACATCTGACGGACGAGACGGCCGAACCGGTCTTGATCACGACTGCCAAGTTGAACTTCCGGCGGGCTAAGAGCGACACGATGCTGGCCGGGATTGCAAACGGGCTGTTTCCAGTGGAGATCGACGCCGTTAGCTGCCCCCGGTGTCCACATTTCTTTGTCTGTGCGGCCGCGCCACGTGGTCCGCTCAGCCTGCCCTGAACAAATTCGACCACCGCCTTTCCGGGTTCACTGTCCCGCTCCGATCAGGAGATTAAGGGACGGAGACAAGCGATTGGGCTTGGCGCTCCTGGTCCCCGGAGTGCCAAACCATGACGTCCATCGACCTGTTCTACCAGGGCGAAGGGCTCGCCGAGATCGAGCACATCGAATTCGACGGTGCCGCCGCCTTCGCGATCGTTAAGGCCCATTTGTCAGAGAAGCATCGCCTTGGTGCGGAGGTTTTGATCTTCATTGAGGATGAAGACGAGCCGCTGGACGAAGGTTTGTGCCTTCGCGAGCGTGCCGAGCCGACAGGTGTCAAGCTGCACCTTCATCGCTGCCGGCATGTCGAAGTCGCCGTGACCTTTAATGGCGAAACGGTCGGGCATCGGTTCGCGCCGAGTGCGACGGTCGCCCGGGTGAAGAAGTGGGCCGCCGAGCATAAGTTCGGCATGAGCGAGGAGGAGGCCGGCGAACACGTTCTGCAGATCGCTGGCACTCATGATCGTCCCAAGCCCAGCACCCATATCGGCACGCTGACCAAGGCGCCTCACTGCACGGTCGCCTTCAACCTAGTGGCCGATGAGCGGATCAACGGCGCTTCCGGGAGCGCTCGGTGACGGCGCCGGATCAGCGCGCCTTCGAGGCGGACGCGGCGAAGGCCGCGTTTCGCCTCGGACAGGCGGAAGGGCGATGGTGCCTGATCAGCGTAACTTGGCCATTCGCCTATATCGCCGTCACGGCGAAGGATGGGCGCGCCTACACGCTGCGGCTCAACTGCCAGGGGTATCCGCAGGTCGCCCCGACGGGAGGACCGTGGGACTGCGCCCGCAGCGCCATGCTGGCCTTTGACCTTTGGCCCCGCGGCCTCGGGGGGCGGGTCTCCGCGGTCTTCCGTACTGACTGGAAGGGCGGTTCGGCGCTGTACCTGCCTTGCGACCGCGAAAGTTTCGCCGGTCATGAGAATTGGCGGACCGAGATGCCGTCGAAAATCTGGCGCCCGGCCGACGGGATTGTTCAATACCTGGAGCTTGTCCATGAACTTCTTCACAGCCGAGACTATGCGCCGCCTGTTCGCGCCGCGGCATGAGCTTTCCTGTTCGTGGTGGACGTGGCGGCGGCTCCTCGCGCGCCTGCGCGAACGTGGGCGGCGCCGGTCACGCGAGAGCGGAGCCTTCCTCCTGGGCAGGAGGAGTGAGGGGCGGGCTCGGGTTGTCGATTTCGTTCTGTACGACGACCTCGACCCTCACTGCCTGGACACCGGCATCGTTCGTTTTGATGGTCGCCACTTCGGCGCGTTGTGGGATCTCTGCAAGGCGCGTGGGCTGACGGTTGTCGCCGACGTGCATGTGCACCCTGGCGGAGCCCAGCAGAGCGATTCGGACCAAGCCTATCCGATGATTTCACGAGCGGGGCATGTCGCTTTGATCCTGCCGCGGTTCGCAACGGGCCGTCTTCCCCGGCGAGACATCGGAATTTTCCGCTACCTGGGCGCCAAGCGCTGGTCGGACGTGCCGGTCAGCGAACGGCGGGAGTTTTTCCACATCGGCATGTGAGGCGCGAAACAATGACGAACTTCGATCGCTCAGAATCTCTTCACCGGCTCGTCAAACAGGCGCTCGACAGCGGCGCAGCCGACAGCTTAGAGCAGGCTGAAGCGATGTTCCGCGGCTATCGGCTGGTCGTGGCCGTCGGGGCGGCCGAGGGTGCTGACGTCCAGCATCAGACGGCCTTGCTGACCGCCGTTGCGCTTGGCCGCAGGGTCTTCCTCGGCGGGGTCCAGGTCCAAGGCGATGTCGATGTCCCCCTGGTTACCCCGCTGCCTTTTGGCCGAACGGTTCGCGAAGCGGTTACGCAGCTAGGCGGCGAGATCGGCGGCGACTGGAGCGGTTCACCCCGAATTTACATCGGGGGCGGCCCGCGCGCACGTTGTGACGGATTTCAGGTCCGGACCGCCGCATCCGGGTGGCGAGGTGGCATTGTGCCGGCCCACGCCGCTCTTACGCCTGCTGAGGGGCCTTCCATGCCACTCGCGGCAATGTTGGCGGCGGCGCTGGCGATCAATGAGGCATTCCTATTCGTGAACGGCGGCGTCCCGGCGGCGGGGCGACGTGCGGTCGGGCTGTCGCTTTGGCGTCCGCAGGCCACGGCGAACTGGCTTGAGGCCGACCCCGACGAGCCGAGGTTGACCTATCTGCCCTCGCGACTCTGGCTAATCGGACTGGGACATCTAGGCCAGGCCTATCTGTGGGGCTTGGGGATGCTGCCCTATGCAGATCCCGCTAGCGTCACGCTCTTCCTTCAGGATGTGGACGTGATTACCCCCTCGACCGAGAGCACCTCGGTGCTGAGCGACGCGGCCACGGTCGGCCTGAAGAAGACGCGCGCAATGGCGACATGGGCCGAAGGCCGCGGCTTTAGCACGGCGGTTGTCGAACGCTTCTTCGACGCGGGATTCGATCGACGGCCGGACGAGCCCGCGATCGCGCTGTGCGGGCTCGATAACGCTGTTGGTCGGCAAGCGCTCGACCAGGTTGGATTTGATCTGATCGTGGAGGCGGGGTTGGGCCGCGGATACCGGGATTTTCGCACGATGCGTCTGCATGTGCTGCCGGGGCCGAAATCGGCTTCCGAGATCTGGAGGCAGGCGTCGGCGGGAGAGTCGGTGGAAACGCAAGCCGCTTACCGGCGGATGCTGAGCGACGGAGAGCTCGATCGTTGCGGCGTCACCCTGCTCGCCGGAAAGGCGGTGGGGGCTCCCTTCGTCGGCGCGGTGGCGGCGACGCTGGCCCTGGCCGAGGTCTTGCGTCTCTTGCATGGCGGACCGCTTCACGGGTTGATCGACCTCGACTTGCAGAGCGTGGATCACCGCGTCGCCACACGCCATCAGGTCGACTTTAGCCAATTTAATCCAGGATACAGCCTTGCAGCGGGATGACGGCCGAGGGAGGCGGTCGCCCTCCCTGCCCACCGGCGCGGGCCGTCTCGCCTTAGGTTGGTTCTTTGGAAGAGAGAACGGTATGCTGGGCCACGCGGCGCCCGGTCACCGGGATGGGGGCCTCCCGATCTTCCTCGCTCACGTTCGGCAGTCCGCTAAGGCTTACGGCTTCAAGGCGGATGGCAGTTTCATGGGAAACGACAGGAAGGGTGGGGGAGACTGATGATCCGTATTCTTCACACCGCGGACTGGCACGTCGGCCAGACGCTACGTGGGTTCTCTCGAGAGTACGAGCACCGCAGCGTTTTCTCGCGCTTGGAAGAAATCATCGTCGAGCGCGACGTTGACGCGCTCATTATCGCCGGCGATGTGTTTGACAGTCAGAACCCTTCGGGCGAGGCGCAGCAACTCTTCTACAGCACCCTTGTCCGCTTGAGCCGCGCCCGCCCACGCATGACAATCGTGATTGTCGCCGGCAATCACGACGCTGCGGGCCGTCTTGAGGCGCCGCGCCCCTTATTGGAAGCATTCAATATCCGCGTCGTTGGCAATATTCGCCGGTATGAGGGGCGGATCGACGGTGCGCGCCACCTGGTCGCTATTTCAGACGCCAGCGGCGCGGTCGCTTGTCATGTTCTCGCGGTTTCCTATCCGACGGCGGCGTGCCTTCCCAACTTGACGCGGCCCGATGGTGAGGCAGGTTCTCCCATCATCCTGGGGGTACGGGCGCTCTATGCAGAACTGCTCGAAAGCCTACGTGTGAAGATGGACGGGTTGCCGTTCGTCATGACGGGCCACCTCCACGTCGCGGGCGGTATCGAGTTCGGAGGGTGCTGAGCGTCGAATCTTGGTCGGCGGTCAGCATGCCGTGCCACACGATGTCTTCCCGACCGAGGCCAGCTACGTGGCGTTGGGCCATCTTCATAAGGCCCAGGCCGTCGGACGCGAGACGGTCCGCTACTCGGGGTCACTCATTCCCTTGTCGGCGACGGAGCTGCCCTATCAACACGGCGTCACACTGGTCAGCATCGACGGCGTCAGCGTGGTGTCTGAGCATATCCCCATAAATCGCCCGGTTCCATTCTTGCGCCTCCCTGAGGGTGGAGACATGCGGTTGAGCGAACTCGGTGACCATTTCGCGGCGCTTGGCCTTCAGTCTAATCTGACGATCAACGAGCAGCCCTTCGTCCAGGTTCGTCTCTTGCGTGAAGGGCTTCCGCATGGGTTTCGCGAGGAGATAGACCGCATCGCCGAGAGCTTCCCGGTTCGCATCGTCGACGTCCGCGTTGCAGCTATACCGGATGCAGTAAATAGCGCGGCGATCGCCGATCCTCTCATCCGCCTCGCGGAAAGGGACCCTGAGGATCTGTTCAAAATCGCGTTTGAGCGTTCGTTCGGCGTGGCTCCGGGCGCCGCGCATCTCGATGTCTTTCATCGGGCGCGGGCGGAGGTCTGAACCATGCGTATCCTGGCGATCCGCGGTGCGAATTTGGCAAGTCTTGCCGCGCCGTTTGAAATTGACCTCTCGGTTGACCCTCTCGCCGGCTGTGGCCTGTTCGCCATTACAGGTGAGACTGGCGCGGGGAAATCGACCATCCTGGATGCGTTGTGCCTAGCGCTCTATGGAGAATACCCGCGCGTCTCTGTCGGCCGGCGAGAAACCGCGCCTGACCCCAGCGGGGAAGCGATTTCGATTCATGATGGTCGCGCGATCTTGCGCCGGGGCGCAGGCGGTGGATATGCCGAAGTGGATTTCGTCGGCCAAGATGGCGAGCGTTATCGCGCCCGATGGGAAGCCAATCGCGCCCGCGGCCGGGCAAATGGTCGGCTCCAGAATGAGCAGAGGGCGCTGTTTCGGCTTGATGACGGTAGCGGGATAGCGTCCGGCAAAAACCAAGTTCGTGAGGCCGTGGAAGCGCGCACCGACCTCACCTTCGACCAGTTCCGTAGAACTGTGCTTTTGGCTCAGGGCGAATTCGATGCTTTTCTGCTCGCGGCGGAGAGCGAACGCGCGGAGCTACTTGAGAAGATTACTGGCACGGAGATCTACGCGGCAATCTCGGTTCGTGTTCATGAGGGTACGGAGACGCGTCGCAGAACGGTCGAGCACATGGAGCAACGACGCAACGACATTGGTCTTCTCGACGACGACAGTAGACAAGGGCTTCTCAACGAACAGAGCCAACTTGCTGAGACTGTTGTTCGGAAAGTTACTGAGCGCGACGTCCACAACGGACGGCTGGATCATTTCAAGCGCGTCGCCGTCGCCCGCAGTGATCTCGGTCAGGCGGAGGTTCAAGCGGAGGTGGCGCGCGCCGCACGCGAGGCTGCGGTCGATGACTATGCCGCCCTAGCCGAATTCGATCTGGTCGAGCCGCTTCGCCCGTTGTTGGTCGACTTAGAGAATGGGCGCCGCTTGGCGGCGGAAGCTGAGAACCGCCTCGGGGAACTATTGGCCGCGCGTGCGGAGGCGCAGGCGGTAGATGATGCAGTTTCGCTGCGACTTTCGGAGGCAACAGCGGCCGATGCGGCCGCCGAGGAAATCTTCAAGGGTTTTGGTCCGCGTTGGAGTGAGGCAGAAAAACTCGACGCGGAATTGGCGACCGCCCGGATCGAGTTCGATGATGCTGCGGAGAAGGTGCGGCAGATGGAGGCCGCGCTTGTAGCCCACACCGCCACTCTGGCCGAGCTCGATCGGATTCTTAGTCAGACGAGGGAATCGCATCGAGAAGCAACCACTCGATTGAACGATCAATCCGGTCGCAACGTGCTTGCCGACCGTCTCGACGAGGTAACGGCCCTTTTGGCGAAACGGCTCACCCTCAAGCGGGACTGCGCCACCGCGGTGTCGGGGAGCGCTGAAGCAAGCAAGGCTGTGCTGCGACTGGACGGCGAAGTAGCCGAACTCTCGGCGAAACTTGCGCGCGATCGCAATCAAAGGGAAACGTCCTCCAACGATATCGCCGCGCGGCGAAGCAGTCTTGCTGCGATTGACGAAGCGGCGCTCCATGATCGCGACGCAAATCTTCAGCGGGTCTTGGAGGCGGTGCGCGAAACGAGCACAGTCTGTGAGGAGCACATTCGCGCGGCGGCGGATTTCGCGCACGGGGAGTCTCAGCTCGCCGTTTTGGTGCAAGAGCTGACCGCCGCTAGCGTCGAAATCGCTCTGGCGGAAGCCGACCAACTCCGCGATCGCACAGCTCGGTCAGAAATCGCACCTCTTGCGGACCTCGCGGATGAGGCCGTCTCGCCGGAGGCCATGCATCTGCGCAGCATACTGGCCCCGGATACAGCTTGCCCTGTATGCGGTAGTACAGACCACCCTCATCTTGCGCACCCGAGCGCGGTGAACGACATGGTGGCGGCTGTCCGCCGCCGCCGTCACGAGCTGGATGCGGCATTGGCGGCGACGGGCCTACGTCTAGGCACTGCCGCGCGTTCGCTTGCCGCCACCGAAGCGCGACAATCGGAGACCAACCGCGGGATTGATGTTGCGCGCCGTCGAACCTTGGTGGCTGCGGCCGGCTTCACGGAGCAAAGATCGATTCTGAGCGTTGCCTGCGCCGACGCGGGCTTAGCCCCACCGGCGCCGCTGGACCCGAACGACCAAGGCGCTTCCGGGCTAGCGACGCTCGGCGCGACAGTGAGGGCCGAGCGCCTTTCGATTGCATCCCCGCTTGCTGAGGCCCGGCGTCTTCGGACAGAAATTGACAGATTGCAGCCGGAACACGACGCGCTCGGCGTAGCGATCGAAGCAGCGACTGGCAACATCGACGAACTGCGCTCGAGGCTGCACGCAGCGCAGTTGAAGGTCAGCGAACACTCGGTTCGCGGAGTGGAACTCGCTGAGCGTCTGGAGTCAGTCGACCGCGAGATCGGGCCGTTTCTTGTCGCGGGGGCTCGATCTCTGGAGGAGCTCGACGTTGATCCCGAGGGCGTGGCTGCCGGCCTCACGCTGGTCGCCCAGGAATTTGGAGCGTTACGGAAGCAAGTTGGCGAACTCGATCTGACCCTGCAGCAGTTAGCTCCTGATCGCGCGGTAGCCGCCGCTTCCCTTGAACACGCGAGGTTACAGACAACAGAGACTGCAGCCCACCTCGGTCAACGTCGTTCCGTCGTGGACGAGAAGACACTTGCGCGTGCCAGAGTCCTCGATGGCGAGCCTACGGGTGCTCATCGGACACGGATAAACGAGGCCCGTCGAGCCGCTCGGGAAACGCTCGCCGCCGTGCGCGAGGAGAAGTCGGCCGCTGCTGCCGCACTCCAAGGCGCCGGCGCTCGCTGTGAGGAGACCGCATCGTCGGTGGAAGCCGCAAAGCGGCGTCGAGCATCCGCAGAGGACACTTTCGACGCGGCTTGTCAGAGTGTCTCGCGCCCGCGTGATGAGGTCGCCGCGTTAATTGCCACGGATCCATCCGTGCGCTTGGCGCTGCGAGCCGGACTTCAGGAGATCGACCGAGCCCTGAACGACAGTGCCGCCGCGGTGCTTACGCGGCAGAACGACTTGAAAAGAGCTCTTGAAGTCTTCGATGAGACGATCGACGCAGAGGTGTCAACCGCGGCGATTGCTGCGTTAGCGACGGAGATCGGTGAACTCCATCAACGGACCGGTGTGGTTTCGGCACTGTTGCTTCGAGATGATACGGCGCGGCTGGCAGCCGCATCGATGTCGGCTGAGATCGAGTTCAGCGAAAAAGGAGCTCGAGACCTGGCAGGCGGTGGATGACGCGATTGGTTCGGCCAGCGGCGATCGCTTTCGTCGCTTTGTCCAGGGCGTGACTCTCGATCACCTGGTCCAGCTGGCCAATGATCATCTAAGTGCGCTGAGCCCACGATATCGGCTCGCGCGAGGGACTGCGTCCGACCTCACGCTGCAGATTGTTGATCGTGATATGGGCGACGAGATACGCGCAACCCGAAGCCTTTCGGGTGGTGAGCGTTTTCTGGTGTCGTTGGCCCTCGCGTTGGCGCTGTCGGGCCTCGAAGGTCGCGCATCCTTCGTTGATACCCTCTTTATTGATGAAGGCTTCGGATCGCTCGACGCGGAGACGCTCGATATAGCGGTGGATGCCCTAGAAACATTACAAGGGCGCGGTCAGAAGGTGGGCGTCATTACTCATGTCGCCGCTATGATCGACCGGATCGCCGTACAGGTGTGCGTGGAGAAGCGCGGCGCAGGGCGTTCGGAAATCCGGATTGTTGATGGTGTGCGATCGATGTGGTCGGCGACGGAGATCAGTGTCGCGCAATGAAGCGTGCTATGCCGTCTGGCTCTACGGCGAGGCCACTGAGGGAGTCGTTTCGATCACTCGCGGATCGGCGTCGAATGGTCTTCGTACATGCGTGCCTACATCCCGCAGTGACAACGACACCGAAGACTTGGCCGCGCAATCAGGAACTTGCAGCAGCGACGCGCCATGCCCAGGCAATTTCATGACGCGGATTCGTATCGCAGCCTAAAGGCAGCCGTGGCTTGTGCAGCATCATCAACGGAGCGTGCTCAAATCGCCTATTTCAAGGTTGGCGCACCCGACAGGATTCGAACCTGTGGCCTCTACCTTCGGAGGGTAGCGCTCTATCCAGCTGAGCTACGGGTGCCTGTAACGTGGAACTACTCTTCGCTGATCACTCCGGTCAACGATGCACTGACGCGGTTGAAGCCGGTCCGAGTCGCCGATCACCTGATGGCATTTACCTGCCGGCGCCTACGCCGGGGTTTCCGCCGAGGTGGTTGCAATGTGGTTGCAACGCTTCCTGTCAACGTCGATCCAAAACCTCTCTGCCTCTAACCCCTTTAATTCACTACCAAAATCGACCCACATAACGCCGTCCAGCCTTGACACTCTCGCCTTCGGAGGGCAGCGCTCTATCCAGCTGAGCTACGGGCGCGTGCTTTGGCTTGGTGTTTCGCTTTTACCATCACGGGCCTCGCTTAGGCAATCCGTGACCTCTCGACGCGGCTCTGCTAAAAACGCTCATGCGCGTGTTGTCACTCCTTATCGCTCAGGTTTCGCGGGCCGCCGCCGGCGGTTCGCCGCATTTGCGCGCGAATCGGAGCCGGGCCGCATGAGCCAGACGGCGACGGGCGTCGCAACCTTGCTCGTGACCGAGGACGAAGCCGACATGCGGCTCGACCGCTGGTTCAAGCGGCGCTTTCCGGCTCTGACGCTGTCGCATCTCGCCAAAATCTGCCGCAAAGGCGAGGTGCGGGTCGACGGCAAGCGCGCCCAGACCTCGACCCGGCTGGCGCCCGGGCAGGCGGTGCGCGTCCCCCCGCTGCGGCTCGAGGCGACGCCGGAAGCCCCGACCTCTCGGGCCAATCCCGACGACGCGCGGGCGCTCAAGGACATGATGCTGTTCGAGGACAAGGACGTCCTCGTCTTGAACAAGCCTTACGGCCTCGCGGTGCAGGGCGGCTCCGGCACCAAACGGCACATCGACGGCATGCTCGAGTCGCTGGCCGTCGGCGACAAGCGGCCTGCGCTCGTGCACCGGCTCGATCGCGACACCAGCGGCGTGCTGCTCGTCGCCAAGAACCGCCGTGCCGCCAGCGAACTTGGCGAAGCCTTCCGCTCGCGGCAGGCGCAGAAAATCTATTGGGCGCTGGTCGAGGGCGTGCCCAAACCGGCGCAGGGCCGCATCTCGCTCTATCTCGCCAAGGGCGCCGGCATGGGCGAGGCGCGGGTTCCGCGCAAGCCGGGACAGGGGAGCGCTCGGGACATCGAAAAAATGCGCGTCGCGAAGCATGGCGAAGCCGATGCGCAGCATTCGCTGACCTATTACGCCATTGTCGAGAAGGCCGCGCCGCGGTGCGCCTGGCTCTCGATGAAGCCGCTGACGGGACGCACGCATCAGCTGCGCGCCCACGCCGAAGCGATCGGCCATCCGATCTTCGGCGATCCGAAATACGGCCATCGGCCCGAAGACGAGGCGCGCCGCCGCGATCCTCTGCGCGCGATGCCGGAAGGGTGCGAGCGCAAGCTGCATCTTCTGGCGCGCCGGCTGGTGCTGCCGCATCCCGGCGGCGGCGTCATCGACGTGACCGCGCCGCTGCCCGAGCATATGCGCGCCACCTGGGCGGCTTTCGGCTTCGACGAGAAGCGATATGATCCGATCGAGGACGCGCCGCAGGAGTAGGGGCGCCTGTGGACGGCTGGATTCGGGCCTCGCCGCCGCGTTGGCGGTTTTGTATGCTCGTGAGCACGAATCATTGAAGTTTTAGCGCGATGAAACAAGGCGATCTTTTCGACCCTGACCCCGAAGCCGGCCTCTTTTCCGAAGAGGCCGCGCCCGTCGTTGTGCGCGCCGATCCGGAAAAGGTGCGCGTCAAGCTCAACAGCATGATCGCGGAGTTGCGCGCCGCATCCAGCCTGCCCTGGAGCGCGCGCAAAATGCAATATTGGCGGACGGTCGCGCCGCAAATGAGTCTTTGGCTGCCCAAAGAGGAGCGCGCTCAGCTGCTGCTCGAATTCGAGGTCGAGGTCAGGCGGCTTTCCGGCTGAACATTGGCGTCCGGCTGACCCTCTGCAAAAATAGGGTCCAGATTTCGCGCGGGGCCGGACTGTTCTTCATCTTTTGAAAGTTGGGCGCGTGCAGAAGCAGACATTCGCAGGCGCCGTCTCGGCTTTCGGAGCTTCGGCGAAAGCCAAGCTCGCAAACCCCGCGATCGCCGGATCGCCGGAGGACCAGTTGCGGGCGCCGCTGGACCAAATGGTGCGCGATCTGGCTGAACTCGCCGGTCATGGTCCCGGAAGCGTCAACCTGATCGGCGAGACGAACCTTGCGCATTTACAGACGCGGCCCGATTTCGCCGTGAGCGTTGACAACGCTCTCGTCGGCTTTATCGAGGTGAAGGCGCCCGGCAAGGGATGCGATCCGCGCAAGTTCTCGGACGAACATGACAAGAAGCAGTGGGCCAAGCTCAAGTCCCTGCCCAATCTCGCCTATACCGACGGCAATGGCTTCAGCCTTTGGCGCGATGGCGAACTGGCCGGGAAAATCGTGCTGCTCGACGGCGACATCGAAAACTCCGGGACGAAGCTTGCGGCGCCAAAGGCCTTGCAGGCGCTTTTCGCCGATTTTCTCAGCTGGGCGCCGCAGCCGCCGGCCAACGCCAAGGCGCTCGCGCAGACCAGCGCGCGGCTTTGCCGTCTTCTGCGCGACGAAGTGCTGGAGCAGATGGCGGAAGGTCATGGCAGCCTCAACCATCTCAAGGAGGACTGGCGCAAGCTGCTCTTCCCCGACGCCAGCGACGAGCAATTCGCCGACGGCTATGCGCAGGCGGTGACCTTCGGCCTGCTGATGGCGCGCGCCTTCGACATTTCTCTCAGCGAGGGCGTCGAACTGGCGGCGTTGAAGCTGAAAAAATCCAATACGCTGATCGGCGCGGCGCTGAACCTGCTCACCGAGGACGCCGCCAACCAGGAGTCGCTGAAGACGTCGCTCGGCACGCTGCTGCGCGTGCTCAATGAGGTGAACTGGGCGACCGTCAGCAAGGACAAGCCCGACGCCTGGCTCTATTTCTACGAGGATTTTCTTGAGGTTTACGACAACAGGCTGCGCAAGCTGACCGGCTCCTACTACACGCCGCCGCAGGTCGTGAACGCGATGGTCGGACTTGTTGACGAGGCCTTGCGCGGCCCCTTGTTCGAGCGGGCGGCGGGTCTCGCCTCCGCCGACGTGACGCTCGCCGATCCCGCGGTCGGCACGGGAACCTTTCTGCTCGGCGCGCTGCGCAAGATCGCCGAGAATGTTGAGAATGATCAGGGCGCGGGGGCGGTCGGCCCGGCCATCGCGGCGGCGGCGAAGCGGCTCTTCGGCTTCGAATTGCAATTCGGCCCCTTCGCGGTCGCGCAATTGCGCCTGCTGGCGGAGATGCGCGCGCTGACGAAGACCGTGAAGTCGGAGACGCCGCCAGAGGTCAATCTCTTCATCACCGACACGCTCGGCAATCCCTTCGTCGAGGACGAGCAGTTGCCGCAGATCGTCGAGGCTATCGCGAAGTCCCATCGCGAGGCGAATAAGGTCAAGCGCGGCCAGCCGATTACCGTCGTCATCGGCAATCCGCCTTACAAGAACAACGCGGAGGGACGCGGCGGCTGGATCGAGAAGGGCTCGGACAACCGGCCGGCGCCGCTCGACCGCTGGAAGGCGCCCGCCGATTGGAAACTCGGCGCGCATGGCATTCATCTCAAGAATCTTTACATGTATTTTTGGCGCTGGGCGACGCTGAAGGTCTTCGGCAAAGGACTTTTCGACGCGACGAACCTGCCGGAGAAAGACGAGGAAGGGATCGTCTGCTTCATCACCGTGGCCGGATTCCTCAATGGGCCGGGCTTCGAGAAGATGCGCGACGATCTGCGGCGGACGTGCTCTGACGTCTGGGTGATCGATTGCTCGCCGGAAGGGCATCAGCCCGACGTGCCGACGCGTATTTTTCAGGGCGTGCAGCAGCCGGTGTGCATCGTGCTCGCCGCGCGCAAGCTCGGCAAGGATGAGACGAAGCCGGCGCGGGTTCTGTTTCGCGCGCTGCCTGCTGGCCGGCGGGAGGAGAAGTTTGCGGCGCTTTCGGCGCTACGTCTGGACGCCAAGGACTGGACCGAATGCCCGGGCGAGTGGCGCGCGCCTTTTCTCCCTGAGCACATTGGCAAATGGGCGGATTTCGCGCCGCTATCGAGTCTGTTCGAATTTTCGATGGCGGGCGTCAAGCCACATCGCACTTGGCCGATAGCGCCCGACGCCGAAAGTCTCCGTCGTCGTTGGACGAGACTCCAGAAAACGCCCGACGCCGAGGAGCGCGCGGCGCTCTTC
This sequence comes from uncultured Alphaproteobacteria bacterium, assembly GCA_963820145.1. GTDB lineage: Bacteria > Pseudomonadota > Alphaproteobacteria > Rhizobiales > Beijerinckiaceae > Methylocystis. Next base: position 30,362 of record CAWFZD010000034.1, read on the forward strand.
GGACCAGAGCCGGATCGCGACATTTACCGGGTAGTGACAGTCGGCCTCGGCGCGCATGGCGTGCGCAAGGTCTCAGTTGCAAAGGACGACCAACCAGTCGTGCCGCCCGTTCGTTACGCCTTCCGTTCTTTCGACCGTCAATGGATCATTCCGGATCATCGGCTGCTGAGCAGGGCAAGGCCGAAGCTCTGGAATTTGGAGGGGAAGGAGCAGGTTTTCCTGACGACGCTCGAAGCGCACTCACCCACCTCCGGCCCGGCAATCACTCTCACGAACCTTGTCCCAGATCAGCACCACTACAAAGGCTCGTTCGGCGGCCGCGTTTACCCGCTGTGGGCCGACGCCAAGGCGACGCAGCCGAACGTCAGCTCGAAACTTCTCGAAGCGCTCGCAGAGTCCTATGGCGCGACCGTGACTCCGGAAGACGTCGTCGCCTATCTCGCCGCGCTGATGGCGCATCCCGCCTTTACCAAGCGCTTCAAGGCGGACCTCGTGCGCCCCGGCCTGCGCGTTCCGCTTACCGCCGAGGCCTCGCTTTTCGCCGAGGGAGCCGCGCTCGGCCGCGAGGTCGTCTGGCTGCACTGCTACGGCGAGCGCTTCGTGGACGCCGCCGCCGGACGGCCGAAAGGCCCGCCGCGCCTACCCAAAGCAAGCGCGCCGCGCATTCCGGCCGGGGGCGCCATACCGTCTGCCCCGGAGCCGCTGCCGGCGACAATGGACTACGACGCTGCAAAGCGAAGGCTCATCATCGGCAAAGGCTATGTCGAAAACGTCTCACCGGAGATGCGCGGCTACGAAATCTCGGGCAAGAATGTTCTCGATCAATGGTTCAGCTATCGCCGGCTCGATCGCAGCAAGCCGATGATCGGCGACAAGAGGCCGCCGTCGCCGCTCGAAAAAATCCAGCCGGAAGGCTGGCTCGCCGAATATACCGAGGAACTGTTGAACCTGCTGAACGTGCTCGGGCGGCTGATCGCGCTCGAGGCGCGACAGTCCGACCTGTTGGCGCGGGTCTGCGACGGCGCTCTGATCGAGTTCACATCAAACGGCGAAGAGGAGTAAGACCGTGCTTGCGCGCTTCCTCGACCGGAGGTCTGAGCCGGTTTCGTCGACGGCTATGCAGTTCGGTAAAGGGTTGGAGCGAATGAAATGAACGACAAGAACGACGGCCTCGACCAGGCTTTCTTCATCGACCCCAGCGAGCGCGATCCGCTGCGCGCCGTCGCCGAGGGCGGCAGGCCCAAGCTCCTGAAGCGGTTCTACAAGGAGGCCGCCGTCGCGCCGCGGGATGGCGGTTTCGCTGTCGCGCTCGACGGCAAGCCGCTGCTGACGCCGGCGCGCGCGACGCTCGTGCTGCCGACAACAGAAATGGCTCAGGCGATCGCGGGCGAATGGGCGGGGCAGGGCGAGACGATCGATTTTGCGACCCTGCCGCTGACGCGTCTCGCCAATTCGGCCTTCGACGGCGTTTCCAAGCATGTCGATGAGGTCGAGGCGGATGTCGCAAAATATGCGGCCTCCGATCTCATCTGCTATCGCGCGGGCGAGCCGGAAACGCTGGTGCGCGCCGAGGCTGCGGCCTTCGATCCGCTGCTGCGTTTCGCGCGCGACAAATGCGGCGCGCGGCTCATTCTCGCGGAAGGCGTGGTCTTTCAGGCGCAGCCCGAAGCGGCCGTCGCGGCGCTCGCGGCGGCGATTCGGGCTTATGTCGGGAAAAGCCAAAAGGTGCCGGGCAGGACGCCCGTCGCACGCGACGAACTGGGCGCGCCCCACCGGCTCGCGGCGTTGCACGCGATGACGACGCTGACCGGCTCCTGCGTCATCGCGCTCGCGGTGGCGTTGGGCGAGATCGACGCGGACGCAGGCTTCGCGGCGGCGCAGACGGGCGAAGACTATCAGATGCGCGTCTGGGGCGCCGACGCGGAAGCGCTGGCGCGGCGCGAGCGACGTCTTTTCGAAATGCGCGCCGCAGCGCACATGGCGCGGCTCGCGGCGGCGGCTTGAGCGCCGCGCCGCCGCATTTTTTTGCACGATCTCGCTTTTTTGCGCCGCGGCAAATGATATGGTGAGGGTGAGCGGGGCACTTGCTTTGACGGCCCCGCTTTGTTACGGAACCCGCGCCCGGGAAATCCCCTAGGCGCCGGCGGCTTCTGTCGCACGGGCGCCGGCCGCGCGCGGGCCAAAATATCGGACAGGCTCAAATGCCCCTGCTGCTCCAACAATATCTGCCGCTCGTCATCTTCATGGCCCTGGCGGCGATCATCTCCGGCGCGCTGCTGGTCGCGCCGTTCCTCCTGGCCTTCAAGGCGCCGGATCCCGAAAAGCTCTCCGCCTATGAATGCGGCTTTAATCCATTTAACGACGCGCGCATGAAATTCGACGTGCGCTTTTATCTCGTCACTCTGCTCTTCATCGTCTTCGATCTCGAGGTCGCCTTTTTGTTCCCCTGGGCGGTCGCCTTCAAGGAGGCGGGCGTCTTCGGCTTCTGGTCGATGATGGCGTTTCTCGGCGTGCTGACCATCGGCTTCATCTACGAATGGCGTAAGGGAGCGCTCGAATGGGATTGATCGCCAACAAGTCCGCGCCGCTCGTCGCGCCGCAGGCGACCGGCCTCGTCGATCCGAACACGGGCAAGCCGGTGGGCTCCACCGATCCTTATTTCGTGGGCATCAACGACGAACTCGCCGACAAGGGATTCCTGGTCACCGCGACCGACGATCTGATCAATTGGGCGCGCACCGGCTCGCTGATGTGGATGACCTTCGGTCTCGCCTGTTGCGCCGTCGAGATGATCCAGGCGGCGATGCCGCGCTACGATCTGGAGCGTTTCGGCTTCGCGCCGCGCGCCAGCCCGCGCCAGTCGGACGTCATCATCATCGCCGGCACGCTGACCAACAAGATGGCGCCGGCGCTGCGCAAGGTCTACGACCAGATGCCGGAGCCGCGCTACGTCATCTCGATGGGCTCCTGCGCCAATGGCGGCGGCTATTACCACTATTCCTATTCGGTGGTGCGCGGCTGCGATCGGATCATTCCCGTCGACATCTATGTGCCGGGCTGCCCGCCCTCCGCGGAAGCGCTGGTCTATGGCGTGCTGCTGCTGCAAAAGAAGATCAGGCGCACCGGCACGATCGAACGATGAAAGCGAGTAGCGAATAGAGTGTGGCGAATAGAGCGAAATCATTCGCTATTCGCTACTCCCCGTTCGCGCGAACCGCGATACGAAGGAAGTGGAATGAGTTTTGAACTCGAGGCGCTCGGGGCGAAGATCGCCGAAGCTCTTCCGGGGGCGGTCGTCAATACGAAGATCGCCTTCGGCGAGCTGACCTTGACGCTCGCGCGCGACCGCTGGCTGGAGACGGCGAAGCTGCTGCGCGACGGCGAGGACTATGGCTTCGTCAACTTCATCGACCTGACGGCGGCGGATTATCCGGCGCGCGAGGAGCGCTTCGAGGTCGTCGCGCATCTGCAGTCGCCGAGCAAAAATCTGCGCGTGCGGCTGAAGACGACGACGGACGAGGCGACGCCGGTCGCCTCGCTCACGGCGCTCTATCCCGGCGCCGACTGGTTCGAGCGCGAGACCTACGATCTCTTTGGCGTCTTGTTCTCGGGCCATCCCGATCTGCGCCGGATCATGACGGATTACGGTTTCGACGGCCATCCGCTGCGCAAGGATTTTCCAATGACGGGCTTCGTGGAAGTCCGTTACGACGACGAGCAGAAGCGCGTGGTTTACGATCCGGTCAGGCTCACCCAGGAATACCGCCAGTTCGACTTTCTTTCTCCGTGGGAAGGAACGGCCTACGAGTTGCCGGGGGATGAGAAGGCCAAAGGGCAGTAAAGCGAATAGCGAGTAGCGAATAGGGAATTGATCGCTCGCATGAACGAAGATCGGTTTCTGTCGTATCGCGATCTGAAAGTCTGGCGGGATACAATGAATCTGGCGGCGGCGTGCTACGATTTGACTCGAACGTTTCCAAGGGAGGAAACGTATGGAATGACGTCGCAAATCCGCAGAGCGTCTGCGTCAATCGCCGCGAATATCGCCGAAGGGCGTGGTCGTGAGACAACTGGGTTATTCATACAGTTCCTGAGAACCGCTCAGGGATCGCTCAAAGAGCTGGAGACCCATTTAATGCTTGCGGCAAGAGTAAATTTGGCTCCCGCAGACGGCGTTGAGGCGCTCCTTTTTCGGTGCGACCAGATCGGCCGGATATTGCGCGCGCTGACACGCTCCTTGCAACAGCGCGCCGAGCGGGAGAAGCGAGTATGACCTCCTATTCGCTATTCGCTACTCGCTATTCGCTTCTCATCCGCTCGGGAGAGCCGCGGTGACCGACCAACAAGAACCGTTACGCAACTTCTCCATTAATTTCGGCCCGCAGCATCCGGCCGCGCATGGCGTGTTGCGCCTCATTCTCGAACTCGACGGCGAAGTCGTCGAGCGCGTCGACCCGCATGTCGGCTTCCTGCATCGGGGCACCGAGAAGCTGATGGAGGCGCGCACCTATCTGCAGAACGTGCCTTACTTCGATCGGCTCGATTATTGCGCGCCGATGAATCAGGAGCACGCCTTCTGCCTTGCGATCGAGCGCCTGCTCGGCGTCGAGGCGCCGCGTCGCGCCCAGCTCATTCGCGTGCTCTACGCCGAGATCGGCCGGCTGCTTTCGCATCTCCTCAACGTCACCGCGCAGGCGATGGACGTCGGCGCCCTCACGCCGCCGCTGTGGGGTTACGAGGAGCGCGAAAAACTGATGGTGTTCTATGAGCGCGCCAGCGGCGCCCGCATGCACGCCAATTATTTCCGTCCCGGCGGCGTCGCGCGCGATCTGCCCGACAGGCTGCTCGAAGACATAGGGGCCTTCTGCGATCCTTTCTTGAAAGTTTGCGACGATCTCGAGGCGCTGTTCATCGAGAACCGCATCTTCAAGCAGCGCAACGTCGACATCGGCGTCATTTCGCTGGAAGACGCGTGGAAATTCGGCTTCTCCGGCGTGATGGTGCGCGGCTCCGGCGCCGCCTGGGATTTGCGCAAGGCGCAGCCCTATGAATGCTATGAGGAGATGGAGTTCGACATCCCCGTCGGCAAGCACGGCGACTGCTACGACCGCGCGGTGATCCGCATGGAGGAAATGCGCCAGTCGACCTCCATCATGCGGCAATGCGTGAACAAGCTGCTGGAAACCAAGAACCGCGGTCCGGTGCTGGTCACGAACAACAAGATTGCGCCGCCGTCGCGCCCGGAGATGAAGCGCTCGATGGAAGCGTTGATTCACCACTTCAAGCTGTTCACCGAGGGCTTCAAGGTTCCAGAGGGCGAAGTCTACGCCGCCGTGGAGGCGCCGAAGGGCGAATTCGGCGTCTATCTCGTGTCCGACGGCGGCGATCGTCCTTATCGCTGCAAGATCAGGGCGCCGGGCTTTGCGCATCTGCAGGCGATGGATGCCATGTGCCGCGATCATATGCTCGCCGACGTCTCGGCGATTCTTGGGTCGCTCGATATCGTGTTCGGGGAGGTCGATCGCTAATGTCCGTCCGTCGTCTCGCCAAGAGCAGCCCGAGAGTTTCGCCTTCACCCCCGAAAACGAGGCGTGGCTGGCAAAGCAGATCGCGAAATATCCGCAAGGGCGGCAGGCCTCGGTCGTCGATGCCGCTTCTGTGGCAGGCGCAAAAGCAAAACGACTATTGGCTGCCGCGCGCCGCGATCGAAAACGTCGCGAACAGGCTCGACATGCCTTATATTCGCGTGCTCGAAGATCGCCACCTTCTACACGATGTTCAATCTGGCGCCGGTCGGCAAGCACTACGTGCAACTCTGCGGCACGACGCCCTGCATGTTGCGCGGCTCCGACGATCTGATGAAGATTTTGGAGCGCAAGGTCGGGCCGCAGCGCAAAGTGACGGCGGACGGCCTGTTCTCCTGGGCCGAGGTCGAGTGCCTCGGCGCCTGCTGCAATGCGCCGATGGTGCAGATCAACGACGATTTCTACGAAGATCTGACGCCTGAGAATTTCGACGGGCTGCTCGACGATTTCGCCGCGGGTCGACCGGTGAAGCCGGGTTCGCAAATCGGGCACGGGGTCTCGTCCGACGCCGGATCGGCGGGCTCGACCAGCCTCGACGTCGCTTTACGGCGAAGAGCGGCAAGACGCCTAACTCAACCCCCGCACCGAACGACTGGAAAGACGATGCTCGCCGACAAGGACCGCATTTTCACCAATCTCTACGGCCTCGGCGATCGTGCCTCGCCGGCGCGAAGAGCGCGCGGCGCAGTGGGACAACACGAAGGCGCTGCTGGCGACAAGGGCCGCGACGGCGATCATCAACGAGATGAAGGCTTCGGGCCTGCGCGGACGCGGCGGCGCGGGCTTCCCGACCGGGCTCAAATGGTCGTTCATGCCCAAAGAGGTCGACCGGCAACGGCCGCATTATCTCGTCATCAATGCCGACGAGTCCGAGCCTGGCACCTGCAAGGACCGTGAGATCATGCGCAACGATCCGCATACTGCTGGTCGAGGGCGCGCTGATCGCCTGTTTCGCGATGGGCGCGCACGCTTGCTACATCTATATTCGCGGCGAATTCATCGCCGAGCGCGAGCGGCTGCAGGCGCGCAATCGACGAGGCTTATGACGCCAAGCTCATCGGCAAGGACAACATCCACGGCTGGCCCTTCGATCATCTACGTGCACCACGGCGCCGGCGCCTATATCTGCGGCGAGGAGACGGCGCTGCTCGAAAGCCTCGAGGGAAAAAAGGGAATGCCGCGGCTAAAGCCGCCGTTCCCGGCCAATATGGGTCTCTACGGCTGCCCGACGACGGTCAACAATGTCGAGATCGATCGCGGTGGCGCCCGACGATACTGCGTCGCGGCGCGGCGTGGTTCGCCGGCATCGGCAAGCCCAACAACGCCGGCACCAAGCTGTTCTGCGTTTCCGGCCACGTCAACAAGCCATGCAATGTCGAAGAGGCGATGTCGATTCCCTTCCGCGAACTGATCGAGCGCCACTGCGGCGGCGTGCGCGGCGGCTTCGACAATCTTCTCGCGGTCATTCCCGGCGGCTCGTCGGTGCCGCTGCGTCCCGGCGCACGAGATCATCGACTGCCCGATGGATTTCGACAGCTGCAGAAGCTCGAATTCGGGTCTCGGCACGGCCGCGGTGATCGTGATGGACAAATCCACCGACATCATCCGCGCGATCGCGCGCCTCTCCTATTTCTACAAGCACGAGAGCTGCGGCCAATGCACGCCGTGCCGCGAGGGCACGGGCTGGATGTGGCGCGTCATGGCGCGCATGGCCGAGGGGCGCGCGCACAAGCGCGAGATCGACATGCTGTTCGACGTCACGAAGCAGATCGAGGGCCACACGATCTGCGCGCTCGGCGACGCGGCGGCTTGGCCGGTGCAGGGTCTCATCCAGCATTTCCGGGCTGAGATCGAGACGCGCATCGACCAATACGCCGCCAATCCGCATTCCGAACCGGCGGCGGGCTATCATGTCGCGGCGGAGTAGGGGCATGGCCGGACGAATACGGCAGCGCAATCGCGCACGGCCGCTGAGCGAAGAAGGCGAGACGACATGACCAAGCTCTCGTCGACGGCGTGGAGGTGGACGTCCCGCCCGAGTACACCCTGCTGCAGGCCTGCGAAGCAGGCCGGCGCGGAAATTCCGCGCTTTTGCTATCACGAGCGCCTGTCGATCGCCGGCAATTGCCGCATGTGTCTCGTCGAGGTGAAGGGCGGACCGCCCAAGCCGCAGGCCTCCTGCGCGATGTCGCGTGAAGGACTTGCGCCCCGGCAAGGACGGCGCGCCGCCGGAAGTGCTGACCAAATCGCCGATGGTGCAAGAAGGCGCGCGAAGGCGTCATGGAGTTCCTGCTCATCAATCATCCGCTCGACTGCCCGATCTGCGATCAGGGGGGCGAATGCGACCTGCAGGATCAGGCGCTGGCTTTTGGCGTCGATGCCTCGCGCTATGTCGAGAACAAGCGCGCGGTCGAGGACAAATATATCGGGCCGCTGGTCAAGACGGCGATGAACCGCTGCATTCATTGCACGCGCTGCGTCCGCTTCACGGCCGAAGTCGCCGGCACCGCCGACATGGGCGCGATCGGCCGCGGCGAGGACATGGAGATCACGACCTATCTCGAAACCGCGATGACGAGCGAATTGCAGGGCAACGTCGCCGATCTCTGCCCAGTCGGCGCGCTGTTGCCGAAGCCGCTAGAATTTCAAGGCGCGGTCCGTGGGAATATCAAAAGACCGAGAGCGTCGACGTGCAGGACGCGCTCGGCAGCGCCATCCGCATCGACGCGCGCGGGCGCGAAGTGATGCGCATACTGCCGCGCGAAAACGACGCGGTGAATGAAGAGTGGATTTCCGACAAGACGCGGCAGGTCGTCGACGGTCTCGCGCGGCAGCGCCTCGACCGACCCTATATCCGCGAGAATGGCCGTCTGCGCGCCGCCTCATGGCCGGAGGCGCTCGCCGCGGTCGCCGCGAAGATCAAGGCGGCCCCCGCGGCGAGGATCGGCGCGCTGGTCGGCGATCTTTGTCCCGTCGAAGACGTATTCGCCTTGAAGCTGCTGTGCGAAAAGCTCGGAGTCACCCACCTCGATTGCCGCCAGGACGGGGCCAGGCTTGATCCGGCGCAGGGGCGCGGCTCCTATATTTTCAATCCGACGATCGCCGGGGTCGACGAGGCCGACTCGCTGCTGATCGTCGGCTCCAATCCGCGCAGGGAAGCGCCCGTGCTCAACGCGCGGATCCGGAAGCGCTGGCTCAAGGGCGGCTTCAAGATTTCGCTCGTCGGCGAAAAGGCCGACCTGACCTATGATTACGATTATCTCGGCGCGGGGCCGGAACTCTCTGCTGCGCTTCCTGCAGAACGACAAATCCGGCGCGCAAAAGCGCATCGTGCTCGTCGGCCAGGGCGCTGTGGCGCGCGAAGATGGCGCGCGCGGTGCTGGCGATCGCTGCGCAAACGGCGCATAAGCTCGGCGGCGTCGGTGGCGAGTGGAACGGTTTTGCAGTTTTGCACACCGCCGCTGCGCGCGTCGGCGCGCTCGACCTTGGTTTCGTGCCGCAAGCCGGGGCTGCGCCCGCGGCGGAGTTCGTAAAAAAGAATGCGCTCGACCTGATCCTCAATCTTAGCGCCGACGAGATCGACATCGCGCCCGGCGCTTTCGTGGTCTACATCGGCTCGCACGGCGACCGCGGCGCGCATCGCGCCGACGTCGTGCTGCCCGGCGCGGCCTATACGGAAAAGGCCGGGCTCTACGTCAACACCGAGGGACGCGTGCAATCGGCGTCGCGGGCGACTTTTCCGCCGGGCGACGCGCGCGAAGATTGGGCGATCCTGCGCGCGCTTTCAGGCGCGCTCGGCGACGCCCTGCCGTTCGACTCGCTCGCGCAATTGCGCAAGACGATGTTCGAGCGCCATCCGCATCTGCAGCGCGTCGACCAGATCGAAAAGGGCGACGTTGCGGCGATCGCGTCGCTCGCCGCTCAATCGGCGGTCGCGATGAATAATCCCTTCGCATCGACAATCCAGGATTTCTACCTCACCAATCCGATCGCGCGCGCTTCGGCGGTGATGGCGGAATGTTCGGCGCTGGCCAAAGGCCGGCTGGCGCAAGCGGCGGAATAGGAGCAAGGCTCGTGAACTCGGACTGGTTTCAGGGCATCGTCGCTTTCGTCGCGGACAATCCGATCTTGCTCGCGATCTGGAAGAGCGTGTGGATCGCCGTCGTCCTGCTGATCTACGTCGCCTATGTCATTCTCGCCGACCGCAAGATCTGGGCGGCGGTGCAGTTGCGGCGCGGGCCCAACGTCGTCGGCCCCTGGGGCATCTGGCAAAGCTTCGCCGACTTCATCAAATTCGCGGTGAAGGAACCGGTCATCCCCGACACGGCCAGCAAGAGCGTGTTCATCCTCGCGCCGTTTCTGATGGCGACGCTGTCGATCGCCGCTTGGGCGGTGATCCCGGTCAGCTCCGGCGATTGGGTCGTCGCCAACATCAACGTCGGCATTCTCTACATATTCGCGCTGTCGTCGCTCGGCGTCTATGGCGTGATCATGGGCGGCTGGGCGTCGAACTCGAAATATCCCTTCCTCTCGGCGCTGCGCGCCGCGGCGCAGATGGTGTCCTACGAGGTCTCGATCGGCTTCGTCATCATCACCGTGCTGCTTTGCGCCGGCTCGCTCAACCTCTCGGCCATCGTCGAGGCGCAGGCCCATCAATACGGTTTCCTTGGCTGGTATTGGTTGCGCCTCTTCCCGATGTTCGTCATCTTCTTCATCTCGGCGCTGGCCGAGACGAACCGTCCGCCCTTCGATCTCGTGGAAGCCGAGTCCGAACTCGTCGCCGGCTTCATGATCGAATACTCGGCCACGCCTTACGTGCTGTTCATGCTGGCCGAATATGTGGCGATCGTCACCATGTGCGCGCTGCTGACGATCCTGTTTTTCGGCGGCTGGCTGCCGCCGATCGAGACGGCGCCCTTCACCTGGGTTCCGGGCGTCGTCTGGTTCGTGCTGAAGGTGAGCTTCTTCTTCTTCTTCTTCGCGATGGTGAAGGCCTTCGTGCCGCGCTATCGCTACGATCAGCTGATGCGCCTCGGGTGGAAGGTGTTTTTGCCGATCTCGCTGGCGATGGTGGTCATCGTCGCTGCGGTGGTGCAGTTCAGCCGAACCGGCGCCGCAGCGACCGTAAGGCGATTAACTCCGATGCGAATGGACCTTGCCGCAAAGTCGCTGTTCCTCTCGGAATTCGTCGGCGCTTTCTTGCTGTCGATGCGCTACTTCTTCAAGCCGAAGGCGACGATCTGAACTATCCGCACGAAAAGAACCCGCAGTCGCCGCGCTATCGCGGCGAACATGCGCTGCGCCGCTACCCCAATGGCGAGGAGCGCTGCATCGCCTGCAAGCTGTGCGAGGCGATCTGTCCGGCGCAGGCGATCACCATCGAAGCCGGCCCTCGCCGCAACGACGGCACGCGCCGCACGACGCGTTACGACATCGACATGGTGAAATGCATCTACTGCGGCTTCTGCCAGGAGGCCTGCCCGGTCGACGCCATCGTCGAAGGCCCGAACGCCGAGTTCTCAGTCGAAACCCGCGAGGAACTCTACTACAACAAGGACAAGCTGCTCGATAACGGCGCGCGCTGGGAGCGCGAGATCGCCCGCAACATCGCACTCGACGCGCCCTATCGCTAATCGTAACGGCGCCCCGTTCGGCGCGACCGACGCTTCAAAGAGGACCAAGCCGTGGCCGTATTCTTCTATCTCTTCTCGATCGTTTTGATCGCTTCGGCCATCGGCGTCATCACCGTGCGCAACCCCGTGCATTCGGTGCTCTTCCTCATCCTCGCCTTCTGCAACGGCGCCGGCTTGTTCCTGCTGCAGGGCGCGGAGTTCCTGGCGATGATCCTGATCGTCGTCTATGTCGGCGCGGTCGCGGTGCTCTTTCTCTTCGTCGTCATGATGCTCGACGTCGACTTCGCCGAACTCAAGCAAGGCTTCCAGAAGAACTTCTCCTTCGCGCTCCTCGTCGGCGGCGCGGTGCTGATCGAACTCGCCTTCGTCGCGGTGAACTGGAAGTTCAGCGGCGCGGCGCAGGAAGAAGCGGCGACGCCGGCGCTCGCGCATATCACCAACACCGCCGCGCTCGGGCAGGTGCTCTACACCAAATATGTGATCTTCTTCCAGGCGTCGGCGCTGGTGCTGCTCACCGCCATGATCGGCGCGATCGTGCTGACCTTGCGTCATCGCCCCAATGTGAAGCGGCAGAACATCGACGAGCAGAACGCGCGCACCGCGAAGAACGTGGTGGAAGTCAAGAAAGTGCCCTTCCGGGCCGGCGTCTAAAGGAGGCGCTACGATGTTGGAGATCGGTCTTTCGCACTATCTCGTCGTCGCCGCGATCGTGTTCACGCTCGGCGTCGCCGGCATCATTCTCAATCGAAAGAACATCATCGTCATCTTGATGTCGGTCGAGTTGATCCTGCTTTCGGTGAACCTCAACTTCGTCGCGTTCTCGGCCAGCCTGCACGACCTCACGGGTCAGGTGTTCGCGCTGTTCGTGCTCACCGTCGCGGCGGCGGAGGCGGCCATCGGCCTCGCCATCCTCGTCACCTTTTATCGCAATCGCGGCACGATCGCGGTCGAGGACATCAACAATCTGAAGGGCTGACCTTAGCGATGATCGAGGCAATCGTCTTCCTCCCGCTTCTGGGCTTTCTGATCGCCGGCGCCTTCGGTCGCTTGATCGGCGCGCGCGCGTCGGAACTCGTGACCTCGGGTCTTCTCGTGGTTTGCGCAGTCCTGTCCTGGATCCTGTTCTTCGAGAAGGGTCTCGGCGACGGCCACGCCTCGCTCGAGACGCTCGGCAACTGGTTTTCCGTCGGCGCGCTCAAGATAAACTGGTCCTTGCGCGTTGACACGCTGACCGTCGTCATGCTCGTCGTCGTGAACACCGTCTCGAGCCTCGTGCATATCTACTCGATCGGTTACATGCACGAGGACCCGCATCGTCCGCGCTTCTTCGCCTATCTCTCGTTGTTCACCTTCGCCATGCTGATGCTGGTGACGGCGGACAATCTCCTGCAGCTCTTCTTCGGCTGGGAGGGCGTCGGCCTCGCCTCCTATCTCCTCATCGGCTTCTGGTATGAGAAGCCCTCGGCCAACGCCGCGGCGATCAAGGCCTTCGTCGTCAACCGCGTCGGCGATTTCGGCTTCGCGCTCGGCATCTTCCTCGTTTTCAAGCTCACCAATTCCGTCACCCTCGACGAGGTCTTCGCGGCGGTCCCCGGCCTTGAACGGCAGAGCATTCATGTCTTCGGCCTGCAGGCCGACGCGCTGACCATCGCCGCGATCCTGCTCTTCATCGGCGCGATGGGCAAATCGGCGCAGTTCCTGCTGCACACCTGGTTGCCGGACGCGATGGAAGGCCCGACGCCGGTCTCCGCGCTCATCCACGCAGCGACCATGGTCACCGCCGGCGTCTTCATGGTGGCGCGCCTGTCGCCGATCTTCGAATATGCGCCGGACGCGCTCACCTTCGTCACCATCATCGGGGCGACGACGGCGTTCTTCGCCGCGACCATCGGCCTCGTGCAGAACGACATCAAACGCGTCATCGCCTACTCGACCTGCTCGCAGCTCGGCTACATGTTCGTCGCCGAAGGCGTCGGCGGCTATTCGCTTGGAATTTTCCATCTCTTCACGCACGCCTTCTTCAAAGCGCTGCTGTTCCTTGGCGCGGGTTCGGTCATCCACGCGATGCACCATGAGCAGGACATGCGGAACATGGGCGGCCTGCGCAAGGACATCCCCTTCACCTTCGCGATGATGTTGATCGGCACCTTCGCGCTGACCGGCTTCGGCATCCCGCATACGGAGCTCGGCTTCGCCGGCTTCTTCTCCAAGGACGCGATCATCGAAGCGGCCTATGCCGCCGGCGAGCAGCGGGCGTCGGCTTACTACGGCTTCGTCGCCACCGTCGTCGCGGCGGGCCTCACGTCGTTCTATTCCTGGCGCCTGATCTTCATGACCTTCTTTGGCTCGCGGCCCGCTCATGCAACCTCGCGCGCTGCGGAGGATCACGCGCATGGCGCGACCGCCAACGCCGGTCACGAGCCGGATCTCGCGCATGACGATCACGGCGCCGACGATCACGACGCGGATCACCATGACGACCATGCGCATCACGCTCATGCGCCGCATGAGTCGCCGCTCGTCATGCTCATTCCTCTCGCCGTGCTGGCGCTGGGCGCGGCCGTCGCGGGCTTCCTCTTCGAGCGTTACTTCGCCGGCGACGCCTATGGCGAATTCTGGAAGCAGGCGATGTTCACCCGCGACCGCAACCATGTGCTGCACGAGATGCACGACATCCCGGCCTGGGTGTCCTACTCGCCGTCGGTCATGATGGTTCTCGGCTTCCTCGTCTCGCTCTACGTCTACATCCTGCGTCCGGGCACGGCGCAACAGCTGGCGGGCGCCTTCCCCGGCCTCTACCGCTTCCTGCTCAACAAGTGGTATTTCGACGAACTCTACGACTTCCTTTTCGTTCGTCCGGCCTTCGCGCTCGGACGCCTGCTCTGGAAGGGCGGCGACGGGCGCATCATCGACGGGATCGGGCCCGACGGCGTCGCGGCGCGAGTTGTCGACGGCGCGCGCATGGCGATCCGCCTGCAAACCGGCTACGTCTATCACTACGCCTTCGCGATGCTGATCGGCGTCGCGGCGGTGGCCAGCTATTTCGTCGTCGGGGGCGCGCGCTGATGCTAGGCTTTGGACTTCTCTCCGGCATGACCTTCCTGCCGCTCGTCGGCGTCGTCTTCATTCTGACTCAGCGCGGCGAGGACGAAGCGAGCTTGCGCAACATACGCTGGGCCGCCTTCGCGACGACCGTCGCGACCTTTCTCGTTTCGCTCGCCGTCTGGCAGAAATTCGATCCGGTCAACCCGGCGTTTCAGCTGCTCGAAGAGAACGCCTGGTTCGGCTCCGGTCTCGTCTACCGCATGGGCGTCGACGGGTTTTCGATGCCCTTCGTGCTGCTGACGACCTTCCTGATGCCTTTCGCGATCCTCGCCTCCTTCGAGTCGATCACGAAGCGCGTCGCCGCCTATATGATCGCCTTTCTGGTGCTCGAGACCTTGATGATCGGCGTCTTCTGCGCGCTCGATCTCGTGCTCTTCTATCTCTTCTTCGAGGGCGGCCTCATTCCGATGTTCCTGATCATCGGCATTTGGGGCGGCAAACGGCGCGTCTACGCGAGCTTCAAATTCTTCCTCTATACGCTGGCCGGTTCGCTCCTCATGCTGATCGCGATCCTCGCGATGTATAACTACGCGGGCACGACCGACATCACCGTGCTTTTGAAAACGCAGTTCCCGCCGCAGATGCAGAGTTGGCTGTGGCTCGCCTTCTTCGCCTCTTTCGCGGTGAAGATGCCGATGTGGCCGGTGCACACCTGGCTCCCCGACGCGCACGTCGAGGCGCCGACGGCGGGCTCGGTGATCCTGGCCGCGATCCTGCTGAAGATGGGCGGCTACGGTTTCATCCGCTTTTCGCTCCCGATGTTCCCCGACGCCTCGGCGCAATTCGCGCCGCTCATCTACGCGCTGTCGGTGGTCGCCATCATCTACACCTCGCTCGTCGCGCTGGTGCAGGAGGACATCAAGAAGCTGATCGCCTATTCCTCGGTGGCGCATATGGGCTTCGTCACGATGGGCCTGTTCACGCTGACCGAGCAGGGCGTGCAGGGCGCGATGTTCCTGATGATCTCGCACGGGCTCGTCTCGGGCGCGCTCTTCCTTTGCGTCGGCGTCATCTACGATCGCATGCACACGCGCGAGATTTCCGCATACGGCGGCCTCGTGAACCGCATGCCGCTCTATGCTTTCGTCTTCATGGTGTTCACGATGGCCAATGTCGGCCTTCCCGGCACGTCCGGATTCGTCGGCGAGTTCCTCACGCTGCTCGGCGCCTTCAAGGCCAATGACTGGGTGGCGCTGTTCGCGACGAGCGGCGTCGATACTCTCGGCGGCCTACGCGCTCTATCTCTATCGCCGCGTGATCTTCGGCGCGCTGGAGAAGGCGAGCCTCAAGGACATCGTCGATCTCAACAAGCGCGAGATCGCGATCTTCGCGCCGCTGATCGCGCTGACCATCTATTACGGCGTGCATCCGCAGCCGGTGCTCGACGCTTCGGCCAGCGCCGTCGCCCATCTCCTCTCCAGCCATTCGGCGCTGCACGAGGCGGTGAAGTTCGCCGCCGTCGCCCACTAAAGGGTTCGAAAAATGCCTTTCTTCACGCTGCTCGCGCATCACTTCCTGCCCGAGGTCATTTTGACCGTCGGCATGCTGGCGTTGATCCTGATCGGCGCCTGGCGCGGCGATAGCGCCTTCGGCCTCGTCACGGAACTCGCGGTCGGCGTGCTGGGCCTCGCGATCGTCGTGATCGTGCTGTCGACGCGCAGCGAAGAGAGCCTCTTCGACGGCGCCTTCATGGACGACGTCTTCTCGCGCTTCATCAAGATCGTAGCGCTCGGCGCCTCGCTCGTGACTTTGCTGATTTCCGTCGACTTCCTGCGCCGCGCGAAACTCGATCGCTTCGAGTTCCCGATCCTGATCCTGCTCGCGACGATCGGCATGCTGCTGCTGATCTCCGCGGACAATCTGATCGCGCTTTATCTTGGCCTCGAACTCATGTCGCTTGCGCTCTACGTCATCGCCGCTTTCGCGCGCGACGACGCGCGCGCGTCGGAAGCCGGCCTCAAATATTTCGTTCTCGGCGCGCTCTCCTCCGGCATGATGCTCTACGGCGCATCGCTGCTGTATGGCTTCGCCGGCACGATCTCCTTCTCCGGCATCGCCTCGGCGATCGCCAATACGCCGCCCCTCGGCGTCATCTTCGGCCTTGTCTTCGTGCTCGCCGGTCTCGCCTTCAAAATGTCGGCGGCGCCGTTCCACATGTGGACGCCCGACGTCTATGAAGGTTCTCCGACGCCGGTGACGGCCTTCTTCGCCTCGGCGGCCAAGGTCGCCGCGGTCGCTGTCACCGTGCGCATCCTGTTCACGGCCTTCCCGGGCGCGTCCGACGCCTGGCGCCAGATCGTCGTGGCGCTGGCGATCATCTCGACGATTCTCGGCTCATTCGCGGCGATCGGTCAGAGCAACATCAAGCGGCTGATGGCCTATTCTTCGATCGGACACATGGGCTTCGTGCTGATCGGCCTCGCCGCCGGAACCGCGGAAGGGGTGGCCGGGGTCGTCGTCTATCTAACCATCTACGCCATCATGACGCTCGGAACCTTCGCCGGCATCCTCACCATGCGCGTTGGCGGCAAGCCGGTCGAAAACATCGCCGATCTCGCCGGACTTTCGCGCAAGGACGGCGCCTCGGCGTTCTTCATCGCGATGCTGATGTTCTCGCTCGCCGGCATTCCGCCGCTCGGCGGCTTCTTCGCCAAATATTTCGTATTGCTGCCGGCGGTGAAAGCCGGGCTTTATCCGCTCGCCGTCATCGGCGTGCTCACCTCCGCCATCGCCGCCTACTACTATCTGCGCATCGTCAAGGTGATGTATTTCGACGAACCGGCCCCGGCCTTCGATCCCGCCCCTGCGACGCTGCGCGGCGTGCTCGCGCTCGCGACGATTTTCCTGCTGCTGTTCTGGGTCTATCCGGCGCCGCTGATGAACGCCGCGAGCGCGGCTGCGAAATCGCTGTTTTGAGCAGCGAGACGGGTTGGCGGCTTGGCCCGGCGGCGCGGTCGAGAGGCGTTCGGCTGGCGGTTTTCGATTGCCTCGACTCGACGAATGACGAAGCCAAACGCCAGATCGATGCGGGCGAGCGTGGTTCGCTCTGGATCGTCGCCGGGCGGCAGACGGGCGGGCGCGGGCGTCTTGGCCGGTCCTGGATATCGCCTCCCGGAAATCTCTACGCCAGCCTGATCGTTTCCGGCGACTTCGCTCCGGCCGTCGCGCCGCAGCTGGGCTTCGTCGCCTCCCTCGCGGCGCTCCGCGCGCTCGAAGAGACGACGCAGCGCGTCGGCCCTTTCAAGCTCAAATGGCCGAACGATCTTTTGCTCGAGCGCGCGAAGCTCGGCGGGATATTGCTCGAGGGCGTCGCCGCGCCCGCGCTTGCGGGAAACGGATCGAGCGATTTCGTCGCTGTCGTCGGCATCGGAGTGAATCTCGAGAGCGCGCCCGAAGGTCTGCCCTATCCCGCTGCGTCCTTGCGCCGGCTCGGCCCGGAGGCCCCCTCGGCGCAAGACTTTTTTCCGCGACTTGCCGACGGCTTTGTCGTAGCTTTGGACACTTGGGCGAACGGCGCCGGATTCGCTGCGATTCGCGCGCGCTGGCTGGAAGCCGCGGCGGGGCTCGGCGAGACAATTCGGCTGCGTCTCGCGCGCGGCGAAGAAATCGAAGCGCGCTTTGGCGGCATTGACGGCGCGGGGCGTCTCATCGCCGTGACGACTGCGGGCGAGCGCGTCATCGACGCGGGCGATGTGTTTTTGGCTCATGAAGAAGCGGGTGTTTCAGTGTCTGCGGTTCGGTCTCAATGACTAAGGAAGCAAGCGACTTCGTCTTTGCGCCGCTCGGCGGCTTAGGCGAAGTGGGGATGAACGCCGCGCTCTATGGCTATGGCCCTCCGCGTTCGCGAAAATGGATATTGGTCGATTGCGGAATTGGCTTTCCCGGCCCCGATCTCCCGGGCGTCGAGATCGTGATGCCGGATCTCTGCTTTGTCGAGAAACTCGGGCGCGATCTTCTGGCGTTGGTCATCACCCATGCGCATGAGGATCATATCGGCGCGCTTGCCGCGCTGTGGCCGAAGCTGCGCTGCAAGGTGTTCGCGACGCCCTTCGCGGCGGGGCTCGCCGAGCAGCGGCGGCTTTCGGAACCCGGCGCGCCCAAGATCGACATCAAGCGGGTAGGGCCGGGGACCATCCTGGATCTCGAGCCTTTCAGCGTCGAATATATCGCCGCCGCGCATTCGATCCCGGAAGCCTGCGCCTTGGCGATCCGCACGCCGTTGGGGCTCGCGATCCACACCGGCGACTGGAAGATCGATTCGGAACCCGGGATCGGCTATCGCACCGATGAAGCGCGCCTGCGCCAGCTCGGCGACGAGGGCGTCGCGGCGCTGATCTGCGACTCGACGAATATTCTGCGCGAGGGCGACAGTTTTTCCGAAAGCGACGTCGCGCGCGCGCTAAAGCCGCTGATCGCAGAAGCCTCCGGGCGCGTCCTAGTCACGACCTTCGCGTCGAATGTGCAGCGCGTGCGGGCGATCGCGGAAGCGGCGCAGGCGGCGGGGCGCAGCGTCGTCGTCGCGGGCCGCGCGCTCGACCGCGCGATCGAAGTCGCGCGCGAATGCGGTTATCTCGACGGCGTTCCAGGGTTCTACTCGCTCGATCATCTGGCGACGCTGCCGCGCGACCGCACCGTCATCATCGCCACCGGCAGCCAGGGCGAACAGCGCGCGGCGATGTCGCGCGCGGCGGAGGGCGAGCATCCGGCGATAAAGCTCGTCTCCGGCGACCGCGTGATCTTCTCCTCGCGCGCCATTCCCGGCAATCAGCGCGAGGTGCATCGCGTCATCAACAAATTATGCGATCTCGGCGTCGAGGTCGTCACTGATCACGACCATCTCGTGCATTGCTCTGGTCATCCGCGGCGCGGCGAAGTCGCGCGCATGTATGAGTGGGTGCGCCCGCAAGCGGCGGTGCCGGCGCATGGGGAAGCGCAGATGCTGGCGCGGCATGTCGCCTTCGCCAGGGAAAAAGGCGTCGATCAAGTGGTGTCGGCGCGCAACGGCGACGTCGTGCGGCTCGCGCCCGGCGCGCCGGCGATCATCGGCAAGGTGCCGGCGGGGCGGCTGTTCAAAGACGGCGAGGTGCTGATCAGCGAGAGCGACAACGCCGTGCGCGAGCGTGCAAAGCTGGCTTTTGCGGGCGTCGTCTCGATCGCGCTCGCGGTCGATCGGCAGGGCGAACTCGCCGGCGATCCCGACATCGTCTTCGCCGGCCTGCCGAAGCGCGGCAAGAACGGGTCCGATCTCGGCGACGTCGTCGACGACGCGGTGTTCGAGACCTTCGACGGCCTGTCGCGCCCGCGTCGGCGCGATTTCGACGCGGTGGCGACGGCGATCGAACGCTCGGTGCGCGGCGCCGTTTTCAACGCCTGGGGCAAGAAGCCGCTGGTGCATGTGCTGGTGGTGGGGGGGTGAGCCTCAAGAGATCGCGTGATCGCCGTCTTGACTCCTTCGCCCGCGACCTTTTGCCTCAAAATGCAAACAGAACTAAGCTAACAAAACTTAGTCTATCTGAACCGAGGCGGCGAAATGCGCATGGTGAACATTCACGAAGCCAAGACGCAGCTCTCCCGGCTGGTCGACGAGGCGGCCAAGGGCGAGCCTTTCATCATCGCCAAAGCCGGCAAGCCCCTTGTCAAGGTTTCGGCCATCGAAGCGCCAGCTGGCGCACAGATTCGCCGAATCGGCTTTTTGAGCGGTGAGATCGACGTTCCCGCCGACTTCGACGAAATGGGGCGGGACGAGATCGAACGGCTGTTCGCGGATCAGGCGTGAAGCTCCTGCTCGACACCCGACTGCTGCTGTGGGCGGCTGGCCGGCCCGAGCTTTTGTCGCCGCAGGCCTGCGCGGCGATCAGCGATATGCGGAACGAACTGCTGTTCAGCGCGGCGAGCCTTTGGGAGGTCGCGATCAAGAGCAGGCTTGGCCGATCTGATTTCCGTGTCGATCCCCGTCTGCTGCGCCGAGGCCTTATCGAGAACGGATATGTCGAGCTGGCGATCGCCGGCCCGCATGCGGTCACCGTTCAGGATCTTCCGCCGATTCACAAGGACCCGTTCGACCGGATTTCTGATCGCTCAAGCGATCGTCGAGGGCGTCCGCCTGTTGACCGCCGATGCGCAGGTCGCGCAATACCCTGGGCCGATCAGCAGGGTATGATTGGACCCCTGCAGAAGACGCAAGCCGCCGGCTTTGGTCGCTGCGCTCTCGCGCATTGCGCCGCGAAAGCAGCGGATGCTATAGCGCTAGAGCGCTTTCCGCTCGAATGGAATCATTCGAGCGATAAGAAATCGCTCCAGATCAGGACGTGGAGCATGTTCTTTTCGCAAAAGCACTTCAACTTTTGCGGAACATGCTCTAGTCCCGCCGCCAGTCGCCAATCCAGCGGTTCGTTCTGTTAAGCCTTCGACTTTGGAGCCGCATATGTCGGTCGACGCCACCCTCGTTCGCCGCATCGCGCATCTCTCCCGCATCGCGGTCGAGGATGCCGAGGTGGAGAAGCTCGGGCATGAACTCAACGCCATTCTCGATTTCGTCGAAGAGCTGAACGCGGTCGACGTATCCGCCGCCGAGGCGCTCACCTCGGTTTTGCCGATGACGATGAAGCAGCGCGCCGACGTCGTCACCGACGGCGGCAAGGCCGACGATATTCTCGCCAATGCGCCCGAGCGCGAAGATCATTTCTTCGTCGTCCCCAAGGTGATCGAATAATGTCCGATCTGACGCATCTCACGCTGAGCGAAGCGCGCGACGCGCTGATCCGCAAAGACCTCTCGGCGGAAGCGCTGACGCTTGCGCATATCGAAGCGATCGAACGCGCCGGCGCGCTCAACTGCTTCATCACGAAGACCCCGGAGCTTGCGCTCAAAGCCGCCAGGGAGAGCGACGCCCGCCTTGCGCAAGGGCAGGCCGGCCCGCTAGAGGGACTGCCGCTCGGGATCAAGGACCTCTATTGCACGCAGGGCGTGCGCACGACGGCGGCGAGCCGCATCCTCGACGATTTCACGCCGACTTACGAGTCGACCGTCAGCGCCAATCTCAGGCGCGACGGCGCCGTCATGCTGGGCAAGCTCAATCTCGACGAATTCGCGATGGGCTCCTCGAACGAGACCAGCGCTTTCGGCCCCGTCGTCTCGCCGTGGCGGCGGCGCGGCGCCAATGGCGTCGACGTCGCCCGGATCGTGCCCGGCGGCTCCTCCGGCGGTTCTTCCGCCGCCGTCGCGGCGCGTCTCTGCCTTGGCGCGACCGCGACAGACACCGGCGGTTCGATTCGCCAGCCGGCGGCCTTCACCGGCACGGTAGGGATCAAGCCGACCTATGGGCGCTGCTCGCGCTGGGGCATCGTCGCCTTCGCCTCGTCGCTCGATCAGGCGGGGCCGATCGCCCGCACGGTGCGCGATGCGGCGATCCTGCTGCGCTCGATGGCCGGACACGATCCCAAGGACGCGACCAGCGTCGATCGTCCCGTGCCGGATTACGAGGCCGCGATCGGGACTTCGGTGAAGGGCAAGCGCATTGGCGTCCCCAAGGAATATCGCCTCGACGGGCTGTCCGCGGAAATCTCCGCTCTCTGGGATCAGGGCGCGCAGTGGCTGAAAGACGCCGGCGCGACAATCGTCGAAATCTCGCTGCCGCATACGCGCTTCGCGCTGCCGGCCTATTACATCATCGCGCCGGCGGAGGCCTCGTCAAATCTCGCGCGCTACGACGGCGTGCGCTACGGGCTTCGCGAGAAGGGCCGCGACATCACCGAGATGTACGAGAAAACGCGCGCGAAGGGCTTTGGGCCCGAGGTGCGCCGCCGCGTGATGATCGGCACTTATGTGCTTTCGGCCGGCTATTACGACGCCTATTACGTCCGTGCGCAGAAAATTCGCAGCCTCATCAAGCGCGACTTCGATCTCGCCTTCGAGGCCGGCGTCGACGCGGTGCTGACCCCGGCGACGCCTTCGCCGGCTTTCGCCTTTGGAGAAAAGGGCGCGGCGGATCCGGTGGAGATGTATCTTAACGACGTCTTCACCGTTACGGTGAACATGGCCGGGCTTCCGGGCATTTCGGTCCCTGCCGGGCTCAGCGCGAATGGTCTGCCGCTCGGCCTGCAGCTCATCGGCCGGCCCTTCGACGAAGAAACGCTGTTTTCCTTGAGCGCCGCGATCGAGCAAGCTGCGCCTAAAATCGACTTCCCCGAGCCCTGGTGGAGCGTTGCGCCATGAAGGATCTGTCCGACCTTGGCGCTTCTTTGTCGCCGCAGGAAGAGATGGCCGACGTGCGCCGCGTCATCGACGCGCTCGACGACGAACTGGTGGCGCTCTTCGCGAAGCGCCAACGCCAGATCGAACGCGCGGCGCGGATCAAGCCGGCGCTCGGCATCGACGCCCGCGTGCCGGAGCGCGTCGACGAGGTGCTCGCGCGCGTCGTCGAGGCGGCGCGGCGCGAGGGGTTTTCGCCCGAACTCGCGGATGGTCTGTGGACGCGGGTGATCGAATGGTCGATCGACTATGAGGAGCGGCTGATGGGGGAGGGGGAAAACGGGCCGTCGTCTTGACGCGGAAGCTAAATTAAATCTTCGTGCTTATAATGGTCAGCGCGCCCACCCTAACGCCTCATGGACAAAACCAGGAATATTAGCTAAGACAGCTAGCTAGGGAGTGTCCATGGAAGTCGTCACGATCCACACTGCAAAGACTACGCTTTCGCAACTTCTCGCTCGCGTCGAAGCCGGGGAGGAGATCATATTGGCGCGCGGCAAGGAGCCAATCGCTAAGCTCGTGCCGTTTCACGCCCTGCGCAAGGTACGGCGTTTTGGCGCGCTGCGCGGGGTCGTGAGCGTTGGCCCCGAATTCTTCGAGCCTCTGCCCGAGCAAGAACTGGCGGCGTGGGAATAGTCCCCCGGTGCGCCTGCTGCTGGACACGCACGCTTTTCTCTGGTGGCTGGCTGGCGACGAATCGCTTTCGCTTGCGGCGCGAACTGCGATGGCCGCCGAAGAAAACGAGGTCTTCGTGAGCGCTGCGAGCGTGTGGGAAATTGCGACGAAGCATCGCCTGGGAAAGCTGCCAGGCGTCGCCGCCATCGTCGCCGATCTCGAATCTGCGATCCTGGATCAAGACTTCTTGGGCTTGCCCATCAGCCTGCGGCATGCGCAGTTTAGCGGCGCGCTGCCTGGACCGCATCGGGATCCATTCGATCGTATGTTGATTGCGCAAGGACTAACCAACAATCTTGTGATCGTGTCTAATGAGCAGATATTCGACGCCTATGGCGTGGAGCGTTTGTGGTGACTTTGCTTTTGCAAAAATCCGCCTTGCTCGCCGCGACCCTAGGCCCGCCGCCTTCAACATAGACAGCGTGACCTGTTCGCGGTGAAAGCGCGCTCGCCGCCGCAGCTCGGGCGACCTATCTACCCTCTCGCATAAATGCGGGATCGGCGATGACTTATAAGATTTGCTTTTATTTTGTCGCGGCGCTGGCTTGTGCGCCGGCGCTCGCCGTCGAAACCGCGACTGCACAGGAAGGCGCCGTTCTCTACCGCAAAACTTACGGGCAGTGGACCGTACTCTGCGCCAGGGACGTGATGAACGACGCCAAGACCGGCTGCGTCTTGCAGTCGAAGGCCGAGGGGCCGAGCCGTGCAGCGCAAGACAAGATGCTGCTCGAAACCTGGGCCGAGGACAAGTCGAGGATCGGAATCCGCGTCGTTACGCCCCTGATGCTCAAGCTCAGCGACGGCCTCATGTTTCGTAGCGACTCCGATCCTCCGCTGACTATCGCCTGCGCCCGCATCGAAAAACAGAACACCTGCGAAATTCCAGGGTCGGATCGCGATGCGTTGCTGGCCTCTTGGGAGATGGCCAGGCATCTCGTCATTCGCGCCTTCACCTTCGAAGGCGAAGCCAAGGACTATCGCTTCGACACCATAGATTTTTCGCAAGGATTCCAAGATTTCAAACTTGCGGTCGAGAAATATTTGTAAAGCAAGAGCATGTCCTTGCGCAAAACCGCCTAATCGCGGCGGAGGAAAGCTTTTATCCGCTCCGCGAGCCTATCCCGCACCTCGCGATAGGCCTCCATCATGATTTCGCGCGATCCTTGCGCGGCGGTGGGGTCAGGCGTCGGCCAATAGACGACCTCCACCGCCATCGTGCGCGTGAACTCCAGCGCGCGGTGATGCGCCTCGGGCGAGAGCGTCACGATGACGTCGAAATTGGCGTCTTCCAGCTCCTCGAACGTATGCGGCTTGTGGCCGGTGAGATCGACGCCGACCTCCTCCATCGCGGCGATGGCGAAGCCGTCGGCTTCGCCCCGCTTGAGGCCGGCCGAGGCGAAGTAGATTTCGCGCCCGAAATAATGCCGCGCCAGCGCTTCCGCCATCGGCGAGCGCACGGCGTTCAGGGTGCAGGCGAACAGCACGGATTGCGGGGGCGCATGGGCGTTCGCCGCTGTCGCGGTCATCCCTTCCAATGCAGCGCCGTCACCAGCGTGAAAATGCGCCTCGCAGTGTCGATATCGCTTTCGATCTTGCCGCCGAGGCGTTCGAGCAGCAATTGCGCCCCTTCATTGTGCAGGCCGCGCCGGCCCATGTCGATCGCCTCGATCTGCGGCTCGGGCTCGCGGTGCGGATCGCCGAATAATAGGTCTCGCAAACCAAAAAATAATCCTTCAACAGGCGTCTGAACGGCGTCAGCGACAGATATGTGGGTGACGACGGGCGCCGCCATCGCAATCGCAGATATTGAAGCGCGAGCTTCGCTTCATGCAGCGCGATGTCGAGTTTGTAGGGGCCGCCGCCTTCGTGGCCGGCGACGCCAAATTTATTGTCCTCGATGAGGTCGTAGATGGCGATCGCGCGCTCATGCTCCTGATCGGCGATGCCGCGCCCGATCGAGTTCTCGTCGAGCGTGACTTCGCAGAGCCGTTTCTGCCCGCTTGCCGCAGGTTGCTGCCCGCTTGCGGCCAATAGTTCACGCTCCCAGGGAGTTGAGCCGCACCGACACGGAGCGGGCGTGCGCGTGCAGGCCTTCGGCCTCGCCAAGCGTCACTGCCGCGGCGCCGATCGCGCGCAGCGAATTCGGGATCGCATTTCAGGATCGAGCTGCGCTTCATAAAATCGAGCACGCTCAGGCCAGAGGAAAACCGCGCCGAGCGCGCAGTGGGCAGCACGTGGTTGGAGCCGCCGACATAATCGCCGACGGCTTCCGGCGTATAGGCGCCAATGAAGATCGCGCCGGCGTTGCTCACGCCCGCGGCGAGCCTCTCCGCATCTTCCGCGATGATCTCGAGATGTTCGGCGGCGATGCGGTCGGCGAGCGGCAGCGCGTCGCTAAGCGACTGCGCCAAGATGATCGCGCCATAGTCGCGCCAGGACGCGCCGGCGATGTCTTTGCGCGGCAGCGTCGTGAGCCGCGCCTCCACGGCGCGCTTCGACCGCGTCGGCGAGGCCGGCGTCGTCGGTAATCAGGATCGACTGCGCCGACTGCGTCGTGCTCCGCCTGGGCGAGCAGGTCGGCGGCGATCCAATCCGGGTTGGCGCTCTTGTCGGCGAGGATCAGCACCTCGGAGGGGCCGGCGATCATGTCGATGCCGACCTGGCCGAAGACGCGGCGCTTGGCGGCGGCGACATAGGCGTTGCCCGGCCCGACGATCTTGACGACCGGCGCGATCGTCGCTGTGCCATAGGCCGAGCGCCGCGACGGCCTGCGCGCCGCCGACGCGGTAAACTCTCGTCTACGCCGGCGAGTTTGGCGGCGGCGAGCACCAGCGGCTCGACATGGCCGTCGGGCGTCGGCACCACCATGACGATGCGCTCGACGCCGGCGACTTTGGCCGGCGCGACGTTCATCAGCACGGAGGAGGGATAGGCGGCGGTGCCGCCGGGGACGTAAAGCCCGACCGACTCGATCGGGGTCCAGCGCCAGCCGAGTTCGACGCCGGCCTCGTCGCGAAAGCGCAAGTCTTCCGGCATTTGGCGCTCATGAAAGGCCATGATGCGCGCAAGCGCGAGGTCGAGGGCGTCCAATTGCTCCTTCGAGCAGCGCGCTTCGGCTGCTTCTATTTCTTCGGCGCTGATCGCGATGCCGGTGTTTTCGAGATCGATGCGATCGAATTGGCGCGAAAAGTCGATCAGCGCCGCGTCGCCCCGCAAAATCACCTCGGCGATGATCTTGCGCGCCGCCTCGTCGACGTCGGGGGCCGACTCGCGTTTCATGGCGAGCAGCGCGGTGAAGCTTTTTTCAAAATCCCGAGCCGATGCGTCGAGGCGCAAGGTCATGTCGATCTCCACTAGGATAAGCGGAGGCTGTCATGACCCTGGGGCGGCGCCCCGTCAAGTGTGCGAGGGGCAGGACGAAACCGGCCAGCGCGGCCCAAGGTCCGCGAGCTGCGCTTCGATACATTCGACGTCGAGCGCGATCGTCGCGCCGCCGGCGAAGTTCAGCCGCAGCGTTCCGTGCGGAGCCTGCTCTCCCGGCTCGAAGGCGACGGTGAGCAGCGAGAGAAGCGTTTCAGGCTGCTCGCGCGGGACGCCCTTGCAGCGCACGGCGCGCACATAGTCGAAATGGACCCCCGCAAGACAGCGTTCGCGCACGCCTTCCGCCGCCTCTCGCGGCCAGTCGAAGCGGGCGACGACGAGCGCGAAGCGTCGTTTGCCCGGCATCGAGCTGATGTCGCCCACGCGCAGCAACGAATCCTGCAGGCAGGCTGACAGCAGGCCAAGATCCTCTTCGTCCAGCGCCTGGAGGCGCAGCGGCGCGGCTGCGCGTCGGCCATTTGTAAAGGCATGCGTTTCCCTCCCGAAGACTGGTATCTGGCCTTCGCTGCGGAGAGTTGCAAGATTTGCCCCGCGTCACGGGGTGAGTCCGCGACCGACGACGCCCCGCTGCAACGCCTGACGAATATTGATTTTCGTCACTAATCATGCGAGAGGAGAGGGGTCGCCCAAGCTTGGCGGCGGATCGCGAGCCGGGCGCCATGCAAAAGCGTTTTCTGCCGATCTGGTTAGCGGGGTTTGCCGCGCTCGCGCTGGCCGGCTGCGACGGCAAGGCCGAGGGCGGGCGACCGCCGCTCCGCCCGGTGCTCGTCGCTCCGGCGCATTACACGACGCTGGGAGAACGGCGAGAGTTCACCGCCGCGATCCGTCCTCGGGTCGAATCCGACCTTGCTTTTCGCGTTTCGGGCAAGGTCGTGCGCCGCTTCGTCGAGGTCGGACAGCGGGTCAAGGCCGGCGAGACGCTCGCTTTGCTCGACGAGGTCGACCTCAAGCTGCAAAAGGAGCAGGCTGACGCGGAATTCGCGGCGGCGGCTGCGGCTTTGAAGCAGGCGAACGCCGACGAGACGCGCGCCGAAAAACTGCACAAAGACGGCTGGACGGCGCAGGCGGCGCTCGACCGGGCGCATGTCGCGGAGCAAGAGGCGCGCGCCCGAAAGGAGCGCGCCGCCCGCGCGGTCGAACTCGCCAAAAACGGGCTGGACTATGCCAGTCTTCGCGCCGACGCCGACGGCGTCGTCGTCTCGACGCTGGTCGAACCAGGATCGGTGGTGGCCGCGGGCGCGCCCGCCGTCCGCTTGGCGAGATCGGGCGAATTGGAGGCCGCCGTCGCGCTGCCGGAAGGCTATGTGAAAGAGGCCCGCGCGGGCGAAGCCAAATTGGCCCTGTGGTCGGCGCCGAGCCGGCTCTATACAGCTAAATTGCGCGAACTCAGCCCCTCGGCGGATGCGGCGACGCGCAATTTCGCAGCGCGCTTCTCAATTCTAAATCCCGATCCGCAGATCGCGCTCGGCATGAGCGCCACGCTGACGATCGTCAACGCGAGCGAGGCGCCGGCGATCGCAGTCCCGATGTCGGCGCTCTTCAACGACGGCGGCGGTCCGGCGCTGTGGCGGGTCAACGGCGACGGCGGGCTCGACCTCGTCAAAGTGACGCTGCAGCGTTACGAGTTCAACCGGGCGCTGGTCACGGGGCCGATCAGGGATGGCGACCGCATCGTGGTCCTTGGCGTGCATAAGCTGGATAAATCGCAAAAAGTGCGAGTCATCGAACAACAGTGACAGGGGTTCGTGTTGAAGGGAGGCGTCAATCTTTCCCGATGGGCGGTGAACCGGCCGACGCTCGTGCTGTTCCTCATCCTCGTCGTCGGCGTCGCGGGCCTCATGTCCTATCTCCGGCTCGGGCGCGCCGAGGATCCGTCCTTCACGATCAAGGTGGCGAATGTGATCGCCTTCTGGCCCGGCTCTTCGGCGCAGGAGATGCGCGATCAGGTGGCCGATCAGATCGAGAAGAAACTGCAGGAACTGCCCTATCTCGACAAGATCGAGACCTACGCCAAGCCCGGCTATCTTGCCGTCGCGGTCACCTTCAAGGACACGACGCCGCCGGCGATGACGCCGTTTCTGTTCTATCTCATGCGTAAAAAACTCACGGACTTGGGGCCGTCGCTGCCCGCCGGCGTGGTCGGCCCGAGCGTCAACGACGAGTTCGGCGACGTCGATTCGGTGCTCTACGCCGTCAGTTCCGACGAGGCGGACTACCACCAACTGGACCAGGTCGTCGAAGTGCTGCGGCAGCGCCTGCTGCGCGCGCCGGAGGCCGTCAAGGTCAATGTCTACGGCAATCAGGACCGCAAGATCTTCGTCGAGTTCAGCGAAGCCAAACTCGCCAATCTGCGTCTGCCGCCGCAGGCGATCTTCGACTTGCTCGCAAAGCAAAACGGGCTGAACGACGCCGGCGCCTTCGAGACCTCCTCGGCGCGCGTGCGCGTCCAAATCACGGGCGCCCTGACCGGCGCACAGGCGATCACGAGTTTGCCGATCGGCGTCGACGGACAGGTGCTGCGTCTCGGGGACATCGCCTCCGTATCGACCGGCTTCCAAGACCCCCCGACCTTTCTTGTAAGACACAATGGCGCGCCGGCGATCGTCGTCGGCGTGGTGATGGCGCGCGGCGGCAACATCATCAATTTCGGGAAGAGCCTCGAGGAAGCCGTCGCCGAAGTGCGCGCCAAGACGCCGATCGGCATAGAAATCGAGCAGATCGCGGATCAGCCGAAGGTCGTCGAGCATGCGGTCGGCGAATTTACCCGCTCTTTCATCGAAGCGCTCGTGATCGTGCTCGTGGTCAGTTTCGTGTCGCTCGGCTTCCGCTCCGGCGTCGTCGTCGCTTTGAGCGTGCCGATGGTGCTCGCGATCGTCTTCATCTTCATGAGCTTTCTCGGCGTCGACCTGCAGCGCATTTCGCTCGGGGCGCTCATCATCGCGCTGGGGCTTCTCGTCGACGACGCCATCATCGCGGTCGAAATGATGATGGTGAAGATGGAGCAGGGGCATAGTCGGATACGCGCCGCCACCTTCGCCTGGGAGTTGACCGCCTTTCCGATGCTGACCGGAACGCTGATCACCGCGGCGGGATTCATGCCGGTCGGCTTCGCCGCCTCCTCGACCGGCGAATACACCGGATCGATGTTCCAGGTCCTGGCGATCGCGCTGATCGCGTCCTGGTTCGTCGCGGTGATCTTCACGCCTTATCTTGGCGTCTGCCTGTTGCCGGCCGTCGCGCACAGGGAACGGGACGCCGACGAAATCTACCGCACCCCTTTATATCTGCGGCTGCGCGCGCTGGTGACCTGGAGCGTCGACAATCGCGGCTACGTCGTGGCCGGAACCGCGCTGGTCTTCGTGATCGCCGCGCTTGGCTTCCTCCATGTTCAGAAGCAGTTTTTCCCGGTGTCGGAACGACCTGAGCTGTTCTTCCAGTTGCGGCTGCCGCAAGGTTCGTCGATCCATGCGACTCTGGAAGCGACGAAGGAGGCCGAGCGGCTGCTGCAGGGCGATCTGGACGCGGCCTTCTATACGAGCTATGTGGGCCAGGGGCCGCCGCGATTTTGGCTCGGGCTGAGCCCGGCGTTGCCCAACGAGAATTATGCGGAAATCGTCGTGGTCGCGAAGGACGCTGCGGCTCGCGAGCGGCTGAAGTCGCGGCTCGACGCGGCCATCGCCGACGGCGCGGCGCCGCGGGCGCGCTCGCGCGTCGACCGTTTCACCTTCGGTCCGCCGGTCGGCTTTCCGTTGCAGTTCCGGGTCATCGGCGATGATCCGGCGATCTTGCGCGAAATCGCGGGCAGAGTGCGCGACGTGATGCGCCTGAACGAAAACGTCGTCGATCCGCATCTCGATTGGAACGAGCAGACGCCCAGCGTCAAACTCGTCATCGATCAGGATCGCGCCCGCGCTCTGGGCCTGACGTCGCAGGAGGTCGCGCTGCGTCTGCGCATGCTGATCTCGGGCGTTCCGGTTACGACCGTGCGCGACGGAATAGATCAGGTCGAGGTCATAGCGCGGGCTGTCGCCAAGGAGCGCGGCGATCTCTCGCGGCTTCGCGATATGGTGATCTATTCGAGCGCCGGTTCGCCCATCGCCGTCTCGCAGATCGCCAAAGTGGAATATGTGCATGAAGAGCCGATCTTTTGGCGACGGTCGCGCGATTTGATCGTCACCGTGCGGGCGGACGTGAAGGACGGCGTGCAAGCGCCCGACGTGACGAACGAAATCTGGCCGAAGCTCGACGACATTCGCGCGCAACTTCCGCAGGGCTACCGCCTGGAGGTCGGCGGCGCGATCGAGGAGTCGGCCAAGGCCAACGCCTCCATCGCGGCGGTGTTCCCGGCGGTGCTGCTGTTGATGCTGACCATCGTGATGTTCCAACTGCAGGACTTCCTGCGTCTTGGGCTGGTCATGGTCAGCGCGCCGCTCGGACTCATCGGCGCGTCGCTCGCGCTCAATGTCGCGGGCGCCCCCTTCGGCTTCGTCGCGCTGCTCGGCCTGATCGCGCTCTCCGGCATGGATATGCGCAACTCGATCATCCTCGTCGACCAAGTGCGCCAGGACCTCGAGTCGGGCGTCACCTATCGCGAGGCGATCATCGGCTCCACCGTGCGGCGGGCCCGCCCCGTGGCGCTGACGGCGATGGCCGCGATCCTGGCCATGATCCCGCTCACGCGCTCGGCCTTCTGGGGACCCATGGCGCTAACGATAATGGGCGGATTATTCGTCGCGACGTTCCTCACCGTGTTGTTTTTACCTGCGCTTTATGCGCTGTGGTTCAGGAGCAGGTTGAAGCAGACCGACGCTTCCCTCACGGCGCGCGGCGCCGGCGGCGAGGCGCTGCATCTCTTCGAAGAGGCCGCAGAATGAGCGACGCGACCACGGACCTCGATCCGCGCCACGGCGAACAGCGCGACCAGATCGTTTCGACGGCGGCGCGCCTCTTTCGCGAGATCGGCTTTCAAAAGACGACGGTCGCGGACATCGCCCGCGCGCTCGGCATGTCGCCCGCCAATGTCTACAGATTCTTCGCGGCGAAATCGGAAATCCATCAAGCCGTCGCCAGGAGCATGATGGACGAGGTCGAGACGGCGGCGCGCGCCATCGCCAATGGCCCGGGTTCAGCCGCCGAGCGGCTGACCGCGCTGATCGTCAACAATGAAAAGATGAATTCGGAGCGCTATATTTCGGATCGCAAAATTCACGATATGGTCGAAGTCGCGCTGAACGAGAGTTGGCCGATCATCGACGAACATATCGACCGCATCGACCTCATGATCGAGCAGGTCGTCGAGTCCGGCGTCCGCTCGGGCGAATTTTGCGCGACGAACGCCAAGGACGCCGCGCTGCTCGTGCATGCGGCGTGCATCCGCTATTGCCATCCGCGCCTGATGATCGAATGCGCGGATCGGCCGGAGCCGACGAGCAGGCAGATGATGGCGTTTTTGTTGAAGGCGTTGCGCGCGCCGGAATGAACGACATGCTCCGCCAGTCGCTGCTGCCATCGCCTCCATCCACGGCAAACGCGACGAGCATCGCGAGCTCCTGAAGCAACTCGTGGCGCGTCGCGTCAAACGGGGCGAGGAGGAGCGTAGCGAGAAGCGCGAGGGCGTTCTGCAAAAAACAGGCTCATGACATTGATCAAACGAGCCCGCAAGATATGCGCTGCGGCGACGGCTGGCGGAACGGACGCGAACTTGCTACAAACCGGGCTGTGCGACGCGGGGTCGCTTGATTCCCAATCTGCGCCTGAGCGCCCTTCAAATTCGAAAGCCGACGTCCTGATGCGCAGCGGCAAAATAGACCGCGACACCAAAGAGACGAAGATTTCCCTTGCGCTCGACCTCGACGGCTCCGGCGACGCCGAGATTTCGACGGGGGTAGGGTTCTTCGACCACATGCTCGACCAAATCGCCCGGCATGCCCCGCTCGACCTCAAGCTCGCGGCGACTGGCGATTTGCATATCGACGCGCATCACACCGTCGAAGACGTCGGCATCGCCTTCGGTCAGGCTTGCGATCAAGCGCTCGGCGACCGCAAGGGGCTGGTTCGCTACGGCGACGCGCATGTGCCGCTCGACGAAGCCTTGACCCGTGTCGTCGTCGATATTTCGGGCCGGCCGTTCTTCGTCTGCGACATGAAGTTCCCGTCGCAGAAAATCGGCGATTTCGACACTGAGCTGGCGCGCGAATTCTTCCAGGCCGTCGCCGCTAACGCGCGCATCGGCCTGCACATCGAGACCCTGCGCGGGATCAACAGCCACCACGTCGCGGAGAGCGCCTTCAAAGGCTTCGCTCGCGCCTTCGGCAAGGCGGCGGCGATCGATCCCCGACGCATCGGCGTCGTGCCCTCGACCAAGGGCACGCTGACCAGTTGAAGGAATTCCCACATGGCCATCTTCACCGTCCACACGCCCGCAACGCGCGCGGGCGAGGCAGCATCCGCCGATAAAATCGTCTTCCTGCGCGACGGCTTTTCCGCCTGGGCGCTTTTGTTCGGCCCGTTCTGGCTCGCTTGGAACAGAGCTTTCATCGCCGCGATCGTTTGGGCGATCCTGCTCGGCGCAATCGGCTTTGGCCTCGCCAAACTCGGCGCGTCCGAGGAAGCGATGTCGCTGGTGAGCCTCGCCTTCGGGGTCGCGCTCGGCTTCGAAGGCCGCCATCTCATCGCCTGGACCCTCGCGCGGCGCGGCTACAAGGAGACCGGCTTGGTCTCGGGCGAGGATTTGGAGGAGGTCGAGGAGACGTATTTTCGCGACTGGCGGCCGCAGACGATCGCTTCGCCGCCGCCTCCAGCGAGCCTTCCGAGCGTGAGTCCACCGCCCGCCGGTCTCGGCGAGGAGACCGGGGCGTGACGACCGCCATCATCGATTACGGGTCCGGCAACCTTCATTCCGCAGTCAAGGCCTTCGAGCGCGCCGCCCGCGAAACCGGCTGCGCCGCGGAGGGTTTCGCCGTAACTAACGATCCTGAGATCGTTAGGCGCGCCGAGCGGGTGGTGCTGCCGGGCGTCGGCGCCTTTGCGGATTGTCGGCGTGGGCTTGACGCCATGCCGGGCCTCTCCGCGGCGCTGATCGAGACTGTGATCGACCGCGGGCGCCCGTTTCTTGGGATTTGCGTCGGCATGCAGCTCATGGCGACGCGCGGCCTCGAGCATGGCGAAACGGCCGGTCTTGGCTGGATCAGCGGCGATGTGGCGGCGATCGAACCGAAGAACCCGGCGCTCAAAATTCCGCATATGGGCTGGAACACCCTGACCCTCGAACGTCCGCATCCGCTGTTTGAGGGGATCGAGACCGGCGAAAGGGGGCTTCACGCCTATTTCGTGCACAGCTATCAGTTGCGGCCGTCGAATGCCGTCGATCTGCTTGCGACGAGCGATTACGGCGGCGTCATAACCGCGGCGACGGGGAGGGATAATCTGGTGGGCGTGCAGTTCCATCCCGAAAAAAGCCAAAGGCTCGGGCTCGCTCTCATCGCGAATTTTCTAAGGTGGCGTCCGTGATCTTGTTTCCCGCGATCGACCTCAAGGAAGGCCAATGCGTTCGCCTCGCGCAAGGCGACATGACGCGCGCCACCGTGTTCAACGACAATCCCGCCGAACAGGCCCGCATCTTCGAAAGCCAGGGTTTCGAATATCTGCATGTCGTCGATCTCGACGGGGCCTTCGCCGGCGCGCCGCGCAACGCCCGCGCCGTGGAGGCGGTGCTCGCGGCGATCAGGATTCCAGTGCAGCTTGGCGGCGGCATCAGAGACATGCGCACGATCACGCGCTGGCTGGAGCGCGGCGTTGCGCGCGTCATCATCGGCACGGCGGCGGTGAAGGACCCGGCGTTGGTGCGCGAAGCCGCGAGAGTCTATCCCGGGCGCATCGCGGTCGGGATCGACGCCAAGGACGGCTTCGTCGCCGTGGAGGGCTGGGCGCGCTCGACGCGCATGTCGGCGCAGGATTTGGCCCGTGGTTTCGAAGACGCCGGCGTCGCCGCGATCATCTATACCGACATCGCGCGGGACGGCATATTGAAAGGCCTCAACATCGAGGCGACGCTCGCGCTCGCCGACGCGCTGACGATCCCGGTGATCGCTTCGGGCGGCCTCGCCTCGCTGCAGGACGTCGAACGACTGCTGCAGAAGGATTGCGCCAAGCTCGCCGGCGCCATTACGGGCCGCGCGCTCTACGACGGCAGGCTCGATCCGGCGCAGGCGCTGGCGCTGATCGGCAAGGCGCGAGCGGCGAACTCGATGAAGCCGGAGGAGACTTTTCGGAGTTGGACGTCGCGCGCCGGCGTAGTTCGGGTTAGCACTTCGCTGAATCCATTATTATGGATTTTGGCTCCGGTCATGCCGACGAGTTGGATCGCGGCATACTTTTTTCAGGAACGACCGGAATTGCTTTACGCCTTAATCGCGCTCGGCGCTTTGCCCGTCATCTTGTCGCTAGCGGCCTACTTTATTTATATGTTCCGCGATCCCAATCGCTTACAATCACAAGAGTATCTGCTTAGGCACCAAGCGATGGAGCTTCTTTATCAGAAAGACGCAACCTCGGAAATTGTCGACGTTATAACAAAATCGCCGCGCTTAGGAGTGGAAAAGCACGCTCAGGAGGCTAAAGATGGCGCGTAAGGGATATATTTTGGTTTTCTCCGAGCAATCGGTACCGATTACCCGCTTTCAAATCTGCGCGAGCGATATTGAACGTCTTGAACATCGGCGACAGGGCTTATGCGCTCGACGGCAATGTCGTGTTCATAAGCACAGAATTCGGGATAGAGGCGCTGACAGAAAAAATTCGTGCAAGCGCCCTCGGACAGGGGCATTTTTTCATCGCTGACATAAGCGAAGCCGATCGGTCAGGGAATATGACGCCAGCATTTTGGGACTTTTTGCACTCGAAGAACATCATGACTTCTGCCGCTTGATGCTCAAATCCCGACTCATCCCCTGTCTCGACGTCAAGGACGGCCGCGTCGTCAAGGGCGTCAACTTCGTCGATTTGCGCGACGCCGGCGACCCGGTCGAATGCGCAATGGCCTATGACGCCGCCGGCGCAGACGAGCTCTGCTTTCTCGACATCACCGCGAGCCATGAGAACAGAGGCACGCTGCTCGACGTCGTGCAGCGCACGGCGGAAGCCTGTTTCATGCCGCTCACCGTCGGCGGCGGCGTGCGCACGATCGACGATATCCGGCAATTGCTGCTCGCCGGCGCTGACAAGGTCTCGATCAACTCCGCCGCGGTCGCCAATCGCGACTTCGTGCGCCAAGCGTCGGAAAAATTCGGCGCGCAGTGCATCGTCGTCGCGATCGACGCCAAGCAAGTCGGCCCCGGCCGCTGGGAAATCTTCACGCATGGCGGGCGGCGCGCGACCGGGATCGACGCCGTCGACTTTGCGCGCGAGGTGGCTGCGCTCGGCGCCGGCGAAATCCTGCTCACCTCGATGGATCGCGACGGCGCCAGAAACGGCTTCGACATCGCGCTGACGCGCGCCGTCGCCGACGCCGTCTCCATTCCCGTCATCGCCTCGGGCGGCGTCGGCACACTCGATCATCTCGTCGCCGGCGTGCGAGAAGGTCACGCCAGCGCCGTGCTCGCCGCGTCCATCTTCCATTTCGGCGAATTTTCTATAGGAGAAGCCAAGCGGCATATGGCGCGGGCGGGGCTCGCGATGCGCCTCGACGGTCTGGAGGCCGCATGAGTTTCTCATTCGACGATCTTTGCGCGATCATTCGCTCTCGGCGCGATGGGAGCGCGGAAAATTCCTATACGAAGAAATTGTTTGACGGCGGACCATCGCGCATCGCCAAGAAACTTGGCGAAGAGGCGGTCGAGACGGTCATCGCCGCGCTGAGCGAAGACGACGCGGCGCTGACGGGAGAAGCCGCCGATCTCATCTATCATCTGCTCGTGCTGCTCGAAGCGCGCGGGATTGGCCTCGCCGACGTGCTGGCGGAACTGCAGCGCCGCACCGCGCAGTCGGGTCTCAAAGAAAAAGCCTCGCGGGGGGCGGCGTGACGGCGTCCACGCTCCTCGATGGGGTCAGGGACGAGGGCGTCGCTTCTCCTTATCGGCAGTTTACGCGCGCCGAATGGGCCCGCCTGCGCGCCGATACGCCGTTGACCCTGACGCTCGAAGATCTCACGCGACTGAGGTCGCTGCACGAACCCATCTCGCTCGAGGAAGTCATCGAGATTTATCTGCCGCTGTCGCGTCTGCTCGCCCTCTACGTCGCCGCGACGCAGGGTCTGTTCAAGGCGACGCAGCGCTTCCTCGACGCCGAAGACGGCAAGGTGCCCTACATCATCGGCGTCGCCGGCTCCGTTGCAGTCGGCAAGTCGACGACCTCGCGCATCCTGCAGGCGTTGCTGTCGCGCTGGACCAATACGCCGAAAGTCGACCTCGTCACGACCGACGGCTTCCTGCTGCCGAACGCCGTGCTCGAGCGCGAAGGGCTGATGGACAAGAAGGGGTTTCCCGAGAGCTACGACAACCGCGCCCTGCTGCGGTTCCTCTCCAATATCAAGGCGGGAGTCCGCAAGGTCGAAGCGCCGGTCTATTCGCATCTCACCTATGACGTGGTCGAAGGCGAGAAACTCGTGTTCGATCGGCCCGACATATTGATCGTCGAGGGCGTCAACGTGCTGGCGCCGCCGCGGCCCGCCCGCGAGGGCCGCGAAGCGCCCGTGGTTTCCGACTTCTTCGACTTTTCAGTCTATCTGCACGCCGCAGAGGACATTTTGGAAAAATGGTATGTCGAGCGCTTCGAGCGCCTGAAGCGCTCGGCGTTCCAGGACCCGCGCTCCTATTTCCAGATCTACGCGAATTTGGACGAGGCCGAGACCGAACGTCTCGCCA
This sequence comes from uncultured Alphaproteobacteria bacterium, assembly GCA_963820145.1. GTDB lineage: Bacteria > Pseudomonadota > Alphaproteobacteria > Rhizobiales > Beijerinckiaceae > Methylocystis. The sequence goes on from CAWFZD010000034.1 coordinate 67,850, forward strand.
AGGACATCTGGGAGCGCATCAATCTGCAAAATCTGCGGCAGAACATCGCGCCGACGCGTCCGCGCGCCAGTCTGATCCTCACCAAGGGCTCAGATCACCGCATCACCGAGGTGGCGCTGCGGAAGCTGTGACGCCTGCCGCGCGCAATACTCAGGCGTTCGCTTTCTTTCCCTTGTCTGGGAATGAACGACAACGGAAGTCGCATCATTGCGAGCGCAGCGAAGCAACCCAGGAGCCCCACCGACTACGCTTGGAGTGCGGGCGCCACGACCAATGATATTCGTCGCGCCCTCGACTCCTGAGTTGCTTCGCCTTTGGCTCGCGATGACGAGGTGCGGCGCCGTAGAAAATTACGCGGCTTCTTCTTCTCTGACCTGCACGGGCCCGGAGTCTTGGCCTTTGGCGCTCTCGTCGCGATCGACGAATTCGATCACTGCGAGCGGCGCGTTGTCGCCGTAGCGAAAGCCCGCCTTCAGCACGCGCGTGTAGCCGCCGTTGCGCTCCTTGTAGCGGGGCCCTAGCACGTCGAAAAGTTTCTTGACGAGCGCGACATCCTTGATCTGGCCGATGGCCTGCCGGCGCGCATGCAGATCGCCGCGTTTGCCGAGCGTCACCAGCTTCTCGACGACGGGACGCAGATCCTTCGCCTTCGGCAGCGTCGTCACGATCTGCTCATGCTTGATCAGCGCCTGCGCCATATTGGCGAACATCGCCTTGCGATGCTCATGCGTGCGCCCGAAGCGCCGCTTGCTTATTGCCGTGATACATTGGCCTGCTCCAGTATTGTTTGCGGCCGCCGTGCCAAGGAACGGCCGTCGTTTTGGCGAGTGGCGAATGGAAAGCCTCACTCGCTACCCGCTACTCCCTATTCGCTCAGTAATGCTCTTCGAACCGCTTGGCGAGATCGTCGATGTTCTCCGGCGGCCAGCCCGGCACTTCCATGCCGAGGTGCAGGCCCATCTGCGCGAGAACTTCCTTGATCTCGTTGAGCGACTTGCGCCCGAAGTTCGGGGTGCGGAGCATCTCCGCCTCCGACTTCTGGATGAGATCGCCGATGTAGACGATATTGTCGTTCTTCAGACAGTTGGCGGAGCGCACTGAAAGCTCCAGCTCCTCGACCTTTTTCAGCAGGGCCGGGTTGAAGGCGAGTTGCGGGGATGGACGGCTGCGCCTCTTCGCGGCGCGGCTCCTCGAAATTGACGAAGACGTTGAGCTGATCCTGCAGGATGCGCGCGGCAAGGCGACGCGCGTCCTCGGGGCTGATGGCCCGATTGGTCTCGATCTGCAGCGTCAGCTTGTCATAGTCGAGCACCTGGCCTTCGCGGGTGTTCTCGACGCGATAGCTGACTTTCTGACCGGCGAGAACAGGCTGTCGATCGGGATGAGGCCGATCGGCGCGTCCTCGGCGCGGTTGCGGTCGGCCGGGACATAGCCCTTGCCGGTGGTGACGGTGAATTCGATGCGGAATTCCGCGCCCTCGTCGAGCGTGCAGATGACGAGATCGGGATTGAGGATCTGCGATGTCGCCGGTGGTCTGGATGTCGCCGGCCTTGACCGCGCCCGGACCCTGCTTCTTCAGCGTCATGCGTTTCGGGCCGTCGCCCATACATCTTGATCGCGATGTCCTTGATGTTGAGAACGATGTCGGTCACGTCCTCGCGCACGCCGGGGATCGAAGAAAATTCATGCAGAACGCCGTCGATATGGACGGAGGTGATCGCCGCGCCTTGCAGCGAGGACAGCAGAATGCGGCGCAGCGAATTGCCCAGCGTCTGGCCGAAGCCGCGCTCGAGCGGTTCGGCGACAGCCGTCGCCTGCCGGCGCGGATCGTCGCCCGGCGTGACGACGAGCTTGCCCGGCTTGATAAGTTCCTGCCAGTTTTTCTGGATGCTCACAGTAGCGCCTTTCAGAAACGGAGAATATGAACGGAGGAGCTGGCCGTGGAGCGAAAGCTTGGCGCTTGCGCTCCTGGCGTTGCGTTCGTCCGTTCAGACGCGGCGGCGCTTGCGCGGGCGGCAGCCGTTATGCGGAATCGGCGTCACGTCGCGGATCGAGGTCACGGTGAAGCCCGCAGGCCTGCAGCGCGCGGAGCGCCGATTCGCGGCCCGAGCCCGGGCCGGAGACCTCGACCTCGAGCGAGCGCACGCCATGTTCGCCGGCCTTGCGCGCCGCGTCTTCGGCGGCCATCTGCGCGGCGTAGGGCGTCGATTTGCGCGAGCCCTTGAAGCCCATCGTGCCGGAGGAGGACCACGACACCGTATTGCCCTGCGGGTCGGTGATCGTGATCATGGTGTTGTTGAACGTCGAATTGACATGCGCGACGCCGGAGGCGATGTTTTTGCGCTCCCTGCGGCGAACGCGGGTGGTTTCCTTGGCCATTTGCTTTCTCTACGCTCGGTTTTAGCGGCGGTGGCAGTCGGCACTCGGGAGCGGGCTCGTCGCCGACTGCCGATTGCCGACTGCAGCGAAATTACTTCTTCTTGCCAGCGATCGGCTTGGCCTTGCCCTTGCGGGTGCGGGCGTTGGTGTGCGTGCGCTGACCGCGCACCGGAAGCTGCCGGCGATGCCGCAGGCCGCGATAACAGCCAAGGTCCATCAGACGCTTTATGTTGATCGCAACTTCGCGACGCAGATCGCCTTCGACCATATAGTCGCGGTCGATCGTTTCGCGGATCTGCAGCACTTCGGCGTCGCTCAGCTGCGATACGCGGCGCTCGGCCGGAATATGCACCTTCTCGCAAATCTCGGCCGCGATCTTCGGGCCGACGCCGTGAATATATTGCAACGCGATGACAACGCGCTTATTCGTAGGAATGTTGACGCCGGCTATGCGCGCCATGATTTACGTCTCCATGTGAAGCGCAGGCGGAGGACCGCCGCTAAGGCTCCCGCGTCCGGTGGAGGCCGGCCCTTGCGGGAATGAAGCTCCCGTCGCCGGAGCGACGAAGGCGGGTTTGGGAAGCTTGTTTGACGACGCAAAACGGGAAGCGCCCGTCGAGCGGGCGCTTCCCTTGCAAGCTGTGAGCTGCAGGTAATCAGGGATAGTCTGTCTGTCAAGCATATTCTTGCAACAATTTGAAGACGGCGAGCGGCGCGCGTGGCAAGGTCGGCGCGACGCGACGGAGGAAATCGTCCTGAGCTTCGCCGGCGCTTGAGCCGCATTCCCTTCGCCGTCAAAACGCGCTAGACGCGGCGGGAAGACTCTGGGAGCTTTGCGAGGGCGGACGATGAGCATGGAGCGCGTTGGGGCGGGGCGTTTGGTGACGGTGTTTGGCGGGTCGGGATTCGTCGGCCGGCATGTCGTGCGCGCCTTGGCGCAGGATGGGTGGCGCATCCGCGTCGCCTGCCGCAGGCCGGATCTCGCCTTCTTTTTGCAGCCGCTCGGCGGCCCTGGGCAGATCATGCCCGTGCAGGCCAATCTGCGCGATCCTGCATCGCTCGCCGCGGCGCTCCGCGGCGCCGACGCCGCCGTCAATCTCGTCGGCATTCTCGCCGAAGGCGGCAAGCAGAAATTCGCCGCCATTCAGGCCGAAGGGCCGGGCCTCGTCGCCAAGGCGGCCAAAGCCGCCGGGGTCGTCGATTTCGTGCATGTGTCGGCGATCGGCGCCGACGCCGGCTCGGCTTCGGTCTATGCGCGCACCAAGGCGCTCGGCGAGGCCGCGGCGCGCGCCGAAATCCCGCAGACCATCGTCATGCGTCCCTCGGTGATCTTTGGGCCGGAGGATCATTTCTTCAACCGCTTCGGCGCGATGTCGCGCTTCATGCCGGTCATTCCCGTCGTCGGCGGCGCGACCAGGTTCCAGCCGGTCTATGTCGGCGACGTCGCGCGCGCCGTGGCGCTTGCGCTGGAAGGCAAGGCCACGCCCGGCGCGACCTATGAACTCGGCGGCCCGGAGATCAAGTCGTTCGAAGATTGCGTGCGCTACGTGCTCGCCGTCGTCGATCGCAAGCGCGCGGTGATGAACCTGTCTTTCGGAATGGGCGCCGTGGTCGCGACGATCACGCAGTTTTTCACGGCCGTCTCGCTCGGTCTCTTCCCCACGCTGCTGCGCACGACGCGCGATCAGGTCGAGCTGTTGAAGCACGACAATGTCGTCTCGCAGGAGGCGAAGGCGCAAGGGCGGACCCTGGAGGGGCTTGGAGTTGAGCCCACGGCGATCGAGGCGATCGTGCCGACCTATCTCTACCGCTATCGCCGCACCGGGCAATATCAGGAGCAGCGGCTGTAGCCGATCACGCGCTTCGGAATTGATGGGACGCGCCCTTGCGGCCTGAGAAGAGCTGCAAGACCGCGGGCTTGGTCAGAGCTGGTTCAAAGTCGTCGCGTTGAAGTTCATGCCGACCGCTTTTTCGAGGTTGGATAGAGCCGTGTCGACGATCGCAAAAACCATGGCTCGCGATGAGGCGTTGCTCAAATCGAGCGTCGCCGTCGTCGAAACCTGATTTTTGGTGAGGGCCGACGAGAACGCCGCCGTCGCCTGGACGGCGGTGAAAAATTGCGCCGCCGCCGTCCCGTTCGAATAGGCGAGCGTTTGCGCGACATTGGAAAACACGGCTTCCAGCCCGTTCATGGTGAGAACGACGTGATTGCCGGGCGTCGCGACATTGGTCAGGCTCGTCGTCGGGATGGGATTGTCGTAGAGCTGATCGAGATAATAATGGACCTGATAAGGATATTGCGCATAGGTGTCCGTATTTCCCCACACCGAGCTGTAGCTATCGACCGATACGACAGTCGTTTCCGTGGCCGTCGCGCCGAGCTTGGCGTAATAGGTGACGAGTGTTCCGTAATAGCCTTGGTTGTAGGCGGCGTTTAACAACACGTCGAGGAAACTGTTGGGCAGGCCTACGAAATTCGTGAGCGCTTCGTCGTAATAGGGCTCCCATGGCGTGACCCAGCCGTTTGCGCCTTTTCCTGTCACGTTCAAAGCAACCATGTCGTTATAGTGGAAAAAGGCGGTCAGCATTGGGCCGTAATATTTGTTGTTGAACGAAGGCGGCGTCGCTTTTGCGTATTGCGTTGCGGCGGCGGCGATCGTGTAGCCGATATTCTTCTGAATCGCGATGTAGTTGATGAGAGAGTGGCCCTGCGGCGCGTAAGTCCCCGCGACCAGATCGACGGCATAATTATTGATCTGATAGGGGCCGCCTTGACCAACGGCCATGACCGCCTGTTGGAGCGAAGACGGATCGATGAGGTCGCTGCTCGCCTGATAAAGCTCCGTCTCGATGTTTTCCTGCAGGAGCTGACCAAAGATCGATCCGATCAGATAATCCTTGTTGAATTGGACGCCGGGATAGCCCTCGCCGATGAGATGTCCATACATGACTTCGGCGATGACATTCGACATGATGAGATCGTCGTAATTGCCGCCGTTCAAAACGATCTGATCCTCGGCGACGCCCGCGCCTAAAAGAAGATGGAAGTTCAGCGTCCCCGAACTGGCGCTGCTTCCGCCTCCGCCTCCACCGCTCTCGGCCGCGGTCGTCACCGTGATCGGGGTCGCGTTCGACGAAGAGCCGATGTTGTCGATCGCTGCGACGGTGAAGCTGTAAGACGTGCTTGGCGCGAGGCCCGAAACCACGAAGCTCGAACCCGAGGCCGTCCCGATCGAATTGCCGTTTTCGTAAACCGTGTAGCCCGAGACCGTGCAGTATGGAACGGTCACCGCGGTCCAGCTCAATGTTGTGCCGGCGCTCGTCGTTCCCGAAGCCGCCAAGCCCTGCGGCGCGGTCGGCAAGGAGGTGCAGCCGGCGCAGGATCCAACGATCGTCCAGGGCTCGCCGGAGCCGGGGTAGACGCCGTTGTTGGTGGCGGGATTTTGGTTTTGCGTCCACCAATTGGCGCGGTAGATGACGCCGTTTTCACTGACTTCTGCGCCAGAGAGGTAAATCGAGGATGCGCTCCAGAGCGCCGCGCAAGCGAAGGCCGATGTCGAGGCGCCGGCAGCCGCCAGAAAAGCGGTCGCGGCGATCACAGACGCCGAGGAAAAAGACTTCATATGATTTCCTATTGCTGCGCGGAGCCGCGCCATGTCGAGGGCGCGGTCGCCGGATGCCCCCTTGAGGATCACCATGGCCTGCGCTCGAAGGAGGCTGAAGCGGCGCCGGCGGGTTAAGCGCCGGAACCATAGGCCTCGCAGCCGTTTGGGCAAAGCTTGCGGGATGTTTAAAGTTTTGAAATAGCTAAAACTTTCTTTTGTGAATATGCGCAAGTGTCGGGGACTAGGCCCGCGCCAAATCCGGCGACAGCATCTTGTGAACGCGCACCATGAAAGCCGTCGCGAACATGGGCGTCAGCAGGTTCAGTCCGGGCGTCGCAACGAAGGCGGCGATGAAGAAACCGGCGAAAAAGAGCGTCAGATTATTATGCTGGCGCAAATCCTCGGCCTGCGCGCGGCGGCGAAAGCGGGTCGCGACCAGCATGAAATATTCGCGTCCGAAGAGATAGGCGTTGGCGAGAAAGAAGGCGACGATGTTGATCCCCGGCACGAGCAGCAGCAGCAGCGCGACGAGATTGACGCCGAGCGAGATCAGCGAGAAGCGAACGGCCATCGCCATCGCGTCCATCGGCGGCGCCGGCGCGCCCGTTCGACCGCCGGGATAGATTTCGCGCTCGACGATGGCGGCGAGGTCGTCGATGAAAAAGCCGGCGACCAGGATCGACACCGGCCCGATCAAAAAGGCGAGCGCCACGATGAGGCCGGCGCCGGTGGCGAAGGCCAAAATCGCATGCAGTACGGGATGCTCGACCGCGACGACGGAGAGCGCGAGCCGATCGAGACCCGCCCAGGCCGCGGCGAGCAGCAGCAGAGTCAGCGCGAGGCTTTTGTAGAGCACGGCGCGAAACGGCGGCGTCAGGATCTGCTGAAGCGAAGCGAGCGCGGCTGGAAGCATCGAGGGGGTCTCCGGCGAAAAGGAGCCCTGTAGATAGACGCGACGGCTTTTGAGTTGAAGGGCCGCGGCCATGCTATTCTTAAACCGACATCGCGGGAGGCGCCCTAAATCAGCTTCAGGCCCTTGAGACTGGAATGGCCCTCGCGCCCGACGATGAGATGGTCGTGCACCGCGATGCCGAAGGGCTGGGCGATGGCGACGATCTCGCGCGTCATGCGAATATCCGCCTGCGACGGCGTCGGGTCTCCGGAAGGGTGGTTGTGGGCGAGGATAAGCGCCGAGGCGCCGAGCTCCAGCGCGCGGCGTACGACTTCGCGCGGATAGACCGGCGTGTGGTCGACCGTGCCGACGCCCTGCAATTCGTCGGCGATCAGCGCGTTGCGCTTGTCGAGGAAGAGCAGGTGAAACTCCTCGCGCTGCGCATAGGCCATCACCGTTCGGCAATAGTCGATGACTTCCAGGAACGAGTTCAGCGTCGCCCGCTTTTCCAGCGCGCCGCGCGCGAGACGGCGCGCCGCCGCTTCGACGAGCTTGAGTTCGCAGATCGCGGCTTCGCCGAGCCCGTCGATCTCGCGCAAGCGCTCCGGCGTCGCGGCGACGACCTCGGCGAAGGAGCCGAAACGCGCGATCAGCGCTTTTGCGAGCGGCTTTACGTCGCGTCGGACGATGGCGCGAAACAACACCAGTTCGATCAGCTCGTAATCGGCGAGCGCGGCGCCTCCGGCGTCCATGAAACGCTCGCGCAGCCGCTGGCGGTGGCCGTGAAAATGCGGCGGCGCGTCGCTCAATCCGTCAGTGGTTCGGGTCTTGCCTTCCATGGCGGCGTCCGGCAGTCGGCGATGGGCGGTCGGATCATGGTCGATCGCCGACCGCCGGCTGACCCCCGACCGGATTGTCGAGACCCGCAGGCGACAGGGTGAAGACCTCGACGCCGTCTTGCGTTACGCCCACCGAATGTTCGAACTGCGCCGAGAGCGAGCGGTCGCGCGTCACTGCGGTCCAGCCGTCGGAGAGGATTTTCACCTCGCGGCGACCGAGATTGACCATCGGTTCGATGGTGAAGAACATGCCGGGGCGCAGCGGCACGCCTTGGCCCTTGACGCCGTAATGCAGAATGTTGGGCTCGTCGTGGAACAGCCGGCCGAGGCCATGGCCGCAAAATTCGCGGACGATCGAGCAGCGTTCGCTTTCGGCGTAGCTCTGGATCGCCGCGCCGATGTCGCCCGTCGTCGCGCCGGGCTTCGCCGCCGCGATCCCGCGCCGCAGGGATTCGTAGGTCACTTCGATGAGACGTTGAGCGCGCCTGGGGATTTCGCCGACCGCATACATGCGGCTTGCGTCGCCGTGCCAGCCGTCGAGGATGAAGGTCACGTCGATATTGACGATGTCGCCTTCCTTCAGCGGCTTGTCGTCGGGAATGCCGTGACAGACGACATGGTTGATCGACGTGCAGATGGATTTGCGATAGCCGCGGTAATCGAGCGGCGCGGGATAGGCCCCGTGATCCATCGCGAAATCGTAGACGATCTTGTCCAGCGCATTGGTGGTGACGCCCGGACGAACCTCCTCGATCAGCAGGTCCAGCGCTTGCGCGGCGAGGCGACCGACGCGCCGCATCGGCTCGAAATCTTCCGGACCATGTAATTTTATGCTGCCGATCTTGCGCCCCGAGGGGGCAAGTCGGGATTCGATGAAAGTCATGTCGCCTCGGATCGTCCGCTCATTCGAGCATGGGTCATAACCTAAGCAAACCCCGGCGGAAAGCAAGGCGAACCCGGACCCTGGCGGAATGCGCCGGCGTCGCCAGCTTGACACGGGCGCCTTTCCTGGGTCGACTGCGCTCGATGCCTAGGCAACATGATTCTATGGAGAGGTGGGGGACATCGGCCCATGCTGGACCCGAAGCGCTGGTGGATCGGCCTCCCGATCCTCGCCGCCCTGATCTATTTCGCCTCGGAGGCGATCACCCGCAATGTCGAGATAGATCTCTCCAGGCGCGCCGTCGAAGCTCTTGGAGGGGCGGATAAGGGCGCGATCGAAAATCCGACCGTCGTCGTCGAAGGGCGCGACGTGGCGCTCGGCGGCGTCACGCTGTCGCCGCAGGGCGGCGCGCAGGCGCTCGCGAAATTGCGCGCCATGGACGGCGTGCGGACGGCGGTCGATCGCCTGAAGCCGCTGGAGACGGCGCGGCCTTTCACGCTCACCGTGACGCGCGCGGATCGGGCTGTGAAGCTGGAGGGCTTCGTGCCGCCGGACGGCGCGCGCGAGAAAATGCGGGCCGAACTCAACCGGCAGGGTCTCGTCGTCGTCGACGAAACACGTTACGCCGCCGGCGCGCCAACGGCTTTCGCGGAGCTTGCGGTTTTTGCGGCGCGCGAATTGGCGCAGCTCGATGACGGCGTCGTCAAGCTGCGCGATGACGCCTACTCCATCAAGGGCGTCGCGTCGCCGGAGGCGGATTTCGACAAGGTCGTGGCTGCGGCGCACAACGCGCCGCACGGCGCGCGCGCCGAAAGCGTCGTCATCGAGCCGGCGCGCGTCTCGCCTTACGTCTGGAGCGCCGAACACCGTCTCAAATTGTTGCTTTTGCGCGGTTTCTTGCCGGACAGCGCGGCGCGGGCGCGCATTCTGGGGCGAGCGCAGGCCATGGCCCAAGGCGACGAAGTCAGCGATCAGATGCGCATCGCGCTCGGCGCGCCGGCGGGCGATTTCCTCGGCGCTGTGGAAGCGGCGCTGACCCAGTTGCAGTCTCTCACCGAAGGCAAAGTGGCGCTGAAGGACGCGGCGCTGAGCGTCGAGGGGCGCGGCAAGATTAATGTGACCGCGTTCGGCGTCGCCGCAGCGGCGAAGAAGGATCTGCCGCAAGGCTTCGAGGTCGCGAGGGTCGACGTCGCGGCCGGTCCGGCCTCGCCCTATCTCTTCAGCGCCAGTGCGCGCGAAGGCTCTCTCACTCTGACCGGTCATGCGCCGGACGAGGCCGCGCTCAAGACGCTGCGGGAGGCCGTCGCGCGCGACTTCTCCGGCCTTTCGCGCTCCGAAGCGCTCTCCGTCGCGGACGGCGCGCCACAAGATTTCGTCCGCGCCGCGACCGCCGGGCTTTCGGCTCTGGCGCAACTCAAGGAAGGCGGCCTTGCTATTTCCGATCGGAAGGTCGCGCTGACAGGAGAAGCCGGAGCGGACAAAATCGCCGCGATCTCCGACGGATTGCGCACGGCGCTTCCCGGCGGTTTCGTCAGCGAAGTTCAGATTTTTCCTGGCGCGGGCGAAGCGCCGCCGGTCCCGCCGCCGCCTCCGCCGGCGCCCGAACGCGCGGAGCCAAAACCCGAGGCGAAGCCGCAGCCTGCGCCTGCGCCTCAGCCGCAACCGTTTTTCAAGGACGCCGGCTCCGCGGTGAAGGACGCCGCGTCGCTGCAGAAGGCGATCGACGCGCAGCTCGAGAAGACGCCTCTGGCTTTCGGCGCGCGCGCCGAAAAGCTTGGAAGCGACGGCGCCCCTGCGCTGCAGTCGCTCGCCGCGCTGCTGCGGCGCGCGCCCGACGCGACGCTGGAGATCAAGGGGCATATGCCGGGGCCGGGGATACGCGAGCTGAACGAGACGATCGCCAAGCGCCGCGCGCAATCCGTCGCGCAAGGGCTCGTGGCGCTGGGATTCGACGCGGCGCATGTCGAGGTCGCAGGACTCGCCGATCCGAACGAAGACGTCGGGCGTCCGGCGATCGAGATCGTCGTGAAATCCTATTAGAGCGCTTTCCGATGCTGGAGATGTTTTCGCAAAAGCGCTTCACTTTTGCGGAACACGCCCGAAACGATCCCAAGGAGGGAGAAAGCCGATGCTTTATCTCTTGAGTTTTGGCTGGCCCTGGTTCGCCGCCGCAGGCGCGCTTGGCCTCGCCGTCGGCTTCTCCGCAACAACAAGCGGAAAACCGGCGTCGGGCCGCTGGATCTGGCCTTTGGCGCTGTTGCTCGTGGTTGCGGCTGAGATCGCCGTATCGCAAGGTTATCCAGCCGGCCGGCTCGGGCTGCAGATCGAGATCGCGGCGCTGGCCGCGATCGCCTATCTCGCCGGCCTGCCCGTCGGCGGCGTCGCGAGGCGGCCGCTGCTGGCTCAAACGGCGCTCGCCGCCAAGCCGACGCCGGTCGTCCTGCGCGGCAGGGCCGCGCCCGCGACGCCGAAGCCCGTCGCGCCGCCGGAGCGGCAGGTCGCTCCTGCAAAACAGCAGGTCGCCCCCGCAAAGCAGGAGGCGCCGGCGCCGATCAAGGCGCTCGCCTCGCTCGTCGCTTCCGCCCCGCGCGCCGAGCCGGAGCCCGCCGCGCCGGGAAAGAAGAAGCATCCGGGAAAGCGCCCGGAAAGTCTGGCCAAGGCGCGGGACGGCGGCCCCGACGATCTGACGCGCATCAAGGGCGTCGGCCCCAAGAGCGTCGAGAAGCTGCATGCGCTCGGCGTCTATCACTTCGACCAGATCGCCGCCTGGACGCTGGACGAGGCGAAATGGATCGGCGCGGAGCTCTCCGTTCCCGGCAAAGTCGAGCGCGGCAAATGGATTTTGCAGGCGCGCGAACTGATGCAGCCGAAAGACGGCCATCCGGAGCCTTCGCAGGAGCCTTCGAGTGACGCGTAGCGACAAAGCCTGCGTCGCCCTGGCCCTCGCGCTCGCGTTGTTAAGCGCCGGCGCCTCGGCGCAAGGCATGCTCGGCGGCGTGGACCTGTCGCAGCCCGCCTATTCGAGCTCGGAGCTGACGCGCGCGCAGGTCGTCGCCTTGCTGGCGCAGCGCGCCGCCGCGCCGGTCGATCTCTCCGGCAAGAGCCTCAACGGCCTCGATCTCTCCGGTCTCGATCTCTCGCAGGTCAATTTCCGCGCCGCGCGTCTCGTCAAGGCGCGGCTGTCCGGCGCCAGGCTCGATCGCGCGGTTCTCGATCAGGCTTGGCTGCTCGACGCCGACCTCACCGGCGCCTCGCTCGTCGGCGCGCGGATTTTCGCCGCCCAGATGCAGCGCGTTCGCGCCGACGGCGCCGATTTTTCGCACGCCCGCATTATCGCCGACCTCTCGGGCGCGAGCCTGCGCGGCGCGGTCTTCGTCGAGGCCGATCTCGCCGCCGACATGAAGAATCAGTCGATGGGGCTGATGCGCGCCGTGCTCAGCTCCGCCATCGCCGAGGGCGCCGATTTCAGGGGCGCCGAATTGCGCAGCGCCGATCTGCGCTATCTGCACGCCAGGGGCGCGAATTTCGCGGGCGCTGACCTGAAGGGCGCCGACGCCGCCGGCGCCGATTTCACGGGCGCGAATTTCGAAGCGGCGAAGGCGCAGGGCCTTGATCTCGATTCGGCCACGGTCGACGCGCGGGCGCGGGCGTTTTTGCAGGGCGCCACGGGACTGGCCGGCGCGCCGGCGCAATGATCCGCATCGGGGTCGATCTCGGCGGCTCCAAGATCGAGGCGATCGCGCTCTCGGCCTCCGGCGAAATCCTCGCGCGTCGGCGCGTCCCGACCCCTGCGCAGGATTACCCGGCGATCCTGCGCGCCGTCGCCGATCTCGTCGGCGCGATCGAAACCGAAGTCGGCGCCCGCGGCGACGTCGGCGTCGGAACCCCGGGCGCGATCTCGTCCGGCACGGGCTTGATCAAGAATTCCAACACCGCCGCGCTCAACGGGCGCCCGCTGGACCGCGATCTCGCTGCGGCGCTGGGCAGAGAGCTGCGGATCGAAAACGACGCCAATTGTTTCGCGTTGTCCGAGGCGGTCGACGGCGCCGGAGCAGGAGCGCATACGGTCTTCGGCGTCATTCTCGGCACCGGCGTCGGCGGCGGCGTCGTGATCGACGGCCGCGTCCTCGCGGGGCGCAACCGCATCGCTGGCGAATGGGGCCACAATCCGCTGCCGCGCATGCGCGAGGGCGAGTGGCCCGGGCCGCGCTGCTATTGCGGCCATGACGGCTGCATCGAAACCTTCCTTTCGGGCGGCGCGCTCGCGCAGGCCTATCGCGCGCTCTGCGGAGACGCCGCAAGCGGCGAAACCATCGCAACCCGCGCCACAGCCGGCGAGGCGGCGGCGCAGACCGCGCTCGACCTCTACCAGGATCGCCTGGCGCGCGCGCTGGCGAGCGTCGTCAACATTCTCGATCCCGACGTCATCGTGCTCGGCGGCGGCGTCTCGAACATCGCGCGCCTCCATGACGGGCTGGAGGCTCTCGTGGCGCGCTACGCCTTCACCGACGCGCTGGCGACGAGGGTCCTTCGCAACGTCCATGGCGACAGCGGCGGCGTGCGCGGCGCCGCCTGGCTTTGG
>CAWFZD010000035.1:0-41835 GCA_963820145.1 uncultured Alphaproteobacteria bacterium
ACGAAGCCGGCTGCGGCGTCCGCGTTGACCTCGGGCACGATCAACGGCACCTCGGGGTCCATGCGGAAGGCGCTGGAATTGTCGATGACCACGCAGCCCTTGGCGCCGATTTTTTCCGACCATTGCCGCGAGACGTCGCCGCCCGCCGACATCAGGCAGATGTCGACGTCGGAGAAGTCATAGCCGTCGAGATTGCGGCATTTCAGGATCTTGTCGCCGAAGGAGACCTCGTGTCCGATCGAGCGCGAGGAAGCGAGCGCGACGACTTCCGAAGCCGGGAAGCGGCGCTCGGCCAAGATTTCAAGCATTTCCCGGCCGACATTGCCGGTGGCGCCGACGACGGCGATTTTATAGGCCATAATCTTCTCCTGCCGTCGCGACTCTGGCGCACGGCTCACTCGCCTCAACGTAGCAGCTCTTCTCCTAGAACGGCAGGCCGACACCAGGCCGGTCGGCGAAACCGACACCGGCCCCCTGGCGGGCGTGGCCGCGCTATCCTGGTCCTTTGCTTTCGGAGGCTGTTTGCCCGGCGACCAGCCCTCGAGTTCGCCGAACTGGCGATCGCCGCCGGGCTTTGTCGGCTTGCCGGACTGCGCGGCCGGCTTTTGCTCCTGAGCCGGCTTGGCGTGCTTGCCCTTTTTGGCCTTCGCGGCGGAGGCCGCTGTCGACGGACGAATCGAGCGCCTTTTGATCGTACTGCAGCTCCTGCGCCTGAGCCAGCGGCGCTGCGAGAGCGCCCGCGAACAGGGCGGCGACGAGAAGCGACGCGCGATAGCGCATATCTCATGTCTCCAAGATAAGGTCGAATGCGAGGCTAATTTGCCCGCTGCCGCGACCGATGGCAACAGTGCGTGAGGCGGAAAGCTTCGCGCAGGAATTCGCCTTTTTTCCGTCATCCTCGTCCGCGGGGAAATTCTGCGGGTGAATGTCGCGAAACTGATTGCAAAGCGGCTTCGATTGCGCGATAAGACCGCGGCGCGCGGGTGACGCCCCGCCGCTAAGGATGCGGGTGTAGCTCAGGGGTAGAGCACAACCTTGCCAAGGTTGGGGTCGAGGGTTCGAATCCCTTCGCCCGCTCCAGTTTTTCTCTATATTATCAGCGAGTTAACAAGCGCCCTTCGGGGCGGTTTTTGCTTACTAGGCCGAATGCTGTCGCCATCTACTATATGCGCGCCCCGATGCGTGAAATTGGCGCTAAGAATTTTTCCAAGACGCCACGCATCGAGTCTCCGTTGCACGAGGAGCTTCTGCTGACCTAAACCGGTTTCAGCCCGAGCCAGCGGCTCGTCCGCGGTGCGAAGCGGCGGATGATCTGCTCGGCGATCAGCACAAGCACGAGCGAAACGCCGAGCGTCGGCAGGAATACGCCGAGAAACGCGATCAGCCCGACGACCAAGGGGGCGAGTCTGGGCTCGGGCGCAAAAGCCGTTGGCGCGCCGAGCGCGCCCCGCGGACGCCGGCGCCACCACATCACAGTGGAAGAGACGACGAGCACGAGATAGCCGGCGGCGGTCAAGAGACCGAGCAACTGGTTGAACCAGCCGAAGAGCTGTCCCTCATGCGCCGAAATGGCGATCCCGAAGACCCGGTCGATCAACGATTCATCGCCATATCCGCTTTCCGTCGCCTTTTCGAGGGTCTTCGCGTCGAAGCTCACATGCTTTCGCAACATTCGGTTCTGTGAAATCGACGACACCATCCAATGCGGCATTTCCGGTGACGGCGGCGCGATAGTGACTGGATCGGCGAGCCCAAGGCGCGCCGCGATCGGCGCGATCCTGTCGAAGCCGAAAATGGCGCCCTGCGCAGGAGTAGTCGCGGCGCCTGCTTGTCCGCGATGCTGCGCGTGCGGGTCTTCGGCGGGCGCGGCGGGCGCCTTCTCGAAACCCTCCTTGGCCTTCTTCTCCTTGTCGGCGGGGCCGGTGGGCCAATCCTGTTGCACCAATTGCTGCTTGCCGATGCTTCGGAGATACCTAAATCCTCGCCCAAACCGTGGTCCATGGCAGCGCAGAGAGCAGGAAGAACATCGCGAAGAACGACAGCCAAACGCCGGTGACGGCGTGCAGATCGCGCCAGAACAGGCGCCCGTCCGCCAACAGCCGCGGATAGAGCACGCCGGCGAGCCCGGCCGCCGCGCGGCCACCACAGATAAGCCCTGTGACCACCATGACGATGGCCCAGGCTCCGGCGAGTTCCATGGCGATGGTGCCCGGCGTCCCGAGCAACAATTCGCCATGGATGTTTCTCGCGATCTCGACGGGGGTCCGGTTTTCCGCCTCCTTCTTCAAGATTTCGAGCGTGTCCGGCCGGACCAGCACGCGATAGAGTTCAAATTCGCCCTTGGCCGGGTCCCCGGTCATAAGATGGACGCGCGCGGCGTCAGTGGGGTCGTCGCGCAGTTCGATGCTAATCAGCCGCGCATTGGGCATGGTCGCTTGCGCCGCCGCGACCTGCTCGTCGAGCGACTTGGCCTCGCCTGGCAGGGCCAAATGATCATAGGGACGATCGAGAAAGGCGTTGATCTGCGGCTTGAACAGAAACACCGCGCCCGACAGACACAACACGACGATGAAGGGCAGGCAAAACAGCCCGGCGTAAAAATGCCAGCGCCAGATGACGCGATAGGCGGCGGTGAATTGCGCGGCGTCATCCAACTCGGGAATTCTTCGGGTGATTGCGCTCATGGGGTGGCCTCCTCGGTAATTCAGCTCCAGACGATGCCTCAGGAAAGTAATGTGAGCGTCACCTAGGCTCGGCTCGGGGCCAATTTGAAAAATCTTCGGCGGGTGTGAAATTTTCGCAACAATCGAAAATCCGAACCGGAGGACCATTTTTTGAGTGGACAGGAGCAAGATGATTTCGGCCGAAGTGGGTATCCCCTTCACTGACCTCAGCTGGCGTGCTGTGCAAGGCCGTTGTCGCGATTGCAGCCGAGGAGAGCGGCCAGGGCATCGGCCGCATCCGACTGCGCCGGATCGAGGACGTGTCGGCGGACAGCCTGCTGCCCTTCGTTCGCAGCGGGGTTGTGTCCGGAGCCTCCGTCCCCACCGACGGCTGGAGAGGTTATGCCAGGCTCGAAGCAGCCGGCTACAAGCACAAGGTCAGCGTCATCAGCGCCGGTTCCGATCCCGCGCACGAGGTCATGCCGCGCGTGCACAAGGTCGCCTCGCTCTTGAAGCGCTGGCTCCTCGGCACGCACCAGGGCCGCATTCAGCGCCGGCATCTCGACGACTACCTCGACGAGTTCGCCTTCCGCTTCAACCGTCGACGCTCGAACGCCAGGGGCCTTCTGTTCCAAAGACTCGTTGAGGAAGCCGTCGCCGTCGACCCAGCGCTGTAGATATTGGAAAGTGTCTCAAGAACTCTCCGATTTAAGTCGGCTGCACTTCCGTAAAACTGCCTCCCGCGAACGACAGTTTGAATGTCGCCCCGCCACCCGGTGTATCCTCAACCCAAATCCGCCCACCGAGTTTTTCTGCAACTTCCTTTGCAATCGCTAGACCAAGACCCGTTCCCTCCGTGGTCTCGCCTTTACGCCAGAATGGCTCGAAAATTTGGCTTCGATCCTGCGCAGCGATACCTTCTCCGTGATCAATCACAGCAATTGTCGCGGGCTCTTAACCCGGACCAGAATCGAACCGCCTGCGGGCTCCGCCCGCAACGCGTTGTCGATGATGTTGGAAACGACGCAGGCGATTGCGCGTCGATTGCTGCATTTTAAGATCGACGGTTGCGGCGCCTCGAAGCGGATCCTGCGATCGCATTTGAGCGTGAGCGGCAAATGGTCTCGAACGATTTGCAGGGCCAATGCGCTCAAGTCGACCTCTTGATCGAGACCCACCTGCCCCTCGCCCAAGCGCGCGGCGAACAAGGTTTGGTCCAACGTCGTCTGAAGTCGCCGGGCGTCGACTAACAGGCTATTGATCAGCGGAGATTCTTCGGAATTTTCGAGTTGCGCGCGCATGACGGCGAGCGGGGTGCGCAGCTGATGCGCGGCGTCTGCGAAGAAGCGTCGCATGCGTGTGGCGCTTTTGTCGAGCCGCTCAAGGGTCTGGTTCAAGGATCTGACCATCGGCAGGATCTCGCCCGGAACGCCGTCAACCGAAACCCGTTGATCCAATGTTTCGAGATCAATCCGCGCCGTCTGCGCCGAGATTGATTCCAACGGCGAGAGGCTGCTCCGCATGGCGAGCCACGCTGTCCCGAATGACGCGAAAATCATTAAGGACGGAATCAGGAACGTGTTTTTCAAATCAGCAAAGAGCCAAGAAGAGACGTCGTCCCATCGCAATTTTTCATTGTAGATCGCGATGTCGATCGGCCCAAATTGACTCCGCTCCGTTTGGAACAGTCCTTGTGGCTCAACCGGGGGGTATCCAGGCAGAAAAAAGTGAAAATGGGTTGGCCGCAAATTGAGTGACCCCTCGAGCGCTGCAGCTAATATCGGAGAGGATCCGTCGACCGCCTTATGGGAGTGCTTGTCAAAGGCGGCGAACATCAACCCCGGCGCCCTCTTCATTTCGGCGAGCAGTTCGGGAGTGGGCTCAAATCGAATATCACCGGCGGCATCGCGTTCGAGTGAAGCGACGACAATTTCTGTCGTTCGGCTGCCGGCCAGTCCATGCAAGAAGGCATCTGACGAAATTAGATTAAAATTTATAGCCGCCCAGCACAAGATGGAAGCAACGAGCTGGGCCGTCACGATACCGACGAGCACACGCCGCGCCAGCGTGGCATTCGACTTCACGATTTGCTCCTCGGTTTGGCCTTTGCGATCATATAGCCGACGCCTCGTTCCGAATGGATTTCGACGCCCGCGTCGAGTTCCGCCAAGTGTTGGCGAACACGCCAAACCAACGCTTTCAAAGCGTAATCCTGCACGTCCTCGTCCATCCCGTAAACAGCGGCGATGAGGGACTCTCTGGAAACGACGCAACCCGCTCGCGTCATGAGTGCGACGAGCAGCGCGAGTTCCCGCCTCAAGAATGAAACAGGACAATCTCCGACAAACGCTGTGCGCTCGATCAGATCCAACGACAGCGCGCCGATGCGAACCGGCGGTGTTCGCTCACGCCCTGGCCGCCTCAGCCCGGCTCGGACGCGCGCCAACATTTCATCGAAACTGAAGGGCTTGGTAAGGTAATCATCGGCGCCGCCATCAAGACCTTCAATGCGATCGTCGATCGCGTCGAGCGCGGTGAGCACCAGAATGAAGCTTGCCGGTTGCAATCGCCGAATCGATGGAACCAAACTCAAGCCGTCCCCGTCGGGCAATCGGCGGTCGAGCAGAACCACCGAATAAGGATAGGCTTCGAGAGCAGAGCTTGCGTATTGGATCGTTCCAACTCGGTCGAGGCCAAACCCAGCCCGCTCGAGCCGTTCGCCGATCGCGACCGCCAGCTTCAGGTTATCCTCAACCAACAATACCCGCATCGCTCTCCCCCGCGCCGCTGGGATAGAGTTCAAGTGGCGCATATCGCCCTGATCGGCGCTTGTCAAAGCGATGCAGTTGGTCGCGGGATCACTTCAATACTGTGGCCGAAATAGCACAAAGTGTTCGCTTAAATATTGAGGCTTATCCCCTTTGCTCCGGCGATTGGACGCGCGGACGCTTCTCGTCTATAAGAACAAAATGGCAACACGTCCCCAGGTCGGCCGCTGGAAGCACGACCGCCCGCCCTCGCTGCAGCAATTCATGGCGGATTTTGCTGACGACGAGGCATGCGCCGACTGGCTCCAGCGGCGGCGCTGGCCCGATGGTTTCGTCTGCCCGTGCTGCCACGCGAGGAAGGGCTGGAAGCTGGAGACGAAGCCCTGGACCTTCGAGTGCGCTGCGTGTGGCAAGCAGACCTCAGTGACCGCCGGCACGATCATGCACGGAACACACCTGCCCCTGCGCACTTGGTTCATCGCCGCGCATCTGGTCGCGACGCATTCCAACGGTATTTCCGCCCTGCAACTTCAAGGCAAGCTCGGGATCGGCTCCTACAAGGCGGCCTGGCTGCTCTTGCACAAATTGCGCAAATCCATGGTCGATCCTGACCGCGACCCGCTGGCGGGGATAGTCGAGGTCGACGAGACCAGCATCGCCTTCAGGACGAAAGACGATCCGGTTGCGGGTGGCCAGGGCCGAAGTCACGATGGGAAAATTCTCATTGTCGGGGCGGTCGAGAGCATCGAAGGTGGCAAGGCCGGTCGTATCCGGCTGTCGCTGATTGGCGACTATTGCGGGAAGACCCTGAAAGATTTCATCGCCGCCAACACGGCCCTTGGCTCGACAATTCTCACCGATGGTTTCTCCTCCTATCCCGGCATGAACGACCGCCATCACATGCCCAAAGTCGTCGGGACGATGGCGGCGCATGTGCTCTTGCCGTGGATTCACCGCGTCTTCTCGAACCTGAAGCGCCTCGGCCTCGGCGTCTATCACGGGTTCCGCCGGGCTCATATCCTAGCCTATCTCGACGAATTCGTCTTCCGCTGGAACCGGCGGCGTCATTACCGCTCGGCCTTCGACACCTTGCTCGGCATCGGCCTGCGCACGGCGCCGATGGATTACTGGACGTTGATCGGCAAGCGGTCACCCATCGCGCCGCCAGCGTGATCTGAGTTCTTCCTTTTCCGACCGAGAGAGATTCTCGTCAACGTCTTGCGCGCTGACGCCCGAGAAACGCCAAAGAAACGGCGCTCCTACGCGTCAATGTACGACCAGCGCCCGTCAAACAGAGAAAATCGCCGCCAACTTGACCGCCAACTTGAAGGAGTGTCGGCCCCGCCAGCCTTCAACATCCGCGTGCACCGGAACAAAGGAAACATGCCATAAATATTACGGCAACGCAAAAGCCTCCCGTGATTGCACGTTGCGTTCGCGGTGCACGAAGGACGTTCGCGCTGTCTCGCGTCTCGAAAACGAGGACGCGCTCGACCGCATGGCGGAACGACTGAAGGCCAGGCCGGAGATTCTCGATCGGCGGCGCGAAACCGTCGAACATCCCTTCGGCACGATCAAGCAATGGATGAACCAGGGCGCCTTCCTGATGCGCGGCCTGGAAAAGGCGCGCCGAGTTCAGCCTGACGGCGTTCGCCTACAATCTGCGCCGAGCGCTCAACATTCTCGGCATGGAAAGGCTGATGGCAGCGGTGGCGGCGTGAAAACGCCTCCAATCGCGCCGGATTGGACGAAAAGGGCTGCTTCAGGTCCAGGAAGCTCAAGCGAGGTCAGAAGCCATTTTGGGGGAAATGGCCTAACCCCTGAAAACCAAAGCTTTGCCGCGTGCAGCGACTAGGCCGGCGGCTTCTTCGCCGTTGCGGCGCGCGCGCCGCTTTTCTTTGGCGCGGCGGCCTGTCTCGTCACCTTGCGGCCTAAGCCGAGCGACTTTGCCAGTTGCGAACGCTGCGCGGCGTAGTTCGGCGCGACGATCGGGTGGTCGCTTTTGAGATGGAAGGCGGCGCGATATTCGTCCGGCGTCAGTTTATGTTCGGTCTGTAAGTGGCGTTTCAAGGATTTGAATTTCCCGCCGCAGCAGAGGCAGTAAAGAGCGTCAGGCGTCACGGATTTTTTTACAGGAACCGCAGGCTCCCATTTTTTTCCTTCTTCGACGGGGGGTGCAGCTTGGGTTGTCGCTCCATCGCCAAAAGCCTTTTTGACGGTCTCGATGACAGCGGGCAGGTCGGCGGGATTGACGGTGTTGTTCGAGAGGTAGGAGGACAAGATTTGCGCCACGAGCGCTTGGTTGTCGGCGTCCGACATTGTTTGATTCCTTGTGAGAGACTATCCGGCAATATGAAGCTATGTTTGTAAGAAAAGTAAACAGGATGACCTTAAAGACGGTTATTTTTTGGAGAAAAAGTTAGGCGCGAAAAGCGGGCGCCCAAAATCGGCGTCAGTCGCCTTGCTTAAGGCCTTGAGAGCGACGGCGAAGGGCAGCAGCAGGGAGAGCGGCGCGTCGAGCAGGCGCAGCGCGCCGTAGCCTTCATACCAGTGCGCCACGTCGTAGCCGGCGAGGCCGCCCCCAGCGACGGCGGGCGCGCGTTCAAATTCAACCGAAGCGGGGCTCAGCGTGTAGAAGCCGAGAATGCGCGCAGGGTTTCGCGCGGGCAGGCGTCTTCGGGCTTGAGCCGCAGCTCGACGCGGCCATTCTCGACATGTTCACGTGGCATGGTTCGCCTCAAGCTGTATTACACGGATATCATCCCGTATAACTCAAGGAAAACCGTCGCCCGCCGACCAGAGGCTTGTCCGGCGGTTTAGTGAAACCAGACCCGCTCGCAGTGAATGTCTAAGATTGCTAAAGTTAGGCATGGCTGTCATAATGCCTGATGGAGGCAGGCCCATGAACATGAATGTATCCCTGACCGAAGAGCTGGCGAATTTTGTCAAGTCCAAGGTTGCAGCCGGTCGCTACACCTCATCGAGCGAAGTCGTTCGCGAGGCGCTGCGCCTGATGGAGAAGATCGAGCAGCAGGAAGCTGAAAAACTTCAATTCCTGCGTCAGGCATGGAAAGAAGGAATCGACAGCGGTGATGCTGGCGAATTGGATTTTGCAGCTCTGAAGCAGGAAGCGCGGGCGCGGCTCGCTGCGTCCAAAGCGTGAGAGCATGAGCAAACTCCATTTTACGCGCCGCGCGCGCCAAGACCTTTTGGATATCTGGATTTACATCGCTCCCGAAACTCGGAAGCCATGGCCGATGCAATCTATGACCGCATCGAACAGGCTTGCTGGCGATTGAGGGATTTTCCGCAACTTGGCCCCGCCCGTCCCGAAATTGCCGATGGCGCACGGGCGCTCGTTGTCGAACGATGGTTGGCGCTTTACCGGCTGACGGAATACGGCGCGCAAGTGGTGCGAATGGTCGATGGCGCGCGCGACCTGACCAAGATCGAATGGACGCCAGAATAGGCGCATATCGGAGAAGGGAGATCGCATGAGTCAGCTTGTCCCCATTATCGCCGATCGCGCCCCTGCCCTTATCGCCGTGAGCGGCGAGCGCGCCTCCTATCGCTTCTTTGAATTCTTCACCGCCAACATTCGCAACCCGCACACGCGCCGCGCCTATGCGCGCGCCGCGAAAGAATTCTTCGCTTGGGCAGAGGCGCACGGCGTCGCGCAGCTCACAGCGTTCGGCATGCGAGTTGACGACGTCTATGCGCAGAACCGTCGCCTATGGGTTCGCTTGCACGAGAAGGGTGGCAAGCAGCACGCTATGCCGTGCCACCACAATTTAGAGGCTTACCTGCATGAATATATCGACGGCGCGGGGCTGGCGCAGCAGCCGAAGGCGTTTCTGTTCCAGACCTACAGCCGCGCGAGAGGCCAGCTCACCGGCAATCCCCTGCCCCAAGCCAACGCCTATGCGATGATTCAGCGGCGCGCCAAAGCCGCCGGCATCGTGACGCGCGTCGGCAACCACACTTTTCGCGCGACCGGCGTCACCGCTTACTTGAAGAACGGCGGCACGCTTGAAAGGGCGGCGCAAATGGCGAACCATGCCTCGACGCGCACGACGCAGCTTTACGACCGCCGCGCCGAGGAGGTTACGCTCGACGAGGTGGAAAGGGTGCTGATTTGAGCGGGGTCAATTTTGCGCCTAACTTTTTGCGCCAAAAAAACCGTTCAAAATCAATGGCTATCTGGCTACGCATTTCTTTTGACATATGCACATTCGCCCCGAACGGATCGCCGTTTTGAAATTTCTGTGCTAAATTTAGCTCCCACGAATTAAGCTAATTTCGGGTCCAAAACATGTCGTCACCAACCTTGAGCGAAGTGGTTAAATCAAAAGCCATCGATTTTTTGAAACAAAACCCAGATGGACTACATTGGTCTGAACTACTAAGACGGATTAAGAAGGTTATAGAGAAAGACTATAAACAATTTAGTGACTCAGCAGTTGCTGCAGCTCTTATTCGTATTTACGATAAAAATCCTGATGACATTTTTTACAAGCCGACAAGAGGGCTTTGGTGTCTTTCAGAGTTTAGACCAAAAGTCAGTGGTCCACAGATAACTCCTATCGGCAAAGATAAGTCAAGGTTTTATGCTCCGTTTGCTGATTGGCTGACGCATGAACTTGAGGATGTTACACGTGCGATCACCATCGGAGGGAACTTATTCAAAGATAGGTGGGGAACACCTGATGTTGTTGGCAAAAGAGAATCTAAACATACAGATATAGTCAAAGGGGTCACGGAAATTGTTTCAGCTGAAATAAAAACAGATACACGCGAGATTATTACTGCATTCGGACAAGCATGCGCGTATTTATTATTTAGCCATAAGTCCTATCTTGTTGTTCCGCGCCAGACTCCAGACGAAGAAATTAGTCGTCTTGACTCCCTATGTCAGATATTTGGAATTGGGCTTGTCACGTTTGATACCGCATCTCCTGAAACCCCAGATTTCCGTATATTAACCCGCGCTGTTCGGCATGAACCTGACTTGTTTTATACGAACAAATACATGATTCTGATTGAGAAAGAGCTTTTCTTATAGGCTCTGTTGCGACGGCCGATTTTCTGTCAATCGAACAGAACCCAAAATTGGGTCAAAAGGCGGCATTTTTCCTTGTCCCCTCGGCAATTCCGCGTCATTCATTAATCTTGAATTTCGCACAAGCCCCATTCTGTAAAATGGCATTCCATAACGCGCGTTCCGCGCATTTAGTCTTCACCCGCCCGCCATCGCGCGAATATCCTTGAGCAGCATGAATAAATGGCGGCTGTCGGTCGGCGACGGGATGAACCCGAAGTGGCGATAAAAGGCCGCGGCGGAATCGTCTTTCGCATGGACGGCGAGCGCGCGCATTCCTGCCATATCGGCGACTTGCAGCGTTCGTCCCAAGGCGTCGAGCAGCAGGCCCGCGCCGACGCGCCGACCTAGCCATTCGCTATGCACCGCAAGGCGCGCCAAAACCATCAGCGGTATCGGATAACGCGGCATGCCCTTGGCGACGCGCTCCGGCGCGTCCGCGTGCTTAACCTCGCTCACGACGAGCGAATAGAAACCGATCACGGTCGCGTCGCTGACGCCGACAAAGGTTTGCGATGACCCCGCTTGTTGCGCTTGCAACGCATGGCGCGTGAGATAGCGGTCAAGTTCAGGCTGACCGCAGGTGAAGGTTTCGACCGCGTGCGTCCGATGCAGTTTTTCTATACGCAGCGGGTTCGTCACGGTTCAGGGTCGAAAACGGATGGTTCGCGGAAAAGCCTTTCGAGCCGAGCATGACGACGGGGCGGCGCATCGAGCGCAGCGATAAAAGCATCCCATTTCTCGCCATTAAGGGTGAATGTGCGGCGGTCGGCCAGCCGCTCTTCAGCTTCGCTCAACGCCGTTTCGAGCACGAATTCGCTGAGGGTTTTACGTGAGGCAGCCGCAGCGGCTTGCAGCGTCTGCTTGGCATATTTACTGAGCCGGAGATCAAGCTTTTCGGTTCTGTTGGGGCGCGATGTCGTCATAAATCAAAGACTACTTTATTTGTCAGACAATGTCAAGACAAAACACATAAGTCATTGTTTTAGTGAATTTCACAACGAATGCGCTCCTTCCCAAATCTTGCATATTGCGCCGCCGACCAGTCCACAAAATTTCACCCGCGATGATAGGGATGGCCGGAAATGATCGTCATCGCGCGATAAATCTGCTCTGCGACGAGAATGCGCACGATCTGATGCGGCAGCGTCATCGCCCCGAAACTGAAAACCGCCTGCGCCCGCTCGCGCAGTCTTGTGTCGAGCCCCTCCGCTCCGCCGATGACGCACCACAGCGATCTGCGACCGGAATCGCGCTGGCGCGCGACGAATTGCGCGAGATCGGGGCTGGTCGCCGCCTTGCCGCGCTCGTCGAAGACCACGACGCAGGCGTCGACCGGAAGTTCCTGCAACAGGGCCGCGCCTTCGGAGGCGATCTTGCCAGGCGCATCGCGCTCCCGGCCCTCCTCCACCTCGCGCAATTCGAGGCCGTCGAGGCCAAGGTGGCGCAAGGCGCGAATACGCTCGGAATAGCGCGCGTAAAGTTCTCTCTCCGGGCCGTTTTTCATGCGCCCGACGCAGATGATGCCAAGCCGCATCGTGTCAGACGAGACGCAGCTCGCGCGGGCGGTCGCCGCCCCACATTTTCTCGAGATTGTAGAATTGCCGCGTCTCGGGACGGAAAATGTGGATGATGATGTCGCCGGCGTCGACCAGAACCCAGTCGCTTTGAGCGAGGCCCTCAACTCGCGGCGCGATGGCGCCGAAAGCCTTGCAGGCCTTGATGACGCGATCGGCGATGGCCCCGACGTGAACGCTGGAGCGTCCCGTCGCGACGATCATCGCGTCGGCGATTTGGGTTTTTCCGGCAAGATCGATGGAGACGACGTCTTCCGCCTTGGCTTCGTCAAGGCTCGACAGTATTTCGCTGGCCAGCGTCGCAACCTCGCTTGTGGCCAGCGCCGCGGACCCGGCCGCGACAGGCGTTGCGCCAAAGGGCGATCCGCCCCGGAGCGATTCGCCCAAAGGCGAAAATGCGTTGATCGTCAGTGTAGCGACCCTCTCTGCTAAAGTCCCTGCCACATCGCGAAAGATGGAGCGATTCCGCCAACATTGCAACAGCGCTTTTTACTTAACCTCGGGCATCAGGCCCAAGGTCGCGGCAAGCCCTTGAACGCGGCGGCGTCCGTCAAGGAAAAGATCACGCCGCCGTCGTCGGTTCTAGCCGAGCATCTGCCGAACGGCGGGCTGTTGATGAGCGCGACGACGGAAACCTTCGACGTCGACAACCCCGCGCATATGGCCGCCGCCCGCGACATGGCCGCCGCGATGGCCGCTCGACCGGCTCCCGTGGCCCTCGCAGGGTTGAACGGTTCAAGCAGAGAGCATCGCCGCGCGCAGCAACACCCAAAGCACCAAGGCGTTGAAAAGATGCCAGAGAAAATGCGTTCCGAGCGGAAACGCCGCGCAGACGTCGCGATCGATGGTGCGCAAGAGAAGCGCGATCGCAAAGAGCGTCGCGGCGACGAAAAGCGCGCGAGCGGGCGGCTTCGGCCACAGCAACATAGCGAAAGCGATCAGCGCGAACAGCGCCGGCAGATAGGCGACCGAGCCGTTGAGGCCATGCACCGCCGCGCCGAAAGCGTAGGAAAAAATCGCAAAGAGCGCGGTCGCTGCCGCCGACGCAAAAAGCCCGAGCCCAAAAAACCTCCGCAGGCTCAAGAAAAAATAAAGCAAGATGAAGATCGCGATCGGAACGACGTCGAAAAGCGCCGCGCCGCGCGTCGCCAGCGTATGAAAGACGAAGCTGCCGACGCCGACCGCCGCCGTGACGAAGATCAGCGCGAGCGCGGGCCCATCACGTCCGCCGCGCCTGCGCCAGAGCGCGAACGCCGCCGCCGCCGCGAGCAGAAACCCGACGTTGGAGAGCGCGTTCAGCGGCTCCGCCCAAAAGCCGCGTTCGACGCGCTCGCAATATAGATTAAGCGCCGCTCCGAAATCCACCTGCAAACTCCGCGAAGGCGTTAGGGTTACTCTTGGCCTGACGCCCGGCGGGCCTGATTTTTCTGTATTCTTCGATCAGCGGTTCGATCCGCAGCACAACAAAGGTCGTCCTATGTCGCCGCATTCGGGCAAGCTTCTGCGTCATACGCTGCTTTACGTGCCCGCTCAATTTCTGCCGTCGCTGATCCAATTCGCGACGACGGTGCTGTGGACGCATCTGCTTGACCCCGTAGCCTTCGGGCTCGCCGCCTTCGTCATCGCCGCGCAGGAGATCGCCGCCGTTCTCGGCCTAACGCCCTGGTCGCTGTTCGTCCTGCGCTTTCGCTCGCGCTACGCCGAGAGCGACGCGAAGTTCCGACTGATGGACAATCGCATGGCGGTCTATGCATCGCTCGTGCAGCTTGCTCTCGCCTTCGCGCTGCTGTCGCTGCTCGGCGCCGCGATGTCGCCGCAGCTTTATCTTGCGACGGCGGCCTATCTCGTCACCCGCATGTTGCTCACGCACTACAGCGAATGGGCGCGCGCGGATCAGGCGATCGGCGCCTACACCGCGGCGCAGCTCGTCGGCTCGATAGCCGGCGCGGCGCTCTCCATCGTCGCGATCTTGGCGTTCGGCCCCTCTTCCGAGGCCGCGCTCGCCGGTCAGGCGCTTGGACAGTTCGGCGCTTTGCTCGTGCTGTTCCGGATGGCGGGGCTCGCCTTTCGCTTCGGCAAGTTCGACGCGGAAATATTCTCCGAGCTGCAGCGCTACAGCGCGCCCATCGTGATTTCCGGAATAGTCGGCTGGGGCGCCGGCAACGCCATTCGAACTCATCGTGCAATATGGCGAAGGCGCCGTGGCGCTCGGTCTGATGTCGGTCGGCTGGGGGCTCGGGCAAAGGCTCGCCGGCGTGCTGGCGATGCTGCTGACGGCGGCGGCCTATCCGCTCGCGGTGCGCCATCTCGAGGCCGGCGACCGCAAGGGCGCGCTGATGCAGGTCTCGCTCAACGGCGTGCTGCTGCTCGGGCTTCTCGCGCCCGCGCTCGCCGGCGCGTCGCTGCTCTCGCGCCCGATCGTGACGCTGCTCATCGCCGAAAACTTTCGCGAGACGACGATCGCCATCCTGCCGATCGCGATGTTCGCAGCCTCCGTGCGCTTCCTGCGTCTGCATACCGCGGATCAGACGATGCTGCTGCTGGAGCGCACCGATCTCACGATGAAGATCACGATCGTCGAAACCATCGTGAATGTCGCGCTCTGCGCCCTCGGCCTGCATTTTTACGGGCTATACGGCGCGGCGCTCGGCATGGCGGCGGGAACGACGCTCGCGGCGATCGGCGCCTTCGCCTATTGCTTCGCCCTGCTCGGCCTGCCGGCGCCTTCGCCGTCGGTGTGCCTGCGCGTGCTGCTCGCGACCTGCGCGATGGGCTTGTCGCTGCGCGCGCTGCCCGAGCCGCTGACGGCGCTGAGCCTGACGCTGACGATACTGACCGGCGCGAGCGTCTATGCCGCATCCGTGCTCGTCGCCTTTCCAGACTGTCGCGCGCTCCTGACGCGGCGCCTGCGGCGCAACGCTGGAGCCCCGGCGCTATGAACCAAGCCTCGAAGAGCTCCGCAATCGCGTTCTTCCACCAGAACGACGTCTTCGCGCGGCAAGGCGGGATCGAGCGCTATCTGGCGACGCTGCTCGCCCTTGGCGCCGGGCGCACGACCCTGATCAGCGGCCCGCTCAGCGCGCCGCGCGCAGGCTGCTTCGCGGTTGCGCCGATAGGTCCTTCGCGCGCGCCGGATTGGCTGCGCTTCGTTTGCGGGCTCGTTGCGCGCCGACGCGAAATCCGCGCCTTTTTGCGCGAAAACGACGTCGGCGTGATCGAGTTCTCGCGCCCCGAATATGTTTTCGCCGGATGGCTGTTCGCCGGCAAAAAAGTCGTGACCATCCACGGCACCGGACCGGGACCCGGACATCGCGCGCATCGTTTGGTGCATGATCTTTGCTGTCTGCTGCTCCCCTTCTTCGCCGATCGCGTGCAGATCGTCGGACGCGACCGCGCCGGCGTCCCTTCCGTCGCGCTGCGTCTGCTCGGGACGCGCGTCGCGCATATCGACGCCTGGAGCGACGATTGCTTCACGCCGGCGTCTTTGCCGAAGCTCGACGAAGCGACGCCGCTGCGGGTCTTTTACGCCGGCCGCGTCGCGCCGCAAAAAGACCCCGCGCTGCTCTTCGAAATCATCCGGCGCGCCGACCCGAGCAGAATCGAGTTCCACTATTTCGGATCGGATTTTGCCGCCTTCGTCGCGGCGGGGCTGGCCGACCGCGTGCGCGACCATGGCCTGCTCGGCGCAAACGCGCTGGCCGACGCCATACGCGGCTGCCATGCCGGGCTGCTGTGCTCCGCTTTCGGCGAGGGCTCGCCCTTCATCGTTATCGAAGCGCTGGCGGCGGGTCGCCCTTTCGCGCTGCCGCCTCTGCAAACGCTCGTCGAGGCCTATGGCGCGACGCTCGGCGCGCACATCGTCGTCGACCGCACGGCGGACGATTTTCTCGGCGCGCTCGAAGGCGTCCGCGCGGACATGCTCGGCAAGCAAGTCGACCCCTTCGCGATCTCGGCGGGCGTCGCGGAACGCGCGCAGACGCGCGCCGTCCCGAAGCTGCTCGCCGACCTCGCGCGGCTGAGCGATCCGGAAGCGCCGGACCAAAGCGCCGCGCCGACAAAGGCAGGACTGGAGCAATGCTGATCTTCGATCTCGTGCTGGCGACGCGTCGGCCGGTGATGACGGGCGTCGAGCGGTATGGCGCCAATCTTTTCGTCGCGACGCGCGCACGCCGCCCGGACACGCTGGCGATCGTCCGCGACCCTTCGCTGTTCTCGGACCAGCGCGGACTGATCGCGGTCGGCGACGTCTACAGGAGCTGGTTCACGCTGCCGCTCGAACTTCGGCGACGCGGCCTACGGCCCGAAGCGGTCGTCTTCCCCACCGCGCCGGCGAGCCCGCTGTTCCTCGCGACGAAAACAAAACTGGCGCGCGTCGCGCATGACGTTTTCCCGTGGACGCGGGCGGACGCGATGCCTTGGAAGGGCCGCTTGCTGTTTCGCGACGTCGAGACGCTGATGTCGCGCCGCTACGACCTCTTCTGCGGCACCACTGAAATCGTCGCGCAGGATTTACGCGAGCAGCTGAAGCGCGCGGACATCGAAGCCTGCGGCAACGCGCCGGGCCTCGATTTTTCGAAGGTCGCCGAAGTCGCGCCTGCCGACGCGCCTAAGGAGTTCATCCTCGTGGTCGGCACCGTCGAGCCACGCAAGGATTACGCGCGATTGATAGACCTCATCGAAGCGGGAGCGCCCGGCGCGCCGCCCGTGGTGCTTGTCGGACGGCCGGGATGGGGCGAGATCGTCGACGAGATCGAAGATCTCGCGGCGGCGCGTCCGGATCGCCTCATATGGCTGCGCGATCTCGCCGACGACGGCGCTTTGCTTTGGCTCTATCGCCGCGCCGCCTGCCTCCTGTCGCTGTCGCGCGCCGAGGGTTTCAATGCGCCCTTGGCGGAAGCCGCGATGTGCGGTCGCCCGGTGCTGTGCAGCGATCTGCCGATCCATCGCAGCGTGGCGCCGCCCTGGGCGCGCTTCGCGTCCTTTTCGGCGACGCCGCGCGAGCTGTGGACACAACTTGAAGAAACCATCTCCGACCGGCCGGCCCTGGAAGCTGTCGACGCCTATCGACAACGCTACAGCTGGGATGCTGTCGCCGAGCGGCTATTGCGGCTGCTCGACGCGCCGGGTCTCGCTGGGAGCGTCAAGACGCTCGCGGCGACGGCGGGATCATGACGCCTGAAGGCTCATAACGTATCCAACGTATCGTCAAGCCCGACGTGCTTACGATGGACATAGGCGAAGGCGACGAGCGCGACGATGGCGATCGCCGCCAGGGTCACGAAGAGCGTGGCGCGCTCCAGCCAGGCGACGAAAGGCACGCCGGCGCCGAGCACCGCCCCGACGATGCAGATTTGCCAGGAGCCGATCTGAGCGCCGGCGGTGAAGGTGCCCAAGGCGAGGATCACCATAACCATCAGACCCATCGCGTCCACATTCATCATGCCGCTCACGTCGGTGATGAAGATGAGCTGCATCGCGACGATGACGGCGAACCAATGCAACGCCTCGATGCGGATAAGACGTGAGAGCACCGCTTGATGCTCTGCGTCGCGCCAGCGCGTGTAGACGCACACCGCGCCGAACACCGGCGCCAGAATTTCCCAGTAGCCGTTGATCGGATGACCGACGAGGCCCACCAATGCGACGCCGAGCACGGCGAAAATCAACATTAAGATATATGGCCAGTCGCGCTCAAGGAAGACTCTGGGGCCGAAACCGGGTCGGGCGGGACTCGAACCTATCTGATGATTGTCTGACATTGGCGTCGTTCCCCTCGATTATGCGCTTCGTGAAAGCTTGGCGCCGACTAAAGCAAGCGATTCAGCATACACGTCCTATCCAAAACCCGACAGATGTCGCGAAGTTCGCGGATGACCACCTTAAACTTAATGGTGAATTAGGTTTTCCCGCAAAGATTAAACGGTTCCGGCTAAATTGACAGGCGACGAAACCGCATCCGCGACGGGACCCATGCGAAAAAGACGCAAACTACTGTTCTATGTCCATGCCCTGTCCGGCGGCGGCGCCGAGCGCGTGATGGCCCGGCTCGCCTCCGGCTTTGCGGCGCGCGGGGACGAAACGCTTCTCGTCGTCGACTTCGAAGCGTCGGAATGGCGAGGGCTGCTCGACGATCGCGTGCGGATCGAGGTGCTGCCGCGCGGGCACGCGCGCGGCCTTCTCGCTCTCGCCAAGCTGCTCCGGCGCGAGCGGCCGGACGCCTGTCTTTCCGCAATGGCGGCGTCGAACCTCAAGCTGAGCCTCGCCGCGATGCTTACGGGTCATTGCCGTCGGGTGTTCCTCTCCTATCACGGCTTTTTCGAAAACGAGCCGGAACGGCTGAGCCGCCTGGGCTATCTCGCTGCACCGATCCTTTCCCGAATGACGGCGGCGAGCGTTTGCGTATCGCATGCGCTCGCAAAGGATCTCATCCGGCGTTTGAAGGTGGCGCGCCGCGCGGTCTTCACCATTTACAATCCGGCCTCTCCGGCGAAGCCGCAGCCGCCGCTCACTCTCGCCGAACTGAAGTCGAGAGCTCCCTTGATTCTCGGGATCGGACGCCTCGTTCACGACAAGGGCTTCATGACTTTATTGCGCGCCTTCGCCCACGTTGAACATCCGCAGGCGCGGCTCGCCATTCTCGGCAAAGGCCCCGACGACGAGAAAATACGCTCGGAGGCGCAGCGGCTCGGCGTTGCGGATCGTATCGAACTGCCGGGCTATGTGATAGACCCGGGGGCCTATCTCTCGCGCGCGAGCTGCCTTGTTTCGCCGTCCTATTGCGAAACCTTCGGCCTCGTCGTCGTCGAGGCGCTCGACCACGGACTGCCGGTCGTCTCGACGATGTCGGGCGGACCCTCCGAAATCCTGAACGCGCCGGAGTTAGGCCGACTGGTCCCGATCGGCGATGAAAAAGCGATGGCCGCCGCGATAACGGAGATGCTTGCGGAGCCCGGCGATCCCGCCCCGCGACAGCGCCGTGCGGCAGACTTCACGCTCGACGTCGCGCTCGACGAATATGACGCGCTGTTCAGTCACTGACGCAACCCTGACGATCGGCCCCGCAATTTTTGTCATTTTCCCCATTGCAATATGTTCTTCGCCATCCATATACCATCCAACGAGATGATAAGGGATGTAGATGGCGGCGGAAATCCAGCGCTTGCGCGACAAATCGGGCGAGACCGAAAAAATCACGATAAACGTCGGGTTCGTCGACCTGGGACACATCGATTTGTTGGTGCATGAGGGCTTCTACTCCAACCGCACCGACTTCATCAGGACGGCGATCCGCAACCAGCTCTCCGCGCATGGAGACGCCGTGAAGCAATCGATTGTGCGACACACCCTCGAGCTCGGCTTGCGGAGCTACAGCCGCAAAGATCTGGAGACGGTGAAGGCGGCGGGCGGCAAGCTTCGCATACAGGTTTTGGGGCTTGCGACGATCGCCGACGATGTCTCGCCAGAACTCGCTCTTGAAACAATCGAGTCAATCAATGTGCTTGGCGCCCTTCATGCCAGCAGCGCAGTCAAGGCGGCGCTCGCCGGTCGTATGGGCTGATCGACCAGGCTCGCCTTCCCTTCGAGGACACGAGAATGAAAACCCCTTTCAGCGCCCTTATGGGTCGCGCGACGCAACTTACCCGCGAACAAAATGTCATGGAGGCGACGCGCGAAATCTTGCGCGGCCTGACCGGGCGAGGTCGGGCGCTGGCCCCTGACGTTCCGACGCCCAAAAGCTCCCGCGTTCTGGAATTACAAGACGGTGGCGAACCCGGTGCGGCCGCCCTCAAACAGCCCCGGCGGGACGCCGACTTTGAGACCGCCGGCGTGTCGGACGGCGCCGACGCCCGCCCTTCGGCGCTTCGTGAAAGACGGCCGCTTGGAGAGGCGTTGAAGCTTCTGCGTCAGGGTGATCTGTCGAACTTCGCCTATCCGTCGCCGTTCGAGAAATTTTCCAACACGCCGACGGTGACTGTGCCGAAAGGGGCCGAATATCTCACCCGCACCTTCGCCTGCACGGCGGGATCGAGAGACTACAAGCTCTATATCCCGAGCCGGGCGAAAAGCCGCAAGCGTCCGTTGATCATCATGCTCCACGGCTGCTCCCAAAACCCGGACGATTTCGCCGTCGGCACAAATATGAACCAACTCGCCGAAGACCACGGCTTCGTTGTCGCCTATCCGAAGCAACCGACAAACGCCAATCAGATGGCTTGCTGGAATTGGTTCAATCCACAGGATCAAATGCGCGATATGGGGGAGCCCAGCATCATTGCGGGACTCACTCGCGCCATAGTGGCGGAACTGAATATCGATGCCGAGCGGGTCTTTGTGGCGGGCCTTTCGGCTGGCGGCGCCATGGCGGAGATCATGGGCGCCACCTACCCCGAACTTTACGCCGCCACAGGCGTCCACTCGGGGCTCGCCTACGGGTCGGCCACCGATGCGGCGTCTGCGTTTTCCGCAATGAGCGGCGCAGCGAACGCCTCTGCTCCGACCAGAAAGCGCAGGAGCCGCAGCAAGGGGCCGAGGCGCGTTCGCACGATCGTTTTCCACGGGGCGTCTGATCGAAAGGTGCATCCCTCGAACGGCGAAGCCATCTTCGCCGACGCGCGCACCGCTCTGGCGCAGTCCGCTCGAGAAATGCGGCATGACGGCTTTGCAGGAGGCCGCAGCTATACGAGGGCGGTGATCATGGATGGGCGCGACGTTCCTCAAGTCGAGCATTGGGAAATTGACGGACTTGGACATGCGTGGTCCGGGGGCAGCCCGCAAGGTTCGCATACGGATCGGCACGGACCCGAGGCTTCACGCGAGATGCTTCGATTCTTTTTGGAAAAATAGCCGAGCAATACGATCAAGCATCGCCGCAGGGCGGCGCTCTCAGGCCCGCGCGCGGCGCGGCGTCGCGACGCTCTGCTTCACCGGCTCCTCCGCCCGCGCGCGCGTCTGCGACGCGAACAAGATCGCGATGCGTCCGCGTTCGCCGCGCGATTGGTCCACCACGATCGCCGCGCCGACCTCCTCGACCGGAACGAGATCGAACTCTGGCGAGAGCGGGCCGCAGTCGAGCAAAATGAGATCGAATTTAGCTTTGAACGCGTCTTCGCGCGGCCACCGCCTCTTGCGGCCGTCGAGCGCGCCGAGCAGCGCCTTGCCTACGCCCTTCGTCTGGCGGCTCAGCAGCGCGAGCTTATGGCCGAAGCCGAAATTCTGCTCGCCCGCGTCGAGCCCCTGGCCGAGGCGCGCCAACGCCGGATGCCCGACGTCGCAATCGAGCAGCAGCGTGCGATCGCCTCGCTCGCAGGCGAACAAAGCCAGGGACGCGGCCAGCGTCGAGGCCCCAGCGCCCTGTTCCAGGCAGAAGATCGCGACGACGGCGGCGCCTTTCGCGGCATGCGCGCCCAGCAGCATCTCGTAAATCTCGCCGACCGCGGCGTAGATAGGGATCCGCCCCGGTCTTTTGCCCTGTCTTCGGTCGCGCGGTCGCGAGGGGAAGATCGAAATCCGGCAGGTCCGCGACGGCGCCGGAGTCGGAGCGGCGTGCGCCCGCCAAGCCCCAGGCGCCGAGCGCCTCCCGCGCAAGACTCCGCGCCCGGTCCGTGGTCTTGGGCGGCGGCGCCGCTTCCGGCGCCTCTGCTTCGAGCCGACGGCGCTCCAGAAACTCGAGCACGAGCGCCCAGCCGACGAAAAGGTTAAGGCCGCCGGCAAGCGCGAGCAGAAGCGCAGGGATCGCCTTCGGGCTGACTTTCCCCTTCAACGCTTGAGGCTGGTTGATCAGCACGCCATTCGGCGAGGAGACCGCGTCGCGGCGCAAATTCTCGCGCGCTGCGAGCGTCTTCTCATATTGCTCGCGCAGCGCGCTCGCCTGACGATTGAGTTCGGCGAGGCTGAGACGGTCGTCGCCCTGATGATCGATCTGGCCCTTTAGATCGGCGAC
The DNA here is from genome assembly GCA_963820145.1 of uncultured Alphaproteobacteria bacterium. Classification (GTDB taxonomy): domain Bacteria; phylum Pseudomonadota; class Alphaproteobacteria; order Rhizobiales; family Beijerinckiaceae; genus Methylocystis. Next base: position 22,047 of record CAWFZD010000035.1, read on the forward strand.
GACGTTCTCGGCCGATCGTTCCGAGCTGCGCGACGCCTTCAGATCGCTTGCGACCGAGCCAGCGACGCGACGCAGCTCCGCGGCGATCTGCCTGCGTAGCGTCTCCATCTGCGCCTTGACGATGACATAAGACGGATGCCGCGGCCCAAGCGTCGCCTGCGCATAGGCGGCGTCCTTCGCGAGCGCGGCGTAGTCGGCGCGAAACTTCTCGATCGTCGGCGAATTGATCGCTTCGCTCAGTTGTTCGATCGAACCGCCGTTCCTGACCGCCGCCTGCAGCTGCGCATATTTTGCTTCCTGATCGGCCCTTTTGCGGTGCGCCTCGATCAGCGCCATATTTGCGGATTTGAGCTGATCCTCGGGCAGGATATGCCCGTCCGCGACGTGCAGCGCGTGCGTCTTGCGATAGTCTTCGGCCTTGAGCTCGGCGTCGATCAGGCGCGCGTGGAGGTCTTTGAGCTTGTTGTCGACGAAGGTCGTCTCCTTCTCGACGATATCGTCGGCGAGCTTCGACTGCGTCTCGAAATAAGCGGCCGCCAGCGCGCGAGCGAGACGCTCGGCCTTCTCCGGGCTTGACCCGAGAACCTCGATGTCGAGCACATAGCTCTTTTCGCTGTGCTTGACGGTGATCGCAGATTTCAGCGCCTCGACGATTGCGTCGATCGTCACCGCAGCCGGCCCCGGCGGCTTCAACCCGACGAGCGCCTTCAACTTGTCGGCGAAGCTCGGCGTCTTACTGGCCCCGAACTCGGGATCAAGCTGCAATTGCTCGTGCTCGACCGTGCGGCGGAGCACCTCGTTCGAAACGAGAAGACGCTTTTGCCCCTCGATAAGCGCGGGGTCCGGATTTTGCGCGATCGGCTGCGAGTTGGCCCCGATCGGAGGGCGCTCGCGGATGTCGATCAGCAGCGCCATCGTCGCCGCATAGCGCGCCGGCGTCGTCAGCATGTAGAGACCGGCCAGGCCGAAGGTCAGCGCGAGCGCCGGCGCAAGAGCACCCAGCGGCGGACCACGGCGCGAAACAGGTCGCCGACATCCATCTCCATGGTCTCGCCGGCCGCATCCGTGGACGCGCGCCCTGACCTGATGTCGCTGCCGCTTCTGGCCAAGATGATGCTTCCGTCAGGTTACGCGCGCGGACAGCGCTCTACAAAGTCTCCTGCGAACCTAAAGTTTTATAGTTACGGATTGCTTAGCGCTTACTGAGAAATGGCGACGCCGGAGCGGCTAATGAAAGCCTAAGCCTCGAATTCGAGCGCCGCCCCAAATTGAGACGCGGCATGCCGAAACGAAGCGCTCGAGCCTTGGCTGCGCGACAGGCCGCGCGCCGCCCCAAGTCACGCGGGCCTGCTCCGTCGAAGGCGATCAAGGTCGTGGCGGGATAGGGGAATCAAGCTGCGCCGCGACGCTTTCTCCCAAGCCGTAAAGCTAGTTAAGACAAAGGGTTAAGCGCTCCAATTTGAGCCTTTTTCCATGGCTCGCCGCTTGCGGCCTTGGACCCGCAAGCCTTGGCCGCGCAACCGGCCGAGCGGGGGTGGGAAGCAGACTTGCAGCGAAGATAAATCGTGACGCTTCCCGCGCGTTGGCGTTGGGAAAAATCTATCATGAGAGCAATTAGCTCCTTTGCGCCGATCGGGGGGTCGTCGGCGCCGGCCATCGAAGTCAACATCGCTAATATCGACCGTGCTGTCGACGCCGTCGCCGCGAGAGCGATCGCCGGCAAGGGCCTCACGCTGTTCACTGTAAATCTCGATCATATGGTCAAAATGCGCTTCAATCCGACGTTTCGGGAAGCCTACACGCGCGCGACGCTCGTGCTCGCCGACGGCTGGCCGATCGTCTGGCTGTTGCGGCGACAAGGCCAGGTTCTCGAGCGAGCCACCGGCGCGGATCTTCGTCGAACCGCTTTGCGCGCGCGCCGCGGCGCTGCGTCTGCCGACCTATTTCATCGGGCCCGGCGAAATCTCTCTGGCGTGCGCGCTCGACGTCTTGCGCCGGCGCTACGCCGGGCTGGTCGTCGCCGGGGCGGAATCGCCGCGCATCGATATGGCGCGCGTCGACGCCGCCGCGGAAGAGCAAGCGGTCCGGCTCAAAGCCTCGGGCGCGCGGCTGTGCTTCATATCGCTCGGCGCGCCGAAGCAGGAATTGCTCGCCGACGCGTTGCGCCGTCGCTGCCCGGAAGTCGGCTTCATCTGCGTCGGCGCCGCGCTCGACTTCATTTCCGGCCACATGATTCGGGCGTCCAAAACGCTGCAGCGCATGCATTTGGAGTGGTTTTGGCGTCTCGCAAGCGATCCGGCCCGCCTCGGGGGACGTTATGTCGCCTGCATGGCGGTTTTCGCCGAGCTGGCGCTGCGCAGCGTGATCGACAAAAGTCACGCCGGGTTGCGCGGCCATCTCGACGCCGCGCTCGACACGTGACGCGAAACCGATATCTCAAAAAAGAAAAGAGCCCGGCCAGCGCGGCCGGGCTTTATTTTTGTCAGGCCGCAGCGGCGGCGGCGGGCACTGCGCTCGGCAGGGCCGCCTTGGCCTGCGCGACAATCGCGGCGAAGGCTTCGGGCTGGCTGATGGCGAGCTCCGACAGAACCTTGCGGTCGATGACGACGCCGGCTTTGTTCAGCCCGTCGATGAAGCGCGAATAGGTGAGATCGAATTCGCGCACCGCCGCATTGATGCGCTGGATCCACAGGCCGCGGATCGTGCGCTTCTTGGCCTTGCGGTCCCGCGTCGCATATTGCATCGAGCGGTCGACGGCGGCCTTGGCGGCGCGGATGGTGTTCTTGCGACGCCCGTAGAAGCCCTTGGCGGCTTTGAGCGTCTTCTTGTGTTTGGCGTGCGATGTGACGCCGCGTTTTACGCGAGCCATGACGAAGCTCCTGGAGTTCTAAAAGACGGAGAGGGATCAGGAAGGACTTCAGCCGTTCGGCAGGAAGTATTTCTTGACGTTGTCGCCGTCCGTCTTGAACAGGACCGACGTGCCGCGCAGATTTCTGATCTGCTTGTTGGTGCGCTTGATCATCCCGTGGCGCTTGCCGCGGTGGGCATAGACCACCTTGCCTGTGCCGGTGATCTTGAAGCGCTTTTTGGCGCCAGACTTGGTCTTCAGCTTGGGCATTTTGCTCTCCTGGGCCTGACGCCCTATTGGATCATCCGCCGCATGACCCCTCGCGGGGCGTGCGCGGTTTCGCGAAAGCGAAAAAAACCGCCCCGGCAGCCCATCACTGGCCGGGCGGTTTAAGCTGCAACCTATAAGCCGCGCGCGGGCAATTACGCAAGCGCCAATGTCGTGAAAATGTCGTGCGGAGTCGAAGAAGCCGCAGGCGCGAAAGTTTCCGCGCCCGCGCCCGCGGAAAAACCTCAGCTCAGCTTCGCCTTGACGATGCGATCCGGGTCTTTCACCGGCTCGCCTCGTTTGATCTTGTCGACATTCTCCATGCCGGACACAACCTCGCCCCAGACCGTATATTTGCCGTCGAGGAAGCGGGAATCGGCGAAGCAGATGAAGAATTGCGAATTCGCCGTGTCGGGATGCGAGGCGCGCGCCATCGAGCAGGCGCCGCGCACGTGCGGCGCGGCGTTGAACTCCGCCGCAAGATTGGGGTGCTTCGAGCCGCCGGTGCCGGTGCCATGCGGGCAGCCGGTCTGCGCCATGAAGCCGTCGATCACGCGGTGAAACGCCACCCCGTCGTAGAAGCCTTCGTTCACCAGCAGTTTGATGCGCTCGACATGGTTGGGCGCAAGATCGGGCCGCAGCTTGATCGCGACGTCGCCCTTGGTGGTCTCCAGCGTCAGAGTTTCGCCAGCCTCGGTCATGGTCTTCCCTTTTCCTTATGTCTCTCTGAAGCCGGCGTTCAGCTTTCGTCGCCCGCGACGCGCAGCTTGACGATCTTGTCGGGATTTTGCGGCGGCTCGCCGCGCTTGATCTTGTCGATGAACTCCATGCCGGAGACGACCTCGCCCCAGACCGTATATTGTTCTTCGAGATAGCGGGCCGGCGCAAAGCAGATGAAGAACTGCGAGTTGGCCGAGTTGTTGTCCTGCCCCCGGGCCATGCCGACGGTGCCGCGCAGGAACTTCTCCTTCGAGAACTCGGCGGGGATGTTCGGCAGGCTGGATTTGCCCGTGCCGGTGCCGGTCGGGTCGCCGGTCTGCGCCATGAAGCCGTCGATGACGCGGTGGAACGGGACCCCGTCATAGAAGTGCTGTTTGGCCAGGTCGTTATCTGGGCGACATGCTTTGGCGCGAGGTCGGGACGCATCTTGATGACGGTGCGGCCATAGACCGTGTCGAGGTTGAGAAGCTTGTCCTCGGCGCGCGCGGCGACCGGAAAAAGCATGCTCGCGGACGCTGCGGCGAGCAGACTGCGGCGATCGAAGTTCATGAACCCTCCCTATGCTCTGCTGTTGGCTTGCTTGTCTTGCTTTTGTTGACGAAGTTGCGGCGATGATCATGACTTGCCCATTGCGCCTCGCAGCGCGCCCGCCGATTGCGGCGGGACGAAAGCGGAAACGTCGCCGCCAAGAGCGGCGATCTGACGCACAAGCGTGCCGGTAATATGCCGAAAAGCCACGCTCGCGGGAAGGAAGACGGTGGCCACGCCCGAGTCCAAAGCCGCGTTCATTCCCGCCATTTGAACCTCATAATCGAAATCGGCGCCATCGCGCAAACCGCGCAGCAGCGCGCAGGCCCCGACGTCGCGCGCCGCAGCGACGGCGAGCCCCGAGAAACTGACGACCTCGAAGCGGCAACTGAGCTTCGGCTCAAGTTGCGCGACCGCTTCGCGAATGATTTCGGCGCGCTTATCAAAACTCAGCGCCGGCGTCTTGCCGGGGTGAACGCCGACGCCGACGACAAGTCGATCGAACAGCGCCGCACCCTGACGGATCACGTCGAGGTGACCGTAGGTCAAGGGATCGAAGCTGCCCGTATAGAGAACCGTGCGCGGCGTAACGCTCATCGCATGGGTATAGGCGAAAACCTCGATTAAGGGGAGTTAACATTGAACCGCTTCTCTGGGAGAGGCGCGGCAAAGTCGCAATAAACCTTAACGGAGGTTCGCGCCGCGGCGCCGCCATTGCGCGGACACTGCGTTTCCCCGATGAAAAGCAAAAGCCCGCAAACGACTTAAGCTGAAAGGGCGCGCGGTCGCGCCGGATGTAGACGCCCTTGCCTCCAAAGCTGCGGCCGGCGCCGACGCAAGCGCGACTGCTGGGCGATTCGAGTAACGCGACGGCAAGGAATTTCTGCGTGAAGTGTCATCATTGGCTGCGCCTAGGTCGAGCCACCTACCAAAAAGCAGCAGGCTTTGAAGATGCACCGCAGATTTATCGGCGAAATGAGAGCTCTTGGCCGCAAAATCCCCGGCAGCCGCTTCTTGTCCGATCGAAGCGGCGTGACCACCGTCGAACTGGCGATGATCGGCGTGCCCTTTCTCGGGCTGCTTTGCGCCATCTTCGAAACGGGCTTCGTCTATTTGGAGAGCGTCCAGCTTCAAGTCGCGACGCAGACCGCCGCCCGCGCCGTGCTCACCGGCTCGGCGGGAACCTCGATGACGAACCAGGCCTTCGCCAATTCGGTGTGTAACAATCTCACCAAAATGTTCAATTGCGCCTTGCTGCAGGTCAGCATCACGTCGCCGGCGAGCTGGGCCGCGGCGAGCACGCAGGAAGGAACGAACACTTTCCTCTCCACCGGCTACAGCAGCACGGCCACGATCAACCTGCCGGCCAGCGGCAATATCGCCGTGGTGCAGGTCGCATATCCGATGCCGCAAGTCGTCGCCATTCTCGCCGGCGGCGTGGTGATGGGTTCGCAGATCACGCAGGTCCACGCCGGACAAACCTCCGTCGGCGGAACCTGGTCCAACATCCTCATCGGAACCTACGCATTCATAGTGGAGCCGCCGTAATCATGATGCGCGCAAAAATCACGCGAGTTCTTGCAAAAAGTCTGCGGCAGCCGTCCGTCGCGCAAAACTTCGTCGCCAGCGACGCTGGACTCGCGGCGGTCGAGTTCGCCTTCGTCCTGCCTATCATGCTGCTCGTCTATCTTGGACTGGTCGAGCTGACGGACGGCGTGCGCGCCGCGGAGCACGTCGACCTCGTCGCGCATGTGAGCTCCGACCTTCTCGGACAGACGCAGATCGATACGAGCTCCACCGACGTCGGCAAGGCCTATTATGATACGCCGCCGCTTCTGGATGCGACAATCAGCAACGTCTTCGCCGCCGCGTCCGCGCTGATGACGCCCTATCCGGTCACCAATTCGAGCGGCACGGGTTTGCTGCAGATGACGGTCAGCGAGATCATGATCACGGCGAGCACGAAATGCTCGACGGGATATTGCGCCACCGTCGACTGGACCGTCTCCAACGTGAGCAGCGCACAGCGAAATGGAACGGGTTGCACGACCGGCACCTATCTCACGCCGAGCGACACGCCCCCCGTCAGCCTGACGACGATTCCCACGGCCTACACGACCGCGGCGAATTCGCCGGCGGTCGGGCCGATCATCGTCGTCGATGTGGTTTACAGCTACACCCCGAAATTCCAGCTCTTCACGGGGCTGTTCGGAAACTCCGCCGGCTTCAAGATGCAGCGCACGTCCTATTCCGCCGTGCGCAACACCTACGTCAATCCGAGCAATCCGGCGCTCTACAATCACATCCTCTATTATCTCGACAGCTCCCTGCCCTCGACCTATCACGCGACGAACTGCCTCGCGCCGACCCTTTGAGGTTAGAGCCTGTGATCCTCGACCGACGCGAGGATCATCACCGCGATGGCCCAGATCACGGCGAGCGAGAAGAACGTCAGCAGCGAGAAGGCCAGCCGTTTTGGGTAGCGCAATTCTTCCGGCAGCGAGGGCGGCACGAACACGCTGATATAGACGTTCTGACGAGTGGCGCGCATTTGCGCGCGGTCGAGATCGGTCTGCGCGAGCGCATAAAAGCGCTCGGCGAGTTGCCGTTGGACTTCAAGCTCCTCGAAGCGCGCGAGCGACCCCGACACGGTGCGTGCGGCGCCGGCGTCGCTGGTGAGCCGCGCCTTCTGCTCCTTGATGCGCGCGTCGACCGCGTCGAGCTTTTCACGCAGGATCCGCACCGTGGGCGCCGTAGACGACAATTCCTTGCCGGCGACGAAAAGATCGCTCTCGATCTTGATCTTCTCCGCCATCAGCGGGGCGAGCACCTTGCCCACTTCGCTCATTGACTGCCCCGGATCGATCATGCCCTCCTGATCGCGAAACTGATGCAGCGCCGCCAGCGACTTTTGCACGTCGGCGTAGGAGCGGCGCACTTCCTTCTCCGCCAGCGCCGTCGCGTCTCGCCGCGCGCGGTCGGAAATGCGGTTGACGAGTCGCTCGCTCGCTTCCACCACTTCACGTCCCACCGCCAGCGCGTCCTCCTTGCGAAAGGCGCGAATGCGGACCGTGACGACGCCGGAAAGCGCGTCGACATAAGTGTCGACCATCGACAGCCAATAGTCGCTCAGGTCGTCGATGGACGAATTCGACTTCAGCCGAGCCCAAAAATCCGCCTCGGGCCGGCGGAAGATTTCGCGCAAATTGATTTTATCGAGCATGTCGTCGACGATCGCTCGACTGCGAATGTAACTGGTCACGATATAAGCGTTTTGTCCCGAGGGCGTGAAGGAAAGCCTCCGGTGGCCCCCCCGGTCTCGCCGGACGAGCCCGAAGTCTGCGGCTCGACCTCGATTGAACGCACCGCGAAGCGGGTCTCCACCGAATATTGGTTGGAGGCGATGAAGGCGAAATAGAGCGTCACCGCGAAGGCCGGCGCTAATACGAGCAGCACGAAGCTGAGCAGCACCGGCGGCATTTTGGTCAGCGGCGCGGGAATGGCGCGCGCCGGAACGCTGGCGACGCGCTCGACGACGCCTGCGATTTCGCGCACCATCGCGGGCGCCCTGGCGAGAGGTCGCAGCCAATTGACCACGGCGAGCGCCCGCTGCGGCTCCGGCGCCGTGACCGACTCGGTTCGCCGCAGCTTTCTTTCGTCGGTATCCGTCATCTCGACAAGCTCATCCGAAATTCGCCGTCCATCATGGTTTCCGCCCGTTCTTTTCCGAGCGGGAAAGCGCTGCAGAAAGCTACACTGCCTCGTCGACCGCCGACTTCACCGTATCGTAGACTTCCAGATCATGCTCTAGCAGCAATTCCGCCTCCGGCATGAGCCGCAGCTGCTGCGCCAGGGCTTCCATCTTCGGAAAATAAGGCAGTTCGGGCAGCGTGCCGGTCGGAACGTCGAGCAGCGCCTCGAGATCCTCGAGAAAGATCGCCTGACGCTCTCGCACCCCGATGATCGCGAAAGTGGAAAGCGCCGAGAGCGCCCGCCCTACCGCGCCCTTGGGCGGCGGATCGCTCAAGGAGTCCGCGGCGAGCTGGCGCGTCAAAGGGCTGGAGAGGGCGCCGATCGCCTCCTTGCTCATCAGGTCGAAAGCCCGGCGCAGAGACTTCTCGTTCGGCTCGACCTCCATCGCGAAGCTGATCGCCGCGCGATAGCTGACCATGTCGCGCGGGCCGAGCAGCTCCTCGCCGAATTTGGCGGCATGCTTGAGCGTGAGCAGCCGCTCCGCCAGTTCGCAGTAGGGGTCATGGATCATCGCCACGCAGCGAAACTTGTCGTGCAGGTGATTTTCATAGGATTTGAAGGCGAGGCGCCCGCTCAGATATATCGAGGAGGCGTTGTTGAGCTGCAGAACCTGCGTCGCAGTCTCGCGCCCATGCCGTTCGACGCCTTTGTGGAAGAACTGGAATTTCGGCTCGACCGACTCGTCGAGGCGCCATAGCGGAAACAGATGCGTCTCCAGCCGGAAGATCCTCTGTTGCGAGACTTCCGACAATTGCCGGCGCCGATAGACCAGGATGCCGGTGTCGGCGTCGTAGAGCTCGACCTTGTCGTTCGTCGCGAGATCCGGCACGATCGACGCGTCGATCGTGAAGCCGCAGCGCCCGTTCGCGTGGCGTCCGCCGACGACGAGCGCCGGACGCTCCTCGAGGCACGGCACTTCCGCGACTTTCTCGCCGTTTTCGACGATGCGCAGGACGGGCGACTTCGTGAAGTCGTCCGGGACCAGATAGCCGACGATCTGATCGCCCCGATCGGCTTCTATGTTGAACAGCATGAATGCGTCACCCCGGTCGCTTGCGAAGAGAGATCGAATCTTGGCCGGACCCTCGGCGAACCCGCCTCCCATATTTGATGTCAGCTCAGGGCGGCTCGCCGAGAGTAAAGCGACAAACCGGGGTGAAAATAAGGATCGTCGCGAATGACCGCCCGCCAGCGGTTTTGGAATCTCTCGCGCTCGAAGGCGTAGACGCTCATCGGGCGCATTTTGGCGTTGCCGCGCGTCGCCGATTCCTTGTGGATGAGGCGGACGCCAGGGTTATAGCACGCTGGCCAGCCCCGATCGCCAAGCCGCAGGCATAAATCGACATCGTTGGATTTATGGGGAAATTTTCCGCGTCGAAGCCGCCCACGGCCTCGAATTTCCATCGCTGCACAGCTAGGCATGCAGCGGTGACCGCGCTCGCTTCGTGCGGGCTCCGGTTGCGCTCCAGCCAGGAAGGCGCATCCGGCGCCTGCAGCGCCTCGAAATGTCCGGCCTCTTCGCCAAGCCCGACGACGATGCCGGAATGCTGAATCCGCCCGTTCGGGAACAACAGCAACCCGCCGACCGCGCCGACATGCCGCTTCATCGCCAGATTCGCGAATTGCTCCAACCAATCGGGGGTGAGGATCTCGGTGTCGTTGTTGAGGAACACCAGCACTTCGCCGCCAGCGGTCGCAGCGGCTTCATTGTTGAAGGCGGAAAAATTGAAAGGACCCGGGCGTGAAAGCACGCGCAGGCGCGGGTCCTTTTCCGCTCGCTTCAGAATGTCCAGGGCGCGCCGTTGCGTGGTGCCGTTGTCGACGACGACGACTTCGAAGTCGGGTATGCGTCGAGAGACGCAGCAGACTGTCGAGACAGGGACCGAGAAGATCGGCGCGGTCCTTGGTCAGAATCACCACCGAGACGGAAGGCGTCGCCGCCGGCGCGACGGGCGTCGCCGCGGAAAGAGCGGGCTCCGCATCGCGCGTCAACAGCGAACGCCGCAAATGCCGCACGTCGCAGAGCGGTGCGGCGAAGGCGGCCTTGCGCGCGGCCTCGTGAAACGCCGCCGCGTCGATTTGTCCGAGCGAGGGGAGACAGTCGCGGCGCAGGAAAACGGCGCGTCCGAGATAGGAGCGCGCTTCTTCGAAAATCGGGCTCCAATCCGGCTTCAACTCGGGACGCGGCCCGTCCTGCGTCAGAATCGTCTCGTCGGCGTAAATCACTTTCGCCGGCGCGCGGGCGCTCTCCTCGACAACGGCGGCAAGCGCATGCGGCTCCAAAGCGTCGCCGGCGCGTAGGCACAAGACGAAATCGCAGTCTTGCAGCGCTCGCCCCATGGCCGCAGCGTCCGGCGCCTTCGAAACCGCCGTGAAGCTTCCGTAAATTTGCGCGGCGAGCGCCGCTCGCGTGCGTTCGAGCGCAGGCGCCGACGCGTCTTTCGCATCAACGAAAATCAGAAACCTGGGACCGCGGCTCCAGTCGAAACGCGGCGCGTCGAGGCCGTAGAGGTCCAACGGCGGCTTGCGCTGCGCCGACCATGACGCGAACGCGTCGCAAGGCTCGCCGCCGATCGCCCAGTTCATCGCGCGTTCGGCCTCGGCGAAAAAGCCGAAGGTCAACGCCAGCGCGATCGACCAGAGTTTTTCGGGACGACTGCGCCAAATAAGACGCGCCATGTCGCGGACGCTGAGCGCCGTGACGCGCTCGACGCGAAAATCGAATCGCCCGGTGCGGGCGCAGGGGCAGATCGAGACAGACGTAGTCTTGCGCGGGACCGCCCCGCGCCAGATCCCCTCCCCCGCGACCGGCCCGGGCAGCAGACGCTCGACGACGCCTTTCGCGGTCTCGAATTTGAGGACAGGCCGCACCGGATCGTCGTAGACGCTGGCGCGATAGACGATTTCGACGAAGCGCGCGGCGAAAGGCGTCAAATCGACGAATTTGAGCCAGGGCTCCCTGTCGATCGCGACGGCGCGACCCCGCTCGAAGACGACTCCGGAGAGCGGAGCCAAGTCGATCTCAGACCCCATCGCCGCTCCTAAAGCATGGTCTCGGATGAACGCGGCGACCGCCACAGCTCCTCGATGAAGCCGCGGCGCACCCAGCTGCGAAAGCGATAGAGCCGCTTATAACCATATTCCGGCGCCAGCGCGCCGACGACGCTCTGCCGGTCGCGCAGCCCGAGAGCTTCGCGATTGCCCTCTTGATTGATGCTCAGCAGTAGCGGCGCCCAGCCCGGGATGCGCTCGAAATAGTCGCGACAGGTCGCGTCGCCGAGCTCCGGAAAGGAGTCGCAGTTCAGCGCTATTTCGGCGCGCGGCGTGGAGGATCCGGCCGGCGGCTGCGTGGCGAAGAAAAGATTGACTCCCAGCCCCGCGTCTTGCGGCGCGTCGGCGCTGAAGGAGATGCGAACGCCGGGCGCCGTCTTGCGCAAGTAGAAATATTGCATCGCGCAGACGGTCGGCAGGTCGACGATCTCATAGCGACGGGCGCCGAGCAGGAGCGCATAATGCGCGGTTTTGCCGAAGCCCGCGCCGATTTCAAGAATTCGGGATCGTCCCGGTCGCTCGAACTCATCGCCCTCAGCGCCGCGTATAGCGCCTGCGCGTCGCGCGCGTGGAAGAGGCGTTCGCCGATCGCCAAGCCGTAGAGTCCGTCGAAGACGTCGACCGGCGCGATCAAACGCCTCTGCGCCGGCAAGGCCGTCGCGCGCGAGCTTCGGCGCTAAAACGCTTTCGATCGCCTGCGCGAATCTTCCGGATCGCGTGCAAGCGCCTCGCCCTCGAAATCCTGTTCGGCGCATTCGCCGCGCGCGACGCCGACATATTGCGCGAGCGAAGCCAGCATGTCGTGGAATGGCGCAATCGCCGCGCGCTGCCCTCGCGAGTCGGCGGCGACGAAATCGCGCCAGGCGCGCTCACCCTGCATCAGCCCTTCCGACGAGGCGCCTTTGCAACGTCACGAGATAGTCCGCGAGCGCGCGCGGATCGTCCCCGCCGAGCGCGTCAAGCAGGCCGCGGTGACGCGAGGCGACGATTTCGCCCCACATCATTTTACGATCCATGAGCTTGCGCGCCGCGCCCGCGCCGTCCGCCGCACGCCAGTCACGCTGCAAATCGCGCGCGATCTCGACGTCGCTTTCGTCCGTCTCGCGCCGCGCCAGCGCAGCGCGCAGATAAGGCAGTCCGCGCGCGGCGGAGTTCAGCAGCCGATCCGCGATATCGTCGGCTTTCGCGAGACTTTCGCCGCGCGTGAGAAATAGTCGGCGCCCAGGATTTTCACCGCGAGCGTCTCAAGCGCGACGTCCGGCAGATCGAAGCTGAAGGCGCAGCGCCCGTCGCCGATTCCGGCGGCGGAGAGGTCCTCGCGGTAGAGATCGGCGCGCGCAATTCCAATTCTGGCGCCCGCGGCGAGGATCTCCAGCTGCAGTCGAGTTTTTGGCCGCGCGTTATCTATCGCCCAGCCCAAAATGCGCCCGTCCTTGATCACGTCGATATAGCCGCGATATTGCGGAGAAGGACGGCGAAAGAAGATCATGCGCTACGCCGCCTTGCGCTTTTGAACGCTGGCGGCCTCCTTCATTTTCGCGCAAATATCGAGACAGCCGGACCGTAAGGGTGGCCGGGTTCGTCATGCGCGGTTTCGATGTCGCCAAAGCCGACGGCTTCCAGCGCCTTGAAGAGATCGCCGCGACTGAGCCAGCGATGATCGTCCCTCATGCCGCCGCAAAAGGCCGGATTCTTCTCCGCCTGCAGATAGGAGCGGCGATAGGCGCGCACTGTGACGCCGTGAAACTCATGCCTCTCGATCTTTCCGGCGAGGTCGAGCTGATGGATGCGCTCCAGCGGCATCAGTTCCTCGCGCACGAGATGCGTCCAGATGAAGACTGCCGAAGACCGCTGCGCCATCAGTTCGAGGAGTTCGCAGCGGCGTGGTGAGATGATACAGCACGCCGGAAGCGACGATGAGATCATACGTCTTGTCGGTGTTTTCCAGCCATTGCATGAAGTCCCCGAGCCAAAAGCGCGAGCGGGTGAGGCCGACGATCTCCTTTGTGATCAGGCAGCGCATGAAAGCGAGCTGATTGGCCTCGACCGCGTCGACATTCGCTCCGGCTCGCTCCAGCATGATGGTGTGGCCGGCCTCGAGCGGCCCAAGTTCGAGCACCTGGCGATCGGCGATCGGCCCAAAACGCTCCAACGCCCAGGCGATGCGCGGATCGGCGTAGGTCGCGAGATTGCCGGCAATGACGCCGCATTCAGGCGGCAGCGCGGTGCTCCAACCCGGGATCGCGTCGATGGCGTTCTGGTGCGAAGGCATCTTCGAAACATATTGATCGAAGGTTTGCGCCTCCGACTTGCGAGATTTCGTCAGCTCCCGCCATCTATTGAACATGAGGAATAATCGCTCTCTTGTCGCGCCCTGCAGCGCTTTCCGCCCGGATGGCGAAAGACTGCGCCTTAGCCCGCGACGGCCTCATCGGCAAGGCGACGCAGATAGCCGCCATAGGAGCTCTTTCCCAGCCGCTCGCCCAGGCGCCTGAGTTGCGCCACGTCGATCCACCCGTTGAGGAAGGCGATTTCTTCTGGACAATTTATCCGCGAGTCCTGTCGCTTTTCGATGGTGCGGACGAATTCGCCTGCTTCCAGCAGGCTCTCCGGCGTTCCCGTGTCGAGCCAGGCGTAACCGCGCCCCATGCATTCGACCGAAAGCCGGCCGCGCTCGAGATAGACCTTGTTGACGTCGGTGATCTCATATTCGCCGCGCGCCGACGGCTTGATGCTCCGGGCGATGTCCACGACCTCGCCATCGTAAAAGTAGAGCCCGGTCACCGCCCAGTGCGATTTTGGCCGCTGCGGCTTTTCTTCGATCGTGATCGCCCGCCGCGCGCCGTCGAAGCTCACGACGCCGTAGCGTTCCGGGTCCGAGACAGCGTAAGCGAAGACGGTGGCGCCGGCATCGCGCGACGAGGCCGCCGCGAGCAAGTCGGTCAGGCCATGGCCGTAAAACAGATTGTCGCCGAGGATCAGAACCAAATCATGGCCGTCGACGAAGTCGGCGCCGATCGTGAAGGCCTGCGCGAGACCGTCCGGCCGCGGTTGCTCGGCATAGGAAAACTTCACGCCCCAATCGCCGCCTTCGCCGAGCAACTCCTTGAAACGCGGGAGATCATGCGGCGTCGATATGATCAATATCTCGCGCACGCCGGCCAGCATCAGGGTTGAAACCGGATAATAGATCATCGGCTTGTCGTAAACCGGAAGCAGTTGCTTGGAGGTGACGTAGGTCATCGGATGCAGCCGCGTTCCGGAGCCGCCCGCAAGCACGATGCCTTTTCTAGCCGCCCTCATCGCTTAAACCCCTTCCGTCTTTTGCTGCGCGATCAACTGATCGACGCACAAGCCAAGTTCGCCCTGCCAAGGCCGCGGCGCGACGCCGTGCGCGCGTTCGAGCTTCGCAGTGGCGAGCCGCGAATTCGCCGGCCGCGCCGCAGGCGTCGGATACTCGCTGGTCGTGATCTTCCTCACGCGCGCGGCAGGGCCTCCGGCGGCCTTCGACCTTGCGAAAATCTCCGCTGCGAATTCGGCCCAGCTTCGCCTCGCCGCCGTCGACGGCGTGGAAAACGCCGAGCAAAGATGCGTCGTCCGGGCTGCGCGCAAGATTACGCGCGACCGCGAGCACCGTCTGCGCCAGGCTCGGCGCGCTGGTCGGCGATCCGATCTGATCGGCCACGACGCCAAGTTCTTCGCGCGTTTCGGCGAGACGAAGCATCGTGCGCACGAAGTTTTTGCCGTAGGGACTGTAGACCCAGGCGGTGCGCAACACGACGCAATGCGGATTGGCCGCCTGCGCTAATTTCTCGCCCTCGAGCTTGCTTGCGCCATAGACGCCGAGCGGACTGGTCGGGTCGTCCTCGCGGTAGGGTCGCTGCGATTTGCCGTCGAACACATAGTCGGTCGAAATTTGAATGACCGGCGCTCCGACGGCGGCCGCGGCCTTGGCGACGAGACCCGCGCCCGTCGCATTGGCGGCCATCGCCTTTTCGGGCTCGCTCTCGGCGAGATCCACGGCCGTGTAAGCCGCCGCATTCACCACCACGTCGGGCGCGAGCTCGGTTATCGCAGGACCAATGCCCTCGGGCCGCTCGAAGTCGAGCGCCGGCCGCCCGACGCAAATGATCTCGTCCTCACAGTTCATGGCGGCCAAGGAGCGCGCCAACTGCCCTTGCGACCCGGTAACGACGATCCGCATTGACGAGTCTCCCTAAAATCCTGTCGCGTTGTCCGCGGCGAAAAGTTTGCGCTAAACCGGCTATTCGAAATAGACTGGCAGGTCTCGAAACTTCGGCTGGCGCGTATCCTTGTCGGAGAGCGCGGCCTTGAGAGGATCGACCGGCCAGGCGACGCCGATGTCGGGATCGTCCCAGGCGACGCCGAGATCGTCGGCTCCCGAGTAATAGCCCGTGACCTTATAGGAAAGCATCGTGTCCGGCTCCAGCGTGCAGAAGCCGTGCGCGAAGCCGATCGGCACCAGCAGTTGGCGTCCGTTATCCGCCGACAGCTCCACGGCCACATATTTTCCATAGCTCGGCGAACTGCGACGCAGATCGACCGCGACGTCGAGCAAACGGCCGCGAATGGCGCGCACCAGCTTGTCTTGCGCATTCGGGCGCTTTTGGAAGTGCAGGCCGCGAATCGTGCCGACTTGCGCAGAGAGCAATTCGTTGTCCTGGACGAAATCCAGCTCCAGCCCGTGTTCGGCCATTCGGCGCTTGTTCCAGGTTTCGACGAAATAGCCCCGATTGTCGCCGAAGCGCTTTGGCTCGACGATCTTGACGTCGGGGATCGCTGTGGGCGTAACTGTCAACAAGGCCGGCCTCCCTTGACTTTGGCTTTTTGGATTTTACGCCTCGAGTCCGAGACGTTCGCCACGATAGACGCCCGATCTGATCCTCGTCCACCATTGGCGATTATCGAGGTACCACCTCACCGTCTGTTCGAGCCCGCGTTCGAAATCATATTGCGGCCGCCAGCCAATGTCCGTCTCTATCTTGCTCGGATCGATCGCGTAGCGCAAATCATGTCCGGGACGGTCCACGACGTAGGTGATCAAGCGTTTGCGCGGACCTTGCGGATCAGGCGCGAGCCGGTCCAGAATCTCGCAGACGCATCGCACCACGTCGATGTTCTTGCGTTCGCTGCGCGAGCCGACATTGTAACTCTCGCCGACGCGGCCCTTCTTTGCGACCAGCAGCAGCGCGTCGGCATGGTCATCGACATGCAGCCAGTCGCGAATATTTTCGCCCTTGCCATAGACCGGCAGCGGCTTGCCTTCGAGCGCGTTCAGGATGATGAGCGGGATCAGCTTTTCGGGGAAATGATAAGGGCCGTAGTTGTTGGAGCAATTGGTGACGAGCGTCGGCAGCCCGTAAGTGTGACGCCACGCCCGCACGAGATGATCGGCGCTCGCCTTCGACGCCGAATAGGGCGAGTTCGGCTGATATTGCGAGGCCTCGGTGAAAAAGCCGTCGTCGCCGAGCGAGCCGAACACTTCGTCGGTCGATATGTGCTGGAAGCGAAAGCGCTCGGCGCGCGCGCCGGAAAGCCGGCGCCAATAGTCGAGCGACGCGCGCAACAGTTGAAACACGCCGACGATGTTCGTCTCGATGAAATCCTGCGGTCCGGTGATCGAACGGTCGACATGGCTTTCGGCGGCGAGATTCATCACCACGTCAGGCTGGAACTCTTCGAGCGCGCGCGCCATCGCCGCGTGATCGCAGATGTCTGCGCGCAGGAATGAATATCTGGCGTCGTCGGCGATGGGCGCGAGCGAGTCCAAATTGCCGGCGTAAGTCAGCTTGTCGACGACGAGGATGTCGCACCCGTCTCTCAGCACCGCCATTCTCGCGACAGCAGAACCGATGAAGCCGGCGCCGCCGGTGATCAGAAGCCGCAATTTCCGTCCTCCTCTTTCGTCCCGCATCGCTGCAGACGCCGAAATCAACTTGGCGCTTTGAACTTGGCTCTATAGCGCGAACTTCGCGAATTGTGTAGCGGGCGGCGCCAGAGCGAATTCGGCTGACTTTTTCGATCAGAATTTGCTCCAGCATTCTAATTTTAGAGCGATTTCTTATCGACCGAATGAGCCCATCAGGTCGGAAAGCGCTCTAGAGCCTGTTCACCTGTTCGTGAACTCCGGCTTGCGCTTTTCAACGAAGGCCGCCATACCTTCCTTCTGATCTTGCGTCGAGAACAGCGCGTAAAAGGCCTTGCGCTCGAAATCTCACGCCTTCCGCGAGCGTCGTCTCGAACGCGCGATTGACCGCCTCTTTCGCGGAAAGCGCCGCGGGCAGCGACATCGACGCGATGGTCTGCGCGGTCTTGATCGCCTCGGGCACGAGGTCGTGCGCCGGCACGATGCGCGCGACGAGGCCTGCGCGCTCGGCTTCCTCCGCGCCCATGAAACGGCCGGTCAGGCACAACTCCATCGCTTTCGCCTTGCCGATGGCGCGCGTCAGGCGCTGCGTGCCGCCGGCGCCGGGAATGACGCCAAGCTTGATCTCCGGTTGTCCGAATTGCGCGGTGTCCGCCGCGAGAATGAAGTCGCACATCATCGCGAGCTCGCAGCCGCCGCCGAGCGCAAAACCGCCGACCGCCGCAAGGATGGGCTTGCGCACGCGCGACACGGCCTCCCATCTCGCGATGAAGTCGCCAAGGAACGCGTCGACGAAATTCTTCTCGCGCATCTCCTTGATGTCAGCTCCCGCGGCGAAAGCCTTCTCCGATCCGGTCAAAACGATGCAGCCGATGCTGGCGTCCGCCTCAAAGGCGCTTAGCGCTTCCTCGAGTTCGCCGATCAATTGCGCATTGAGCGCGTTGAGCGCAGTCGGACGATTGAGGCGCACGAGGCCGGCGCCGCCATGGGTTTCAATCAAAAGCGTCTCATAATTCACTTGCGGCCCCCTCTTCATCGCGCAGGCGCTGGCTTCATATCGCGAAATCGTTCTCATTGTCGTGTTTTTCCGCGCAGCCGGCGGCGAAGGCGCGCGCATTGAGTTCGTCGAGCGTGACCTGCTCGAGACATTGGAACAATCCCGCTTCGATCTGCTCCAGCACGATGGAGAGCGACTGCTCTCCCGGCGACGCCGTCGACGGATTGTCTTCCTCTTCGGCGCGCAAAGCGACGCGAACGATCTCCGCCAGAGTAAGCCGCCTTCGCTCCCGCGCCAGCTCATAGCCGCCGAGCGGGCCGCGCACGCTTTTCAAGACGCCGGCCCGCACCAGCGCCTGCAACAGAGTCTCCAACCGGCGCGGCGGCAGATTGTAACGCGTCGCGAGTTGCTTGGAGGAGACCGGACGCGCGCGGGCATGAAGGGCGATGTCGAGCGTCGCCATCAGCGCAAGACGCGCCGCGCGCGGCAACAAGGTCATCCCAACCCTCCGCCGGCTTGCCCCGTCGAACCAAAACCATTCGCGCCTCTTAGCGTCGCGTCGAGCGCGGCCGCGCTCTCCATGAGGCGCACGCGCGCGAAAGGCGCGACGACGAGCTGGGCGATGCGCATGCCGCGTATGATCTCGAACGGACGCGCGCCGAGATTGACGAGCAGCGCCTGCACTTCGCCGCGATAATCGCTGTCGATCGTGCCCGGCGCGTTGAGCACGGTGACGCCATATTCCAGCGCGAGTCCCGAGCGCGGCCTCACTTGCGCCTCGAAACCGGCGGGCAAGGCGAGCGCGAAGCCGGTCGGGACGAGTTCGCGCGCGCCGGGCTCCAGCACCAGTTTCGCGCCGGGCGAGATCGCCGCGCAAAGATCGAGGCCGGCGGCGCCCTCGCTCGCGTAAAAGGGAATATCCAGCCCTTCCGCATGCGGCAGACGCAGGATCGCGACATTCATGGAACAGCCTCTCGCGCTTGCTCCGCAAGCCGTCGCGCGAGCAGCGCGAGCAGTCTTGCGGCGACCTCGTCCTTCCCGAGTTCGCGGCCAGCTTTCTTCATCGCGCCGCGAAACGATATGGACCTTGTTTTCGTTCTGGCCGAACACGGGCTCGCCGACATCATTGGCGACGACGAGGTCGCAGCCCTTGTTGTCGAGTTTGGCGCGCGCATTGGCGAGAAGATCGTTGGTCTCCGCCGCAAAGCCGACGACGAGCGCGGGACGCATGATCTCGCGCTGCGCGACGCTTTTCAATATGTCGGGATTCTCGATGAAGGTCAGCGCCGGCGGCGCGGCGGCGCGGCACTTCTTGATCTTTTCGGCGACGCCTCGACGCGCCAATCCGCCACGGCGGCGGCGCCGATGAAGACGTCGGCGGGCAGCGCCGCCTCGACCGCCGCGAGCATGTCGCGCGCCGTCTCGACGCGGCGCACCGTGACGCCGGGGGGATTTTCGAGCGCGACCGGCCCGCTGACGAGAGTCACGCGCGCGCCCGCCTTCGCCGCGGCGGCGGCGATGGCGTGACCCTGCTTGCCGGAGGAGCGATTGGCGATGTAGCGCACCGGGTCGATCGGCTCATGCGTCGGGCCGAGGTCACGATCACATGACGACCCTTGAGCGCGGCCGTAATCGCCAGCGCCTGCTCTGCCGCCGCCACGATAGCGGCGGCTCGGCTCATGCGGCCCGGCCCGTATTCGCCGCAGGCCATGTCCCCCTCTTCCGGCCCGATCCTGGC
>CAWFZD010000036.1:0-55190 GCA_963820145.1 uncultured Alphaproteobacteria bacterium
TATTGGTCCTCAGATCCTGATTGCAACTCGACACATGCAGCGTGTTGCCGAGCGTGGTCAGGCCGCCTATCGTAGTGGTTCCGCTTGTAGTCGCCGGAACAGCGGCAGGGCTGAAATTCGTGAGCTGATAGGCGTGGCAAGAGTCGTAAGTTCCCGCGCCGCCCGTGCTCAGGACCAATTGGCCAGGCGTCCCTTGAGGAGTGTTGTCCGCCGCAGGATTGTTATTTGCGTCGCGCGCCTTAAAGGCGAAGGCGTTGTATCTATAGGCTGTCTTCGGCGCACCTGCTGGGTTCTTGATCACCTGAGCCGTCCCGCTGAGGTGGTTCCATGCGAGTTGGTAATGAGCCGAGTTAGAGTTTACCGCAAAACAGGCCAGTTCGCCGTGGTAAATATTGGTGTTGGGGAGATCAATTAGGTTCCCGCCCGGGAAGGGTTGTGGCGCCGCGTTATCGCCGATCTGGCTCCCCACGAACCATGACACGGTTTGCTTTGCGCTCAAGTGGACCGTGAAGTCGTTTCGGTCCTTCTTCTGGTTCATATAAAGGCACTCGAGCCACACGCCCGCGTTTTGGTCGTTCGAAATCTCGATGAAGGTGTCGGCGCCCTCCGTCGGGTCTATATCAATCGCCGGGAAGATCAGCAGGCTGCCGTTTTGCGTCGTGTTGGTTGGCGGCACCGGTGCGCCCGCGATCTGCGCGTTGGCTTGGCCGGCGCCGAAAACCACCGCCAAGGCAAGAGTGTATCTCTGTATACTCATAATCACGCCTTTCTCTAGATGACGCAGTATCCCTTATCTCCTCCCGGACTGAGGATCGTCCGGAGTATTGCGCATTTCCAATCTGTCGTTTCCGCGCCGCCCGTTTTGTCGTTAAAATACTCGCAGACCCGGCGCCGGCGCCAGCAGCTGAGCTGGCGCCGGCCCAATGGGAGTGTACTCCCGTTACTCTCAGCTTTACTTTGCTTTCTTCAACTGAGCGTCAGATCCCGGGGTCCACAAGAGGTATCCCGGCTGCAACCCAGCACCGATAAGGGTATTCCCGACTGTCACGTCCACAGTCGGTGTGATCGTAGCGTCGGGAGCGATGCTTTCCGCCGATTCAAGCACGCCGAGCAGCCCGGCAACCTCAGGTGCAGGGGCGCCGGGGCCGCACGGGTTATGGATAGGTTGCGTGCTCGTGCCGGACACAGAGAACCTCGCGTCGGGGGTGTGGTTTCCCGTCGAGTCGAAGTCCGCGCCTTCATGAAGAAAGGTGTTTGTAGATGACAGAACCACTGAAGAGTTGCTGTCCACACAGGTGTAGGCCGCGGACTTTCCAACTTCGTTCGAATCCCAAACGCCGAACACCAACTCGGTCGTATGGTATGCGAGCGTATTGGTCCTCAGATCCTGATTGCAACTCGACACATGCAGCGTGTTGCCGAGCGTGGTCAGGCCGCCTATCGTGGTGGTTCCGCTTGTAGTCGCCGGAACAGCGGCAGGGCTGAAATTCGTGAGCTGATAGGCGTGGCAAGAGTCGTAAGTTCCCGCGCCGCCCGTGCTCAGGACCAATTGGCCAGGCGTCCCTTGAGGAGTGTTGTCCGCCGCAGGATTGTTATTTGCGTCGCGCGCCTTAAAGGCGAAGGCGTCGTATCTATAGGCTGTCTTATGACCTGGCGAGGTGGGGTTCTTGATCACCTGAGCCGTCCCGCTGAGGTGGTTCCACGCGATTTGGAACATAGCCGAGTTAGAGTCTACCGCAAAACAGGCCAGTTCGCCGTGGTAAATATTGGTGTTGGGGAGATCAATAAGGTCCCCGCCCGGGAAGGGTTGTGGCGCCGCGTTATCGCCGATCTGGCTCCCCACGAACCATGACACGGTTTGCTTTGCGCTCAAGTAGACCGTGAAGTCGTTTCGGTCCTTCTTCTGGTTCATATAAAGGCACTCGAGCCACACGCCCGCGTTTTGGTCGTTCGAAATCTCGATGAAGGTGTCAGCAGCCTCCGTCGGGTCTATATCAATCGCCGGGAAGATCAGTAGGCTGCCGTTTTGCGTCGTGTTGGTTGGCGGCACCGGTGCGCCCGCGATCTGCGCGTTGGCTTGGCCGGCGCCGAAAACCACCGCCAAGGCAAGAGTGTATCTAAGTGCGCTCATAGTTTAACCCCTTTTCTAAACTCTTTAAGACGCAATAATCCTTAGCTCCTCGCCCAGCCAGGAGGGACGGACTACTGCAAACATCCAATCCTTCGTTTCCGCGCCGCCCGTTTTGTCGTAAAATCTCCCGCGAACGCGGCGCCGGCGCCAGCCGCTGAGCTGGCGCCGGCCCAATGGGAGTGTCCTCCCGTTACTCTCAGCTTTACTTTGCTTTCTTCAACTGAGCGGCGGATCCCGGGGTCCACAAGAGGTATCCCGGCTGCAAGCCAGCACCGACAAGGGTATTCCCGACTGTCATGTCCACAGTCGTGTCAGCGATGCTTTCCGCCAATTCAAGCACGCCGAGCAGCCCGGCAACCTCAGGTGCAGGGGCGCCGGGGCCGCACGGGCTGGGGGTAGGTTGCGTGCTCGTGCCGGACACAGAGAACCTCGCGTCGGGGGTGTGGTTTCCCGTCGAGTCGAAGTCCGCGCCTTCATGAAGATAGGTGTTTGTAGATGACAGAACCACTGAAGAGTTGCTGTCCACGCAGGTGTAGGCCGCGGACTTTCCAACTTCGTTCGAATCCCAAACGCCGAACACCAATTCGGTCGTATGGTATGCGAGCGTGTCGGTCCTCAGATCCTGATTGCAACTCGACACATGCAGCGTGTTGCCGAGCGTGGTCAGGCCGCCTATCGTAGTGGTTCCGCTTGTAGTCGCCGGAACAGCGGCAGGGCTGAAATTCGTGAGCTGATAGGCGTGGCAAGAGTCGTAAGTTCCCGCGCCGCCCGTGCTCAGGACCAATTGGCCAGGCGTCCCTTGAGGAGTGTTGTCCGCCGCAGGATTGTTATTTGCGTCGCGCGCCTTAAAGGCGAAGGCGTCGTATCTATAGGCTGTCTTATGACCTGGCGAGGTGGGGTTCTTGATCACCTGAGCCGTCCCGCTGAGGTGGTTCCACGCGATTTGGTAAAGAGCCGAGTTAAAGTCTACCGCAAAACAGGCCAGTTCGCCGTGGTAAATATTGGTGTTGGGGAGATCAATAAGGTCCCCGCCCGGGAAGGGTTGTGGCGTCGCGTTATCGCCGATCTGGCTCCCCACGAACCATGACACGGTTTGCTTTGCGCTCAAGTGGATCGTGAAGTCGTTTCGGTCCTTCTTCTGGTTCATATAAAGGCACTCGAGCCACACGCCCGCGTTTTGGTCGTTCGAAATCTCGATGAAGGTGTCAGCAGCCTCCGTCGGGTCTATATCAATCGCCGGGAAGATCAGCAGGCTGCCGTTTTGCGTCGTGTTGGTCGGCGGCACCGGCGCGCCCGCGATCTGCGCGTTGGCTTGGCCGGCGCCGAAAACCACCGCCAAGGCAAGAGTGTATCTAAGTGCGGTCATAGCTTAACCCCTTTTCTAGACTCTTTAGACGCAATAATCCTTAGCTCCTCGCCCAGCCAGGAGCGCCGGACTATTGCAAACATCCAATCCTTCGTTTTCGCGCCGCTCGTTTTGTCGTTAAAATACTGGCAACGCGACACCCCTCCCTTTAGAAGAAGATGCAGATGTAGTCTAACGGAAAGTTAATGAATGTCAATCATAAAATCTCGCAGAATACGTAATTCCTTTGATGTTCGTTAATTTTCGGTTGGGCATAATGCCGCAGGTGACGCTTGGCGCTAACCCGTCCTATTCATGACGCTGGCGTTTTCGGGGAAGCGAAAGCTAAGCTGTGCGTCGACGCAAGGATGAAGAACATGCAGCGATCTCGGATTAGCATTTCTGGCCTAATTGTTTTTGTTGGTGTATTTGTTGTAACTGCCGAGATGAAGGTTTGGGGAGTAGAAGGGGCCTCTATAAGATCCTTCGCGCCGCAAGTCTGTTCAGAGGAACATGCCGGCGGCGGCGGCGACGCCGGCTGTCCGCCCGATCCACGCAGTTCGAGAGATGCGCCACGCGCATCTGATGGCGCCTCGCGGCATTCGAGTGGGGACGAGGGCGGCGACGGGGCTTCGGGGGCTTGGAAGGACCCCTATCCGGCAATGCTAGCCGACAATGATCGAGCCTTCGTGGGGACGAAGTGGCACCCCGGCCCCATGGTTGGCGGTAACCTGCTTGAGTATCTGGCTCAAGTTCCCAGTGGGGACACGACGGCGATGGCCATGATCGTCATAGGGGGAGGCAATGACGACTCTCTGATGGCCCATAGGAGACTCTACAGCCGGGCGCTCGTCGTCTTCATCGGCCCGAACCAGTCCCCCGATTCTGGCGGCGGCCACAATGGCTGGTTGCTGGATAAATCAAACGAACACAAGGATTCAGGCTGCTCGCCAGTCTGTCCGGCCTGGATGTTCGTTCCGCCAGAGGCCATTCGCGACGTCCTTGTTGATTTGGCCAAACATGTGCGCTTCGCTCATGATCGCGTGCAGATGTTCGCAAACAACTTCACCCGGTATGACATATATCGCGCGCTCGATCCGATGCTTCAGCCTTACTTTGCTGGAGTCGCGCATGGGGTTTACGCCGAGTGGCAACAGGCGACCTGCCCGGACGCGGCCAAGCCAAGCGTTTCACCACCACGCATCTTCTTCTCATGGGGAGGATGCGATGAGTCCTTCTGTCCCACTATGGATTGCAGGAACACCCTCGAGAGTAGAGGTTACACGATCGACCCTTCGAGCAAAGGCGACACGACGCTCGGGAATTGCCTGTGCCCTGGGGGCGCGCGTCCTCACTTCCGTCCCGCGGGAGCAGGGACCCGCGAAGCAACCTACGATTGGCTGCTATCGAACGTCCGGAAATAGGGCGGAATGTAAATCGGATTTGAAGCGTGACCCTTTCCAATGCTTCTGGCGCAGCGGATGCGCGACCCGCCAGGGCTCGCGCCAATCCTCGATGATCGCGAAGTGGTCGAGAAGCGACTTCTCTTTGAAAACTCTTTGAAAACGGCGAAGGCAAGGCTCATCACGGCGGCTCCCGATTCGGTCCGAACCGCAGGGAATCACGCTTTCGCAAATCCGTTAACCGCCGTTAACCCGAATGCGGAGCCCTGTCCGTCCGGTCGTGATCATTGACGCAGAGCGGCGCCGGGGTGATCATGCGTCGTCTACGCGGACTTCCTCTTTCAGAGGATCGCTCAAATCGGAGGTTGCCCCCATGAGGGTCTTGGCGAGGGTGTTGGCGCTTGCGCTACCAGCCGTTCTCGCGGCTCAGCCGCTGCGCGCCGAAGATCAGGCGCCAGTCGCGGATCATCATCACGCCCATATGGGCTCGATGGGGGCCGCCGTTCCGCCGGCCTGCACGGAGGCCAAACCGCGCTGCGCGCAAACGGCGGAACCGGCCTTCGCGCCCGACGGCCGCCTGTGGCTGGCCTTTGCGGTCGGCGACACGGTTTATGCGGCGCCGTCGCGCGACAAGGGCGCCAGTTTTGAGCCCGCCGTCGTGGTGGCGACGGTCCCCGACGGGGTGATCGACGCCAACGGCGAGGCGCGGCCTAAAATCGTCGCCCTGGGCGACGGCGCGCTGGTCGCGAGCTACACCGCGCGGCCTGAGAAAAGCTACAATGGCGCGATCGCGGTCGCGCGCTCCAGCGACGGCGGCAAAAGCTTCTCGCAGCCGCAGCCGCTGGTCGACGGCGTCGGGCAGCGGTTCGACGTCTTTCTCGCATCGCCGAAAGGGCGGCTCTACATCGCCTGGCTCGACAAGCGCGACGCCGAGGATGCGAAAAAGGCCGGCAAGGATTTCGCCGGCAGCGGGATAGCCGTAGGCTGGTCCGACGACGGCGGCAAGACCTTTGCCGGCAAGAAGATCCTGATGGACCATTCCTGCGAATGCTGCCGCGTCGCCGCCGCCCTTGATCGCGACGGTCTGCCGGTGTTCGCATGGCGCCATGTTTACGGAACGAATCTGCGCGATCATTATGTCGCGAAGCTTTCGGCGGATGGCGCGCAATTGACCGGCGGCCGCGTCAGCGAGGACGCGTGGGCGACAACCTGTCCGCATCATGGGCCGTCGCTCGCCATCGACGCCGCCGGCGCCTGGCATGTCGTGTGGTTCACCAATGGCAAAAACCGCAAGGGGCTATTTTACGCCAAGAGCGTCGACGGCGGCAAAAGCTTCTCGGAGCCCGCCAAATTCGGCGACGACGCGCGCGCGCCGTCGCACGCGGCGGTGCTCGCTTCGAAGGATCAGTTGTATCGCGTATGGAAGGAGTTCGACGGGACGACGACGAGCATCGTCCTGCAAATGTCCCGCAACGCGGGCAAAGACTGGAGCGAGCCGCACGTTCTAGCGACGACGGCGGACGCCTCGGACCATCCTCTGCTCGTCGAGCACAAAGGCGCCGTCTATCTCTCGTGGCTGACTTACGAACAAGGCTATCGCCTGCTGCCTTTGCCGCGCGTGCAAGCGGCCGCCGCGTCCCCCGACCGCGCCGCGGCGCTGATCAAGCCATAAGCGACGCATGAGCAGGATCGCATTACGCTGCGCGTTGGGCTTTTGCGCAATCCTGGCGTTATCGGGGCTGCGAGATGCGACGGCGCTCGAGTTCAAGCCGTATGGACGCGGCTCCTTCGCAGAACTGCGCAAGCTGCATGAAGGGCGTCCGCTGATCGTGCATTTCTGGTCTGTCGCCTGTCCGCCTTGCCTGGCGGAATTGCCGGAGTGGGCGAAAATCGCCAATGAGCGAAGATCCTTCGACATTGTTTTTGTGAATGCCGACCGCGTCGAAGACCGACCGCGCGCGCTGCGTCGCCTTGATAAAGCGCAACTGACGGGTCTCGCGCAATACGGCTTCGCCGACGATTTCGTCGAGAGACTATATTTCGAGGTCGATTCTTCCTGGCGTGGCGAACTGCCGTTCACTGCGCTTGTCGGCGCCGACGGCAAACTGGTCACCGTGGTGGGATCGATCGATGATCCGCTGATCGCAGATTGGCTGGCGAGGGCCGGAAAATGAGGGTCGACGCTCTCGAGCGAAAGGCCTATCAAGAATCGGCGCGAGCCTAACCTGAGCGGCATTGCGTGCGAAGCGCGCCGCCGGTTCGCTGTCGTCGAAGCGTCATCAGGACTTTCGCCAGAGTAGTTGCTTAAGCGGCCGGGGCCGTACCGTATGCGAACCCGAGGACACGACCGTTATGCAGGATCTTACGCCCGAGGGACGACGCATTCTGGAGGAGATCGCGAGCCGCCATGCGGTAAGCCTTGAGGCCGTGATAAGCTTGCTGCGCGGGCTCATTGCGGGCGGCGGCTCTCAGGCGCAGTTCAATCACTCCGAGCTCGGCGGCATGGGACAATGGTCGCGAGGCGGCATGATCATGATCGGCGACATGTTCAATCAAAGCCTGAAATCTCGTGTCGATACGCTTTGCAACGAATTGGCCTCGCTGCTTTGCGGCCAGTCTCTGTTCGCAGCCGCTGCCGGGTCTTATCAATCGCAAAGCCAGGGCGGAGGCGACGGGGTCAGTTTGTTCGCGCCAAGATCAGGCGCATCCTCTAATCGCTGGTGGCCTGCTGAACTCGGCGAGCCGGCGTCCACCGGCGCGCAGAACGAGCTGCGATACGCTTGTTTTCCGGGCCAGCGCCGCCTTGCAATACGACAGGGCGGCCGGGTCAGCGTCTACGACACCGGCGAGCACAGGATCACGGGTTTTTCGCAGCAGCAGGGCGGCGATCAGTCACTAACCTTCACCAGTCAGTTCGGGCTCGTTCGCGTGGCGGACCTGCCGCTCGTTTCTCCCAGCGGAACCCCGCCGGCGCCTCCGCCCTCATCGACCCAGGCGCCGCTTCAGCCATCGCCAAAGCCCATACCGGCCGCGCCCGAGGCCGCCGCGTCGACGGCGCCCACGCCCGCAGCATCGCTCGCGGTGCACGACATTCTGACGACGATTGAACGTCTCGCGGAGTTGCGCCAGAAGAATATTCTTACAGAGGAGGAATTCGCTGCGAAAAAGGCGGAGCTGCTGAGCCGCCTATAAACGGTTCTGCACCTGCGTCAAACGTTCGCCGCCGCGCTCATATGATCGCTTCAATCTCCACTCGTTCTTCAACTTCGATTTCTTCTATTTCGACCGGAGCATCGTCCTCCTCTTCGACCGCCTCGACCGACAGCGGCGCCGTGTCTATTGGCTTGGGGTCGGTTATGGTGCGTCGATCAAGACCCGAAGGCGTCATCATCCCTCGCCGCGGCATGGAATGAGCGTACTCGACGACTTGAAAGACCGCCTTGCAGGTCGGACAGGCGATGGGCGTGCGGTTGAGATCGAAAAAAGCCTTGCTGCAGGAAAGGCAACGGCGCTTTACGCCTAGCTCTGCTTTGACCACGGCGACTGATCCTTTAGGTTGTTTAAGCGCATTGTGCGCATACGCGGCGTCCTGCGGATAATTTCCTAATTGCACAGTAAAATTTAACTCGATAGTCCCCGCAACTAAATTATGTCTCTGTTGTCCGAGTCATTGGAGCCGAATTGAATATCTTTTCAAATATGCCCTCGCCGAGGAAATTACAAGGGTAGCCGCATAAAGCATCTTGATAATTCGGGGTCGCTGTTGTTGCGATCAAGGCGTGCTCCAAGATCGAATGCAGTTTGTGAAATTTTATCGCTCCGCCGAATTTCCCAGAAAGATTTTCGCATTTCGATGGGCAAAACTTGTCATTTGGTCTAGAATCATCAAATGTTCAGCACGCGCGTTCGCTTTCTGAACTTTCGCGCCTCTCCGTCGTTAGCCTTCAAATCGCCGACGATTGTCATCGCAGACGGTTGTCTTGGATGGCGGTTCGTTCCGACCGAAGCGGTTGCTGCGAGTAAATCTCCTGGTCTTTCCTGCATATGGCAAGACCTCAGCTCCAAGAGAACCAATGCGCCACACCGTCCGTCCTTTCAAAGTTGAGTTCAAGAGCCGCTTATCCAGATCGACGCCGATGCGTCCGGCGAAGGGCGAGGCCGACGACATAAAGGCTTCGACACCGTCATTCTTAGATACGAGCGATTTCAGCGCTGCTCGGCGGAGCACAGCGAACGGATACGACGCCGCCATGAAGGCCGCCGTCGCGGTATTTGGCCGAAGCGCTTCTGTGGCCCCGGTTTCCGAGCCGCCGCCATCCGCCGCGCCCGTTGGGCGCGTGCTGCCGAGCCTTATCGAGAACGCTGACGCTTTGACGACCGCATTGACAGATGCTGATTCAAAGATGCGTCGCAGCCGCGGAGCCGGGACGGCTGAGACGGCTTCAGTTCTCCGAAAGAAGACGCGGGTCCAATCGGCGCGCGCCATTCAAAAGGAGCCCGTGGAGCAAGTGACGACGCAAGCGCCGCCCGCTGCAGCGCCTGATCGAGAGCGCAGATCGATCCACAAGCGCCGCCTTCTTGACGCAGAACTCAAAGCTGGCGAGAAATGGAAACGACGGCTGTGCAGGGCGGCGCGCTGAAAAAGGCGGGCAAAGCCTACGGCCGCCTGGGGTTTGCTTTTCGAGGGGCGACGAGCGCCGCCTCATCTGTTAAGAAGCAGCCATGTCGATCAAAATCTACATTGACGCTGACGCTTGCCCCGTAAAAGATGAAACCTACAAAGTCGCCGCACGCTACGGGTTGCAGACTATTGTCGTTTCCAACAGCTATATCCAAATCCCGCCATCGCCGCTGATTGCAAGGGTGATCGTGGGCGCGGGAGCCGACGTGGCCGACGATTGGATCGCTGAGCAGGTGGTTGGCGGCGACGTCGTCGTCACCAACGATATTCCTTTGGCTGGTAAAGTCTTGGCCAAGGATGCGCATGCCGTTGCACCCTATGGCCGCGCTTTTACGGACAACTCGATCGGGCTGGCTCTCGCACAGCACGCGCTCATGGAGCACATTCGTTCGACCGGCGAACTCACCGGAGGTCCGCCGCCTTTTTCTTCGACGAACCGCTCGCAGTTCCTGCAAGCGTTGGACCTGACGATTACCCGGGAGCAACGACGGCGCCAAGGGGCAAGGTCACTTGGGATAAAGTGAACCGTCATCCGAGCCCGGCGGATTCGAAGTTCGCATCGCGGCGTCAAACGCGGACGGTGGGCTCTGAGCGGGAGAACAAGCGACGATCACCCTGCTGACGGACTGAAAGCCAGGGACGGGCCCGCTTGGTTCATCCCGAATACAGACCGCGCTCTAGTGTCGTCCTTTGCGGCCGCCTTGCTGCGCGCCATGCCCGCCGGTCGAGACGAGCGGCGGATTTAGGTCGACGGCTTTGTCCAGCGTCCAATAACAGTCGAGGTCACCGGTGCGCCGCACGCACCAGAGCGGGCCGTCGCGCTCGTCGACCGAAACCTCCTGGCCGTGCAGCAGCTGGAGGCACCCCGGAGCGTCGATCTTGAGCGGCGCGCTCGGCCTTTCGCCGCGCTCGGCGGCGTTTTTGGCGCCGCCCTTTTGGCCCGAGCTTTGCAGAACTTTCTGCAACACCGCTTTGTCCTGGCAGGCGGGAAACGTCGCCTTCAGCGCCGCGGCGGGGGCGGGGCCGAGGCCACGAGCAGACATAGCCCGGCGGCGACGGGCGCGGCGCAGAGAGAAGCTTGTTCAATTCGTCCGCCTTCGCGATTTTCTTCCGTATTGCGCGGCGAGACCACCTCCATCGCGACGAAAAGTCAAACAGCGATTAAACAAAGGGGAGACAATTCGCCGTTTGCCCGTCGTGGTGCAGCGTGTGATGATCGTCGCGAAAAGGTGGATAGGGCGAAGCCTATTCGTCTTCGCCGAAGCGATTGGCGATGAGCGTCGCGAGCGCGATCAGGGCCGCCTCGGCCTGCGGCCCGGCCGCCGTCACCCTGATGCTGGACCCTTGCGCGGCGCCGAGCGTCAGAATGCCCATGATCGAGCCGCCGCCGACCTTCTCGCCGTCCTTCTCGACGGTGACGCTCGCGTCGAAGCGGTCGCAGCACTGCACGAATTTGGCGGTGGCGCGTGCATGCAGCCCCTTGCGGTTGACGATCATCAAGTCCCGCGCGAGCGTCGGCTGGTTCGGCGCATGACTGCTGACGATGTGCAAATCTCTCACTTGCGCGCCTCGACGCCTTTCGGGTTAAAATCTTGCTGGCGGCGCAAACATATTTGCGCCCCGCGTCCTGCGCCTGCAGCACCGCCTGCTCCAGGGTTTGCCCGTCGCGCACGGTCGCGAGCTTGATCAGCATCGGCAGATTGACGCCGGCCAGCACTTCGACCTTCGCGCCGTTCATCACGGAAATCGCGAGATTGGAAGGGGTTCCGCCGAACATGTCGGTCAGCAGCACGACGCCGTCGCCGCTGTCGGACTGTCGGACCGCCTCGATGATGTCGAGGCGTCGACGCTCCATGTCGTCTTCAGGGCCGATCGAAATCGAGGCCAGCTGCTTCTGCGGACCGACGACGTGTTCGAGCGCTGCGCGAAATTCGGCGGCGAGATGCCCGTGAGCCACCAGGACCATTCCGATCATTCGACGTTACCACTTGTGACGACGTCCTGCGATGCGGCCAAGAGTAAGCAGACTATAAACATAGCACTCCGCGCAGGCAGACAGGCGACTGACGGATTCTCATTATAGCGCGGCCTCTGCACGCTTATACATGCGCGAGATGCGCTTGTAACGGGCTCCCCATCGGCGCAATTTTGTGCAGCGCAGCGAAAATGGCAAGCAAAAAGCACGAGTTCCACCTAAAATCTTCCAATCTCTCGAAGCAAGAAAAATATTTTTTCGACCACGGCGGGGTCGCGAGCGTCGAAAATCCGGCGCGGCAGCGAGAGGTCGATCAACCGTGTTTTCTCGTCGCCCGGTTCGGGCAGTCGCTCCGGCGGCGCATTCGCCGCTCCCGTGAGGTCGATGACGCAGCGAATCACCCCGCAGGAACTCATAGGGAAGGCGAACGATGCCGAGCGCCCGCAATTCGATGGCGCCGGCGATCGCCTCATGCGGCCGGGCGATGAGGCGGCCGTTGCAGCTTTCGAGGAGCACCCGATCGTCGCCGATGAGTCTTGCGAACAGACCGCGGCCTTGCGCTGCGTCGATCAGCCGCAATGCGAGGCCGCTCTTGCCCGAACCCGGCGGACCGCGGAGCAGCAGACCCGACGCGCCCACGAGCAGCGCCGTCGCATGCGCAGCCGCAGGCGCCTGCGTCATCGCTCCGCCGGCAGCCAGATGACGAAACGCGCGCCGAGCACCCGGTCGTTCTCAAGCCGTTCGTCGCCGCCTTCCGGGGCCCGCAGGGAACGATTCAGCGCCCGGATGCGGCCGCTGTGCGCCTCGACGATCTGGCGCGAGATAGAGAGGCCGAGGCCCGAATTCTGCCCAAAACCGTGCTCCGGCCGATCCGTGTAGAAGCGCTCGAACACGCGTTCGAAGGCGCCGTCGGGAAGGCCAGGGCCGTCGTCGTCGACGAGAATCTCGAAGCCGTCGCGTCGCCGTCCCGCCATGTCGATGCCGCTCGACGGCCGCATCAGCACGCGCACTCTTCCGTTCGGCGGGGAAAAGGAGCGCGCGTTGGCGATCACATTGTCGAACACTTGCGCGAGCCTGGAATCGTGACCGAGCACACGCCAGCCGCGCTTGCTCGGATCGGACGGCTCCTGGATCGTCAGCGAGACGCGGGCGCCCTCGCCGCATTCGACGCCGGGCGACATGCCGACGACGGTCGACAGCACGGCGGCGAGGTTGACGCCGCTCATGTCGGCGCGCGCGAGTTCGGCGTCGAGCCGCGACGCGTCCGAAATATCGCTGATAAGTCGATCGAGCCGCCCGACGTCGTGTTTGATGATCTCGAGCAGCCGCTCGCGGGAGCTTTCAGTCTTGGCGATCGGCAGCGTCTCGACCGCGCTGCGCAGCGAAGTCAGCGGATTTTTGAGTTCATGGGCGACGTCGGCGGCGAAGTGTTCGATGGCTTCGATGCGGTTGTAGAGCGCCGCCGTCATATCGCGCAGGGCGCCGGAGAGATGTCCGATCTCGTCCTGCCGATCGGTGAAATCCGGAATTTCCTGCCGCGATTTCACGCCGCGGCGCACGCGATCGGCAGCCTCCGCGAGGCGGCGCATCGGCTCCGCGATGGCGCCTGCGAACAGCAGCGAGAGCAACAGCATCACGCCAGCGGAGACGAGGAAGATGCGGATGATCGCCCAGCGCTCGGAGGCGATCGCGATGTCGATGCCGCCGCCGATTGTCGACAGCAGCAGCACCCCGCGCACCGTATGGAACCGCTGCACCGGCGCGGCGACGGTGATGATCGTCTCGCCCTTGGCGTTCGCGCGCACCACCGCCTGCGGCGCGCCCTGGAGCGCCGCCTCGACCTCCGGGTAGGCCTTGCCGTTGGCCATGCCGATGTCCTGATAGAGCGGCAGACCGGGTCGCCGCAGCCAGCGCCGCAACGTCGTCATGAAAGCCTCGAAGGCGCTCGGCGGCTCATTGTCGCTCTGCGCGGCGCCGCTTTGCGCTCCGACTCCCGTATGCGGGCGGAAGCGCTCGGCGACGGAGCGCGAATCGAGCAGCAGATAGCCGTCGCGATCGTAGATGCGGGCGCGTAAGCCGGTGGGCGAGACGAGGCGGCGCAGCAGCGGGCCGACTTCGGGACTGAGCGAGAATTCCGTGCTCAGCTGCCGCTCGGCTGCGTCGGGATACCCTTCTTCGGGAGTTTGCTGCAGCAGTTTCTCCGGATCGACGGTGATGTCCTCGGTGTCGACGGCGGCGGAGGCGGCGACAGCGGCGGCGATGATCTCGCTTTGCGTCTCCAGACTTTGAATGCGGGCCTCGATCAGGCCTTCGCGAAATTGGTTCAGGTAAAGGAAGCCGGCCAGGAGGGCGACGAGACCGCCAAGATTGAGGACGACGATGCGGCGGGTGAGAGAGGACGACAGCCGCGCCTGCGTCATCCGCGCCGAGCGCAGCAGTCGCACGGAAGCCGAGCGCGCCTTACGCCGCAGAACCGTGTGCGCGCGCGGCGCGCTTTGCGCCTCGGCCTGCTGCTGCGCCGATCGCTCCGCAAAGCGAAGCAACGCCCTACGCCTCTTTGAAGCGGTAGCCGACGCCATAGAGCGTCTCGATCATTTCGAAGTCGTCGTCCACGATCTTGAATTTCTTGCGCAACCGTTTGATATGGCTGTCGATGGTGCGGTCGTCGACATAGACCTGATCGTCATAGGCGGCGTCCATCAGCGCGTTGCGGCTTTTCACGACGCCAGGGCGCTGGGCCAGCGCCTGCAGAATGAGAAATTCCGTGACCGTGAGCGCGACCTGATCGCCGCGCCAGGTGCAGGCGTGACGCTCGGGATCCATCATCAGTGCGCCGCGCTCCAGAATCTTGGCTTCGGATTCCTTTTGCGCCGCCGCTTCTTTTGGGTTGGCGCGGCGCAGAATGGCCTTGACGCGTTCGACCAGCAGGCGCTGCGAGAAGGGTTTATGGATGAAATCGTCGGCGCCCATCTTGAGCCCGAACAATTCGTCGATCTCCTCGTCCTTCGAGGTGAGGAAAATCACCGGCAGGTCGGATTTCTGGCGCAAGCCGACGCAAAAGCTCCATCCCGTCCATGCGCGGCATCTTGATGTCGAAGATTGCAAGATCCGGCGGGTTGGCTCTCAGTCCGTCGAGAGCGGCGGCGCCGTCCGTGTAGGTCTGGACTCGATAGCCTTCTCCTTCCAGCGCGATCGAGACTGAAGTGAGAATATTGCGATCGTCGTCGACGAGAGCGATGGTCGGCATTGTCTCCCCTTATTGGTCTGCCGCGAGGATACGGCGGCGATTAAGCGCCCCTGGTTCATGAACCCTCCATGAACAACCGTCCATGAACCGATTCGGCGAGCCCGCGCCGGATGACGGCCGAAGGCTCGAAAGCGCTTGCCCTGCATGACGTCCCGGCAGGCTGCGTCACAGGTCCAAAAGCCACTATAACACGTTCGCGCTAGCGCGGAACCGCTCATCGCGACCCAAAACTGCTTAGCTTTCAGAGGAGTGCCTATCGGCGGTAGATTTCGGTCCCGCCTATCGGCGCATCCCCGCGCACGTGAAAGCTTTCCGAGGCGGGGCGAATGCCGTCCGCAGCCGAGCTGAACTGCGGCGCGAAGGCGGAGGGAGCGGCGTGGGCGCGCATGGTTTCGGCGCGCACGTGTCCGCCGATGCGGACGCAGCCGCCGGCGCCGGAGACCGCCACGAAATCTGTGCCAAGACCCGAACAACGGCGCTTGGCGGCTGTTTCCGGCCCTTCAGCCAGCGCGCCGGACGCCCCGCAAAGCGCAACAAGACCCGCTGCGAGGCGTAGGAAGCCGAGCGCAGAACGAGATTGAAAACGCGGCAAATGGAAAATCATCCGATTATCGCCCTCATGGCCGGTGCAGCCGCACGGTGTTCGACTTCGTAAGACGCGGAATGGATGGCCCCGAGAGGCCCAAGGAAACTTCCAGACCAGAGCAAAATCCGAAAAAGTTGATAGACTTTTTCGATCAGAATTTGCTCCAGCATTTTGATTCTGGAGTGATTTCTCGTCGACCGAATCGAGTTCATTCGGTCGACAAGCGCTCTAGGACGGCGCCGCCTTTGCTTGCAGTTTTCGTTTCGCCACTAAACGAGAACATCGTGGCGGCATCGTGTCGCCAAGCTCAACGCCAATCGCCGAAGGCCGTTTGGATCACGGCGAGCGCCGCGACCGCGGCGGTGTCGGCGCGCAGGATTCGCGGGCCGAGCGATATCCGTAAAACATTGCTTTTAGTTAATATAAGCTTCCGCTCGGCAGGATCGAAGCCGCCCTCGGGACCGACCAAAAGGCTGACGGCGCAGGACTGCGACGGATGAGCGCGGAGGATGTCGAAAGGATCGCCGCGCGGCGCATCCTCGTCGCAAAAGACGAGCACGCGCTCGTCTGGAAAAGACGCAAGATAATCCGTCAGCTCGACCGGCTCGCGGACTTCGGGCAGGCTGAGCAGCCCGCATTGCTCGGCGGCCTCGATCACATTGGCGCGGATACGTTCGCAATTGACGCGACGCAGTTGCGTGCGGCGCGTCAATACGGGCGAAAGCCGGCCGGCGCCCATTTCGGCGGCCTTTTGCGCCATATAGTCCAGGCGCGCCTGTTTCAGAGGCGCGAAGGCGTAGTCGACCTCGCCGCTCTTTTCCTGGGGACGAGTTTGTTCCTCGACGCGCAGGCGGGCGGCGCGCTTGCCGGTCATCTCGAGCCGCGCGCGAAATTCGCCGTCGCGTCCGTTGAAGATCAGGATGGCGTCGCCCTCGCGCAGCCGCAGCACGTTGACGAGATAGTTTTGCTCGGGCCTCCCAGGTCCACCGGCGCGCCTGGCGCAAGCGTCGCCTCGACGAAAAGCCGCTTGGCGTCGAAATCGTAGGTCGACACGCGTGCGGGCCTAGTGTCGGCGACGGCGGCGGCTCAAGCGCCGTTGCCGCCGAGCGTGCGCGGCGCGGGTGAAATCACGCGCGCCTGTCCGTTGCCGATCTCGAGCACGGAGAGGCCTCGGTCGCTGTAGCCGTCGGCGCGGAAGCGGAACACGCCGTCGGCGCCGTTGAAGCCGGAAGCCTGCGTCAGCACGCCCTCAGCGAAGCGTTGCGAGCCTTGCGCATGGGCGAGAGCGATGGCCAGCGACACCGCGTCATAGGCCTGCGTCGCGATGCGCGGCGGGTCCAGATTGAATTTTGCCCGATAACGCGACGCGAAGGCGTTGAACCCGTTATTGTCCGGGGCGGAAATCCATGCGCCCTGCAGCGCCGGCGCCTTGAGCGCGCGCGGATCGTTCCAGAGGGCGGTGCCGATTATCTGCACGCGGGGCGCCTGGAGATTGGCGGCGACGAGCTCGCGCGAGATCGGGCCCATCGCCTCGGCTGTGTCGGGAATGAACAGCGTGTCGATTTGATCCGCGACGGCGGCGACGCGCTTCACGGCTTCGCCTGCGGCGCCCGGCTTGTAGCGCTCGATCGTCACCACCCGAATGCCGTGGTTGGCCGCGCTTTGCTGGAACTGGCCGAGCGCGATCTGGCCGTAGTCGCTCTCGGGGACCAGCGCCGCCGCCGATTTCTTGCCGCGCTGCGCCGCGAAGTCGACAATGCGCTCGACGTAATTCTCGACGAGGAAGGAGAGGAGATAGGTGCCGCGGGAAGCCGCGGAGCTGTCGGTCGAGAACGCGATCACCGGACGGCCCGCTGCGCGCGCGACGCGGCTGGCCTCCTTGACGCCCGCGGCGAAGAGCGGCCCGAGGATGATTTCCGCGCCGTCATTGACGGCGGCCTGCGCGGCGTTGGCGGCCCCCGCCGGCGTCGAATGGTCGTCCTTGACGAGGATCGTGACGTCGTTCGACCCCCAAATCGGCATAAGCGAGCTGCGCCGCATTGCGCAGCGCGGCGCCGATGTTGGAGGGTCCCGACGCCTGCGTGAGCGGCACGATGAGCGCGATCTTGACCGGACCCGAACCGATCTGCTCGGTGAGGTCGGCGGCTGGAGCGGAGCCGCCTCCCACGGGAGGGCCCGGCGCGTGCGGTTCGCGGATTATCGGAACGCCGGGGGGGCCCAATGGGTTACAGCCCGCCAAGGCCGCCGCTGCGACCAAAAGCGCCGCGCGCGAACGCCGCGCGAAAGCGCTCTTTAGCGCTGCTCGAATCGCCTTGTGCATCAAAATCCGCTCCCTCGCCGCGTATTCTTGCCCGAATAGCGCGCGTAATTAACCACGTGTCAATAGCCGAGGCGAGTGAGGCGAAGCGGACGCTCGATCTTCCACAACGCCTCGCAAAAAAGACCCAAGCGCGACGCGCGCCGGGCCGATTTTTGCAGCTTTTACGCCGCGAGCTGCGCTCAGGCCGTCAGTTCGGCGAGGGCGGAGGCGCCCCGGAGCTTCGTCCCCAATCGCGATAGACGACCTTCTGATAGAACAGACCGATGCCGATGAGCACGAGGCCAAGCCCGATGAAGGATGCGGCGCGCGGCAGACCTTCCAGACCGGCGAGGTCGTAGAAGAAAATCTTGCACGTCGCCGCCAGCAGAAAGGCGCCCGAGGCGGCTCTGGCCCCTCTGGTGCGGCGCGCGACGCCATAGGCGAGCAGCAGCACGGCGAGCGCCAGCCACACCGCGGAATAGGCCCAGAATCTCCTTCTCGCTTTGGCCGCGGCTCCAGCAAATATTGGCGGTCTGGAACAGACGCCTCGTCTCGAGGCACGCATAGGCGAAGAGCAGCGCCAGAGCTCCGAGCCCCGCGCCGCTCGAGATCCAGTCCGGTCGCACGCCGCGGCTTGCCCGCATCAAGGCGGCGGCGGCGAGCGCCGGCGCGAGATAGCCGAGCAGAAGGGCGTTGAAATAAGGGCCGCCTTCGATGGGGCGGCAGCTGAAATAGGGATTGACCGCGAACATCAGTCCAAAGGCGGCGACGCCGACGGAAACCGCCGCGAATAGCGCGGAGGCTATGAGAAACACCGGATTCGACCGCCCGACGTCGAGGCGGGTCAGCGTCAGCGAGAACAACAGCGCGGAGGTCGCCCAGAGTCCTTGTTCGATCAGCCCGGCGTGCGGCGCATAAAGGTCGCCGTGGTTCAGCGCATGGTGTATCTCGAAAAACACGAGGAGCGCCGCAAAGAGGATCGCGAGCGACTGCGCGACCCGCGTCGCGAGATCTTCGCCGCCGACGCGACGCAACACCCGCGCGGCCAGGAAAAAAGAGAGCGCCGGGACGCCGTAGCCGATGAGCAGCCAGTTGAAATCAGCGACCGGCCAAGGTCGGCGCCGACAACTCGCGGGTCCCAGACGAGACGCGCCAGCACGAGCAGGCCGAGCGCAGCGACCGCGCTGCGCAGGGTTCTTATGTCCAGCCGCGCGGAGACGAACGCGCCGCCGAGCGCGGT
This sequence comes from uncultured Alphaproteobacteria bacterium, assembly GCA_963820145.1. GTDB lineage: Bacteria > Pseudomonadota > Alphaproteobacteria > Rhizobiales > Beijerinckiaceae > Methylocystis. The sequence continues at coordinate 18,908 of CAWFZD010000036.1, forward strand.
CAGCGCCAGGGCCACGGTGAGCATGCCCTTGTCGAGCGCGAAGATCAGGCCGAGCGAGAGGGCGGCGAGCGCCGCCGTCGCAAAAGCGCCGACCGCTAAACGGCTCGTCGCCTGAGGCGCCTCGATCTTGCGGAAATACGCGGCGACGAGCGCAAAAAGTCCGGCGAGCGCCGCCGCCGCTATCGCAAAGCCCAAGCGCCGCTCCAGATGTCCGACCGCGAGATAGGCGAGCGTCAGCAGCGCCAGCGGCGTGAGGGTCGCGGCGAGGGCATAGAAAATCGCCTGCGCGCGATCGAGCAGCCCGCCGACCGCGAGTCGCCGGCGCCGAGCGCCGCGACGACGCAGCCGCTGGCGACCGCGAAAGCGATGAAGGCCGTGGGGTTTTCCGGTTCGACGAAGAGAAGCGACGGCGGCGGACCGAGGACGGTTCGCCGTTCCCAGAGGGCCAGCGCCGCACAGGCGAGCGCGCCGGCGATCAGCGTCAGCGGCGCCGCTGCGGGTATTCGCGCGCCGGCGTGGGAGAGGCCGGCGATCATGACGCCGATCATTGCGGCGGAGGGAAGATCGAAGCGCCCTTGCGCCGCGAAAATGACGGCGACCGCCGCGGCGCCGAGGCCAAGGTGGACGAGGCTGGCGTCGCGGTCGATCGTCGCGGGCTCGCCCGAGCGGGCAAATCGCGGCAGATAGACGAGGAACAGCGTCGCCAGCGCCGTCGAGATCAGCATCTGCGTGAAGGCGGCATGGAGATAATAATTGTTATCGTCGAGCGCCATCGCGATCGCCCAAGCGCCGCCGATGGCTGCGGCGCAACGCCCGAGCCAGCGCCAGCCGCGCAGATCCGCGAGCGCATAGGCCGCAGCGCAGACAATGGCGAGATAGGCGACGACCGGCCAGAGATTGGGCTCGGGAGCCGTCACCAACGCCGGCGCCGCTCCCGCTCCGACGAGGCCGAGCCCGGCGAGCCAGGGGCCGTGCAAAGCGGCGGCGAGAATCGTCGCGAGCGCCAGGACGCCGAGCGCGAGGAAGGCGGCGGCCGGGCCGACGAAGCCATAGACCGCATGTGCGGCGTAGACGGCGCCGAAAGCTGCGACGGCGCCCGACGCCGTCAGCACCGCCGGGATTTGCGTTGGCGCGCCGCTCGTCTTTTCGCGGCGACGCAGCGCCTCGCCTGCGCCGGCCAGTGCGAGGCCGAAGACGAGACCGATGACGCAGCGCGCGGCGGGTCCAAGATAACCTTCGTCGATGGCGTAGCGCACCAGCAGCAGGCCGCCGAGCGCCAAGGCGACGCCGCCGATCCAGACGGTCCAGTCGCCGCCGAGACGCTCTTCAACGCTCCAGGCGCGCTGCGGCTCAGGAGGAACTGGCGGGGAAGGCGGGACGCTTCGCGTGTCGCGCCGCGGTCTCCGCGCCTCGGCGGGTTCGCGCAAGTCGTCCGGCGGCGCCGGCGGGGGCGCGGGCTCGACGCGCGGCTCAGTCGCGGGCCCGGCCCCGGCAGCGGGGCAGTTGTCCGTTGCAGCCCCGAACCTAACTCGAGCGTGGCGATTCGCCTCTCCGCCGCCCTTAAACGCTTGTTCGAACTCCACGCCAAGCCCACCGCCACGGGGCCGGAGAGGGCCAATGACAGGGCCGGAATAAACCAATAACGGACATCAAAGGCCTCGAAGCGCAAAAATCTCACAGGGATCATAGCACAGCCGGGGCTTTGCCCGCCGAGACCCGTCAAAAACGACAGATTCGTCATTCTCCCAACATGTTTACAATGGAAAAATGCATGCCAGCACAAATGTTTGCAAGCGAAAGGGTCGTCGATGAACATTTTCGTCCTCACCGGGGCCGGAATATCCGCCGAAAGCGGGCTTGGCGTTTTTCGCGACAAATCCGGACCGGCGCTCTGGAAGTCGTTTGATCCGCGTAAACTCGCGACGCCAGAGGCCTTCGCCGACGACCCGGCGCTCGTGCACGACTTCTACAACGCGCGCCGGCGCCGGCTGCTGGAATGCGCCCCCAACGCCGCGCATCATGCGCTCGCGACGCTTGAAAAGGCGTTTTGCGGCAGCGGTCACGCATTGACGATCGTCACCCAGAACATCGACGATCTGCACGAGCGCGCCGGCTCCGGCGACGTCATCCACATGCATGGCGAATTGCTGAAGGTCCGCTGCCGGGCGTGCCACGCGGTCGTAGAGTGGCGCGAGGACCTCTTCGTCGACGCGACTTGCGAGGATTGCGGCGTCGTCGGTTCGCTGCGTCCGCATGTCGTCTGGTTCGGCGAAGCGCCTCTGCGCATGGACGAAATCTATGCGGCGCTCTCGCGCGCCGACCTTTTCGTCGCCATCGGCACTTCGGGGTCGGTGTATCCCGCGGCGCGTTTTGTCGAGGAGGCGCGCGAAGCCGGCGTCCGCACCTGCGAGATCAACCTCACGCCCTCCGACAACGCCGAAAAATTCGACGAACGCCGCTACGGCAAGGCGAGCGAGACCGTGCCGATCTGGAGCGATCAGGTGCTGGCGTCGGTTGAACTCGCCGAGATTTTCGTCGACGCGCCGCCGGGAGTATAAATAAAGCTCTGGCGCTGATTCTGCGGCTCCGCGCAAAGCGCCGCGCGAGGTGATGCAATGGCGGAAGCAGGCGCAGCGGGCGGAACCTACACCGCTTTCGGTTTGCGGGCCGAAGCCGAGAAGATTGCGCCGGGCCTGCATGTGGTCGCGACGCCGATCGGCAATCTCAAGGACGTGTCGTTCCGCGCGCTGTCGACGCTGTCCGCCGCCGACGCGGTCATCGCCGAGGACACGCGCGTCACGAGCGTGCTGCTGGCGCATTACGGCATATCGACGCCGCTCGTCGCCTATCACGAGCACAATGCGAAGGTGATGCGGCCGCATCTCATCGCGCGTCTGCAGGCGGGGGCCGCGCTCGCGCTGGTCTCCGACGCCGGCACGCCGCTCGTTTCCGACCCCGGCTTCAAGCTCGTGCAGGACGCGCTCGCCGCCGGAGTCGCCGTCACCTCGGTTCCAGGCCCCTCCGCAGTGCTGGCCGCGCTCGTCGTCGCGGGTCTGCCGACCGACCGCTTCTTCTTCGAAGGCTTTCTGCCGACCAAATCCGGACCGCGTCGCGCGCGCCTCGCGGAGCTTGCTCGCATTCCCGGCACGCTGGTGTTTTTCGAAAGCCCGCGCCGCATCAAGGAGACGCTCGAAGATTGTCTCGCCGCGCTCGGCGATCGCGAGGCGGCCATTGCGCGCGAATTGACCAAGCTGTTCGAGTCGGTGCGGCGCGGGCGCGTCGCCGAACTCGCCAAGGCGCTCGAAGAAGAAGAGACGATGCGCGGCGAGATCGTGCTGCTGATCGCGCCGCCCGAGCCCGGCGCGCTCGAAGCGAGCGAAGCGGAGCTCGACGCTCGAATTGAAGCGGCGCTGCTCGAGCATTCGGTCAAGGACGCGGCCAGCGTCGTCGCCGCCGCGACCGGCCAGCCGCGCAGAGGCGTTTACGCCCGCGCGCTGCAGCTGGTGGTGGCGCGCGCGAAATGAGCTCGCCTGCCGATCCGCGCGTCGTGGCCCGAGCCTTCGGATTGCGCGCAGAGACGCTTGCCGCGGCGTGGCTGCGGCTGAAATTTTATAGGGTGGTGGCGCGCCAATATCGCGTCGCGGGCGGCGAGGTCGACATCGTCGCGCGGCGCGGCGACGTCGTCGCCTTCGTGGAGGTCAAGGCGCGCGAAGATTTGGCTGACGCGCTCATCGCCATCACCCCGCGAAAGCTGCGCCGCATCGAGATCGCGGCGGCGCGCTGGCTGGCGCAAAATCCTTGCGCCGCGCAATGCGTTTTGCGCGCGGACGCCGTGTTCGTCGCGCCGCGAAAACTTCCCCGCCACGTCGAGTTGATCGCCGAATTGCGCATAGGCTGAAGGCGTCGCAAAAACGCAGGCGCAAAAATCATTAGACGGGTGTTTTCGACGCGCTAGCTATCGCGATGAGACCTGCAGGCTAACGGCGCAACGGCGTCGCGGCGGTATGCGGAATGGTTCGTCGCAACGAACCCGTGAAGCATGGGCGGCCTGAACGTCGCGGCGCATTCGGTCGAGATGATGCAGGTCGTTCCGAATAAAGGTCACGTGCGCCCTCGCGCCGTAGAGCAATCATGATGACCTTACGCTTGAAAGGAGCGTCGCTATGATCGAGTTGCGCTGGAATGCAGATCTTCTGGCCAAAATCTTCGGCGTCGTGTTTATCGCGATCGGCATTCTGGGATTCGTTCCAAATCCGCTCGTATGGCAAACTGGAGTGTTCCAGGTCAACGCCGCGCATAACTGGGTCCATATCATCTCGGGCGCAATCTTCCTCATCGGCGCCTACGCCAATGTGCCTGTTATGACGATCCGCTGGATGGCGGTGCTTTATGCGATCCTCGCCATCATCGGTTTCGTCATTCCTCAGCATATGCTGTTCGGCGTCATAGAAATGAACCTCGCCGACCGCTGGCTGCACGTGGTTCTCGCCGCCGTGCTGCTGTTCGTGGGGTTCCTTGCGCCCGCGCGCGAGACGTTTGGCCGCGTGCGCATGTGATGCGACAAATGCTCAAGGGGAACGGGCGCGGCGCAGGCTGCGCCCTTTCTTTTTGTTAAATCAACGTTTTGTGGGATTACTCAAGGCGCTGCGGCAAAGGTCGTCATGAATTTGTTGTGGCAGAGCGCGGCGCTTTGTTACAAGAGGGTTCGCCCTTGACCGCGATGGTCGGCGGCCCCCAGCTTCGGAGCGTCAGTCCATGTCCACCGCCGCCGCCGCGCGCCAGCTCGGCCATCTCGATCGTCTCGAGGCCGAGAGCATCCACATCATGCGCGAGGTCGTCGCCGAATGCGAGCGGCCGGTCATGCTCTATTCGATCGGCAAGGACTCCGCGGCGATGCTGCACCTTGCGATGAAGGCCTTTTATCCGGCCAAGCCGCCGTTCCCCTTGCTGCACGTCGACACGACCTGGAAGTTCAAGGAGATGATCGCCTTTCGCGACCAGCGCGCGCGCGAACTCGGACTGGAGCTTCTCGTACATATCAATCAGAGAGGGCTCGACATGAACATCAGCCCTTTCGTGCACGGGTCGCAGCTTCACACCGAGATCATGAAGACCGAGGGCCTGAAGCAGGCGCTCGATAAATATAAATTCGACGCAGCCTTCGGCGGCGCCAGGCGCGACGAGGAGAAGTCGCGGGCGAAAGAGCGCGTGCTCTCCTTCCGCAACGCGCAGCATCGCTGGGACCCCAAGAATCAGCGCCCCGAATTTTGGCGGCTCTACAATGCCCGCAAGGGCGCGGGCGAGAGCCTGCGCGTGTTTCCGCTCTCCAACTGGACCGAAGCGGATGTGTGGGACTATATCGCGCGCGAAAAAATTCCCGTCGTGCCGCTCTATTTCGCCAAGCCGCGCCCCGTGGTGCAGCGCGACGGCGCGCTGATCATGGTCGACGACGACCGAATGGAGCTGCGTCCGGGCGAGGTCGTGCAAAACATGATGGTGCGCTTCCGCACGCTCGGCTGCTACCCGCTCACCGGGGCGATCGAGAGCGAAGCGGCGACGCTCGAAGAAGTCATCCAGGAGATGCGCGAGAGCCGCTCGTCGGAGCGCCAGGGCCGGCTGATCGACCACGACGCCGCGACCTCGATGGAGCAGAAGAAGCAGGAGGGGTATTTCTAGCGCGACTTGAACTAAGCAGGCGCTTCAAGGGGTCCAAGGCTTCAGGGCGAAGGCGAAGATGCGTATCGGCGTCCAAGGCCCTATATCACAGCGAACAGCCGCTCGCGGCGACCCTCTCTTCAATGAGGACGAATGCTCGATACGCCCCATGCGCCGCCCGTGGACAGCGCGCCCGCCGATCCTTTGCAAGCCTCCAACATAGCCGCGAGCGAGGCCACTCTTATCGGCGTTCTGCGTCGCCTGTGGCCCTACATCTGGCCGAAGGGCGATCGCGATCTGGAGCTGCGCGTGGCGCTGTCGCTCGCGCTGCTGCTCGCTGGAAAGCTGATCAACGCCTGCGGGCCCTTCGCCTTCAAATGGGCGGCGGACGCGCTCGGGCGAGCGGAAGGGCAGGGGGAGCTGCAACCGGCGCTCATCGGGGCGGTCGGCTTCACGCTGCTTTACGGCGCGCTGCGCATTCTGCAGGCGCTTTTGATGCAGGCGCGCGACGCGGTGTTTGCGGCGGTCGCGATGCGCGCAGTGCAGAAGATGGCGACCGACGTTTTCGTGCATATGCATGAATTGTCGCTGCGCTTTCACCTCTCGCGCAAGACTGGCGGTTTGACTCGCGTGCTTGAGCGCGGGCGCGACGCGATCGAGACGCTTTCGCGCCTCGTCATGTCCTCCGGCGCTCCGACGATCGTCGAGTTCATTCTCGTGCTCGCCGTCTTCACCGTCCAGTTCAGCTGGATATACGCTGCAGTCGCGGCGCTCATGATTGCGGTTTATCTGGCCTACACCGCGCTCGCCACCAATTGGCGAATTGGCATCCGGCGCAAGATGAACGACAGCGACATCGACGCTAATGTGAAGGCCATCGACAGCCTGCTCAATTACGAGACGGTCAAATATTTCTGCGCCGAAACGCGCGAAGCTGAGCGCTATGAAAAATCCATGGACCGCTACCGGCGCGCCAGCATTCAGTCGTACACCTCGCTTGCGGTGCTGAACGCGGGCCAGGCGACGATCTTCACGCTCGGCCTCACCCTCATGATGATCATGTGCGTCTACGACATCAGGGCGGGGCGCGCCTCGATCGGCGACTTCGTGCTCGTCAACGCGATGATGATCCAGCTCTATCAGCCGCTCAATTTCATGGGCACCTTCTATCGCGAAGTGCGGCAGGCGGTCGTCGACATCGAGCGCATGTTCTCGATTCTCGCGCGCCATCCCGAGATCGCCGATCGGCCCGGCGCCAAGGACCTCGTCGTCCGCGAAGGCCGCGTCGCTTTCGAGAACGTCGAGTTTTCCTATGACGCCGAGCGGCCCATCCTGCGCGGCGTGAGCTTCGAGGTGAAGCCCGGCCAAACGCTCGCCATTGTCGGACCTTCGGGCGCCGGCAAATCGACGATCTCGCGCCTGCTGTTCCGCTTCTACGAGCCGCAGTCGGGGCGCATCGCCATCGACGGCCAGGATATTCTCGCGGTGACGCAGGCGTCGCTGCGCGCGGCGATCGGCATGGTGCCGCAGGACACGGTGCTGTTCAACGACACGATCGGCTACAACATCCGTTACGGCCGCTGGGACGCAAGCGACGCCGAGGTGCGCGATGCGGCGCGGCTCGCGCAGATCGACCGCTTCGTCGAGACCGTTCCGGGCGCCTATGAGGCGCAGGTCGGCGAGCGCGGCCTCAAACTTTCGGGCGGCGAGAAACAGCGCGTCGCCATCGCGCGCACGATCCTCAAGGGTCCGCCGATTCTCATTCTCGACGAAGCGACCTCGGCGCTCGACAGTTTCACCGAACATGAGATCCAGGAGGCGCTGCGCCGCGTCGCCAAGGGTCGCTCGACGCTGGTGATCGCGCATCGCCTCTCGACGATCGTCGACGCCGACGAAATCATCTTCCTCCGTCATGGCCGGATTACCGAGCGCGGAACGCATGGGCAGTTGCTCGCGAAAGGCGGCGACTACGCGGCCATGTGGAACCGGCAGCGCGAAGCGGAGGAGGCCCACGAAAAGCTTGTCGCGGTCGAGGCGGTCGAAGCCGAGGCGGTTTAAAATGGGCATTGAGGAAGTTCGCGGTCTCGTCGGCGACATAGGCGCGACCAACGCCCGCTTCGCGTTCATCGGCGCAGACGGCGCGCCGTTTGGGTTTCGCGCCTATGAAGTCGCCGAACATCCAACGCTCGCCAGCGCGATCAAGACCTTTTTGATCGACGCCGGCGCCCCGTCGCTGGGGGGCGCCGCGCTCGCCGTCGCCGCGCCCGTGCAGGGCGATCGAATCTCTTTCACCAATCTGCCGTGGTCCTTCTCGATCGACGCGCTGCGCCGTGACTTAAGTCTCGAGCGGCTCAGAGTGCTCAATGATTTCACCGCCAACGCGCGCGCGATCCCTATGCTGCGCGAGACCGATCGCGCGCCGATCGGCGGGGGAGCGGCGGTTCCTGGCGCCCCCGCCGTCATTCTCGGACCCGGCAGCGGGCTCGGCGTTAGCGCGCTCATTCCTTGCCCGGCGGGAGGCGACGTCGCGCTCGAAGGCGAGGGCGGCCATGCGACGCTGGCGGCTTCGAACGCCAGGGAAGCCGCGGTCGTCGCGGTCCTGCGCGAGCGCTTCGGCCATGTTTCAGCGGAGCGGGCGCTCTCGGGTCCGGGTCTCGTCAATCTTTACGGGGCCATATGCGCGCTTTCCGGACAAACTCCTTCCGATCGCACCCCGGTCGAGGTCGCGAGCGCGGGCGTTGGCGAAGACGATCCGCTGGCGCGGGAGTTGGTGGAGATGTTCTGCGCCATGCTCGGCGGCTTCGCCGGTAATCTGGCGCTCAGCCTTGGCGCGCGCGGCGGCGTTTACATTGCTGGCGGGATCGCGCCGAAGATGCTGGATTTCTTAAGGGCGTCGGATTTCCGAGGCGCTTTTGAGGCCAAAGGACGCTTTGCAGGCTATTTGTCGGAAATCCCGACCTTCGTCGTCACACACGATTCCCCGGCGCTGCTCGGCGCCGCGAGCCTGCTCAAAGATACAGCCTGACTGCGGGCCAATAAAAAAGCCCGGCCAGCGGCCGGGCTTCTCTTTCATTACGACTGCGTCAGCGATCAGTATTTGGCGACGACCGGAGCCGGCGCGGCAAAGTTGAAGATATAGTTCAAGCCGACGCGAACGACATTGAGCTGCGGGTGATGGTTGTTGCCTAACTGCCAGCCGGTGTAGGCGCCGTTGATGCCGCTGCTGTCGAGATCAACGTAGAGATACTCGAGTTTGGCGGTCCAATGCGGCATGAACATCCATTCCACGCCGCCGCCAGCCGTCCAGCCGGTGCTGGTGTTGCTCCGGTTGAACAGCTGCACGTTGCCATAGGCGAAGCCGCCCGTGCCATAGAGCAGCAGGGTGGGGGTGACGAGCCAGCCGGCGCGGCCGCGCACGGTGCCGAACCACGGCAGGCCGATATTGCCGCCGTTGCCGGTCACCAAAGGCGTGACGATGCCGGCAGCGTTGAACGTGGTTCCATAGGGGCTCGGATAAATGCCGGCGTAGTTGCCCTGGTTGCCGCCGGTGATGCTGGTGCCCTGGAAGTCGGTTTCGGCGCCGACCAGGAAGGACTGGCCGAACTGGAAATTATAGCCGAGCTGACCGCCGCCGACGACGCCGCCGGTGTTGGAGTTGGTCTGGCCGCCGCCCGGGTAGAAGAACAGGTTCGCGGGGCCGCCTACGACAGCCGAGCCGAGCGGCAAGCCCGGATCGGAATACGGCAGGTAGCTGTTGTTTTGGCTGTTCGCCGACCATCCGCCGCCGAGGTTGATGCCGCCGTAGAAACCGGTCCACTGCGCGACAGGCGCCGGCGCGATATAGGCCGGCGGCGGCGGCGCCTTGCGCGAGGGCAGATCGGCAGCCAGAGCCGATCCGGATGTCAAAGCCGCGGCGATCGCGGCGAGCGAAGCAAGGTATTTCATGACTAACGCCTTTCTTATTCTCGGCTGCTCTTGCGAACGCGCATTTGCAGCCCGGGTCCTTATGTTACGTCGTTCCCCTCTCCCGGAACGCAGCTGCACATACAGAACAAAACAGCTTGACCCTACTTATCATGTCGAACGCGGCGACACATATTGATAAAGCGGAAGCGGAAGCGTGTACGGGAGTTTTCTTGAGGTGGTGTTGTAATTCTGCAACAGGAATTGTGACAGTTCCTTATAGCGTTAGGCGCGAACAAGGCAAAAAGCCGGCGGTTTCCCGCCGGCTTTACTCAGCTTTTACTATAAGGGTTGTCAGGACTGCGGCCCGCCGACGCTGCCCACTTCGACCTTGACGCCCGGTCCCTGCGTCGAGCAGATCGCGATGCGCTGGATATAGGCGCCTTTGGCGCCCGCCGGCTTGGCCTTGGCGACGGCGTCGACGAAGGCGCGGACGTTCTCCGCGAGTTTGTCGTCTTCGAAGGAGGCTTTGCCCACCGTGCCTTGCACGATGCCGGCCTTTTCGACGCGGAACTCGACGGCGCCGCCCTTCGAGGCCTTCACCGCGCCCGCAATGTCCATGGTCACGGTGCCTACCTTGGGGTTCGGCATCAGGCCGCGCGGGCCCAAGACCTTGCCGAGGCGGCCGACGAGCGGCATCATGTCCGGCGTCGCGATGCAGCGGTCGAAGTCGATCGCGCCGCCCTGCACGGTCGTCACCAGTTCTTCGGCGCCGACGATATCGGCGCCCGCGGCCTTGGCTTCGTCAGCCTTGGCGCCGCGCGCGAACACCGCGACGCGCTGCGTGCGGCCGGTGCCGTTCGGCAGAGTGACGACGCCGCGCACCATCTGGTCGGCATGACGCGGATCGACGCCGAGATTGATCGCGATCTCGACGGTCTCGTCGAACTTCGCCTTGGCGCGTTCCTTGACCATCTTGATGGCCTCGGCGAGCGGATAGAGCTTGTCGCGATCGATGCCTTCGCGCGCTTTCGCGATGCGCTTTCCGATGTGCGGCATGGCGTTCACTCCACAACTTCGAGGCCCATCGAACGGGCGGAGCCTTCGATCATCGCCAGGCGCGACTCGATCGACTGCGTATTGAGGTCCTTCATCTTCTTCTCGCGATCTCGCTTGATCTGCGTGCGGTGACCTTGCCGGCGAAGTCGCGGCCCGGTCGTCTTCGAGCCCGACTGTCACGCCCGCCGCCTTCTTGAGGAAGTAGGAGACCGGCGGCTGTCTTCATCTCGAAGGTGAAGGAGCGATCCTGATAGGCGGTGATGACGACGGGGATCGGCGTGCCCTTCTCCGTCTGCGCCGTCTTGGCGTTGAACGCCTTGCAGAATTCCATGATGTTCAAGCCGCGCTGACCAAGCGCGGGACCGATCGGCGGCGAGGGCTTCGCCTCGCCGGCGGGAACCTGGAGCTTGATGAAGCCCGCTATTTTCTTCGCCATTGCTTGTCTCCAACGAATGACGCCGCCTTGCGAAGGCTCGCAAAGCGCCGCCGGTTGCAGGATCGTGGTCCGACGCGGTCTCCCTTGGCGAAAAGGGCGCGCCCGCCACGTGTGGTTTCGTCGCCCGTTCGGGAAACGAAAAAAGCCCTCGGGGGAGGGCTGGGGCTTTTATAGCGAAAGGCGGCGGAGATGCAATCGGTTTGTTACGACAGGGTTCAAGAATGAAGGTATTTGAGACAGCCTCTCAAGAGGGCTCCGCGGAGCGGTTCTGCGGGAGATTGCTCCGACCATAGCGGGCCGGAGCGTGTAACACAGAAATACTGAAATATAGTGCGTCGGACATCTTACAAACGCGCGTCCTTCAACATGCGCTTCCTTCGCGCAGTCGGTGGTTGAAACTTCCGCGGCGCCGAAACGCCGCAGACCGATCGGCTCGACGCGCTGCTCGGCGCGGAAATCGTCGCCATTGGCGACCTTATCCTGACGGAAGTCTTGCAGGGCTTCGACGCGGATCGGGATTTCCGTCAGGCGGAGGAACTCTTTCGCGCTTTCCCGGTGCTTGAACTCGCGGGAAGCGACGTGCCCCTGAAAGCTGCGCTAAATTTCCGCAAGCTGCGGGCGCGGGGCGTGACGACGCGCAAGACGATCGACATGATCATCGCGACCTTCTGCATCGAGCGGGAGTTGCCGCTGCTTTACAGCGACAGGGACTTCGATCCCTTCGCACAACATCTCGGTCTCAGATCGGCGATGGCTGCGCAGTAGGCGGAACCGTAAGCCGCCATGCAAATCGCGCATTTGACTGATGTATTGCTTCGCGTCTCGCAGTGGCGCGCGCGCAGCGTCAAACCTTGTCGACTTGCGAATACTCCAGCTCCACCGGCGTCGCGCGGCCGAAGATGGAGACCGCCACCTTGAGCCGCGAGCGCGCCTCGTCGACTTCCTCGACGACGCCGTTGAACGAGGCGAAGGGCCCGTCGGCGACGCGCACCGTCTCGCCGATTTCGAAAAGGATCGTCGACTTCGGGCGCTCGACCCCCTCCGCGACCTGGCCCTTAATGCGATTGGCCTCTTCCTCGCTGATCGGCATCGGCTTGTTGTCGGCGCCGAGAAAGCCCGTGACCTTGGGGGTGTTCTTGATCAGCGAGAACACCTGATCGGTGAGGTCGCATTTGACGAGCACATAGCCGGGGAAGAACTTGCGCTCCGTGTTGATCTTGCGGCCGCGGCGGACCTCGACGATCTGCTCGGTCGGCACGAGGATCTTCGAACTGATCGCTCAGATTGCGTTGCGCCGCGCCTTCGCGGATCGCTTCCGCGACCTTCTTCTCGAAGTTCGAATAGGCGTGGACGATATACCAGCGCATGCTCATGATCGCGCGACCAGCTCCTAAGTGAAATTTAAGCTTACTGCCCGATGCGCAGCAGCATGCCGACCAGGAATCGCAAGGCCCAATCGACGAAGACGAAAAAGAGGCTGGCGAGAATCACCATCATGATCACGAGACCGGTCGTGACCATGGTCTCGCGGCGCGTCGGCCAGGTAATCTTCTTGGCCTCGGAGCGAACCTCTTGCAGAAACTGGAGCGGATTGGCCATGCGTTGCACCTGACGCCGTTCTTTGACGCGGCGATGAGCGAAGCGACCGCCGCAAAACAGTCGCGGCGCGGGACCAGCCGGCCACGCGCCACGAAGCCGGGTTTATAACGGCTTCCGCGGCGCCCGCCAAGCGAAATTTTGCAAATTTGCGACGCGGGGGCTCGCCGGCGCTCCAAAGGTCGCAAAGCCGGTTGCGCCGCCGCGAGAGGCGTTTTATGTGTCAGCGCGATTGGGGTGTCGCCAAGTGGTAAGGCAGCGGATTTTGATTCCGCCATTCGGAGGTTCGAATCCTCCCTCCCCAGCCAGCTAACATGTTTGGTCGAACCAGTTTCCCATATTGGCCCCGAGAATCTGGTTCGTGAGGGCTGGACCGACCTGCGTCGGATCGATGGTGACGATCGCTTGCGCCGACGCCGTATTGAACGACGAGACCGCGGTCAAAACGGCGGTCGTCAAGAAAGCGGTGCGTAGCTAGTGGATAAAACCAGACGGATGGTTCCCATTCGTCTGGACAATTTTATCCACCAGTTCAATGCGTTGGTGGGCCGACTTGTCCAAACGCTCAGGAATCGAGCGTTTGGGTCGGACCACTAGGGGATTGACGTCGCTGAAGCGTTCCGCATGTTTCGTATCCATCGCTTTGAAGGGCAATTCATTTTGTTCGTAGATTTCGAGGCCTCTCGCTCACGTTTGGCCTGAGCTTCGCGCCCGCAATGTGAAGCAACCCGGGACGCCAACGCGAGCGAGGGATCCGAGTGAACCTCGTCAGGTTTTAGACGCGCCCGAGGAAAGTGCGCAGCATTTTGTTCGCGGCTAAGCATCAATTTGCAAGAAATCGAGCCAAACACCCAGAAAACCCGCGAAAACGATTACTTCAGCTCGGATGAAAATACTCTAGCTCGGAGACTTAGAGCGCTTTCCGAGGGAATTGAATCATTCGCTCGATAAGAAATCGCTCAAATTCGGAAGTTTGGAGCATCTTCTTATCGAAAAAGTCGGTCAACTCTTTCGGAACATGCTCTAGGGGGCTTCACGGACGACTTGAAGCGTCGTGCGGCGCCGGCCCATGAAGGCGTAGCGGGGCCCCGGCGCTAAGCCTTACGGAACGGTTCCCAAGCCGGCGCTGGAGGCGATGCCGCCGCTGTTGTTCATGAACCAGATCTCCATGGTCTCGTTCGCATTGCGCCACAGCACGTCGCCGCTGACGCCGTCAAAGGAGCCGACCCCGACGATGGCCCAGGCGTTTTGCACCAGCCCGACGGTGGAGGCCGAGGCGATCGCGCCGCCGTTCATGAACCAGAGCGCCACCGTCCCGTCGGCGTTGCGCCAGAGAATGTCGGCTTTGCCGTCGCTGTTGTAGTCCTGCACGCCGGCGACGCTCCAGCTGTTGTCCGGCTGGCCGACGGTGACGCCCGAGGAGTAGCCGCCGCTGCTCATCAGCCAGACCGCCACCGTCCCGTCGAGGTTGCGCCAGAGGATGTCCGACGTCTTGTCGCCGTTGAAATCCCCGACGCCGGCGACGCTCCAGGTCGTCGGCGCCGTACCGACCGTATAGGCCGACTGGATGGTGAGGCCGTTCATCTGCCAGATCGCCACCGAACCGTCGGCGCCGCGCCACAGGATGTCGGAGGCGGAAGAGCCGCCGTAGAATTTCCCGACGCCGGCGATGCTCCAGGTGGTGGTGGACGCCGAGCCGATGGTGCCGGCCGAAAGGATCGCGCCGGGGGTCGTCGTGCTCATCAGCCAGATCGCGACCGAGCCGTCGGCGCCGCGCCACAGGATGTCGCTCGTGCCGTCATTGTTGAAGTCGCCGACGCCGGCGATGCTCCAATTCGACGCCACGACCCCGACGGTGAAGCCGGAGAGCACCGAGCCGCCCTTCATCAGCCAGATCGCCACCGATCCGTCGGAGCCGCGCCACAGGATGTCGGCATAGCCGTCATGGTTGAAATCGCCGATCCCGGCGACCGACCAATGCTGGCTCGTCGTGGTCCAATTGCTCACGAGATTGGCGACGTTGACGGAGCCGAGGCCGGTGGCGAAGTCCCAGCCCTTGGTCGTGCCATAGGCCGGCAGGAAGGCGCTATCGGAGGTCGAGAGCACGCCGTAACCGCCAGACGGGAGATAGCAGTTGTAGGTTCCGGTGCATGGCGCGTCGATGTCGCCGAGCGTCACGTCGTGGAAGATGCAGGCGGCGTCGCTGGTTGCGCCGTTGTTCGAATTGCAGGCGCCGGCGTTGCTCGCAGCATATTGGCTGGCGGCGAGCTGGTAGAGACGGTAATTGGGATTCCCCTGTTTCGACCCGGTTTTCTCGTTCACGAGCGCCTGAATGCCGGCGAAAATCGGCGAGGCGAAGGACGTTCCGCCAGCTTCCGTCCAATTATTTGGCGTGCCCACACATGGACTCCCGCCATTGCTAACGTCGGAGTAACAGAACGCGTAAGCATGATTCCAAGGGCCCACAGACGCAAAGAGCGACACGTCCGGAAGATCGCGCACGCCGTCATTTACGATGCCGACGACGCCCGCCTGCCAGGACGGCTTGGACCAGCCCGCGCAAGTGCCGCTGACCACGCCGAAGATCGTCGGCGTTCCAGTGGCGCAGGCGCTTGGACCGCCGCTGCCCCCCACGATCTCGAGCAAGCCGTAGTCATTGGCCAATGCGCTGCTACATAAGCCGGAGGCGCCATAGGTGGTGGGAAAGCCAAGGACGCTCGCGATAGGCCCGCTGGCGCAGGACTGATTCCAAGGGATCTCCGGGATATAAGAGAGAGCCGAACCGTAGGTCGAGGTGTTGGTGGAACTCCAGTAGTCGCTGTTGTCGTTCGCGAAAGTATCCGCGAAATCGGTGCCTCCGACCGCCACATTGTATGGGGTGGAGCCCCAGCCGTTTACGCCGATGCCGAAAGTCGCCACCGCGTCGCCGCGATCGCAAACAGCCGCCAATTGATCGCCCGAGGATACGTAAATCGAAGCGCCTTGAGTCACGCCCTGCTGATAGATCGAGTAGAACGCTGCATTGAGCGCTGAGCCGCTGAACGCCTCGCACACGCCGTAGCTCATGCTGATGATCGCTGGCGAACTCGTCCCGTTGATCAGATTTTGCAGAGCGAGCAGGCCGCCGAAAGTGGTGAGCGTGTCGGCGCAGGTGACCATGACGATCGCGGCGCTGGGCGCGGCGGCGCTGGCGTATTCGGCGTCGAGAGTGGCTTCGATGGCGGCGCCATTGTCTGATCCAGGATCGGCGCAATTGGTGGGTCCCGATGGCGGCGCCGGGTTTATGGTGTTCAAGGAGGCGCCCGTATAACCCGACAGGCCAAAAGTCGCGCGGAACGTGGTCCAGTCCGCGTTGGTGTAAAGATCGCTGTCTTCGATCAGATATATCGTTTGATTCTGGCCGGTGTTGCCGCCGGTGAATATCGGATTGAAGTTGTAGATCGTCGCCAGATCGGGGGGCGTGACCAAATAGGTGCCGTCACCGGGCGTATATTGAGATGCATTTTTCCTGACAGGCCCCGTGTTCGGCTTGAAGTCATTCAGCGATGCGGGACCGACGACGGCCGGCGCGAGCGCCGTCGGAATCAGGGGATCGCTCATATTGGCGATATGTTTGACGCCTTTCACCAAAAGATTATGGATTTCGGTATGGAAAGCGGCGGTCACCTGGCCGGCCGTGCCGGAGAAATCAATCACCATGCCGCTCGGATAGACCGTATTGACGGTGAATCCTTTCGAGGTGAGCCAGCCGGTGATCTTCTTGATGTCCGACGACGCCGGCCCGAACTGTGCGCCGAACTGCGCCGCGTTGAGCCACTGGTGATAGTTGGGCGAGGCGGGATCGTGGAGCTGGTCGATCAATTGGGTGAGCGCCTGCTCCTGCGCCGCCGGACGGCTCAACTGCAAAAGCATGTGCGGCATGGACAGGCTGTCGGCGACCTTGCCGCGATCGTTGGCCGAGTTGGCCTCGGGGCGCGTGTTGCCGGCGAGCCGCGTCAATGCGCTATCCGAGATCGGCGCGGTGATCATCGGCTGCGCGGCAGTCTGCGCCGCGGCGGAAGATGCGTGAAAGAACACAGAAGCTAAAACCGCAAAACCCGTCTTTACAAGCTTGTTAAACATAAGCTCTCTCCCGTTATGATTTCGGGCGGATCGCGCCGAGAACAAACAATCTCGTTTGCTTAACCTTCGCTCCTAATTGGATTTTGTGAAAAGATCAATGTGCGATCCCGCCGCATCCGAATTCCCAGATCGGTCAGCCGACTCTGACGCGGGTTGCGTCTCAAAACCTCCGCCAGCGCTATGAGCGGAAAGCGCTCTGAGACGCTTCCCACTGCAAAAAATCGCCGGCGCTAAGCCTTACGGAACGGTTCCCAAGCCGACGCTGGAGGCGATGCCGCCGCTGTTGTTCATGAGCCAGATCTCCATGGTCTCGTTCGCATTGCGCCACAGCACGTCGCCGCTGACGCCGTCAAAGGAGCCGACCCCGACGATGGCCCAGGCGTTTTGCACCAGCCCGACGGTGGAGGCCGAGGCGATCGCGCCGCCGTTCATGAACCAGAGCGCCACCGTCCCATTGGCGTTGCGCCAGAGAATGTCGGCTTTGCCGTCGCTGTTGTAGTCCTGCACGCCGGCGACGCTCCAGCTGTTGCTTGCCTGGCCGACGGTGGCGCCCGAGGAGTAGCCGCCGCTGCTCATCAGCCAGACCGCCACCGTCCCGTCGAGGTTGCGCCAGAGGATGTCCGACGTCTTGTCGCCGTTGAAATCCCCGACGCCGGCGATGCTCCAGGTCGTCGGCGCCGTACCGACCGTATGGGCCGACTCGATGGTGAGGCCGTTCATCTGCCAGATCGCCACCGAGCCGTCGGCGCCGCGCCACAGGATGTCGGAGGCGGAAGAGCCGCCGTAGAATTTCCCGACGCCGGCGATGCTCCAGGTGGTGGTGGACGCCGAGCCGATGGTGCCGGCCGAAAGGATCGCGCCGGGGGTCGTCGTGCTCATCAGCCAGATCGCGACCGAGCCGTCGGCGCCGCGCCACAGGATGTCGCTCGTGCCGTCATTGTTGAAGTCGCCGACGCCGGCGATGCTCCAATTCGACGCCACAACCCCGACGGTGAAGCCGGAGAGCACCGAGCCGCCCTTCATCAGCCAGATCGCCACCGATCCGTCGGAGCCGCGCCACAGGATGTCGGCATAGCCGTCATGGTTGAAATCGCCGATCCCGGCGACCGACCAATGCTGGCTCGTCGTGGTCCAATTGCTCACGAGATTGGCGACGTTGACGGAGCCGAGGCCGGTGGCGAAGTCCCAGCCCTTGGTCGTGCCATAGGCCGGCAGGAAGGCGCTATCGGAGGTCGAGAGCACGCCGTAACCGCCAGACGGGAGATAGCAGTTGTAGGTTCCGGTGCATGGCGCGTCCATGTCGCCGAGCGTCACGTCGTGGAAGATGCAGGCGGCGTCGCTGGTTGCGCCGTTGTTCGAATTGCAGGCGCCGGCGTTGCTCGCAGCATATTGGCTGGCGCCGAGCTGGTAGAGACGGACGTTGGGGTTGCCCTGCTTCGACCCGGTTTTCTCGTTCACAAGCGCCTGAATGCCGGCGAAGATCGGCGTCGCGACGGATGTGCCGCCCACGCCGCTCCAGTCGACCGGCGCTCCGGTGCAGGGAGCTCCGCCATAAGCGACGTCGGAGTAGCAGATGACGTAATAGTGGCCCCAAATGCCGTTGGCCGCAAACAGCGCCACGTCCGGAAGGTCCCGCACGCCGTCGTTTGGATTGCCGGCGACGCCCGCCTGCCAGGACGGCTTGGACCAGCCCGCGCAAGTGCCGCTGACCACGCCAGCGACCGTCGGCGCTCCAGTGGCGCAACCGCTTGGACCGCCGCCGCCTCCGGTCACGTCTAGATAATTGACGCCCTGCGTGCTGCTGCAAAAGCCCGAGGAGCCATAGGTGGCGGAAAAGCCTGCGTAACTCGCGATAAGTGCGCTGGCGCAGGAGTTATTCCATGGGATTTCCGGGACATAGGAGAGAGCTGAACCGTAGGCCGAGCTGTTGGCTGAGTTCCAATAGTCGGCGCTCGTTCCCGCGAAATTGTCAGCGAAATCGGTGCCTCCGACCGCCACAGTGTACGGAGTGGACGCAATGCCGTTGACGCCGATGCCGTAAGTCGCCGCCTCGACGCTCACACCCGCCTCGCAGGTGGAGGCGTTCCAATCGCCCGCGGCGACGAAGATCGAGATTCCTTCGGTGACGCCTTGGCTCATGATCGAACTCACGAAGGCGTTCCCCGAGGCGCCGAATTCCGCCTCGCATCCACCATAGCTTATGCTGATGATTGCGGGAGGGCTCGTCGCGTTGATCAAATTCTGTGTCGCGATCAAGATGTCGGTGCAAGTCGCCATGACGATGGCGGCGCTCGGCGCCGCGGCGCTGGCCCATTCGGCGTCGAGAGTGGCTTCGGTGCCATCGCTGTTGGACCCGGGATCGGTGCAATTGGTGGGGCCCGATGGCGGCGCCGGGTGTATGGTGGTCAAGGACGCGCCGGTGTAGCCCGAGAGGCCAAGAGTCGCGCGGAACGTGGTCCAGTCGGCGTTGGTGTAAAGATCGCTGTCCTCTACGAGATATATCGATTGATTTTGACCGGTGTTGCCGCCGGTGAATATTGGATTGAAGTTGTAGATCGTCGCCAGATCGGCCGGGACAATCAGATAATAGCCGCCGCCCACCGTATATTCCGGCCGACTGACGTAAGCGGGTCGCGGCTTGAAGTCATTCAGCGATACGGGACCGACGACGGCCGGCGCGAGCGCCGTCGGAATCAGGGGATCGCTCATATTGGCGATATGTTTGACGCCATTCACCAAAAGATTATGGATTTCGGTATGGAAAGCGGCGGTCACCTGGCCGGCCGTGCCGGAGAAATCAATCACCATGCCGCTCGGATAGACCGTATTGACGGTAAATCCTTGCGAGGTGAGCCAGCCGGTGATCTTCTTGATGTCCGAGGACGCCGGCCCGAACTGTGCGCCGAACTGCGCCGCGTTGAGCCACTGGTGATAGTTGGGCGAGGCGGGATCGTGGAGCTGGTCGATCAATTGGGTGAGCGCCTGCTCCTGCGCCGCCGGACGGCTCAACTGCAAAAGCATGTGCGGCATGGACAGGCTGTCGGCGACCTTGCCGCGATCGTTGGCGGAGTTGGCCTCGGGACGCGTGTTGCCGGCGAGCCGCGTCAATGCGCTATCCGAGATCGGCGCGGTGATCATCGGCTGCGCGGCAGTCTGCGCCGCGGCGGAAGATGCATGAAAAAACACAGAAGCTAAAACCGCAAACCCGGTCTTTACAAGCTTGTTAAACATAAGCTCTCTCCCGTTATGATTTCGGGCGGATCGCGCCGAGAACAAACAATCTCGTTTGCTTAACCTTCGCTCCTAATTGGATTTTGCGAAAAGATCAATGTGCGCCTTTTGTCGCGGCGCCGCGCTTTGGGGCTTTTCCACGCCTATCTCTCCGGTCCGCACTCCCCGGCTTGCGAGGCCTTCAAACCGCTCTGCAATTTCTGCACGGCGCCGGGGGGCAGCGCAGTGGTGAGCGTATATTGCGCCGCGGTCCTGGTCGCGTTCGCCTTGTCGAGCGTTTGAAACCAATAGTCGAAGGAGGTTCCCGCCGGCGCGATCCCGACGCCTGCGTTCTTCATGTAGTAGCTGACGTCGTCCCCCGCTCTGCGATACTCGCAGACGAGCTTGAACGCCGCGGGCTTGCCGACGCCCTTCAGCGCGGGACGCGGCGTCGGGACCGTGCCCGGAGCGGGCGTGGAGCTCGGCGTCGGCAGCATCCCGGGACCTGTCGGCGCGCCGGGGGCGGGGAATGTCCCTTTCATCGCAGACGGCGCGGGCATCGAGGACGGCGCGGGCGTCGGCGTCGGCATTGGCGGCCCGGACTGGGCGAAGGCGGGGGCGGAGACGATGAAAACCGCCGCCCTGGCCATATGGCGGGTCCATTTCGGCGTCAGCATGGATATTCTCCCGAGGCGTCAATAAGTTATGGCTAGCGCATGTTCCCCGAAAGTTGATGACTTTAGTAAATCCCATAATTCTCGATCGGAATAGGCGTCTTGCGCAGGAGGAAGAGATGGCCGGTGCCTTCGAACTGCGAGGCGCATTTCACCACCTCGAAGCCGCAGACGGACAGCATGCGCCGCACATAGTCCGCTGTCCACAGCCACCACCAGGGCCCGTAATTCGGCAAATCGTCCTGGAAAAACCAGCTGTCGATGGCGCTGTTCACCCCATAGGCGCCGCCGCCGTAAGCCCGTGCGATGTAACGGTCGACCACGCGACGCTTCTCCTCGGTGAGGCAGGGCACCAGTATGGCGGTGTCGGAGTCGAAGTCGATGCGCCCCGCCTCGTTCTCGATCACGGCCGGCATGACCGCCGTCGCCAGCAGAAGATGCTCGCCGGTCATCCGGCGCAAGTTGGAGATGGTCAAAAAAGGGTTGGGACAATGATACAAAACGCCGCTGCAGTGGACGATATCGTATACGCCGACTTTTTCGACCGTATCCATATTATCGACGCTGCCGATCGTCTCCTTCACTCCGGTCAATCCGGCGCCCGCGCATCTCGTGCGAAATCGCGTCCACCATTCGCTGTCGGGCCGCCAAATATCGAGCGCGCCGATCTCGGTGGCGCCGGCGCGATAGGCGACGGTGGCCATTTCGTTGACCTCACCCCACAGGCCGCCGACCTCCAAAAACGATCTCTTGGCCGCAACCGACCGAATGAAGGCTTCGCGATTGTCGGACGTCATTTCGTGCTTTCTCTGGTTGCCGGTCGTCCTATCCCGCTCGACCGATAGGCTCCGGTTAAGACATACTTGCAATCAAGTTATTGCGCCGGCTTCAACATCAGCGTCAGTGCGTCAGTATTGACGCCTTCACTCCACGGGAACACTTTGGATTCGAGAATCTCGAGGCCGGCGCGCGACGCGAAATGCGCGAATAGGTCGGACGTCATGTAGTTTCGCCAGTGCGGCGATTGCGTCAATTGACCGGTGGGATTTTTATCGTAGCCGGAATGATGGAAGAGCGCTCGGCCTCCCGGCTTCAATACGCGCGCGGTTTCCTTGAGGTAGGACGCCATGGTGATAGGTTCGAAGTGAACCATGGCGTCGTAGCTGAAAGCGGCCGTAAAGCTGTTGTCCGGCTGAGGAATGGTCATCCCGTCTTCAGACAGGCAGGCGGTGATTTTGGGGTTGTTCTTGAAGCGTTCTGAAGCATTGCGTATGGCGTCGACCGATGTGTCGATCGCGAATATTCTCTCATATCCTTCAGGCGCAAGCAGCGTATGTCGACCTTGCCCGCAGGCGATCTCAAGCAACTCAGTGGTGTCGAGTGTATCGAACGATTGCCGGAACAGTGATTCCGGACTCCAAAAACGCTCGGTCTCGGATTCGGCCTGTTGGAAATAGCCAAAGTCTAAACTTTCCTCATGTTTCCACATGCCGATGATATCGGAGTGAGGATCTTTGACCTGCATCTTTGCGTCTCCCTGTCGATATCATAGAACATAAGTTCATTGCCGAGCACAAGCGGGTGGCAGCGTCGCCAGCGCTTTCGCATTCTTGCCTTTTCCGCAGTCTCGGCGGAAAACCCAATTCCGTCGGGCCGAGCGCTTCCCTTGGCGAATTGCGCGAGGCGCAGAAACCGTCTTCCGATGTGGATTGATAACCGGGGCCGAGGATGCAGAAGTTTGCGATGGTGACGACTGAGCTTTTTCCATTTTCAGGAGGAATAGGCGTCTATGCGCATCATACGGCGACGATGCTGAGCGAGGCCGGGGTCGACGTCACGGTTTTTTTCCACAGCGACGCGTTGCAAGGTCGGCAAGCCGAAAGAACCGAAGCGCCTTACAAGGTGGTTCGCTTTTGCGACAGCCGTCTCTCGGATGGATCGCATATCGTCGCCCCGCTCGGCGGATTCATCGGAGCCGCCTATCAGATCAACGCCTTCCTGGCAGACTATCGCTCATTATACGGAGACTTCGACGTCGTCGAATTTCAAGACTATGGAGCGACCTCTTATTTCTACCTAAAAGAAAAATGGTTGTATCGTTTCGCTTCGAGCGAAAAGGTGATCCTCACCGCGCATCGACCCTATTTCCATGCCGCGTGGACCGACGACGCGTCGGTGCATGATCATACGATCGCCTTTTTGGGTGATCTCGAGCGCTGGTGTTATCGCGCGGCGGACGCGGTCTTCGCTCCTTGCGAATTCATTGTGAATGCGTTGGCGCATGAGAATTTCAACTTTACTTCGGACCACATGCATGTGGTCTACAACCCCTATCGACGCGAGCCGACCAAGTCTTCTCTGGAGGCGCAAATGCTCGGCGCGGAACTGCGCCGTTCCATTGGCGGCCCAAACAAACCCGTACTGTTTTTTGGCAAGCTGCAGGCCCAAAAGGGCGTGAAGGAACTTTTGAAATCGCTTTCGGCTCTGTGGGACAAAGGCTTCGCGCATCCACTCTCGATTTTCGGCAGAGACGCATTGGATACGGCGCATGCGACAGGCATGCTGGAAGCTTTGAGAAAACAGTTCGCGAGGCATTTCGTCGAAGGTCGCGTGCGCTACCTCGGGAGCTATTCGCAAAGTCTGCTGGAGGAGATTGGCGCAGAGCATCCTATAATCGCAGCGCCGTTTCGAGAAGAATGCCTGCCCTACGCCTTTATAGAGGCGTTGCAGGGCGGGGCGCTCCCCGTCTTTCGCCGGGAGGGCGGTCAAGTGGAATTGACGCCCGAGCATCTCCATGAAGCGTTGATCGCCGATTTTTCCTCGCCGGGCGGCCTTCAGCATTGCCTGAGCAATCTATTTTCCTGGAACGGGGAGAAAAGAAGAGCCATCTCCACGGAACTCAAGGCGTTCTGCTCGCAGAAAATTGGCTACGAACAAGTACTGGCGAGCAAGTTGAAAGCGCTTCAATCCGTAAAAGCTCGCCCGCAGATTGAGACCGACTATCCTTTCGTCTACCAAATCCCGCCAGAGGTGAGCGCACACAAAAATCCGCTGGGTCATACGGCCCCGGTCAATGGAGAAATAACGTCTGTTACATATTCAAACGCTTATTTGGACGCACCATTGACTGATAGGGACAAATTGATATCGGTGGTCATCCCGTTCTTCGAGATGCAAGACTATTTAGACGAGACATTGTACTCTGTTTTCAACTCCGTCTATAAGAACGTCGAGGCTGTGATCGTCGACGACGGCTCGCATAGTCCCGCGGCGAAGCGATACCTCTCGTCCCTGCTCGACCGGTTCAAATCACGGCACGTCATGCTCGTCGAAAAGTTCAACGGCGGTCTTTCCGATGCGCGCAACGCCGGCGCTAATTGCGCGACAGGCGAGTATCTTTACTTCCTTGACGCCGACGACACCATTCACCCTCGTTTTCTCGGCGAAGCCGCGCAAGTCCTGTTCAGGGCGAAGAATGTCTCCTATGTCGGCGCCTGGTTGAAGGAGTTCGGACTGGCCAACGGACGCTGGGTCGTCTGGGACGTCGACAGCCCCTATATTTGTTTTCACAATGTGCAGATTTGTTCGTTTCTGACGCGCAAGAAGCCCTGGCTCGAATATGGTTACAATGATCAGAAGATGACGGACGGCCTGGAGGATTACGAGAGCCACATCCGAATGTTCGCAGCCGGCGTTCGGGGTATTTCTATTCCTCGATATTACTTCAATTACCGAATCCGTCAGAATTCCATGTCGCGCGGGTTCAACCCTCACATGCTTGCCTATCTCTATCGTGTGATCATGAAGAAGCATAAACGCCTCTTCAGACATTTCGGCGATGTCGTCGCGGGATTGCTTGCCGAAAACGGCCATGGCGCGTTGGCCGGTCCGCCGAATATCCAGACGAATTATTATTCGGCGACTTTCGGATCTCCCGCCGGCCTATCGCTCGCGACCGAGGGCGCTGCCCATGAACTGGCCTGTTCCACGCGCATTCGTGACATCGCCACGCTTCAACTCATGGACGGATCTAACTACACTTCGTATATTCTAGCCCAAAATCTTTTGGTTTTGGGTCTTTACCCGGAATATTGCGCGAACCTTTTCCGCGCGGCGCGCAACGCCAAGATCGGCGGCGGATGGGCTGAGCTCTTTGGGAGTTTCGCCGCGTTCCGCATCGGCGCTTTCAGCTATGGCCAAGACTGTTGCAGACAGGCGATCAAAGCCGGCGCGGACGGACCGGGCCATGCGGCGAAATGGCATGCTCAGCTCGAATGCGTTCTCGGCTATCCACACAGCGCGCGCGCCGTTTATCAGGTGCTGAGGTCTGCGGAGCTCGGCGTCGACACAGTCGACACAGGCTTCGCCGCGACAGCCGGATGGGGCGAGCCGTTCGCTTTCGCGGAACTCGAGGATGCGAGATTCGGCGTCTTGTTTCAAAAGCTTTGGGACGCCCGTTTGGCGGTGAAGCGCAACGGTCCGCGCATGCCGCTCATCGTCAAGGATCTCGCGGCGTCGTATCGGGGTTTGCTTTCGACGGAGGCGGCTGGCCGTTCGCTGGGGCGCTGGCTCCTTTGGTGGTGGTCGGTCGATGCGCGAGCCGAGGAGGAAATCGGAGGCGCGCTCGCCTCTATCATCGGCGAATTGCCGGCTGAATTCGCAGCGGCGACGCTCGCGGCCGTGCAACTGAGAGGCGTCGACGTCTGCGAGGTCGAGAGCGCGTTTCTCGGAAATGAGGTTAGAAAACTGCTTTGCCTGGGCCGCGCAACGTCTCGGAACCAGATTGCAGGGCCAGTCATTTCAGCTCGCCAACTCCCAAATCCGGTGAGCGTCAATGATTGGCACGTCGTCCGGCAAATCATGTCCGGACAGCTTTGCGAAGTCGAAATCGCCGAATGTCTAAGGTGGGCCTACAGCACAAGGGATCGTGTCAGAGTTAGAGCTTGGCTCGAATACAACCTCGGCAAGATCAGCGGAGACCTGCATTTCGTTCTTCCGGAGTTCGGCAAAGAAGACCTGGCCGCACGAAAGATATCCGACGCGAGCCGAAGCGGAGGGCTTCAGCCGCTCCTCAGGATCGTTCAGAATGATCTCGAGACAGCCGATAGATCGCTCGCGGTCGCAAGAGTTTGATATCCTCACCCGCCCTCAGGAACGGCGCAGCGAGGCCTCGCCCGCGCCCGCGTTCGCCGCCGTCTTCGCCAGGAGGCGAGCGGTCGCGGCGCCGCCCGCTCAGCCCCTTTGCTTGAGACGGAATCTTTCGCTATGCCTCAAAGCCCAAAGGGCGCGGGAACTGAGCGTGGCGTTGCCTTTGTAAGTTTAGAGGTGACTCTCATGTCGAGACGCAGTTGTATAATAACGGAGGAATATTCTGGTCTGAATAAAAGCGGCGGAATTGGCGCTTGCGCTCATGGCCTATATTTGATGCTGATTAATTCAGGACATGCTGTCGATGTTTTGATAACCGACTTGAGTTGCAATTCGAACGCTCTCAACTCAGCGCAAGGAAGTCTAAGAGATACGAATTTCTTCTTCCTTTCTGAGGTTGCAAAAAAAGACCTCGCCGTTTATCCCCCGATCGACGAAATAAGCAAATCATATTGTGTTTATAGATTCTTGTGCAAAAACACCTACGACGTCGTTCATTTCAACGAATGGCTCGGATCTGGCTTTTATTGCGCGATGGCTCGGCGACAAGGGTTGTTTGCGCCGTTCCTCGTCACCCACCTGCACGGCGGCTCCGAATGGGTGCGACGAGACAATGCTTATTCTCCTGAGCTCGAGGATTTCGAGCGAGAAGCCATCGAGCGCTCGCAAATCGAAAATTCGGACCTGGTTATTTCTCCAAGCGATTATTTGCTCAGCTATTACGAAAGCCAGGGCGTCAAGCTGCCGAGGCGGAAGAAACTCAATTGGTTTCTTCCGCAGTGGGCGGTTTTGCCTAAAAACGGGAAGTCTTTAGAGACAAGATGTGTGGCGCCGCAGACTATTTCCGAGCTTATCTATTTTGGTCGCCATGAACGTCGAAAAGGGTTTGAGCTTTTCGTCGGGGCGGTCGCTCTGCTGCCGATGAGTTTGCAGCCGGATTTGACCTTTATCGGACGGTTCGACCGCGTCGGTCGAGAATTCAGTGGTTCGCATGTATTTCGCAAACTCGCGGGCTATGCCGGACGGATAAGAAATTCTTCAACGAGTTGAATCAGGAAGAAGCGATCAGACGCATCGCGCAGTCGCGCGGCGCGCTCTGCGTGATGCCTTCGCTCATTGAAAACAGCCCTTGCGTGGTCGGGGAATGTTTCACGATCGGGGCGCCGTTTCTCACCACCAATGTCGGCGGGACGCCAGAACTCATAGACCCCGAGAGCCGGCCGCACTGTCTCGTCGAGCCGAACTCAAAAGCGCTCGCAACCGTGATCGAACGCGTCTTTCGCGAAGGGCTCCCCGCGGTAAAATCCAATCTTGTCCCGCAATCCATTTCCCAAAACTGGGCCGATTGCCTGAAGGTCGCGGACGCGTCGGTCGTCTCGAGCGAGATCCCGACCGCGCCCGCTTCCAAGCCTCTCGTCTCGGTCTGCATGACGCATTACGAGCGCCCGCAGTTGTTGCAGCAGGCGCTCGACCAGCTGATGGCGCAAACCTACGACAACATCGAAATAATCGTGGTCGACGACGGCAGTCGTCGCCCTGACGCCCACGAATTTCTCGACGAACTCGAGCGGCGCCGGCACCGATTTCCTGTTAAGATTATCAGATCGGCAAATCTATATTTAGGCGCCGCCAGAAACATCGGCGCTTCTCATGCCGCCGGAGAGTACATTCTATTCCATGACGATGATAATTTTGCAGAACCAAATGAAATCGAGGTATTTGTCCGCGCAGCGCTGCGGTCTGGCTGCGAAATTCTGACGAGCCAGTATTGGGTCTTCAAGTCAGGAGAGGAGCAAGAAAATCTGAAACCTAAAATGGTGGAGTATTATCCGATTGGGGTCGGCGGAACCTTTTCTTTTTTCCGCAACCGCTTTGGCGATGCTAATGCTTTGATCAAACGCGAGGTTTTTGAAAAGCTCGGCGGGTTCACAGAACTGCACGGCGTGGGCTGGGAGGATTGGGAGTTGTTCCTTCGGGCTTATCTTCGCGGCATAAAAATGGGGGTGGTCCCGGATCCGCTGTTCAATTATCGCGTGAGCGCGCAAGGGATGTTGGCGACAAGCGAAGTGGTGCGCAACCATGAGCGTCTCTTCGCGATGGTCGACCAGGAGCGTCCGCAAGTCAACTCGGACTTGTTGCGTTACACCCAAAGACATTCGATCCAGCAGAAGGCGCTCGAGCAACTTTGGGCGATCTTGGACCGAGAGCCGACCGGGGAGATACACCAGCAACTCACCTCGATCGATCCAAATTCGTCCGAGGCGCGCGTGAAGCTTTCGGATTTGGCCTTCGCCATGGGGCGCCTTTCCGATGCTATCGAGATCGGCTTTGCCGATTTCGCTCAGCGCGAGAAAATGCTCGGATTGCTTTCGCATTTATCTGGGTCGGCGTCGCCAAGACGCGAAAAGCTGATCGTCATTCCCGATACGCGCGAGGGAGCGCCTGTCGCCCTGCTTCGGGGTTGGGCGTTCGGGCTGGGCGGCCGACCCTTCGTTCCTACGGAGTTTCAGATCAATCGCCAACCGTTTCAAACAATTGCGCATGTAGCGCAGACAAGGCTCGACGTCGTCGACCGGTTCAAGCTGGCGCGAAAGGATCCTGTGGGATTCGTCGTGGCGGTCGCAAAATCCGCCCGGAGACGAAATCTGGCGGCTCTATTCGGGGCGTCTCGACGCGCGGCGACCTTCATCGAGGGCGACGTCACGCTGCTGGGCCCGCGCGAAACGCCGCTGAAAGCCCATATCGATGAGGTGTTTTGGGGCCGGGAGGTGGTCGTCGAAACGCCGCCGATGGATCGTTGGGGCGGAGTCGTCACGATTATGTGCAATGATTTATCCTACGTCTTTATAAAAAATGGTTCTGGCAAATATATCGCGTCCGATAAAATATCTGATAAAAAGGCGAAATTTTATTTTGCGATCGACGAAAAACTAGGTGAAAAGCTATCCTTTATTATCGCCGGAAGAGGGCGAACGGATATTTCTTTCGATTGAATAGCGCCAAGGGCGGCGCTTAGAGCGCTTTCCGACCGAATGGAATCATTCGGTCGATAATAAATCGCTCCAAAATCAAAACGCTGGAGCAAATTCCGATCGAAAAAGTCTATCAACTTCTCGCCGAATTCGCTCTAATAGACTGGATCGACGCCTGCCCATTTGTTACCTTTGCGCAAGATCGCGTTTTCTCATGTAATCTTGGAGGTCTCCGTGCCCAAAAACATTGTTATTTTGCTTGATGGAACCTCCAATCAAGTCTCGGCCGATCGCACCAATGTGCTCCGTCTCTACGGAGTCCTCGCCAAGAACCAAGACCAGATCGTCTACTACGATCCCGGCGTCGGAACGCTCGGCGCGGACGGCTCATGGCTTCGGCTCTGGCGCAAGATCACCGAGGTTTGGGGTTTGGCGACGGGCTGGGGGCTGGATGAGAAGGTCAAGGACGCCTACCGTTTCCTGATCGAGAACTACGATCGAGGCAATGGAGACGAGGGGGCGCGCGACCGCATTTATATCTTCGGTTTCAGCAGGGGCGCCTATTCGGCGCGGGTGCTCGCAGGCTTCATCCGAGCCTTTGGACTCATCGAGAAGCGCAACCTCAACCTGCTCGACTATGCTTATAGAGCCTATAAGCGCATCGGCGAAAGCGGCGCGACGGGCTTCGAAGAAATACGGCTGTTCGAACGTACGCTGCGCCCCGACCGGCCGCCAATTCGTCTGCTTGGTCTTTTCGACACCGTGTCCTCGGTGATTGAGAGCGGACGGTTCGGCCCGCGGCTGCGCTCTCACGCCTTCACAAAAAAGAATACGAGCGTCGAGTCGGTGCGTCACGCGGTGGCGGTCGCGGAGCGGCGCACGATGTTCACCCCTCAATTGTGGCCTGCGGGCGAGATGTTCCATAGCAATCCGCTTTCGTCGGCGGGAGGTGCGCTGCAGGACGCTCTGGAAGTCTGGTTCAACGGCGTCCATGGCGACGTCGGCGGCGGCTGGCCCGAAGAACAAAGTCAGCTCGCGAAGGTCGCGCTTCGCTGGATGGTAGAAGAGTGCAAGGCGCTCGGACTGCATTTTGTCGCTCAGACCGTCAACACCCTAGTCGAAGGTCATAAAACGCGAAGCGGCAAGATCTACGTCGTTCCGGACGGCGCGGCGGAGCCGCATAATACGATGACGTGGAAATGGGCCTTGATCGAGTTCATTCCGCGTCGGAAGCCGGCCCTGTCGCGGCGCCCGTCGCTCTTTGGTTGGACCATACCGCTTTTCGAGCGCCGGGTGATCCCGGAAGGCGCCAATGTCCATCAATCCGTGATCGATCGCGGCCGCATTGCTGGAAATCCGCCCAATCTTCCGTCCCATTACGTCGTAGTCCCTTAGCAGACGCCGAACTTTCTTCGGGAGAACCGCCGCCTTGCAAATACGCCCGTTCTGCACGAATCTTGCGGAAGATTCGAGATTGCTCGCGAGATGAGAATTTCCTGAAGCGTTTCAGGCGCTGCAAAATGGCTCGCGCAAGGATTTGTTAACGATGATTATCCCAATGTGCGACGTCGAATATCGAGCGGGTTGAGTGATCTGTTCGCCGCCTCCGTGAGGCGGTTCGGGACGTGTATCGCGTTTGTTCGGGCGTTGACCACACGAACCGAGGGCCTTCCAATGCGAAATCTGGTTTCCGTCGCCGCGCTCGCGCTGGCGTTTTCGACCGCATCCGCGCGCGCCGCCGATATTTTGGCTCCGCCTCCGCCGGCGCTGGCCGCCGCGCCGCAACAGCCTCACCTGACTTTCTACGCCGGCCTCAACCTTGGCGGGGGCTGGAGCGCGAATAACTCAAACTACACGAACGACTCCGCCGGAGTTTTGGGCGGCGGCCAGATCGGCTTTAATTTCCAATTCGCGCCGCGGTTTCTGGTCGGGGCCGAGGCGGACTTCCAGGGAACCAGCCTCAGCTCGAACACAAATGGAGCCGTCTTTCCTGGTGCGATAGCGGGCGGGTTCATCCCCTTCTCGCCGAACGGCGGCGCGAACCTTCCCTGGTTCGGCACCGTGCGGGGACGCGCCGGCTTCCTGTTGGCGCCGAGCATACTGGTCTACGGAACCGGCGGCTTCGCCTATGGCGATGTGGAGAATGGCTGGACAGGCCTCGCCAACACGCGCACCGGCTGGACCGCGGGCGGCGGAATAGCCTGGCTGTTCGCCCACAATTGGTCGCTCAAGCTCGAATATCTTTACGTGAACCTCGCCCAGAGTGGAAATGGGGGCTGGGCCTGGGGCGGCGGCCGCCGAGACGCCCAGTTCAACGTGGTGCGGGCCGGACTGAACTATCACTTCAATGGCGGCGGATCGGCTCCGATCATCGCCAGCTATTGATCGCCGGTTCGAGCGCTCGAAACTCAAAAAATGGAAGCATGTTCCGATCCGTCGGGAACATGCTCCAAACCGCGCCGTGGCTCACCGCGCGTTGGTCATGATCCCGCACACTTTGGCGCCGCTTGCGCTGCTCATGCAGGTCAGATGTCCGCCCCCGGGCCTTTCGCTTGCGCGGGCGCAGACGAAGGTCACCCTAGGGCCTGCGTGCTGGGTGATCGCCGCATAGGCGTATCCCCTTGAATTGCAGAAGGATTGCGCCGCGCTGAGACCCGCCCCTTCAGGGCCGGAATAGGTCACCTGGAATCGATTGCTTCCAAGCTGCACTGGCTGCAGGCCGCCAACGCTCTGGCAACCCGCCAGCGCGGAAAGGGCCAAGACTATCCATAGCGCACGCATATCGACGCTCCTTGGAACCAAAAAACGCTAACTGGCCCGTTGAACTTCATCCGAGGCGCGTCCGATTTCTCGGACGCGCAACTTTAAGTCCATCAATTTCAATATTACCATCCCCACCAGCCGGGAGCGGCCGTGTAGGTGTAGGTGGGGCTGGTGTAGTCGATCTTATAGTGGTCGATGCGATAGACCGGATAAGACACCACGCCGGCGTTCACCAGTTGCGTGAAATAGGGGTTCGCGTGATAGTAGTGGTGATGATAGTGGCAGCAACCCCAACGCCAGTGAACCTGATCCACTTGCGCGGGAAGGCTGACGGCGTTGTTTTGCGGCAGACTCGGGACGCCAGCAATCGCGCTGGTGATCTGGGCGGCCGAGAGCAGCCCTCCAATCAGTCCGGCCGCGAGGATCGACGATCCGAAACGGAAGTTGACGTTACGCATGACTGCACCTCGTTTAGCTAATCACATTTTAGGGTGACGACGAGCTAACGCCGCACAGTTGGCACTTTACGTAATTTACGAGATTTCGTCAACGCGGCGAATTTGTGACGATTTTCGGGCAAACCGTTATCTTTTTTTCTCATATTCAATGCGTTATCGTTAATTACGACAGGATTGTCTCTTAAGTCGACGTTAAAAATATTGACAGAGATTATAGTTAACGGACTTGGCTTTCGCAATTTCGAGAGGCCAACGAGCCTTGAGCGAGAAGGGCGTAGACCCAATCGCGACGAGTCCTTTTTTGAGCTTGTCTACTAGTGGATAAAACCAGACGGACGGTTCCCATTCGTCTGAACTCTTTTCATCCACCAGTTCAATGCGTTGGTTGGACGACTCGTCCAACCAACGTTTGGGTCGGACCAACAGGACGCTTTCCGAACGAATGGACTCATTCGGTCGATCAGAAATCGCTCCAAAATCAAAAGGCCGGAGCAAATTCTGATCGAAAAAGTCTATCAACTTTTTGCCGAATTTGCTCTAGGTTCGACGCTCGGGCTTGCGCGCATCGCGCGCTAAACCAGGCGACGGACCGAGACTTTGGAGGTTTGTTCAACCTTTTTATCTTTGCGCCCATCGACCTCCTCGTCTTCATCTACGCCGTTGCTGGGCGTATACGAAGAAGAAAGGTGACAATTACAGGTTCCCCACGGAAGGCCCGCAGTAGCGAAGGCTTCCGCGCAGCTCTCGAGAACACCGACGAAGGCCGAGCCGGTGTTTTTGAAGACCGAAGAAGTCCAAATCTGCATGGGACGTCCTCCATTTGAAAATCAAGGCGCCGCCGACATGTTCATTTAAAGCCGGCATTGTCTCCGGCCACTCCATTAACGTTTCATAAGCCAATTGGTTGTGCGGGATCGCACAGGTGAGAAATGCTCGCGCGCTCGTTTCGCGGCGCAAATGTGCGATCGCGCACGAACTTTGCTTCGGCAAGTCGCTACCCTTTCATCGTCTGGATTTTGCAGACTTGTGAGGAGAACGAAAATGTTGGCTAAGATTCAGGGCCTTATCGAGCAAGAAGCAAAGCTCGCCATTCCGGTGGCCCATTTGACGCCCAAAGCTAATCTTTACGATCTCGGTTTGACGTCTTTCGACGCCATTCGCCTGGTCGTGGCGATCGAGCGCGCATTCAAGGTCGAGTTTCCGCGCGAGATGCTCAAAAGTCAGTCGGCCGCGTCGATCGAGGCGATCGTGGCGTCGTTGCAAAGCGTTCAGCCTGCGCCTCTTGCGGTCGAGGAGATGCGTGCGGCCGCCTAGCGCTTTCCAAGGGAATTAAATCAGTCGCCCGATAAGAAATCGCTTAAATTCAGAAGTTTGGAGCACGTTCTTATCGAAAAAAGTCGGTCAACTTTTTGGGAACATGCTCTGACGGTCCTGTGCGCCAGCGCACATCGTTCGCCGCTCCTCGCGACTAGTTTGCTTCCAAGTTCAAACAACAAGGAGACGAACATGTCTGATATTTATGCTTCGGCGAGCTATCGCAAATCGGTCCGTCGCCAGTTTTGGCTGTCGGTCGCTTTGTTGATCTGCATGGCGACGGCGGCGTTCGCAGCCGGTTTCGCCGCCCGATCAAAGCGACGCATCACGCAACGAAGATTGATGACGACGGTGTGTTCGTCGGTCGCCTGGTCGCCATCAACGACCGCTGACGCTGCGATGGTGGAGGGCTGAAAAACTCACTTCGGCCGCCGGTTAGGCGGTTTCGGCCAACTTGACGCTATGATCGCGCCGATCTCCTTCGGGTCGGCGTTCGACATATGTCTGGCATCGCAAAAATTCCGTTTTTTCACGGACTGGACCCGATCCAGGCTGAGAAATTCGCTCGTGGCTGCAGTTGGAAGCGCTATGACGAACGCGAACTCGTGGTGGATTTCGACGACAGCTCGACCGACGTCTATTTCATCCTGTCGGGAGCTGTGCGCGTGTTGGTTCGCACCCCCGCCGGTCGGGAAATGATTTTGGGCGATCTTTCGGTCGGCGATTTTTTTGGAGAGATGCGCCGCCGTCGACGGACATGCGCGTTCCGCCAATGTGACAGCGCTGACCAATGCAGATGTCTGCATCATGCCGGCGTCCGTGTTCAAAGCCGTCATATTCTCGTCGACGGAAATTTGCGAAAGACTGCTGCGGCTGTTGACGCAAAGGGTGCGCGGGCTGAATGCGCGCCTATTCGAGCGTGACGTGCTCGACACGCGTCATCGAATCTATTCCGAGCTTCTGCGATTGGCCCATCCTCGCCATGGCGCCGGCGGCCAATTGATCATTTCTCCGCCGCCGCTGCAGCAGGATCTCGCCGCGCGCATCGGATGCCGTCGCGAGCAGGTCAGCGAGAGATCCACGCGATGGTACAGGAGGGCCTTGCCGAAAAGGTGCGAGGCGAACTCGTCATCCTGCAACCAACGATCCTCGAACGCCGCATCTCCGGCAATCTCGAACGGGCCGACTGATACCCCCGAGCGCGGCGTGCGACAGCGCACAGCTTTTTCTCTCGCGATGATTAATTTGGCGTTGCTCATCGCGGCGATGAACGCGAAAGATTGCAAATCCGGCTTTCTCCAGTTGGAGTCAAAAGACATGACCGCACAAATGATAGCGCTCTCGCAGTGCATCAGCCTTACAGGGCTCGCGTCGCGAGAGCTGGTTCTCGGCGTCGTACCTCAAAATTGCATGACGATCTTTACGAGGCCTATCGTCTCGAGACCGCGAATGAGCAAGACGAACTGCTCGAATCCGGCGATCAAGAGCGCTTGCCGCCCGAACGGAGTCGTTCCGCAAACGCTCTATGCGGCAAGATCGCCGCCGACATTCGCCGGGCGCTGGATTTCGGCGAAACCAGAGTGGCCGCCGATCTGTTGATCGTTTTGCGTAAGGCGCTCGCGGAACAAGCCATGATCGCGAATGGCGGCGGTTCCGCGCGAGCGCGGAAAGCGCTCTAGAGCAAATTCGGCAAAACGTTGACAGACTTTTTCGATCGGAATTTGCTCCAGCCTTTAGATTTTTAAGCGATTTCTTATCGACCGAATGAGTCCATGCGGTCGGAAAGCGCTCTAAGTGAGCCGCCGCGTCAGGCCTGCCGAGACGGCTCATGCTCGGCGTGGGAGCTGTCGACCTTGCGCGTCAAATCGGCGATCGCGCGGGTGAGGTTGGAAACCGCGGCGTCGCCCCATTCTTTTCTCGTCTCGACACGGCGGAAGAGATTGGCGCCTCGTCTCGCAAATCCATCAAGCCCGCGGATGCGGCTGGAAAGAAAGACGAGTTCGGGAAGCCAGGCGTATTCGAACCTGATATTTTCGAAATTTGCGACAAACTGCGGCCACGGCGCGCCCGAGCGAACTCAGGTCAAATCCAGAAACAAGTCAAATCGCCGCCAAAGCCGTCGTAGTGCTCGATTTGCGCCGTCGCCTGAGTATGATTGGCCGTGGCCAGGATGAGATCGGTGACGGCGTCGACGTCGACGGCGCTCATCGAAGCGTAGCGACGAAACAAGTCTGCGCTGGCGCGCACGTTCCGTTCATCGGGCCGCTCGACGCCCGCCTGGCCGCGCGTGACATAAATCGCGTCATGCCAAAAAATAGCCGTCGCCAAGAGATCCTTGCGCACGGCGAGATGCGAAAAGCGGTCGAGCTTATGCAACAGATCGGCGATATGGCCCCAGTGTGATAGGCCCGCCGACGATCGCCATAGCCCGCCGCAAGCGCTTCCCAAGCCCCGGGCTTATGTCGCCGCTCGAGCGGGGCCCAATAGTCCATCTTGATGTTTTGGATCATGAGTTCTCGGATATGATTCTCGACGCGCGCTCGCGACCTTTTGTGACATAGGGCCCGATCGCGGTTATTTACTGTCGAACATCCACACAGGCGATCGATCCGGGGTCGAAGGCGCCGCGGCGGCCTCGGCGAACCAGCGCTCCAGTTTGGCATAGAGCCGCCGCCAGGGCGCAGCGACCTGGAGCTGCAGCAGTTCCGAATGACGGACGGCTTCGTCGAATCGCCACTCGGAATAGCACGCCATCATGCTGTCATGTAAGCGGCGCCACTCCCTGAACGCCGGCGTTTCGGCGTAGGCCGCGTCGCCGGCGACGGTGGAGATCGACGTGGCGGCGCTTCTGCCCTTCACCACGACGGCGCAAGATCGAGCCAGGCGAAGCCAGCCGCCTTTTCTTTGACCGCCGCCGAGGTCAGGATGTCGACGCCGAAGACTTTGCAAAGGCCTTCGAGGCGCGAGGCCAGA
>CAWFZD010000037.1:0-5815 GCA_963820145.1 uncultured Alphaproteobacteria bacterium
CCTTTCAGTCTCTTCTCCTCAAGAGAAGCGGCGCGGCCTTGTTTTCTCCCATCTTCGGGCGGAAAGTCCGCTAGGATTCGCGCGCGCGGCGCGCGCCGACCCGTCATGGAAAAGGCATGGTGAAAGCGAGCGCCTTCTTGGTCGTGTTGCTCGTCGCGGGCGCGACCCTGCCGGCGCGAGCCGGCGATGTCCCTTACGCGCCACCGCCTGTCTTGCCGAGCCCCGAAGCGGCGCCGCCCGACGCCAATCCGTGGAGCGGCCTCACGATCGGCAGCGAAGTCTTCGGGATTTCCGGCAAGGGCCTCAAGTCTCACGTGGGCGGCGGCGGCTTTGCGGAATGGAATCGCTATTATCCCGACGGCTCCTTCGTCGCGTTCAGCGGCGGCGCCGGCTTCTCTCCCGCGTTTTTTCCGACCGGCTGGGCGACGGGGCCGGGCGGGGCGACGGGCTATGATTTCACGACTTTCAGCGTCCGGGCCGGCCAGGATTTCGGGCGGCTGAAGACCTTCGTCTTCGGGGGCCTCGAGCTGGCCAAGCCCAGCGCGGGGCCGGCCGGCGCCCCGAGCGCCATGGGCTCGATCGACAATGTCTTCTCGGCGCGGTCGCGCCTGCGGGCGCGAAACGAGATCGGCGCCGGATTCGAATATCAGGTGACCGACCAGCTCATGATCGGCGGGACGGTCTCAGCGTCGCAGGGTCGCGGGCCCTTCCTGCCGCCCGCGCCCTGACTCTCAGCGCTGCGCCCGGTATCGCTCCCAGCCCGCCGCGCGGAGCTGGCAGGCGGGGCACGCGCCGCAACCATAGCCCCACTCGAAGCGCCGGCTTCGATCGCCGAGGTAGCAGCTGTGGCTCTCCTCGACGATCAGCGCGACGAGCGCCTCGCCGCCGAGCTCCTCCGCGAGCCGCCAGGTGGCGGCCTTGTCGAGATGCATCAGCGGCGTGAGAATCTCGATTCTCCGGTCGAGGCCGAGCGAGAGAGCGCGCGCGGTCGCCTGGATCGTCGCCTCGCGGCAGTCCGGATAGCCCGAATAATCGGTCTCGCACATGCCGCCGACGAGCGTCGGAATGCGGCGCCGATAGCCGAGCGCTGCGGCGAAGGAGAGAAACAGGATGTTGCGGGCGGGCACGAAGGTGTTGGGCAGCCCGTCCGCGGAGAAGGCGATTTCCGCGTCCCGCGTGAGCGCCGTCTCGGAAATTTCGCCGAGCGTCGGGATCGCGAGCGTGTGGTCCTCGCCCAAGCGGGCGCGCCAATCCGCAGAGAGGGCCGAGAGCCCGGCCCGAAGCCGCGACCGCTGCGCAAGCTCGACGGCGTGACGCTGTCCATAGTCGAAGCCGATCGTCTCGACGCGCTCGAAGCGCGCAAGCGCCAGCGCCAGACAGACGGTCGAGTCCTGTCCGCCGGAAAAGAGCGTTAAAGCGGCTCCGCTCGCGGTATTCTTGCTGTGATCGGACATGATGATCGCTTCCACGGTAAGCGACGCGAAGCCGCAACGATCCGCGAGGTTCAGCGGATCATTCCCGACCTAGGCATGGAGATCGATCCCTGCGTGCGTGCGGATAGCATCGGTCTGCAAAGCGCCCAAGGGTGGGGAATAAGCGCGCGCCCGGTAAAAATACAGCTGCTCTCGGCGTCGAAGCGCTGGCCCGTGTAGCGACATGCGGCGCGCTGGCCGTAAACCGTGATTGTGTTTGGCGGACCCCCGAACCGAAATGAAAAATTGACCTTCGAGCACGCGTCACCCTTGCAGTCCCGTCCGCCGAAGGAGCGCATTGAAACGGGCATCTGTTTGCAATTCGGCATAGACGGGATCCACCTTGATCGCCACCGCCCAAGCGTCATGGTCCATGCAACTTTTGTCCAGCCAAGCCAGCGCCGAATCCAGATCACCCAGCCCTAAGTATAGTAACGAAAGCGCGATTGCGGGGACATAGATATGCTTGTGAACGTCTTGAAGTTCAGCTAGGATCGTCAAGGCCGCAGCCGGCTCGCCGAGTTTGGCTCGCGCGTAGCCCAGGACGCATTGTGTCCAAACCGCGCCTCTTGAAAGCTCCGATGCCTTGCTGAGCGCGGCTAACGCGGGGTCACCTTGGCCTGAGGCAAATAGGACTCTACCCAAGAGCCAGACCCCAAATACAAAATTCCCGTCCAACTCAAGAACCTTACGCAGTTCCCGCTCAGCGGTGTCAAAATCGCCGGCGTGGTAATACATCCATCCCAAAAACGCGCGCGCAAGCGGCGAAAAAGGTTCGTGTTCGACCGCTTCTCGACAATGTTCAATCGCAACTTCATGGTTTCCGAGGCAGGAGCATTGGTAGCCGAGCCAGTAGCGCCCGGGAACGGTCCGGGGGTTCAATTCTATGGCCCGACGGAATTCTCGCTCGGCTCCGGCCCAATCTCTTTCTTGATGGAGCAAGCAAAACCCAAGCGACGTGTGCGCCTCGGCAAGTTGCGGGTCTAGCTCCAAAGCGCGCTTCGCCGCCGCGGAGGCTTTCGGAATCACCTCAGCCAGAGGGAGATAACCATACCAGTGTAGCAAGCTATATGTATCGGCGAGACCGGCCATGGCTAAAGCGTAGTTAGGGTCCTCGAGCAAAGCCAGCTCAAAGTAATGCAATGCCTTGTTCAGCCCGACCCCGCGGTGGTTCCAGAAGAAGCGGCCCTTCAGGTATAGTTCATAGGCCTCAGTGCTGGTGGTTTGCAGCTTCGTGAGGCCACGGCGACCAACGAAGCGCAGCCGCAACGCAGCTACGATCGCGCTCGTAATGTCGTCCTGGATCGCAAACACATCTTGCATCTGGCGGTCGAAACTGTGCGACCAAAGGCGGAACCCGTCAGCGACATTAATTAATTGGGCCGTGACTCGTAGCTTATTGTCCACCTTGCGGACGCTTCCTTCCAGAACTGTTTCCACCCCGAGCGCCTCTCCGACTTTGCGGATATCCTCGTTGCGGCCCTTGAACGCGAAGCAAGAGGTGCGCGCCGCCACATGCAAGCCTTCGATTCCACAGAGAGCGTTCAGCAAGTCTTCGCTGATTCCATCGCTTAGGAATTCATTCTCGAGGTCAGAGCTTAAGTTCACAAATGGAAGAACAGCAATAGATTTTTGTCGTTTCCGCCTGCGCTGACCGAACGAGGACATCTTTTTTTCATCGCTCGCGCTGGTCCCGGCGGTAGCCTGGCCAAGCACGATACGATACACTTCTAACTCATCTTTTATATTCTTTAATTTTCTTTTACCGATAGACCGTAGCGGCTGCGGGATTTTGTTGTATACCTGATCAAATACTTGCTTGGTCACGGCGACCCCGCCAGGTTCAGCCAACGGCTCCACTCGTGCGGCGATGTTCACTCCGTCGCCCACAATGTCGCCCTCTCGGACCAGCACGTCACCCAAGTGAATGCCGATCCGAACTCGTAGCTCCCCTCCCTCCGGAACGTCCAGATTACGTTCGGCGAGCGCCGTTTGAATTTCAATGGCGCATTTCACAGCGGCAACAGCGCTTGCAAACTCAACCAGAAAACCATCGCCGATAGTTTTGATCTCATGTCCATGATGCTCGAGGAAAACAGGACGTAGCAGATTTCGGTGCTCTTCGAGGAGTTTGAGCGCAACTCCTTCATCACGCTGTGCGGCGGCGCTAAACCCTACCATGTCCGTGAACATGATCGCAGCGAGTCGGCGCTGTTCTGAGACTCTTTCGCTCATTTTTCTGCTATTTCAGAGAGTTAGCGCGTCTGCTGTTCAGTTTCATGGGGTTTGACACTCGGGGGTGAAATTGTCGAGGGAATGAAAGATGCCGTAAAGCGTCCGAATGGGTAACTTAGAAGGAGGCCTGAACGCGTGCTCACGTCGGCGGATGACCGACTTGCGATCGTGAAAGGGGCCCCCTGCGCCCTCCAAGGGCGCGGCGCACTTGCTTTTCTCACGCTGCCCCGCGGCCTTCGGGGTTTCGATCGCAGCCTTGCGCGAGAGACCTCAGATGCGACATTAACTTTTGACGGGAAGGCGATAGGGGGCCCCTCCGGTTCCTTGACGCGCGCCTCCGCTAAAAAATATTCAAGATTCGCGAAGGCCAGGCCGATCTCGCGCGCGAACTGTGGCGCCTTCGCCGACTAGAACGACACGATACCGCATCGGAGCCCGGAGCAGCAACTGCGAGCGATCGGAGCGGGGAATGTGCGTCATGCAGTGATCCTAACGCAACGCTCACAAAAGGGAGATTTCACATAGTCTGGACCCATCTCTGCCATTCGCGAAGTCGTACTAATGACGATTGCATACCGATTCAATATATAATCGCGTGGATCGTGTCCTAGGATACGTAAGGCGTGCCCCGCATTCAGCATAACCCAGCAGGAATCCAATTAAATTCCGCGGGGCGCTGTGCTGTACAAACAAGCGAGGCCAGCTCTATGTCGGCTCCCAAACGCTCCACGAAATCGGGGTAGCTTCCCTCGCCCACCGTGAGGCCACCGAATGAGAACCGGCAATCCGTCAACCGCGCCCAAAGGAGCAGGCTTATGATGACAGATTCCAAAAACGCGATGCGCGAAGCCTTTACCGAGCGTCGGATTCCGCGCGAACGCGGAAGTGTCTACGTCCGCGACTTCGCGGGAGGCGGGCCCGCGTTCCTGTTGCTTCACGGCTTCCCGGACAACTCCCACATCTACAACGATCTCATCCCGCATCTTGCGTCGGCCGGACGAAGGACAGTCGCAATCGACTTCCTGGGCTTTGGCTCGTCGGACAGGCCGGAAGGCGCCGAGTACAGCTTCGCTCAGCAACTTGCAGACGTGGAGGCGGTCGTCGATGCGTTGAAGCTTGAAAGAGTCGTCCTCGTCGGCCACGACGCGGGCGGCCCGGCGGCGGTGAACTTCGCCCTGAAACATCCGGATCGCGCGGCTGCGGTCGTTCTGATGAATGCGTTCTACGGCGAAGCGCCCGGGCTGCTTGTGCCGGAACTGATTGAGCTCTTCTCGCACAAGCCGCTCAAAGCCGTTGCGCGTCATTTCTTGGCCAGTCCGCAACAGTTCGCCTGGCTGCTCGATTTTCAGCGCGAGGTGATGGTGGGCGACGTTCCCTCGGCCAAAAGGGCGCACAACCTGAATTTGCTCAAGC
This sequence comes from uncultured Alphaproteobacteria bacterium, assembly GCA_963820145.1. Lineage (GTDB taxonomy): Bacteria > Pseudomonadota > Alphaproteobacteria > Rhizobiales > Beijerinckiaceae > Methylocystis. The sequence continues at coordinate 5,121 of CAWFZD010000037.1, forward strand.
CGCTCATCGACAACAACTTCCGCCAGCAGCCGAGTGCAGCGCCTGCCTTTGCGCAGATGACGTCTCAGCTAAGGGAACAGATCGCCGACAATACAGCGCGCCTCGTCGAACTTCGCCGGTCGGACGTCCCCTTCGTGCTCATTTGGGGTAGGAACGATCCATATCTGCAGGTCTCGACGGCGGCATTTCTTCGGTCTCAGGTTCGGAACGGCGCCCTGCATGCGCTTGAGGCAGGGCATTGGCCGCAGATCGACGCCGCCGAGGAAACCGCCCGCATCATGCTTGAAGAAAATCGGTAAGGGGGCCTTCCAGGCTGCCCAAGCAGCATATCTGACGAGGAGGACAAGATGACATCGGCGCCTCTTTAAAGTTTCGCCGCTGCCCTAACGCTCCCGACCGTCATGTTGGCGGGCGACGGGGACGAGATGGTCGATTTCGATCGCCAGTCGCGGCGCTTTCAGATGAAATGGCGCAAAGCGAACTAATCGTGACTCCCGGCGAGGGTCACATGGCGCACCACACCGCGCCCGACCAAATCGTGGCGGCAGCTAGCAAGCGGATGCAAGAGAGGGCTTCTTCTTCGTAGCCCTGGGGGCGACACGGGCGCGAGGCTTTCGCCAGAGGACGGCGCGCATCGTTTTGCCGAGGCGCACAGCGCACTTTTGATGGGGCGCCGCCCGCCTTTACGCCGAGGC
>CAWFZD010000038.1:0-7398 GCA_963820145.1 uncultured Alphaproteobacteria bacterium
GATCTCTCCATTCTATGCGACGGGTTGGCACTTAATCCGGAATTGGCGCGGCAAACTTAGGTTGCACAAGAATTGAGATTCAAAATTCCCCAGCGAAATACATAGGTGTTTGGTGTGGACAGCCAAGCTCACTACACAGAAATGGGATGAAAGTTTTGGAAAAAAATGGGACCCGATAACACCCCCTATGTCGCTGTAATTGGTGGGCTGTGGCAGCTTGACGAGGCGCGCCGGACCGTAGCGAAGGATGTGGCAAGGCTGATCGGAACGGAGCTATCAAAAGCTGGATTTAAACTCCTTGTATACTTCTCGAATGACGAGTCTCTCGAGCCCCACGTTGTCTCAGGATATGTGAAAGGGTCGCCTGACGGTGCCAGCGCGGTTCGGGTCCGGTATGCTGAATCACAGAAGGGCCAGATCAGGTTTATAGAGGAGGCGACACGACCGGATCTATTTGAGCATCGCTTGTTTCCGGGCCAGGATTGGGAGGCGCCATTTTACCGCTCGCTGGCTGAAGAAGAAGGCGTTGACGCGGTCCTTCTTCTTGGCGGTGCGACTTCCACTCTCATCGCCGGACAAATAGCCCTAGCTCGGCACCTTCCTGTGTTGGCCGTCGACGAATTCGGTGGCTCCGCGGCGAAAATTTGGACTAACTCGCGCAGCAAGCCCCAAATGATAGCTATCCCGCTTGGGCACAATGCCGGTCGCAGAGCTCGTGAAGAGACTCAAGGATCAGTGCATCGAAAGGGTTGCGCGGCGCATTGAGGCCCGGCGACGTGAGAGTGTGCTCGCTACAATTATGGCACAGCGCTACCGGACGATCTATGCTATTGGAGCATTTCTACTTCTTCTGGTCGCACTGTTTTTTGGCATGGTCTATACTCCGTTTCCCGGAGTTTATCCATTGGTGACTTTTCTGGGCCTCGTATTTGCCGGAGCGACGGGAGCGCTAGTTCGGGCTGTACTTTGGGATTCCGGCGAGAAGGATGCCTGGGCATCGCTTTTGCTAGGGGGCGTTGCTGGATTTGTGGTCGGGCTAGCATACTTGATTCCTCAATGGGTCGGTGCTCCAGGCGTCCTCACTCCCAAGACTGAAATGGTCTCGGCAACTGATAAAATTCAGTTTGCGTCTGCTATCCTAGTGGCAATTTCTGCTGGCGTCGGTTTTGACACAGTGTTCAGCCGGCTACAAAAACAGGCGCAAGAGGCGAACATTGGGCCGAAGCCTTCGCCGTGAAAATGAAGAAAGAGCGCTGATCTTAAGAGATCGAAATAGTTCTGCGCGCACTTCCCGTCGCTTGTAAGCTCTGTCATGTCGCCATCCATGGCTAGCAATTTTGTATTGCAGCAAGATAGGACAGAGCTAAATGCAATTCGAATATTTGTATCGTCTACTTTTCTTGACATGGGAAAGGAACGCGATGTTCTGGTACAGCGTACTTTCACCAAGTTACGCAGGCTAGTAGAAGCGGCCGGGACTACCTTGCAAGAGATAGATTTCCGATGGGGAGTTACGGCCGAGGAGAGAGATGCCGGTGCGGTTCTCAATATCTGTTTAAGTGAGATTGACGCCTGCCGCCCCTTCTTTATTGCTATTCTGGGGGAGCGATACGGATGGATTGATCCTGCAAATTACACGGAATTGAGCAAGAGCTACCCCCATCTCCAGCAATTTGCCAACCGAAGCTTGACGGAATTAGAGATTAGACATGCCGTATTAAACTCCCCACCTGAGTTGCGTCCAACAGTAAGTTTCTTCTATATCAGATCCACAGTGTTCAGTGATTCAGTGCAAGTCGCCCCTGAGGTTCATCGTTTAATTCAGGAGATCCGTGAGCAAGGACTGTCCGTTCAAGTTTTTTCTAATCCGTTAGAGTTGGACGCACTGGTAGAGGCAGACCTTTTGAAGACAATTCGGGCCCATTTACCGCAAGGCCCACTCGCGTCACTCACTACGCGTGCACAGAGTGCATACAAATCCTATCTTGGCGCGCCAGGGTTTCAGCGGCAGCGCGAACTTCACAGGCTCCAAAGGGCTCTGTGGTTCTCGAGACGCATTGTTGTCCAGGGCGCCGCGGGTTTGGGGAAATCGTCCCTCCTCCTCGCTCTGCATAAAAGCGCCGGCGATTTTAGTAGGTTCGGTTCGCTGACCGCTGCCGCTGGCAAATGGCCGGCTCTAATTGAGGCCATAGTACCAGACGCCCCAGAAGCAACCTCATTGGATCTGCGCTATGCGCAACTCGAATCGCTTGTCGAGAATGGAACCGGTCTGACCATAATTGACGCGATCGATGAAACCGAAGCCTCACCGCTCGGGTCGGTATTGGAGTGGATACCACGCGTGAAACCGCGCGGAGCTATCGTGGTCTCAACCAACGCTTCAGCCATCTCGGACGAACTGCGCAGGCTAGGGTTTCGGGCATTTTCAGTTGGACCTACGGATACGATTGATCTAGAGGCGATTGTTCGCGAAACACTTATCCGATTCGGAAAAAAACTTAGTCCAAACGTAGTGCAGAAAATTGTTATGGCGATGCCGGAGCGGACCCCCGAGTACGCTCGCATCCTTCTTGAGTTGTTGCGGCAGTTCGGATTGTTTGAGAATCTAGACCTTGAGATCAGCCGGCTTCTGTCGGCAGCGTCAACTCAGGAGCTATTTGAGCTAGCCTTGGTGCGCCTGGAGCAGTTACAGGGGATGCCCTTGGGATATGTTTCCCGTGTGCTTACACTGATGTTGGCCGGTCGCTCTGGTTTGAGCGAAAATGAGATCCTAAATCTAAGCGGCTCGACGTTTCAGCCCGCGCTTATTCGAGACTGGGCCCCCATTCACCATACTCTGTCCCCATTTCTCTTCGCCAGGGGGGGGGTCCTTTCCATTCAAACCCCATCGCTCGTTGCGGCGGTCGTTAAGCGCTACCGAATTGACAACGACGCCTGGCTAAAGGCCAGGTGTGAGCTCGCGCAGCATTTTCTCGATAAGGCCTTGGAGGCCCGCTCGATAGACGAACTCGTATTCCTCCTGCCACGGATACGCGCTTGGCGCCGATCGCATGCGTTGCTTGTGGATCCACATTGGCTGGGCGCGGCCTACGGGCGGGACCCAGTAGAGCTTCGAGCCTTCGTCGCCCAAATCATGTCAGGTGAACCGTCTACGGCGGGTCAATTACTTGACGGTCTCGCACGTAACGCTTTGAGCGACACTCTCGAAGTCGCTCAAGTCGGAACGGCCGAATTGTTGATGCGATTTGGTCGGCCAGAACAGGCGGCCGAGATTTGTGAATTCGCGCTCGCATTGCCGAGATCTGAGAAGTCCGATCGAGCGCGGTACGCCCTTCGGCTGATTTTGGCCGACACGAGAGTCAGAGCAGGCCGAGCACGTGCTGCACTCTCAATCCTTCGTGGTTTGCATGATCACGCTAGATCGGACGCTGAATTTGCTGAGGTGAAAGAGAGGGCTGCGTTGGTTGCGCTCGAGGTGGGTGAGTTTGATATTGCTGGTCGTCTGGTTGAGGAAGCCAAGGAGGCTTTACCCCTGAAAAGCCCGTCGCGGCTCCGCATACGGCTTCAGTTGCATTCTTGTTTGGTGCTTATTGCGCAAGGGACTTACCGTAAAGCGCTTAGGGAACTCTCCGCACTCGAACGTCAGGTGAGGCGCACGCAAGACGCAGAAGGCCTCGTTATGGCTTTGGCCGGCCGCGCCATTGCTCTAAGGCAACTGGGACGACCTCGGCAGGCTTTGAGAGTGCACTTGGAGGAAGAGCGGCTTTGGCGTCTAATTGGAGATGCTGCGTGTCTGAGCCGATGCCTCGTAAATCAGGCGTTAGTTCGCGTCGATCTTGACGATTTCGACGCGGCCGACGATCTCTTTGAAAGTGCGGCTCACGGCGCATCATTATCCGGAAACGACAACCTCCTGCTCGACGTCAAGCGGAGGCACCTCGCACTTTTGGAAAAAATAGGTGGCCTTAATGGCTTCCGCGCGACCTCGATCCGCAATGCAATCGAATCAATTCAAGCACGAATAAAGGAACCTTCGCGCGGCGACGCGACGGCCCTACCCTTGCTTTACGGACGGTCACATAGGCCCGCAGACCGCTTTCCCGCCGGGCCCTAGTCGGTCGCTGTCGTCCTCGGCCGCGATTCCGGCGCGTATCCTGAGCGCCCGCCGGCCTTTTACCCTAACGCTTACTTTAGAAATATCCGACCCGTTCGGGAGTTCTTTCAAGTCTTCGGGCGAAAACACGCAACTTGAGCTCCAGTCATCGCTAGAAATCCTTGCCAATTGAAGCATATCCTTCTTGTTCGAATCGAGTTCACTCTCGGTCAAACTTTCCGACCGAAGGTACTGCTTCACCGGTCCAGCGAGTGCGAAGCAAGCTTCGATCTTTTTTGCGACGGAAGAAGAGGTTGCTTTAGTATCCACGGACTGAGCGAGATACTTAAAAAATCCCAATTCTGTCCACCCGGGTTTTGTTTGCCAGCGTGGGGTTACGGTATCCTTGACCGCGTTGGCCGTGACCCACGTAAGGTTTGCCAATTTCTGCAGAGGAAATTGCTTTCCAAGCTCTCGCGCCAGTGCCGCCCGAAACAAACGCTGCGCTATTAATAGTTCCTCTACCGGCTCAAATTCGTCGCGTCTGACGGGGTCATTCTTGACCGTAGCGACGGCTGAGACCACCCTTTCAGATATGTTCGGAAAACGCCATGGCAACTCGTCTTTAGCAGCATTAAGCACTGGCTTATCCCCTTGAGTCCACCATCGCTCCACATCGGCTCTAAAGTAGGGTGGAGATTGGAAAACAACTTGCATGAAGAATTGAAGCTGTGAGCCTTGGCCTAAAGGCGGGGGTGCATCGCTCGTTTTGAACGTGCCTGGCCTCGCGAAGTCCAGGCCTCGATCTAGACGCCAAGGCATCTCCCTAACGCCACTCACAATTCCGTATTCAGGGACACTTGAAGTTTCGTATTCCCGGAGAGGTGTCACTGCGTTCATGATTCTAGCTGCATCCAGTATCTCCTCGGGTTCGGGTTGTCTGACGTCGGGTTTGGTGCCGTCTCGTTTCAGGTGAAGTCCTCCGCTCCTACTTAATCCTCCGAATAACTCAGGACGCGCTCGTAGTTGCCGAGCAAGGCGGGGGTCTCTAAGAAGTTGAGATAACACGTCATTAGATAGTGCGTTATTTTCTACGTCATCGGATAGTATGTTATTGTCCACGTCATCTATTTGTCTATTCGGTTTCTGCACGTGAATCTGTTTTTTCGCGCCCGCCAGCACATTTGCTGAGCTCCCGCGCATACAAGCTCTCCAAACATCGAGTTCTTTGGTTTGAGAACTACAAGACTTCATATCAGCAACGATATCGGAATCAAAATATTCAGGTTTTGACTCCAAGAAATAGAAAGCGGACCCTGGCTCAAACTTTTCAAAGCGCTGTTTAGCTTCTGTTTTATCTAAGCGTGTCGCAGTCTCCCTCATCACGCCGTCTAATTCTGAAAGAAATCCGTCCCTCCGAACTGTGAATTGATCATTTCGTATTTCTAGTTTCGTATCTGCTATCCCTTGGCGGATGCCTTCTAGGCGTGCTGTACGGCCGATCTGATAGATGTCTCCAGCGATGTGGACCTGCTCCATTGCAGAATTTACCGTCATATCGTTCCGAGTGAGGTCAAACACATAAAGATCCATTGCTAAAACACGGCATCCGAGGGGGTATCCAACAAAGCTGGATGTATAGTAACTTTTTGATCCGATAGCGGAGAAGTATTGAGGACTGTGGCTGGTACCTTTCTACCGTCTGCTGCGTACGCCAGCGCCTGATGAATTATTTGCCGATCAAAAGGTCCTATCGTGATCCGTTGCCCATCCCCGCGGTCAAGGTGAAGCAATATTGTTTGATTTGAGGTAGTCCAAGTGATATCTCGAAAGTCAAGGGCGTCCATGGGGTTCTCAGGCGGTCGGCCAAAGACCACCCCTCCAACGTGTCTGTCGACATCCATCTCTGCGAAGCTGTAGCTTTTCGGGGGTTTCAAGACTTCGCCGTAATTCGCGATGTTTATGTCTTCAGACTTCCTTTGGTCACCTAAATCCTTCAGGCCTTGCGTAATTTGGTCCTTTACCTCATTGGCGATATCGAGCCGGGCCAAAACGGCCGGCTTCACTTCCGCGAAATGTTGTTCCGCCTTATCGGCAGCGACATCAACCCTGGTTGCAATTGTTTGCAAAGCACTAGTTTCCAGCGCTCGAAAGGCGCCCTGCAGAAGCCCCGCACGCTTGAGACGTTCGGCGGCCTTTATGGGATCGCCGCTATCTATAAGCTCGCTCAGGTAGGCGCGGGACATAATATCAAAGAATCTTGATGATAACGATCCCACTTTTGCGTCATTATCCGATCGAAATTGATATCAAGGCCTGCGGTTGCGAAGCCGGCCGACAGCCCCAGCGACGCCGCGCGTAGAACCAAACCATCTCGTAAGCTCGCCCGCGTTGGAAGCGTTCGAAAGAAGTCGGCGTGGGCAGCAAGAGTTGCCTTTAGCCGGTCCAACAAACGAGGCCGTTTCTCAACGACCTCCTGTTTGAAGAAACCCTTGAAGGCCTGTCGAATAGGGGTTTCGTAGGCGGGGTCGAGTTTGGCTATTTGATCGTCAAGAATTCGCTTGGCTTTGTTCGTCAAGAATTGCTTGGCTGGCCGCGCCTCCTCCACCCGAGCTAGGCGGTGTAGGCTCGTTTGGGTGATTGCCGACTCCCCCCTCCGTCGGCGGTGGCGGACGTACATCATTGATTGTTGTGGAGGGTGCATGAGCATCCTTTCTTCTGTCGGTCGAGGACTTGTCCGCGCTAGATCCTGCGTCGGACTGCGATAACGGATCGAAAAAATGGCTCTGGGAAATGGTGGAGCGCTGCGACGCGGCTACTAAAATAGCGTCAGTATCAATCTCGCGTCTGAGCTCTTCCGATATCGGCTTTGCTCCCGCCCCTGATATCGGTCTTGGACCCCCATCTTGGTCGCCCTTCGGGTGTCCATTGGGTCCATCGGGAGGGGAGGGCGGCCCGCCGCCATCGGGACTAGGCCCTCCATGCATTAGGTCATCAGTGGCTTGCCCAAAGGCCTGTTCGAAGCTGGCGGAAAGGTGGTTAAGAACGACGGTAGTGCAGTCGGAAGATTGGTCTGTGCACCAATCCATTGAATCGACGTCCAGCGCGTCTGACGCGGATTCGGGCGGGGTGGGGAGCGGCGCGGGTTTGGTTTCCTCAGCGTCCAATTGCTTGGCGAGAACGACCTGGGTGTTTTTGACATTGAGTGTGACCCGCCAATCATCGATCTCGGCGAGAGTCCGGCAAGTTGAGCCTCCGCGCTTGACACTCCGCCGACGAGATAAATTCCGGCAGGAAATAAGCGA
>CAWFZD010000039.1:0-109848 GCA_963820145.1 uncultured Alphaproteobacteria bacterium
AGAGGAAGCAGCAGAGCGCCGTGACGGCGGCGAAGGTGAAGGTCTTCACGGGGGCGGTTCCAAAGCTCGGAGGAGCGGCAATTCGTTTGTAAATCGTCGCATGCCAGGCGATATACGCCAAATGAGCCGGTTCGATGGTTTACGCCTTGATCCGCACGCGCAGTTGAGGCATAGAGCCTGCAGCGAACCGCCGGGCGCTTATCCCGGCGTGTGATCTTTTGTCAAAAAGTCCCGGGGAATAAAATGAAAGTGCGCAACTTGTTCAAGTCTCTGCGGTCGCGCCACCGCGCCAATCAGCTCGTGCGCCGCAAGGGCCCGGGTCTACATCATCAACAAGGTGCAGAAGCGCTTCAAGGCCCGCCAGGGCTAATACGTCAGGCATTTGGGGGTTACCCGCGCCCATCAGCGCCGCCACATGCGCGGCGACCGATGCGCCAGCGCTGATATGTAACCGCCTTCGAGCAACGACACGATCCGGCGATCGCAGAGCTTGTCGGCAAGGATCGAGCAGGCGTTTGGTCACCTCGCTGTAATCTTGCGTCATGAGCCTCAAGCCGCCCAGCGGGTCCAGCGCATGCGCGTCGATCCCAGGGATCGAAAATCAGATCCGGCGCGAAGGCTTTTATGCGCGGCGCGATGACCTCCGAGAAAGCTTGCGCGAAGAGATAGCCGTCGGCGCCGGCGGGAAGCGGCGCATTGACGATCGTATCATGTTCGCCGCGCTCGTTTAATCCACCCGTTCCCGGATAAAACGGCGCCTGATGCGTCGAGCAGAACAGCACCTGCCGGTCGCTCCAGAAAATCTCTTGCGTGCCGTTGCCGTGATGCACGTCGAAATCGACGATCGCGACGCGCTCCGCGCCATGTTTGGCGATCGCCGCCTTCGCCGCGATCGCCACATTGTTCAGAAAGCAAAAACCCATCGGCGAGGCGACGCCGGCGTGATGGCCCGGCGGTCGCGCCGCGACGAAAGCCGTCTCCGCCTCCCTGGTCATCACCGCGTCGACGGCGGCGACCGCGCCGCCCGCCGCGAAGAGCGCGGCTTCCATGGTCTTCGGATTTATCGCGGCGTCCGCCTCGAGCAGCACGTAACCTTCGCGCGGCGAGGCGGCGGCGAGCGCGTCCAGAAACGCCTCCGGATGCACGCGCGCCACGTCCTCCCGCGCGGCCGGCGGCGCCTTATGGCGATCAAGCCATTGGAAACGCTGGCTCGTCAACGCCTGATCGATGGCGCGCAGCCGCTGCGGACATTCGGGATGGCCCGGTCCCATCTCATGCGCGAACGAGGACTCATGCGTGAAATAGATCGTGCGCACGCTTGTCACCGCCTCCTGTTCACCGGCTTCACCCTTGCCGTTTATCTGTGGCGCGAAAGACACATAGTCTGAAAAAACCCCTAGCGGCGCACAAAACATGTTGTGACTGTGGTATCCGCATATCTAATATTCTTTGGCCGCGGATAGGAGAGATTAATGCGGGTTTCGTCAATTGTCCTCGCGACCCTTGCGGTCGCATGCGTCGCCGGCTGCACCGGCGTGCGCGTTCCGGATCCGAAAGTCAGCGGCCGCGACGCGGAATTCCTGGCTATTGCGCCGAAGGCCGAGATACCTTCCGACTTCGAGCGCTATCAGGTCGATTACAAGACGAGCGAGCCGGTCGGCTCCATCGTCGTCGACTCGCGCAACCACTTCCTCTACTATATTCAGCCCGGCGGCAAGGCGATCCGTTACGGCGTCGCCACCGGCCAGGATGCGATGGGCTGGAGCGGCCGCGCCTATGTCGGCGGCATGCAGGAATGGCCGCGCTGGATCCCGCCCAAGGACATGCTGCAACGCTGGCCGCATCTGCAGCCGACCGCGGACGCCGGCGGCCTGCCGGGCGGACCGGACAATCCCTTGGGCGCGCGAGCGCTCTATCTGTTCCAGAACGGCAAGGACTCGCTCTACCGCATCCACGGCACCAACGAGCCGGACAAGATCGGCCAGGGCGTCTCGTCCGGTTGCATCCGGATGCGCGACATCGACGCGATCGACCTTTACAACCGCGTCAAGGTCGGAACGCCCGTGCTGGTGATTTGACGTCGCGATCGCTCTAAAGCCTTGTGGCCGGGCTTGTCCCGGCCATGTTTTTTGCCGGCTGGGAGGACTCAAGGCGATAAGCCCGAAGTCTAGTCCTTCTGATGCGCCTCGACATATTCGTCGATAAGCTTTTGGATCATTTGCCCGTAGTGTGTGTGATGCTTGCTGGCTTCGGATTTTAAGAAATCCACGCTACGTTTGCTGAGCGAGATCGTGATTTTCACGCTTCATCTCTAAAAATCAGATCCTCTGGAGAAGGCAGAAAATCCTTGACGATGGTCGCGTCGATCGGCTCATCGGTATATTTGATTTTCGCGCTCATAGATCGCCTTTCCTTTAGGCGAGCCCGTGCTTCGCCATGTTCTCCTTATCCTTAGCCTCGTCTCATTCAAATCTCGTTATTGTCATCAAGAGGTCTCAGTATGCAACGAGCGATCGAACCATAAAAACCCCGCCTACTCCAGCGGCTCCACCGCGGTGATCTCGATCCAAACCCCGACAGCCCGACATAGGCGCGCGGCTTTGGCGTCGAACTGCGCAGACGGATCGACGATACGCCGAGATCGCGCAGGATTTGCGCCCCGAGGCCAACGTCGAGCCAAAGCCGCTTGCGGTCTTCTTCGGCGTTTTCGGCGCCGGTCTTGACGACATTGGCGGGAACCCCGGCTGCCCCGTCGCGCAGATAGACCAGCACGCCGCAGCCCTCGCGCGCGAAGCGCGCCAGCGTTTTATTTATGGTCACGGCGCCGCCGAAGACGTCGCCGAGAATGTCGGCGCGATGCAGACGCGCCGGAATGTCGCGGCCTTCGCCGATCTCGCCGAGCACGAAAGCGAAATGCTGCACGCTGTCATAGGGCGTGACATAGGCGTGGCCGGTCATGAGCCCGGCGGAGGTCTCGACCGGAAAGGTGGCTACCCGCTCGACGAGCGTCTCGCGCGACTGGCGGTAGGCGATGAGGTCCGCGACGGAGACGACCAGCAATCCATGCGCCTCGGCGAAGTGGCGGATTTGCTCGCCGGCCATTACCGTGCCGTCGTCATTGGCGAGTTCGCAGATGACGCCGACCGGCGGCAGACCGGCGAGCCGGCAGAGATCGACCGCGGCCTCGGTGTGTCCGGAGCGCATCAACACCCCGCCGTCCTTAGCGATCAGCGGGAACACATGGCCGGGACGCACGAAATCGGCGGGGCCCATATTGCCGTTGGCCAGCGCGCGAACCGTATTGCAGCGCTGCTCGGCGGAGATGCCGGTGGTGAGGCCGCGTCGCGCGTCGACGGACACGGTGAAGGCGGTGCCGAGCGGCGCGTCGTTTTGCGCGACCATCGGATTAAGATGCAGGCGGCGCGCGTCCTCCGTCGTCAGCGGCGCGCAGACGATGCCGCAACAATGGCGGATGATGAACGCCATTTTCTCGGGACTGCAGAGCGCGGCGGCGATGACGAGGTCGCCTTCGTTCTCGCGATCGTCGTCGTCGGTGACGATCACGAGATCGCCGCGGCGGATGGCGTCCAAGGCTCTGGTGATGGCAGGCGACAACAGCTTCTCCAACGGAAGGAAATCAAGGCGCCCTCGTCGCGCTCAAAAGATCGCGTCGTGACGGCCGCAGCTTTAACCGCGCAGTCGCGGACAGTCCATTGCAGGCGTCAAAAGCGCACGACAAGCATGCGCAGGAAGTTTTCGTCCAGCGAAGACTTCGATGTCGGCCGATAGCCTTTTAACCATATTGCCGACAGCGACGCGAATCCGGACGACGGCATGGACCTCAGATTGAAAAAAGTGTACGATAAATCGCCAACAAGGAAAGTTGACGCGCGCCAGAGTTTCGCCTGACCCTCAAAGGCGATGTTGTCCCGCCTGTGGGTTAATCTTCGTGCGAGTTGAATGCTTTGAGGCTCGTAATGTCTTATTTGAAGCGCGTGGCGGAAGATATGGTGGGCATATACAAGGTCATGCCGCCAAACCAGGCAATCAGATGGTATGCAAATGTGGCGCTAGCCGCCCCATCTGTGCTGAAGTCAAAAAAATATTACGACGCAGACAATGCGATGCATGGCCCGGTCAAATTTCGTTGGCTGGATATGGAATTCACCTTCGATTTGAGCGACGCGCAGCCGCAGACCTTTTCCTGGCTACGGGAGTTTTTCGTCAGGGACAATTATTTCAAAGCATTCCGAATGAACGACGCGCGTGTCGCGACCTTCGTCGATTTGGGCTGCAATATTGGGCGAGTTGCACAGATCATCAGGATGGTCGCCGGCGAAGGCGTCAATATCCTGGCGATTGACGCCGACAATTACAGCGACAACCTCCATCGTCGGCGCATTGCGCAGGAAAACCCTGAAATCAAATTCATCCAAGCGTTGGTCAGGTCACGGAGCCGGGCGAGCGGTTTCAACGAGAAGCTTTATGGAGAAATCACCCAGCGCTACGGCAAGGCGTTCAACAGCAACAATAGATCGATAACCGGCCACGAAGTTGTTGCATTTTTCGGCGGGAAGAAAATCGATTTCCTCAAGCTCGACATCGAGGGAGCGGAGTTCGATGTTCTTCTCAACGAAAATGAGTGGTTACGCCTAGTCGACAATATAACCATGGAAGTGCATCCTCAAATGGGCGATCCCGGCGTTATCGTGCAGGAATTGAGCAATCTGGGCTTCGCCGTCGATTGGAAAGGCAACCACGTCGACGAGGTGGAGGTCGGGGCGGCGGATTTCATCTACGCCTCCCGCAGAGGCTTATTGGTCAGCCCGCGCTCCTTATGAAATCGTCGTTTCGATCCGTTTGGATGGCGGCGTTTGGCGCGCTGGCCATTTCCGTCGCGCCGAGCGTCGCCCGCGCCGATTGCCGCAATATCGAACGAGGCGGCGTCTCTTATACGGTGTGCGACTTCGACGCGCGCCGGTCGCGCATCGAGCTTTTCCTGCGTGACGGCGACGGGGCTATTCTTGGCGGGTTCGACAGGCTGCAGGACGACCTCAAAAAGCGAGGCGAGACCCTAATCTTTGCGATGAACGCCGGCATGTATGGCGAAGATCGCGCGCCCGTCGGCCTCTTCATCGAACGCGGCGAGACCTCGCGCGGCGTCAATCTCAGCGGCGGTTCGGGCAACTTTCACATGCGGCCGAACGGCGTGTTCTGGGTCGACGGCGCGCGGGCGGGCGTCATGGAGTCGCATGCTTTCAGGGCGAAGCGCCTGCATCCGGCCTTCGCGACGCAGTCCGGGCCCATGCTGCTCAGCGCGGGGCGCCTAAACCCCAATATCCACGAAGACGGCCAATCCGAGAAAATCCGCAATGGCGTCTGCGTCACCCAGGGCCGTCTCGTTCACTTCGCGATTTCCAACAGCCCGGTGAGTTTCCACGCCTTCGCGCATCTTTTCGGAGATGAGCTGCATTGCCGCGACGCGCTCTATCTCGACGGGTCGATTTCTTCGCTTTACTCGCGGGAGCTTGCGCGCGACGACCGCTTCCGGCCGATGGGCCCGATGATCGGGGTGGTCGAAAAGGCGAAGCGTTAGCTATGGTCGAAAGCGCCTTTTGGGGTCGATCAAACGCAATTAGATAAGAACATACTCCATCATTTTGATTCTGGAGTGATTTCTTATCACTCGAATGATTCCATTCGAGCGAAAAGCGTTTCTAGCGGGCGCAGCCATGCTCACGGAGGGCTCGCGGCATAGGTGCTGGTTTTTATCGTCGCGCCGTTTTGCATCAGCCATAGAACGACCGTCTCGCTGGAGCTGTTCCGCCACACGATGTCGGCGTAGCCGTCGCCGTTGAAATCGCCGATGGCGGTGATGAAGGAGTTCGCCTGCGGCGATTGCGGCCCGACTGTCGCCAGCGTCGTTGCGCCGTTCATCTCCCAGATCAGGATCGCGCCATCTCCATTGCGCCAGAGGATGTCGGTGCTCTTGTCCTTGTTGAAGTCGGCGAGCCCCGCGAGTGTATAGGAGAGACTTTGCGGAAGCGAGGCGCCCACCGTCTGGATGGCCGGAGTGTTGTTCATGAGCCAGACCACGACGCTGCCGTCTGTGTTGCGCAAAAGAATGTCGGAAACGCCGTCGCCGTTGAAGTCGCTGACGCCGACGACGGTCGAGGACGGCGGCGGGATCGTCGGCAGAGTTACGCTCCCCAGGATTGAAGCGCCGTTCATCTCCCAGATGAGCAGCGAGCCGTCGGCCTGCTGCCAGAGGATGTCGGAATTGGCGTCATTGTTGAAGAGCCCGACGCCGACGATGGTTTGGCTCAGCGAGACAACCCCGAGATTGGTCGCGGACTTGGTCGTCCCATCGGCGTTCATCAGCCAGATCATCACCGAGCCATCGGTGTAGCGCCAGAGAATGTCGGAGATATGGTCGCCGTTGAAATCGCCGACGCCGGCGACGGTCCAGCCGGCAGGGGCGCTCTGTTGTGCGACGACCGTCGGAACTGCGGCGACGCCATGGACGAGCCAAATCTGCATATTGCCGTTCAAGGAAAGGCCGAGAACGTCGCTGATTCCGTCCCCGTTGAAGTCGCCGACGCCCGCCTCGAACCAGTGCGTCTGCTCGGCGCTCCAGTTGTTGACGACATTGGCGACGTTCACCGTGCCGAGTCCGGTCGCAAAGTCCCAGCCCCGGTTCGCCGCATATGCGGGCGCATAGCTAGAGTCGGAGGTGGAAAGCACGCCATAGGTTCCGGACGGCAAATAGCAGTTCACCGCGCCCTTGCAGGGCACGTCGTTGTCGCCGAGCGTCACATCCTGGAAGAGGCATTTGCCGTCGACGAGAGCGCCGTTGTTGGCGTTGCACCCGCCGGGCGCCATCCCGTATTGCGACTGCGCGAGGTGGTAGTAGCGCGGATTGGGGTTGCCCTGGAGTGATCCGGTCTGCCGATTGATGAGCGCCTGCACGCCGGCCATGATCGGCGAGGCGAAGGAGGTTCCGCCGGCGCCGGCCCAGGCGCTCGGAGCGCCCGTGCAAGGCGCGCCGCCGTAGCCGGCGGTTGGGTCGGAGTAGCAGAAGACGTAATAATGATTTCAGATCCCATTCGACGCGAAGAGCGAAAGGTCGGGCAGGTCGCGCACGCCATCGTTCGGGTTGCCGGAAACGCCGGACTGCCACGCAGGCTTCGCCCAGCCGGCGCATGTGCCGCTGACGGTTTTCGCAACGGACGGCGTTCCCGTGGCGCAGCCGCTGGGGCCGCCGCCATCGCCGATGAGGTTGAGAAGTCCGTCATTGGAGGCGATGGCGCTGTTGCAGAAGCCGCCGGAGCCATAAGTTGCCGGAGTTCCAAGATACGATGCGGTCAGCTCGCTGGCGCAGCTGTCGTTCCAGGGGATTTCGGGAATATAGGACAGCGCCGAGCCATAGGTCGGAGTATTGACGCTGTTCCAGTAAGCGCTGCCTAGTCCGAGAGAACGAGTTCGGCGAAATCCGTCCCGCCGACAGCCACATTATAGGGAGTCGAAGCCCAGCCGCTGACGCTTACGCCATGAGTCGCGGCTGCAAGTCCTCTGTCGCAGGTATCGGCGTTCGAATCGCCTGACGCGACGTAAATGGAGACGCCCGCGGCCGCGCCCGTTTGGTAGGCAGTGTATAAGAACTGATTGGCCGTCGCGCCGTTCGTGGCCTCGCATTCGCCGTAGCTCACGCTGATGATCGCAGGCGGCGTCGCTTCGTTGACGAGATTTTCGATCGCGGTCGCGACGCCGCTCGTCGTGCTGTTCGCGCATGTAGCCATGAAAATCGCCGCGCCAGGAGCCGCTGCGCTGGCGTATTCGGCGTCGAGAATGGCTTCACCGTCGTCACCATTTACGCCGGGGTCGCCGCAGGACGGGTGGACCGTCGTCAGCGAACCCGTCGTGTAGCCCGAGAGACCAAAGGTCGCGCGGAACGTCGTCCAATCCGCAGTTGAATAGAGGTCGGTGTCCTCGACGAGGTAGATCGACTGATTTTGCCCGACATTGCCGGACGCGAAAACGGGATTGAAATTATAGATCGTCGCCAGATCGGGCGGCGTGACGAAATATCCCCCGCCGCCTGCGGTATATTGCGATTTCGTCCGCATCATCTTGTTCGGCTTGAAATCATGCAGCGAAACGACCCCGGCGACCGCGGGAGTGAGCGCGGCGGGGATCATCGGATCGCTCATATTGGCGATGTGATCCGCGCCGTTCACCTTGAGATGATGGATTTCGGTGTGAAAGGCGGCGCGGACCTGTCCGGCGGTCCCGGAGAAGGCGATCGCCATTCGGTTCGGATAGGTGCGATCGACGACGAAGCCCTGCGAGACCAACCAGCCGACGATCTTTTCGAGATCGGCCTGCGAGGTCCCGAACTGCGCGCCGATCTGCGCCGGGGTCAGCCATTGGTGGAAATACGGCGACTTCGGATTGTGCATCTCGTCGATCAGCTGCGTCAGCGCCTGTTCCTGCGCCGCGGACCGCTGCAGCTGCAGCATCATGCTTTTGAGCGGCAGGCTGTCGGCGACCACGCCGCGATCGTTCGCCGAGGTGGCCTCCGGCCGCGTATTGCCGGGGAGCCGCGTCAGGACGTTGTTGGAAATCTGACCCGTGATCAGCGGCTGCGCCGCGGCGCTCAAAGACAAGAGCGAAAACAAAACTGCGAAGACAGTTTTTTGAAAGGTGAAAGGTTTCAGCATTTACCCCCCTGAAACAAACAAACGCGCTGTGCGACCGAATCGCCAATGGCGCTTTCTTTTGAAGTCCAAAATAGCTCAAGTGAGACGCTGATCCAACGCGCTCGCACGATATTTCGGTGGACAGCCATATCGACGGCTTCGCCCGGACAACCGCGATGACGCCAATATGAATTGGGTTCATGTCCGGCTGCCTGCCTCGACGAGGCCGCTTTGGGTCGAAACCGGTCCAACGTCAGCCGTCGCTCGCGGCCGCGGCGTCAGAGCGCTTTCCGAGCGAATGGACTCATTCGATCGATAAGAAGTCGCTCCAAAATCAAAATGCTGGAGCAAATTCTGATCGAAAAAGCCTATCAACTTTTTCGGATTTTGCTCTAGGGGTTAGATTTCAACCTGGCTCCCGGAAACCGTTTTCTCCCCCCGGTATTTCTCATACCCCGCGGCGCGCAGCGCGCAGGCGGGGCATTCGCCGCAGCCATAGCCCCAGGCAAAGCGCTTGCCGCGCTCGCCGAGATAGCAGCTGTGCGTTTCCTCAAGGATCAGCTCGACCAGCGCCGCTCCGCCGAGCTCTTCGGCGAGACGCCAGGTCGCGGCCTTGTCCAGCCACATCAACGGCGTCTCGATGCGCATGTCGCGATCGAGCCCGAGCGAGAGCGCCGCTTGCGTCGCGCGGATCGTCGCGTCGCGGCAATCCGGATAGCCGGAATAATCGGTCTCGCACATGCCGCCGACGAGCGTGTCTATGCCGCGGCGATAGGCGAGGGCGGCGGCGAAGGTGAGGAACAGGATGTTGCGGCCGGGGACGAAAGTGTTCGGCAGACCGCTGGCGTCGAAGGCGATCTCGGTCTGCCGCGTCAGCGCCGTCTGCGAAATTTTTCCCAAGGCGTCGATCGCGATCATATGGTCGTCGCCCAGCCGCTCGCGCCAAAGCGGCGAGAGCGCGCGAAGGCCGTCGCGGATTGCGCCGCGCTGCGTAAGTTCGACGGCGTGGCGCTGGCCGTAGTAGAAACCGATAGTCTCCACTCTTTCGAAGCGCGACAACGCGTCGGCGAGGCAGGTCGTCGAATCCTGCCCCCCGGAAAACAAGACGAGGGCGGCTTTGGACGTCGTCGTGTCGATCATTGGGAAGATTTGCGCTTCGATCGCGCCGGGATGCAAGGTCTCTTGATGATCATGGCCGGGAGGAGCCCGACCATGAGAAACTCTACTACGGCGTATATCGCGGCTCACCCCTGCAGCGGCGCGTCCGGCACGCTGCGCGGCCCCGCGGCGCCGTCGAGCGCGCCGGCTGGCTTCTTGCCGACGTCCTCGCCGACATCCTCGCTTGCGGGTCCGGACTCGTCGGCGTCCGCGGAAGGCCGCTTCTTGCCCGCCTCATAGACGTCGCGTTCGGGGCGCGGCAGCACCGGCCCCTCGGGATAGACGAAGCCGAGCTTCTTCTCGCCGTTTTCGCCGGCGACGACGACCACGTGAACCGCGCCGCCGTTCCTCAGCCGTCCGAACAGCACCTCGTCGGCGAGCGGCGTCTTGATCTGCTGGTGGATCACGCGCGACATCGGCCGCGCGCCCATCGCTTCGTCATAGCCGTGGTCGACGAGCCAGGCGCGGGCCTCCTCGGAGAGGTCGATCGTGACGTTGCGATCGGCGAGCTGCGCCTCGAGCTGCATGATGAATTTGTCGACGACGCGGGCGATGACCTGCGGCGGCAGATGCGCGAAGGGCACCACGGCGTCGAGCCGGTTGCGGAACTCCGGCGCGAACAGGCGATTGATCGCCTCGCTGTCGTCGCGATCCTTCTTCGAGCGCGTGAAGCCGATCGGCGCGCGCTGCAGGTCGATGGCGCCGGCGTTGGTGGTCAGGATCAAGATCACATTGCGGAAGTCGATGGTCTTGCCGTTGTGGTCGGTGAGCTTGCCGTGATCCATGACCTGGAGCAGCACGTTGAAGAGATCGGGATGCGCCTTCTCGATCTCGTCGAGCAGCAGCACGCTGTGCGGATGCTGGTCGATCGCGTCGGTGAGCAGACCGCCCTGGTCGAACCCGACATAGCCGGGAGGCGCGCCGAGCAGCCGGCTGACCGTGTGGCGCTCCATATATTCCGACATGTCGAAGCGCACGAGTTCAATGCCGAGCGAGGTTGCGAGCTGGCGCGCGGCTTCCGTCTTGCCGACGCCGGTCGGCCCGGAGAACAGATAGCAGCCGATCGGCTTTTCCGGATCGCGAAGGCCCGCGCGCGCGAGCTTGATCGCACTGGTCAGCGCGTTGACCGCGGCGTCCTGGCCGTAGACCACGCGTTTCAGGGTCTCGTCGAGATGCGCCAGAACCTCGACGTCGTCTTTAGAAACCGACTTCGGCGGTATGCGCGCCATGGTCGCGATGGTCGCCTCGATTTCCTTGAGGCCGATGGTTTTCTTGCGCTTGTTGTCCGCAACCAGCATCTGCGCCGCGCCGCTCTCGTCGATCACGTCGATCGCCTTGTCAGGAAGCTTACGGTCGTGAATGTAACGCGCGGAGAGCTCAACCGCCGCCTTGATCGCTTCGCCCGTGTAGCGGATCTTGTGGAAGTCCTCGAAATAGGGCTTCAGGCCTTTGACGATTTCAATCGCGTCCGGGATCGACGGCTCGTTGACGTCGATCTTCTGGAAGCGGCGCACGAGGGCCCGGTCCTTCTCGAAATACTGGCGGTATTCCTTGTAGGTCGTCGAGCCGATGCAGCGTAGCGCGCCTTGCGCCAGAGCCGGCTTCAGCAGGTTCGAGGCGTCCATCGCGCCGCCGGAGGTCGCGCCGGCGCCAATGACGGTGTGGATCTCGTCGATGAACAGGATCGCGTTCTTGTGCTGCTCGATCTCTTTCACGACCTGTTTCAGCCGCTCCTCGAAATCGCCGCGATAGCGGGTGCCGGCGAGCAGCGCGCCCATGTCGAGCGCGTAGATGGTCGCGCCCGCGAGCGCGTCCGGCGCTTCCCCGAGCACGATCTTGCGCGCCAGGCCTTCCGCGATCGCGGTCTTGCCGACGCCGGGGTCGCCGACCAGCAGCGGATTGTTCTTCTGGCGCCGGCACAGCACCTGGATCGTTCGCGCGACTTCCGGCTCGCGCCCGATCAGCGGGTCGATGTGCTGATCGCGCGCCTTGCGGTTTAGATTCACGCAATAGGCGTCGAGCGCGCCTTCCTTCTTGCGCGGATCGCCGTCGCGCGTCTCGCGGGCTTCCGCGCGCTCGCCCTCCTCCTCGGCGCCGCGGGGGGTGCGCGAGGCGTCGGAGAGGCCGGGCCGCTTGGCGATGCCGTGGCTGATGTAATTCACAGCGTCGTAGCGGGTCATGTCCTGCTCCTGCAGGAAATAGACCGCATAGCTCTCGCGCTCGGCGAACAGCGCGACGAGCACATTGGCGCCGCTCACGTCCTCGCGGCCGGACGACTGCACGCTGATGATCGCGCGCTGCACGACGCGCTGAAAGCCCGCCGTCGGCTTGCATTCCTCGGTCTCGTCATTGACGAGATTGCCAAGCTCGCGATCGATGCATTCGCGCAAGTTCTTGGCGAGCAGATCGAGGTCGACCGAGCAGGCGCGCAGCACCGCCGCAGCGTCGTTGTCTTCGATCAGGCTGAGCAGAAGATGTTCGAGCGTCGCATATTCGTGATGACGCTCACGCGCCGAAGCGACGGCTCTGTCGAGGGTTTGCTTTAGATTGCGCGAGAAGGCGGGCATCCGGTCGACCCCTATTTCTTTTCCATGATGCATTGCAGCGGGTGCTGATGCTTGCGTGCGAACTCCATAACTAGGGTGACTTTCGTCTCCGCCACTTCATATGTATAAATACCACATTCGCCGACTCCGTGATTGTGGACGTGCAGCATAATTCGATTTGCTTCTTGCTCAGACTTGTTGAAATACTTGCGCAGAACAATCACGACGAACTCCTGTGTCGTGTAGTCGTCGTTAAGCAACAGCACACGGTACATATGGGGCTTGCGCGTCTGCGTGCGAGTGCGCGGCACCAACGCCGTGCCGCCCGCCGGTCCGTCGCCGCCCTTGCGCGTCTCCTTGCTGAGGCGCGTCGGCTCTCCGCCGATCACGTCGCCGGGCTGAGGAAACATGCCAGATTCGAGCGCCATATTGGTTCGAGCCTTCCCTTTGGTGTCCCGACCTCGCGTCCTGTTGCTCCATATAGGAGGCCGGCCATCCGGCTATAAGGACGCTGCGGCTTTTTGCGTCGGCGCCGGCAGGTTGGATCTCTCGGCGCCACGAACCGAGTTTTGTTGTTCGTCGCCGCCTTGGCAAGCGTCAAACGGACCGGGCGCAGAAAAATCTTTTTGGCTGAGGCAAAACTCCTGCCACGGCGGGCGACTTCGCCTCGAAGGCTCGAAGTAAGGGGTCCTTTACCATGTTGAACTAGCCTCGCAGCTGATCCAGAGGACTAGCGCCATGAGCTACAGAGATTTTCCTTTTGACATCGGGGCGTCGCTTTCGGCGCGGGCGGTTCTCGGCTTCTGCTTGATCACATTGGTCGCCGTCTTCGCCGCCGACGGTCTCGCCAGCCTCGTCGGGCGGGGCGCGCTGCCGCGCGTCACGGTGCAATGGCCGGACTCCGAGGAAGCTCGCCTCGCGCAGGGGCGCCCTAACGCGAAGCCCGGGCGCGCGGTCACCGTCTATCGCAGCATTGGCGTAGATATGGAGACCACCTCGACGATACCGACGAAAAGCGATGGCGTCGGCTATGTCAAACTCGCGCCCTGCGGCGAGAAACAGTGACGCAAAAATGGGCGCGTTGTCCGGCTGAGAGCATGTTGCGCTCAAACGCATTCCAGTCCGGAGCGATTTTCCATGGCGCTAATCACTGCATCGTGCGGAGACGCTCTGGGCGCCTTCGCCGGCAAAGGCCGAGAAGCTATTAACTTTTTGAAGAATATTCGCGCAAGCGCGTTGACAAAACGCGCGTAGACAGCCAAACCTATTCGAGTTTCGCTTTTGCGCGCCAAAGTATATAGAGACGGCGAAGCGACCTCCGGCGCCCCACGCCTCTTCTTTGAACACGTCAGGGAACAGGCGCCAGCCGCACATTGGCGGCTTCGAGCCTTCAAGCTCGCCGCCTCGACCAGGACTATCATGAAATTCGACGAACTCGGCCTTTCGGAAAAGGTTTTGGCGGCAGTACAAGCCGCCGGATACTCTTCTCCCACGCCTATCCAGGCGGAGGCCATACCGCATGCGCTCACCGGGCGCGACATTCTCGGCATCGCCCAGACCGGCACGGGCAAAACCGCCGCCTTCACCTTGCCGATGCTGAGCCGGCTGGAGCAGGGCCGCGCCAGAGCGCGCATGCCGCGCACGCTCATCTTGGAGCCGACCCGCGAACTCGCCGCTCAGGTTGAAGAAGCCTTCATCAAATATGGCGTGAACCACAAGCTCAACGTCGCGCTGCTCATCGGCGGCGTCGCCTTCGGCGATCAGGAAACCAAGATCATGCGCGGCGTCGACGTGCTGATCGCCACGCCGGGTCGGCTGCTCGACTTCTTCGACCGCGGCAAACTGCTGCTCACCGGGATCGAGATCCTCGTCATCGACGAAGCGGACCGCATGCTCGACATGGGGTTCATTCCTGACATCGAGCGCGTCTGCAAACTGGTCCCCTTCACGCGCCAGACGCTGTTCTTCTCGGCCACCATGCCGCCGGAAATCACGCGGCTCACCGAGACATTCCTGCATAATCCGGTTCGCGTCGAGGTCTCGCGTCCCTCCACCACCGCTGCGACGATTCGCCAGACGCTCGTGGCGTCGCACGGCCATGCGCAAAAGCGCGACACGCTGCGCAATCTGATCCGTTCGGCGGAGAATTTCAAAAACGCGATCATCTTCTGCAACCGCAAGCGCGACGTCGCGATTTTGCACCGCTCGCTCGAAAAGCACGGATTTTCCGCGGGCGCGCTGCATGGCGACATGGATCAGCTGGCGCGCATGGCTTCGCTCGACGCCTTCAAGAACGGCGACGTCGCGTTGCTCGTCTGCTCCGACGTCGCGGCGCGCGGGCTCGACATTCCCGACGTCAGCCATGTGTTCAATTTTGACGTGCCGACGCACAGCGAGGACTATGTCCACCGCATCGGCCGCACCGGCCGCGCTGGCCGCTCCGGCGCCGCGATTACGCTGGTGACGCCGGAAGACAAGAAATATGTCGACCAGATCGAGAGCCTGATCGGCAAGGCCGTCGAATGGAACGGCCCGCTGCTGTCGGAATTGCCGCCGCCCGAAGATGCTCCGCTCGGGCATGAGCGCCGCGGCGGCCGCGAGCGCGGCGCGCATCGCTCGGGGCGGGGAGCCCGGTCTTCCGCCGCCGAGCGCGAGCCGCGCGCTCCGCGCCTTCCGCGCGAGGCGGAACCGCAACGCGCCCCGCGCCTCCCTCGCGAGGGAGAAGAACCGCAACGCGCTTCGCGCCTTCCCCGCGAAGCGGAACCGCAACGCGCTTCGCGCGTCAGGCCGCCGATCGAAGCGGAGCAGCCGCGGGGGCCGCGCGTCGTCGGCGCGCCGCCCGAGCGGCGCCGACATAGAACGCCCGAGGATGACGGCCCGCCGGTGATCGGCATGGGCGACCATGTTCCGTCCTTCCTGTTGCGCCCGGTGGTGCTGAAATCGGCGAAGCCGGCGGCGGAGGAATAAGGGTTTCGATGCGATTTTTCGGACGCCATCTGATCGCGACGCTTCTGCTGCTGTTCGCTCCGGCGCCGGTCGCATCCGCGGAAGAGGCCCCGCCGCCGGAGCCCGACGGCTATCGGCTCGACCATTATCACGCGCCGACCCCCGCGACGCTGAAGGGTGCGACCGTCATCGGCTCGGCGCAGGCTTTCGATCTTTGGACCGGCAAGCTTGCGGCCTTCGTCGATATGGTGGGCCGACCAAAACGCCCGTCGGACCTTCTCGACGGCGAGCCCTGGACGCCGCCGCCGCGCCGGGACATTCCCGGCAGCTTGTGGCTTCCCGGCGCCGGGGCCGGCGAGCTCACGCCAGAATTGATGCGCTATTTCACGCGCGGCTTGCAGCGCGCGACCGACGGCGACAGGTCGAAGCCGATCGTGTTTTATTGCAGGACCCATTGCTGGGCGTCTTGGAACGGGGCGAAGCGGGCTATCGAACTCGGCTACAGAAACGTTCTTTGGTATCCTGACGGCGCCGACGGCTGGGAGAAGGCCGGCCACCCGCTCGAAGATCGCGAACCGGCGCCAATGGAGTGAAGCAGTCGACCCTAATGCGGATTCTCCAGGCTAAAACACTGCGCGCCCTCGTCATAGGAGAAGATTTCGCCGTAGCGGCCCCAGGTGGTCACGCTCTTTAGCGTCGTCTCGGCGTAATCCTCGCTCATGTAGTCTTCGAGCTCCTCGCGGAAGCGCGTGGCCGGCGCGTGATGCGAGGGGCGTTCGTCGAGCACGCGGCGGATGCGCTGCGCGAGCGGCACGTAGGACAGCAAATGGTCGCCGAACAGCTTTTTGCGCTGATCGACGTCCATTTCGGCGAAGCGCTTGCCCGCGGCGGTGAGCTTGATGTCGCCTTCGGCCATTTCGGCGAATCGCAAAAGCTGCAGCGTTTCGGCGACCGGGAAGAGTTCGTCGATCTCGAGCTGCAGGCTGTCGGCGAGCGCCGGCAAATCCGCCTTGCCGTCGTAAGGGGCGCGGCGACCTCTTCGATCATGCCGGCGAGCGTATTGGTCGAGACGGTCGGCAGCGCCATGCCGAGGCCAAGACCGGGAAAAGCGCCCGGCGTCGTTTTGGCCATGTCCGCGCGGCGCGTCATCAGCGCATAGATCTGATCGACGAGCTGGCGGAACTCAGGATCGAGGCGGTTGCGCGGATGCTGCAGCGTAACCTTGATTTCCGCGGCGATGCGGCCGGGATTGCTGGAGAGCACCACGATGCGGTCGCACATCAGCACCGACTCCTCGATGTTATGCGTGACCATAAGGATCGATTTGATCGGCATGCGGCCTTCGACCCAAAGGTCGAGCAGGTCGGTGCGCAGCGTCTCGGCGGTGAGCACGTCGAGCGCCGAAAAGGGCTCGTCCATCAGCAGGATGCTCGGGTCCACGACCAGCGCCCGCGCGAAGCCGACGCGCTGCCGCATGCCGCCGGAAATTTCCTTGGGGAAGGCGTTCTCGAAGCCGTCGAGGCCGATGATGTCGATCGCCTGAAGCGCGCGCTTGCGCGCGTCGGCCTCGGGAACGCCCTTGGCCCGCAAGCCGAGTTCGACATTGGCGAGCACGGTGAGCCAGGGAAACAGCGCGAAGCTCTGAAACACCATGGCGATGCCGTCGCAGGGGCCGGTGACCGGCGGCCGCGATAGCTGCACTTCGCCGCCGGTCGATTTGTTCAGGCCCGAGACGATGCGCAGCAGCGTTGATTTGCCGCAACCCGAGCGGCCGAGCAGGCCGACGATCTCACCCTCGTTCAGGGTCAATGAGACGTCGTCGAGCACGACCTTGCTCTTGTCGTCGCCGCCGCGACCGTAGGACTGCGAAACTTTGTCGATGGCGAGAAGCGGGGCGTTATTCATCTCGAGCCTCTTGACGGTGAGCGAACTCTGGAAGCCCCGTCATTACGGGCGAAGCGAAGCAATCCAGGACTTAGGCGCGCAACGAAACACCTCGTCTCGCTCAGCGCGGGGCAAGGCCGAACCTGCGCTTGCGCGGCCCCTGGATTGCTTCGCTTCGCTCGCAATGACGCCTCCTAAGCTTTTTCGTGGACCTGGTGGTGCAGAAGACTGCAGCCTTCACATTTGCTCCGCAAAGCTCGAAAGCCGGCGCCAGAACAGACGGTTGATCAATATGACGACAATGCTCATCGCCGCGACGCCGAGCGTGATCTTCGGGTAGTCGCCGGCGATCGTCGCTTGCGCGATGTAAGCGCCGACGCCATGGGCGGTGACGACGTCATCGCCCCATTTGACGTATTCGGCGACGATCGACGCGTTCCAGGAGCCGCCCGACGCCGTAATCGCGCCGGTGACGTAATAGGGAAACACCGCGGGCAGGATCACCGAACTCCACCAGGTCCAGCCCTTGACCCCGAAATTCTGCGAGGCCTCGCGCAGATCGTTGGGGAAGGCGGCCGCCCCCGCGATGACGTTGAAGGCGATATACCATTGCGTGCCGAAGACGATCAGCGCCGAGAGCCAGATATCCGGATTGAGATGGAAGGTCACGATGCCGATGACCGCGATCGGGAACAGCACATTTGCCGGAAAGGCCGCGAGAAACTGCGCGAGCGGCTGCGCCTTCTCGGCGATGCGCGGCCGCAGGCCGATCCATATGCCGAGCGGCACCCAGATCAAACTCGCGATGGCGATGAGCGCCATCACGCGCAGGAACGTATAGAAGGTGAGCATCGCGACCGTGACGATCTCGTCGAGACCGATCTCACTGCTCAGGAATCTGACGATCAAGGCCAGCGCGCCGCAGAGAGAGACGGCGAGCGCGAGATACCAGAGCGCGTCGAGCGCCGTCGAGACCCGCGGTCTCGGCGTCTCCGCGATTAGGCCGGAGCCGGGCAGGCGCAGCGGCAGCATCGAGATATGCCGGAACACTTTCGCGGGCGCGTTCATCGCGACCCGCAGCCAGCGCGTGCGCAAGAAGAGGTCGCGCACCCAAGACTGCGCCGGCGTCTGCGAGACGGTCAGCTCGACGCGGAACTTGTCGCCGAAGGCGACGATCGGTCGAAACAGCAATTGGTCATAGGCGAGGATGATGAGCGCCATCGCGACGACCGCGGCGATGACGCAGTCGATGCGGCGTTGCTCGATGGCGAGCGCAAGATAGGAGCCGACGCCCGGGAGGCGCACGTTGACGTCGCCGACCGAGATCGCCTCGGAGGCGACGACGAAGAACCACCCGCCGGACATCGACATCATCATGTTCCAGATGAGCCCCGGCATCGCGAAGGGCGTCTCGAGCTGCCAGAACTTCTGCCATGCGGTGAGGCGGAAATTGGTCGCGACCTCGTCGAGATCGCGCGGCACGCTGCGCAGCGACTGGTAGAAGGAGAAGGCCATGTTCCAGGCCTGGCTCGTGAAAATGGCGAAGATCGCCGCGCATTCGGCGCCGAGCGTCGAGCCGGGAAAGAGGCCGAGGAAAAAGCTGACGGTGAAGGAGAGGAAGCCGAGGATCGGCACCGACTGCAATACGTCGAGAATCGGGATAAGCGCCATTTCGGCGCGCCGGCTCTTGGCCGCGAGCGTCGCATAGGTCAGCGTGAACAGCAGCGAGAAGGCGATGGCGGCGAACATGCGCAGGGTCGTGCGCAGGCCGTAGTAGGGCAGCATCCAGTAATCGAGCGTCAGCGGCGTCGTCTCTTGCGCGGCGAGCGGCGTCGTCATGCCGCGCGATCCATAGCCGATGAGGATCAGCGCCGCGAAAACGATGAGAAAGGCCGCCGCGTCCCACAGATTCGGCAGGCCGCTGAAGCCGCTCGGGGCGAAGATATGGCGTCGGTTTTGCGTCATGCGCCCGGCGATCATGGTTCGAGAAAGACGCCCGGTCCTAACATCTCGCTCGCGCCCGGCCAATAGGCGGCTCACCGCTCCTTACCGCTCCCGCGCCGCGGCGTCGCGAAAGGCCCTGGCGAAAGAGGCGAGGTCCGCGGGCGCAAGGTCCGACACGGCGACGAAGCTGCGATCGCCGTCCGACCAAACGACTGTCGGATAGCCGTTCTGCTCGCGCCGGACAGGCGCGCTGGGAAAATCTTCCTGCGCGCGACGCAGCTGCGTCAAGGAAATGAGATGATCGCGTTTTTTGTAGACGAGCGTCGGAACCGCGTCGCCGCCCACGACGTCGATGCGCCCGCCCAGCAGCGGAAAGCCTGCGTTCGAGAGATCGAGAACGAGCGCTGCGACGGGGAGTTTGCCGGCGAGCCAGGGTTTCACCGTGTGTCGATCGGTGGAGACGACGTCGGTCGGCTGGCCGGAGATCTGGCCGCGCATATGGGCGAAGACGAGCGACTGCAGCGTCGGATCGGGGGCCGTAATCTGCGCAGTGATGTGCTGCGCGCCGAGCGTGACCAGAATCGTCGCGGCGATCGCGGCGGCGTAGCTGCGCCAGGAACCAGCGCGAGACTCGTTAATGCGCGAGACATTTGCATGATCCGCGCTCGCCTGGGCGAGCAGGCGCTCGCGCAGCGCGGCGGGCGTCGTCTCGCGCGGCGCATGAATTCTTATAAACTCGCGCAGTGTCTCGAGACGCGCGTGCTCCGCCGCGAGGTCGGGGTCTTCGGCGAGGGCGCGCTCCACTTTAAGCGCGCCGATCGCGTCGAGCTCGCCGTCAAGGGCCGCATGGAGCAGCAGGCGAAGGTCGTCCTCGTTGTTTGGCGTCATCTCGCCGCTCCCAATTTTGCGACGAGAAGAGCGCGCGCCCGCGCCAGCCGCGACATCACGGTTCCGACCGGAACGCCGGTCGTCAGCGCGATGTCGCGATAGGACAGGCCATTGATCTCGCGCATGACAAGCGCCTCGCGGAAGGGTAGGGGCAGATCTGCGATCGCATTTTGCACGCTTTCCCGCTCGGCGGCGGCGATCATTGCGATTTCAGGACAGGGGGCGCCGTCAGTCGGGGCCGCGGAGGGATGCAGCTCCGCTTCTTCGGCGCCGCCCGAAAGGACGATGGCGGCCGGGCGATTTTTCGCCATCCACGTATAGGCCGCGTTGCGCAGCACGGCGAGAAACCAGGCGCGCGGCGAGGAGATGCGCGCGTCGGCGGGCGCTTGCAGAGCGCGTAGGCACGCCTCCTGCACGATGTCCTCGGCGTCGCTGGCGCTTCCCGCGAGCCAGCGCGCCAGCGAATAGGCGTCGTCGAGATGCGGCAGAACCAGCTCGCGAAAGCGTCGGTCAGCCGCATCGTCAGCACTATGTCGCATCGTCGTTCTCAGGGCGTGACCAACAGCCTCCCCTTCATCTGCGGGTGCAGACCGCAGAAATAGTCAATCTCGCCCGGCTGGTCGAAGACAAACTCGAAAGTATCGTCCGTGTCGAGCGCCTTCGAGCGGAACTTGACGTTCTCGCCGACGACATTGTGCGGAATGTCGTCGCGATTGACGAACACCACTTTGGTCCCGGCTTTTATTTTCAGCTCCGCCGGAGTGAAGGCGAAATTGTCGATGTTGATCTTGACCTCTTCGCCGGCGTGCGCCGGCAAGCAAAGGAGAATGAGAGCCAACATAAGAATGCGGGAGCGCATCGCTATTCCTCCTTAGAGCAAAATCCGAAGAAGTTGATAGGCTTTTTCGATCAGAATTTGCTCCAGCGTTTTGATTTTGGAGCGATTTCTTGTCGACCGAATGAGTCCATTCGCTCGGAAAGCGGTCTAGCTCGCCAGAGTGGAATCGACGATGGCGAGCGGCTGCTTGCCGCGCGCGAGCGTGACGCTCGTCACGCCAAGCACAGACCGCAACTCTTCGGCGGGAACGAGTTTGGGTCCGGGCGACGGCGCCGAGCCGGGCGCCGGTTGCGGGAAGGCGGTCGAACGCGCGGTGTGGAAGGTCACGGCGCCCTCGACTTTTTGTATCATTTGATGGATGTGGCCGTTGAGCACTGTCACTGAGCCAAAGCGCGAAAGAATTTTAAGCGCTTCGGCGCTGTCCTGCGTGCCCCAGCCCCAGTCCTGCGCGATCGTCCACAGCGGCATGTGCGCGAAGACGACGATCGGCGTCGACGCGGATTTGCCCGCGACGTCGGCCGCGAGCCAGGCCAATTGCTCTTGGCCGAGATTGCCCATGCCGCCGGCTTTGAGATCGAAGACATTCACGAGCGCAATGAAATGGGCGCCGCCCTGATCGAAGCTGCGCCAGCCCTTGCCCTTTGAACCCTTGCCGTAGCGGGCGAGAAAGGCCGCGCCGTTGTTCTCGTCGATGACGTCATGCTCGCCGGGGGTGTAGTGGACATCGAGCTTGGCGCCTCCAATCAATTGGTCGGCGTCGTCGAATTCTTTGGGCTTGGAAAGATGCGTGATGTCGCCGGTATGGATCATGAAAGCCGGCTTTTGCGGCAATTTGCCGATCTTGGCGATGGCTTCGCTCAGCGTCCCTGCGGGATCGGGATTAGCGGGCTTGTTGAAGCCGATATGGGTATCGGAAATCTGCACGAAGGAAAAAGCGGAGGTCGCCGCCTCGGCGGCTCCGACGAGCTGCGCGCGGGGCACGCCGCCCTCCATAGCCCAGAGCAGCCCCGCGCCGCTCCAGGCGAGGCAGCCCATCGCGCTGCGGCGATCGATCGAAATGTCCGCTCTTTTTGTCATTTGGCTTCTCCGCTCCGGTAAATCCGGTCACGAAGAGGAGACAAAAGTTCGGGCTCCGATATTCCCGGCGGGCGTTAATTATTTTCTCAACTCGCCTTGCGCTCGGCGCCGGAGGCGTCGGCGCGGCGCGGCTGGGCCGGCGCCGCGCTGTTTTGCTCCTCGATTTTCGGCAGCGCGTTCATGACGCGGCGCGGCGGCAGCACGGCGATCGCGTCGGTGCCCTCGCGCACGCGCGAGCGCAGCATGAATTCGCCGCCGTGGAGTTCGACCAGCCCCTTGACGATCGGCAGGCCGAGCCCCGTGCCTTCCTCGGCGTTCTTTTGCGCCAGCGCGCCGCGCCCGAAGGACGACATCACGACGGCGATCTCGCTTTCCGGAATGCCGGGACCGGTGTCCTTGATCATCACATATTGGCCGCCGGCGCTGGTCCAGCCGACCTTGATGGTGATCTGCCCGCCCTGCGGCGTGAATTTGATCGCATTGGTGAGGAGGTTCAGCACCACTTGGCGCATCGCGCGTTCGTCGGCCCAGATGCGCGGCAGATCAGGCTCCATGACTTCCGTCACTCTTATGCCGCGCTTTTGCGCGCGGAGCGCGAGCAGGTGCCGGCATTCCTGCGCGATGTGCGTGAGCGAGACGCTCTCTTCCTTCAGTTCGTAGCGACCGGCTTCGACGCGCGACAGATCGAGGATCTCGTTGATCAGCATCAACAGGTGCTGGCCGCTCGAATGAATGTCGTTGGCGTAGTCCTTATAGGCCGGCACCGCATGGGCGCCGAACAATTCGCCTTTCAGAACTTCGGAGAAGCCGAGAATGGCGTTGAGCGGCGTGCGCAACTCGTGACTCATCGTCGCGAGAAAGCGGGATTTCGCCAGATTGGATTCCTCCGAACGCCGGCGCGCCTCGTCGGAATTGGCCTTGGCCTGTTCGAGTTCGGCGATCAGTTCGCCCTTCTCGGAGCGATAGAGAACGCTTTCGAACGACACTTGGTGGAAGCGCTTGGCGAGCAGCAGAAAAAACATCTGCGCCGCGATGACGGCGCCCAGCAACGCGGTGGAGTCGTCGTTGAGATCGTGAAAGCCGACCCCGTAAGCGCTGGCGAGCGCCATCGGCAGCAGCGTTGCGAACACCGCGTGCGGCACAGTCGCCGTCACCATCGTGTTGTAGGCCGTCGCCAGCAGCGGCATCACGATCATGAAGGCGCGGGCGCTCGGATCGGTGCGCCCGGCGAACAGCATCACGATCCATGCCCATGCGACGCCATGCACGAATTCGGACAAAACGAAACGGGTGCGCCATCTGCGCACGTTGATGCGGGAGTCCTCGAGCCAGCAATTCCTTTGGCGAGCCCGTAACACAGGATCAGCGAGGAAAACGTCAGCACCGCCCAGATCAGCAGGACGTTGGATTTGAGCCAATAGAAGGAGAGGAGCGACGTCGCGGCGATCAGCGCCGAGCCCGAGATCGCCGAATTTTCGCGCGCATTGGCGTAGGCGCGCAGCAGAGCGAGGTCGCAGCCGCGGTGGCCGGTGTCCGACGAGGTCAGCCGTTCGCGCGCGCTTTGCACCTTGGCGCTGCGCTTGCGACGCGTGGCGGCGATCCTTGGATCGAGTCCACGGCCCCGTTCGATCATCTCGGCGGTGACTTCACTCATTGCGAAACGCGTTACTCGCTCGACGACGCGGCGAACTCTCGGTCAAAAGGCGCCATCGCTACGTTGACGAAAAAAACTTAACGCCCGCCTCACGCAGGCGTGTTAATCATCGCAATTAAACAAAATTGCAGCCGTCACAGGCCGGCGTCGATCACGTCATGCACCTGGTCCATCGCATGCGCTGGCTCGGCGGCGCCTGCCTCGCCGACGATGCGCGCCGGAACGCCGGCGACCGTCTTATGCGGCGGCACGTCGTCGACGACGACCGAGCCGGCGGCGACCAGCGCGCAGGCGCCAATCTCGATGTTTCCCAAGATTTGCGCGCCGGCGCCGATCAGAACGCCCCGTCGAACCTTGGGATGGCGCTCTCCGCCGCGACTGCCGCTGCCGCCCAACGTGACGCCATGCAGCATCGAGACGTCGTCCTCGACAACCGCCGTGGCGCCGATGACGACGCCGGTCGCATGATCGAGGAACAGGCCCTTGCCGATGCTGGCAGCGGGATGAATGTCGGTCTGGAAGGTCTGCGCGGAAAGCGACTGCAGCAACATGGCGAAGTCGCTGCGCCCGCGGCGCCACATGGCGTGCGCGAGCCGATAGGTCTGGATCGCGTGGAACCCTTTGAAATAAAGCGCCGGCTCCAGCAGCCGGTTGCAGGCCGGGTCACGGTCCAGCACGGCGGCGATGTCGGCGCGCAGGGCGACGCCGCAGTCCGGTTCGATCGCGTAGCAATCCTCGAAAGCCTGGGCGAGCGCGGCGTAGGAGCATTCCGGACGCTGCAGGCGCTGCGCGATGCGCCGCCCCACGACTTCCTCAGAGATCTTTTTGCGCCAATACCGTCTCATGCAGGAAGCCGGCGATGTCGGGCTCGCGTTGCGACGCCTCCTCCGCCTCCCGGCGCAGCCGATCGAAATAGGAGTCCGCGACAGCTCGAGCCTCACCGCGAAGGCCGGGTTTGTCGAGGGTCACGACGCTGGAAAGGTTGCGCAACACGCTGGAGCCTTCACTTCAAGATCGCCGCGCTCGCGCGCCGACGTTGATTTAGTCAGTTTTTCCAGGGGAGCAAGTCACGCCCGCTCAGATCATGGCCGCTCGGCGAGGAATTCGAGCGCGGCTTGTTTGAAGACCCGGTCGCCGACGGCGCGGTTATGGTCGCGGCCAGGAATGTCGACGATGCGGGCATTCTGGAACAATTCGCCCAGAGGGTGGGGGTCGCCGGCCACGTCGTCGCGCGTGCCGGCGCAGATCAACGTGGGGATATCAACGCCGGCGAGATCCTCGGCCTCGAACCCGCCGCGCGCGCCGCGTGCGCAGGCCGCGAGCGCCGCAAGATCGCTGCGGGTCGATTTGGCGAAGCCGCGAAAAATCTTCAGTCCCGGGTCTTCGATGTCCTCGATGCGGGGGACTTCCATCGCCTCGGCCATACCGAATTGGAGCGCGGACGGGGTGAGCAGGCTCGACCCGACGCCGCCCAAGATCAATGATCGGACGCGCTCGGGATGCTGCAGTGCAAAATAGGTCGCGATGCGGGCGCCCAACGAATAACCCAAGATGTCTGCGCGCTCAATTTCAAGATGTGTCATGAGAGCGCCAAGATCACTCGCCATGGCCGCAAAACTATACGCGGAAGGATCATAAATTTTCTGAGACCGTCCGTGCCCGCGAAGATCGAACGCGACGACTCTGCGTCCATCCTCGGTTAACGTCTTCACCCATTGCGTGAACAACCAGTTGACCGCATGGGTGGAAGCAAAGCCATGTACGAGCACGATAGGTTCTCTTCGATCTTGTTCCAAAGGCTCGAAGACTGTGTAGCTGATTTCGATTTTGTCCGAGAGAAAGCTTTCCATAGCGATTCCTTAGTTACAGCAGTCGTATTTAACGCAGATTTGAAATGATGCAAGGCGGATCGACTGGAATTTCGGCGCATTGGCGCGGTGAAGACCGAGTTTCAACGCCCGATTGGAAAGTTGCGTCGCATCGGCTACGCTAACATCCAAAACTAGGTTAAACTGGCGATCAACCGCCTTCGAAGCAATTCTACGTTAGCGGAGCTTGATCAATGAGCGATATATACGAGAACTTGGGCGAAAAGGCGCAAGCGGCGCTGAACTCCTTGGGTCGCGCGGGCGAAAGCCTGCGCTCAGCCTGTTCCAAATTTGTGCAAAATCTTCCCTTCGCCGGCGAAACGTTTCGACTTCAGCTGCAAAAGCGCGTTCAGCCTGCACGTCATCACATGAGCGAAATGAAGTCGCTTTGGACTCAAAGCGCTCAAGCATGTTCTCATTCGAAAACTCTGTCAACTTTTCAAAAGCAGGCGCGGGGACTGGAGCGTCGGCTCAGACATGTGTTGTGGTTCGCGTTGGCGACGTTGTTTCTCATCGAGAGCTGGCTGTGGGACAACGTCAAGGAATGGCTGCGCGCGCTCGCGCTCGCGCTCGGCGTCGAACGCGTCGAGACCTGGATCAAGGAGAAAGTCGAAGGCCTTTCGCCATACGCGACTCTGTTGGTCTTCGTGATTCCAGTCCTCTTCATCCTGCCTTTCAAGGTCTATGCGGTCGCCATGATGGCGTCGGGGCATTTTTTCTATGGCCTCGCGACGCTTTTTCTGGCCAAGACTTTGGGCCTTGGCCTGACGGCTTTCCTGTTCGATCTATGTCGCGACAAGCTGCTCACCATCGGCTGGTTCGCGCGATTCTACGCTTTCGTCCTGCGTGTCCGAGTCTGGGCGCATGACCTCATCGAACCGGTGCGGGTCCGGCTCAGCGCCTATTTGGAGCCCGTGCGGCGGCGTCTTGCGGCGCTTCGCGCCATGGGCGGCGGAGAATTCTTTCGCCGCATGCGGCTGGTCATGACCTTGGCGAGACGGAGCCGGCGCGCGTGACGGCTTTACTCGCGGCGCTCGTTCTGACGCTCGCGTCCGTCGGCTGCGTTGCGCTGATCGACGGCGAAACACGTCGTGCGCTACGCGTCGTTCTCGCGCGACGCGCGCCTTGGTTCACGCCGCGCATTCTGGTCATCGGCGACAGTCTCGCGGCTTGCTGTCCCTTCGGCCAGCTCGATCGGCGACCTTTCGCGGTGCTCTCGCTCGCGCGCGGCGGCGCGACGCTGAAGGAGATCGCGGGCCAGGCGCAGTCGGCTTTCGATATCGACGCCGACTGGATCGTCGCCGACGGCGGCGTCAACGATCTCCTGTCCGACGGCGCCACGCCGGAACGCGTCGAAGAGGATTTCCGCGCCCTCCTGCGCCGCCTGCCGCAGACACGGAAAATAATTTTCCTGCTGCCGCCTTATGTCGCGCAAGCGGCGGAGGGCGCGCGAATTGGCGAGACGAACCGGCGCGTCGCAGCCCTGTGCGCCGAGGCGAAAGTCATAGCGCTCGATCTCAATCCGCGTCTTTGCGACGGCGAGACGCGGCGCTCCGAGATGACGACGGACGGACTGCATTTTTCGCGCGCCGCCAATGAGGTTTGGCTCGCGGCCGTCGCCGAGGCGATGCGAAGTTCAGCGGGAATCTCTAGAGCGCTTTCCGACCGAATGGACTCATTCGGTCGATAGGAAATCGCTCAAAAATCAAAATGCTGGAGCAAATTCCGATCGAAAAAATCTATCAACTTTTTCGGATTTTGCTCTAGCGCCGCGCGATGAAGAAGAGGCGCGGATAGCGGAACAACACCTTGCCGTCGGCCTGCTCGACATAGGCTTTCGCGAGTTCCTCGCGGTAGCGGGCGAGAAAGCTCGCTTGCTCTTGCGGCGTAAGCGGCTTGAGGAAGGGCCGCAGTTCCGAGCCTTCAAACCACTCGACGATATTGTCGACGCTGTCGAGCGGATGGATGTAATTGGTCTGCCAGATGTCGAGTTTGGAGCAAAGCGGCGTGAGCAGGCGATAATATTCCTCCGGCGGCCCGATCACCGCGCGCGTCTTGGCGATCGGAACCAGCCTGTCGGCCCAAGGTCCGTCCGCGGAGATCATGCGCATCGCCGCATGCGACACCTCATGCGTCGTGTTCGGCATTTGGGCGGCGAGCACGCCGCCGGGAGCGAGGCTCGCGACAAGGCGCTCGATGAGGCCGTAATGATCCTGCGCAAAGTGCAGCGCCGCATTGGCGAAGATGAGGTCGGCGGGCGTCTCCGGGCGCCGAGGCGTCGATGTCTTCCAGCAGGAATCGCGCTTCCGCGACGCGGGCGCGCGCGACGTTCAGCATGTTTGCGGACAGGTCCACGCCGACGATTTTTGCGCGTGGGAAGGCGTTGATGAGAAGTCTCGTGCTGTTGCCCGGGCCGCAGCCGAGATCATAGACGGTTGCGGGTTCGAATTCCGTCAGTTGAGCGAGAAGATCGCGCGCGGCGCGCGTGCGCTCGCCCTCGAACTTCATATAAAGATCGGAGTTCCAATCGCCCACGCTGGCTCATCCTCCTGAACGGCAGATCCTTCACTCGTGGATTCGCGTGCGAAACGACGCCGCTGGCGAGAGCGAAGCGCGAAGGCTCTGGGGGCGGACGGTATAGCACGCGCGGCGCGGCGCCAAAGCTTGGCTGCGAAAAAACCGAGGCGCCGACGCTCCAATCAACCGCATTATCGACTTAAAACTTGACCTTGGCGAACCCGTGGGGAATGACCATGCAACCCGAGAGCGCTTCTCGCAAAAGAAGGGACAGGCGCATGACGCCCCGGTCATTATGCACCGCGATTTTCTGCGTGTCGACGCTAGCAGCGGCGACCGGCGCGGCTCTCGCGGAGGAGCCGACCGGATCGAAGGCCGTCGACGCGGAGCATATTTTCGGCTTCACCGAAGGCACGGACATCGGGGACAAGGGCGAGATCGAATTCGAGAACACCACCATTGGCGCTTTCGGCAAGCCCGGGGCTTTTAACGCGGTGGGAAACGAATCGGCGGCGCGCTACGGCGTGACCGATAATTTCCGCGCGTCCCTCGGCCTCCTGACGGATTACCACGATATCCACGACTCGCCCGGGCTGGCGAACCGGACCGGCTTCGATTTTTCCGGCGTCTCCAGCGAGTTTCGCTTCCTCGCCATGCCGCGCGAGACGTCTCCCGTTGGTTTGACGCTGTCTTTCGCGCCCTATTACCGCCGCGTGGATGCGGCGACCGGCGAGCAGTTCGAACACGCCAGCCTTCCGCTCACCCTGCTTGTCGATCGCGAGATCGTGCCGCGCAAATGGCTCGCCGCGGTCAATCTGACCTATAATCCGACGTTCTCGCGCGCGACCAACCCATGGACGACCGAGCATTTCATCGAGCTTTCCGTGGCGACCGCCTATGCGCTTACGGACAGGATTTTTCTTGGCGGCGAGTTCCGGCGCGACGAGAGCTGTCAGATCGGGCGGTATCCCGCCCATGCGCTGTTCGTCGGGCCGAGCCTGTTTTGGAAGTTTCGCGACGACATGAGCGTCAAGGTCGCGTGGTCGGCGCAAGTCCGGGATTTCGGCTCCAATCGGCTCAACGTAAGCAATTACGAGCGCCACCAAGTGTTGTTGCTGCTGGTGAAGAGTTTTTAAATGCGGTAGCCTTCTTCGGCGAGCACTTGGCGCACGGCGGGGCGCGTCTTCATGCGATCGTAATGCGCCTGGCAGTTCGGCGGCAGGGACATGCCGCTCTTGTCGGCCCAGAACTCGACGTAGAACAGCGCCGCGTCGGCGATCGAGAAGCGCCCCGCGACATAATCGGCGCCGGCGAGTTCGTCATTGACCGCAAGCAGGGCGGAGGCGGCGATCTCGCGGCCCTCGGCTTCGATCTCGGCGATCGGCTTGCCGGCGCCGGCATAGCGTTGCGGCGTGAACACGCGGCGAAAGCCCTCGCCGTGGATATGCTGGACGCAGAAATGCATCGACGCCATCACCTTTTGCTGGGCGGCCTCGTCTTTTGGCAGAAGTTCGCGGCGGGGATAGGCGTCCGCAAGCCATGTCGCAATGGAGACAAAGTCCGTCAGCGCCACGCCGTCGTCGCGCAGCAGCGTCGGAATCGTCGCATTCGGATTGATCGCCAGATACTCCGGCTTCAGATGATCGCCGCGGACCAGATTGACGATATGGGCTTCGAACGCCAGTCCCGCCTCTTCAAGCAGAATGTGAATGCCCGTCGAGCAGGAGCCCGGCGTCATATAGAATTTCATTTCCAACCCCTGCGCCGCGCGCCAAGCCTCTGCGCGAGGCCCCTCGCGCCTCGAGCTTAAAGCAACGAACGCGCCAAGCTAGAGCAAATTCCGAAAAAGTTGACGGACCTTTTCGGTCAGAATTTACTCCAGCGTTTTGATTTTGGTGCGATTTCTTATCGACCGAATGATCCCATTCGGTCGGAAAGCGCTCCAGGCCTATTTGAGCGGTTGAGGAAGGATGCTGTCGCTCGGCGCGGCTGGAGCGTCCGCAAGTTCGTGGTGAGTGCGTTCCTTTTCGGTCGCGGTTGCGAGGGCGGGGTCGAACGGCAGCCGAACAATGAATTCGCTGCCCTGCCCGAGCCCGCCGCTGCGCGCTTCGATCTCGCCGCCGTGCTTTTGCACGAGGCGTTGCGCCAATGCGAGGCCTATCCCGAGACCGCGCCGCGCGCCGCCTTGATCGTCGCCGCCTTGCGCGAAAAGATCGAAAACACGGGGCAGGAGGTCGGGCGATATGCCCTTGCCGTCGTCGCGCACGCTCACCCTGATCTCATTTTGCGAGCGTGCGCTTTGCAGCCAGATGTGGCCGCCTTCGTCGGTGAATTTGGCCGCATTGTCGAGAAGATTGGTGAACGCCTGCGTCAGGCGCAAAGCGTCGCCGTCGACGATCGCCGGAGCTGACGGAAGTTCGACCGAGAGATGAAGGTTTTTGGCATGGATGTGCGGGTCGTTCAAGGCGATGGCGTCGCGCAGCACGGCGGCGAAGTCGCAGGGCTCTTTCTTGAGTTTGATCTTGCCATGACTGATGCGCGAGACTTCGAGCAGGTCGTCGACGAGACGCACGAGATGATCGATCTGCCGCTCCATGATCGGCAGCAATCTATCGGCCTCGGACGAGTCTTTGCCGGAAAATTTGAGCACGTAAAGTCCGCTGCGGATCGGCGCCAGGGGATTGCGCAACTCATGCGCGAGCGTCGCCAGGAATTCATCCTTGCGCCGGTCGGAAATGCGCAAGGCGCGCTCCAGTTCGATCAGTTTTCCCTCCGCGTCGCGAACGACATTGGCGGCGAAGAGACTAACCATCGCGACAAGACCCGCCGTCGCGAGCGCGCAGAGCGACGGGATGAAGGCCGGCGCGTAAAGATGCGCATGCGCGCCGAAAACCACGGCGGCCCCCGTCAGCGCCGGCCCGAGCAATGCGAACAGCAACAGGCGGCTCAGCGCGCGGCGCGCAACCGGCCGCTCGACGAAGGGCGCAAGCCAGCCGAGCTCCGGATCGGTGAAGAGAATGCCCAAGGCGAGCAGGACGAAGTTCAAGGCCGAGAAGGGCGAGACGGACGAGAAAGGGCTGAAACTATAAAGGCCCGAGACGCCGAATGCGTAGCCGCTGATGCTGAGATATCCGATGAGGGCGGGCGGCACGGCGAAGGCGTGCGCGATCTTGACGCTTTCGGCGTCGATTTCGTCGGCGCGCCGCGATCGAACCAGAAACGCCAAGGCCGCCGCGCTGCAGGCGGAAACCAGCGCCGTCGCCGGAGCCATCCGGCCCGGATGATCCTTGGCGAGCGTATTGGGATCGAGAACGAGCAACTCGTCGACGCCGAACGAAATGTTGAGGGTCCATTCCGCGAGCGTCAGCAGGGTCAAGAGCAGGATAAGCGAGCTGAGCGCCAAGGCTATACGGTTGCGCCAACGTTTTTGCTGAAGGTTATTCTTAGTCAGCAGCAGTATGCTCAAGCCTAGGGCTAGAAAACCGAGCGCCGAATTCGCCTTTAAGGTCGCGAGGCCAGGCAGTTGTCGCGGCAGGCCGACGTAATGCGTCGCCCAATCCAAGAAACCGGCCGCGCTGATGAGAATCAAGAGGCTGGCCGCAACGCCAGGGATGTAGGCGCGAAGCTTTTGCGCTGCTTTGCCGTTGGCTTGCGGGGCCTGTATCATGGCCCATGCTTATCAGATATTTTTAAAGAGCGGGATAGCGCTTTGCGAAGCCCCGCCTTTCAGGGCAGGTTGGAAGGCGGGACTAAAGAAAACGGTCAACGCAATCGGTAGGCCGCATGGCAAGCGGCGCAGTTTTGCGTCACCTGCGCCAGAGCCGCGAGCGCCGGCCTCATATCGCTGCCGGCGGGCGCCTTTTCAGCCTCCGCCGCGAAGGCGCTCGCCAATTCATGCATCGCAAGGCCCATGGCGCGCATTTCTTCGGGCATGTGCTGCGCCATCATCATCGCCATATGGCTCATATGATCCATTTCGCCCGGATGGCTCGCCGTGTCCTTCGGCTTCACACAAGCCGCGGCGCCGGGGGAGTCGACCCCGAGCCTTTCGCGCGCGATTTTCGCCGCGCGCGGACCGTCTCCCGCGGCGAGCGCTGTGAGGATCTCCTGCAGCGAAACGAAATGACCGCGCATGTTCGTCAACATGTGCTCACGCATCGGCGGTGGGAAGTCGAGCATTTGGCGCTCATCCGGCGCCATGGAGCCGCCCATCATGCGCTCATGCATGTGGCCCTCCATCTGCGCGAAGGCTTGCCCAACGCAGAGGAGGAGCGCCGTGGCGGGCGCCGATATGAGTATTTTCATCAGTCGCTACTCCTGCAGCGGGAGGGCTTTCGGTAAGTGTTCTAGCTAGCGAGTCCTCAAGCAAGTCTTGGGCCCGCCGGCTTGCTTGGCGCAGGCGGATGGGTCAGATTGGCGATTGCTCGGCGCCCGCGACCGCCGATTTGAATAGGAGACTGTCATGAAAGGCTTTTTGGCTTCGATAATGTTTCTCGTTGCAACCGCGACGGCGGCGCGAGCCGAGATCAGCCCCCATGATCCGCTTCCGACGCAACTTCTAACCTGCGGCGGCAGCGTGATCACGGACATCGGCCCGCGTCTCGAAGGCGACAAGAATTTCAGCTCCGGCGTATCGGTTTTCTTCAAGAATGGCGGGACGCAGGTGAGCTACGACAAGATTGCCGCGGTCGTAAACTCCAGAAAGGGCGACCATGTCCTCATCTGCCTGGTGTTTGTCCCGGAAAACTGTCCGAAAGGCGATGCGCGAGGCAAAATATACACGACGACGAACCTGCGCACGCTCAGACTCCTGGACCATTCCGGACGCCGAGCACAGCTGCGGCGGCGCTTGATCGCGTGCGCGGCGAATGGCGAGAAAAGCTGCTGGCGTTACGCGACCGATTGTATTCCGATCCTCGCTTCCATCGCTTCGTGCTGCAAAATCCTCTGACGCGGCCGATCGCGCATCGCCGCGCGCGGGCGTTGCTCGATTTGACCGCGGGCTTTGTCTATTCGCAGGTCCTTTTGGCCTGCGTGCGTTTGCCGGATTTCGAGACGCTGCGGGAGCGGCCCCTGACCACCGCGCAGCTCGCCGAAAAGACCGCGCTCAGCGAAGGCGCGACCCGGAGAACTCTTGCGCGCGGCGAGTTCGTTGCGCTTGACGCAAGCGCGCGGCGCGGAGGCTTGGGGGCTCGGCGAATTCGGCGCGGCGCTGCTCGCCAGTCCGGGCGCGCTCGCGGTCATCGAACATCAGGCGATGCTCTACGCCGATCTCGAAGACCCGATCGCTTTGCTGCGTGGCGAGCGGCGGGCGCGACTTGCGGATTATTGGCCTTATTCTGCGAGCCAGCGCCCGACCGATCTTTCGGCGCAAGACGTCGCGCCCTACAGCGCCTTGATGGCGATTTCGCAGCCCCTTTGGGCGCAGGAGGCGCTGGCCGCCTTTCCGATCGAGAGGCACAAACGCTTGCTGGACGTCGGCGGCGGGGAGGGGGCTTTTCTGATCGAGGTCGCTAAAACCGCGCCCCGGCTCGACTTGATGCTGTTCGATCTTCCGGCCGTCGCGGAGCGCGCAAGGGCGCAGTTGGCCGTGTCCGGCCTGCACAAGGCGCAGGTCTTCCAGGGCGACTTTCTGCGCGATCCGCTGCCGCAGGGCGCCGATCTCGTCTCCCTGGTGCGCATCGTCCACGATCACGACGACGAAAGCGCGCTGACGCTGCTGCGCAACGTGCGCCGCGCCTTGGCTCAAGGGGGGACGCTGCTGATCGTCGAGGCGATCAGCGGCGCGCGCGGCTTCGAGCCGCTGGACGCCTATTACGGCTTCTACACGCTGGCGATGGGCCGCGGCGAGCCGAGAAGCTTTGAGGAATTGTCGCGGCTCGTCGCTGCTGCGGGCTTTGCGCAACCGCGATTGGCGAGGACATTGCTGCCGGCGGCGACCAGCGTTCTCGTTGCGCGCGCCCGCTGAAAGAGCCTCTTCATAAAAAGTATTGCGTCGCTTGAAGGCGCCTTCGCCCCCGATACATGGCCCGCTTGCGCGGAAAGGTCGAAAGTCGATCCGCTTGACAGGTCCTCATGCATCCCTTTGGCTACCGCGACGGACCGGGCGGATCAGGATGCAGTTTAAAAAGCTTGCGGGAAAACTCGAAGTTTGGAAAATATTGTTCTCGCTCAAGCCGCAGCGACTCCTTCGACGCAAATTGGGTGCGGTAAATTATAGGATAGCTCTTATGCATAGCCGTAGCGGCGCCGATCTTGTAAACGTTGCAATAGGCAAGCCCGCAGATCAGAGCAGTCTCTCGGAGTGGTCGACGCCGTTGGAAGCGTCGCGCGCCGTATCCGGCGCGATCTCCGGTTCTTTCGCGTTCCACACAGACGCCGATGACGAGCCCTGGTGGCGCGTCGATCTGCTCGACATCTTCCCCCTCGAGAAAATCGTCGTTCATAACCGTTTGGACCAGTCCCCCGAGCGAGCAAAGACGCTGAGGGTGGAAATCTCTTCGGACGGCGAGAACTGGACTTTAATCCATGCCGGACTGCTCTTTTTTCTGGGCGGTCAGGAAGGCGAGCCGCTGACTTTGCCGCTCGGCGGTCAAGTCTGGGCGCGATATGTGCGCGTCTCCCTGTCCGAACAAACCTATCTTCATCTGGCGCAGATCGAAGTTTTTGTCCGCAGGGAAAAAGTCAATTTCCTGGATTTTCGCAAGCGGCACGGCCTTACAAATCTGAAGTTGAAAACCGAAAGCCCGCAACTTGCCTGGAATCTTCTTCTACGAGCTTCTGAGGATCGGGAACGGCGGCGACGCGAGCAAGCTCGTCGGCTTAAAAATCTTCGCCGGCCGCTTCGGCAATATGATGCAACAATATACCAACGCTGTTCTGTTGGCTGAACGCACAGGCTTGAAATATATTCAGCTTGGGCGCTGCGACATCATCGATCCTAAAAAGCCGGTTTCGGCTGGCGGCATAACATTTCTGCCTGTGGACGCTCCGCTCCCAGAGGGAACGTTTCTTGTCGGAAATTTCCTGGACACCTTGTCGTTCCTTCCCGTGCTGAGTCCGTTTTTCAAATTTCTCGCCGATGACGAAAAGGACCATTCCCGCGTCGCTCGCGAGATCATACGCCCGAACATACTGACCGGAATAAAGCTCCTGAAGGAGCATTGCGAGGATGAAGTGACAATTCACCTCCGTTCCGGCGACGTGTTCCAAACCGGCGAGGACGTCAGTTGGTTTCGGCAGCCGCCGCTTTCCTTTTACAAGCTCGTCCTTGAGCGGCTGTCGCAAAGCGGGCGGATCAAAAGGGCTTGCCTGGTTTTCGAGGATCGCGGAAACCCTTGCGTCGATGCGCTAGAAGCATTCCTTATGGAGCGCAAAATTCCCGTCCGTATCCAGTCCAGCACGCTCGCCGAAGACCTTGCGACGCTGATCGACGCGCCGCATCTTGTTTTCGGCCTTGGCACTTTCGGTTATTCGGTGTGCAGGTTGTCGAAACACATCAAGACGCTGCACTATTTCTCCCCTGAGTTCGGCGGTCGCTACAAGCTGATACCGGGCATCGACGAAGTCGTGGAGGTCTTCGATCGGGAAGGCTCATATTTCAAGGCTATTGAACTTGGAAAAACTTTCGGCGAAGGGCCTTGGCGCAACACGCCTGAGCAACGGCGAATTATGCTCGATTATCCGATCAGAAATCTCGGCGTTCGCGACTGAGAGGGTCAATTCTCGAACTCTAGAGCCGCGTCGATTCGTCGACGGCGCCGGGCGCGAAGGGTTTGGGAAATTCGCAGGCGAAGCCGCCGTCGAAGTGCCGCACCACCACCGCCGGGGTAGAGCCGATGAGGACCTTCGCGCCGAGCGGCGGGCGCACGTCGGTTTCGACGCCGACGCCGGAGACTGAGACGTCTTTGATCCTGATGATCAGCTCTTTTTGATCGGGCAGGCGCATCACGGCGCGGCGCAGCATGGGCACGATGCGCTCGTGGCGGCGGTCTTCGGGCAGGCCGATGGCGTGACGGTTGGCGAACCAGATCAACTGGTCGGCCAAGCGGTCGCGCTTGAGCGGCGGCAAATTCATCGTCATCGCGAAGCCGGACGGCACGAGGCGGGTCGCGGTCCCGGCGAATCGGCCGAGTTCGTCGAGATAGACGACGATCTTTTCCCCAACCCTGGGTTTGACGGGGACGAACAGCAGCATGTCGCCCGGCGACATTTCAGCCGTCTGACAGGGATATTCCGCGCGCAACTCAAGCATGTAGCGGCCGAAGAGCGACACCGCCACGCGCTGGAATCTTCCGGCCTTCAATCGGCGAAAT
This sequence comes from uncultured Alphaproteobacteria bacterium, assembly GCA_963820145.1. GTDB lineage: Bacteria > Pseudomonadota > Alphaproteobacteria > Rhizobiales > Beijerinckiaceae > Methylocystis. Next base: position 36,335 of record CAWFZD010000039.1, read on the forward strand.
ATCGTCATAAAGGTGCTGCATGTCGAACGATCTTCTCAGACGGCGGCATCGGGCTCCGCGCCGGCCAAAGCTAGACTCCGCGACTTAACAACGCCTTACCCCCTAGTAGAAGAAAAGCTTTTTTCAGTCGACGCGGCCGCCGTTGTAGACAATCAGTTGCGGCCGGCCGGGTGGAGTTTTGAGGCGCGCGCCGACGACGGGAGACTCGTTCTGATTGTCGGCTGCGTAAATCACACGCAGCGACTTCAGTTGCAGCGGCGCGGCTTCCGCGCGTCCGAACCAATTTGCGGGCGACGTCGTCGAGAGCGCGCCGAGCACGCGCGAATGCGTCTTGCCGAAATTGCGCAGCGGCAGCAGGAGCAGTTCGAGATCCATGTCGCGATCCTCGCCCTGGCGCTTTCCGCGCTTTTGCGCGCTCGCCCCGCCGACGATCGGGGTCACGCCGTCGATGACCGTGAGCAGAGCGGCGGCGACGTTGCGACGGTCTTCAGGACGCCAGAGATCGAGAAAGGATTTGCCCTTCTGTTCCTCGCGCCACAGCGCATTGAGCCGCGTGCCGCAAAGTCGGATCGGAAAGAAGCAGTCGCGATCCACCTCTATGAGGAAGCTGTCGGCCAGCAAATGTCTTATGGCCGCAGGATCGATCTCGCAGCGATCGGGCGCCGAGCGCTCGCCGCGCAGATTGTTCCAATAGGCGTAAATATCCTTGCTCACCGTCTGTCTCATGCTCGCCCTGCCAACTGAATTGGATCGCATCTGGCCCGATTTGGCGCGATGAGCGCTAAATCGGGTTCCGAGAGCGGTTAACTGCAGCAGGCGTGCCGACGTGGGATGCGTTAACCGTTTCGAAAGCCTCTTGTTGCGCCGTTGGGGCGCCCATGACATTCTCCACCTGTCGCCGGGACGCTGAGGGGACGGGATGCTCCGCTCGAAAGCCTGCAACGTCGCGACGAACGAAGGATCTCGGGTCGCAGTTTTTTCCATTCGCAGATAAAATCCGGTCGGACGAACGGCGCATGCTCCGGCGCTTCAAGTCCAAGGGCCGAATTAGACACGGGCCGCGTTCGCAGATGTCTCTAGGCGAACGCGGCCCGGTACGTTTATAAGCCGCTTCAGTTTGAAACACTTGCTTCAAACCCTGCGCATCGGCGAGCATATATGTCCGCCGCGAGAAGGACGTCCTCTTTGGATCGGGAGCGCATCGCAAATCTTCCCTTCGTCGTGACGGCGCTGTGCGTCGTGACGCTCGCCGTGCGCTTAGGGCTGGAGTTCGCGCCCGAACCCTGGCCGGACTACGGGCTGTTTTACACTGCGCTGATTTCAGCACGGATCGCTGCGCTCTTTGCCCCGGGCGCCGTCTCGGCCGCGCTCGGCGGCGTCGAGCCCGATCTCCCCGCGCTGCTTTTGGAGAGCGCTGCGTTCTCGCCGCCGACGCTGCTGACTTACGTTTTCATTCATGCGAACTGGCCCGAGACGCTGATGGACATTTTGCTCCTCGCGGCGCTCGGAGGACCCGTCGCGCGGCGGCTCGGCGCTTTGCGTTTCCTCGGGTTTTTCGTGGCGGTCACGCTCTGCGGAGCGCTCGCGCTCCTCGTCTCTCAGCCCTTCAGTCCCCAGCCGATGATCGGCGCGGCGGCGGCGGTCTCCGGCATGATCGCCGCCATCGCGCGTTTCGCGTTCATGCAAGGCGAGCGGCTCGGCGAACCGCTCGAAAAACCAAGCGCGGCGCATCAGTTCGCGGCCAGCCTCTCGACGATGCTGTCAAATCGCCGCGCCACGACTTTTCTGATCGTCTGGCTGGTCGTTTTCCTGGTCTTCGGTTTTGTCGCGCTTTCCGACGGCGGCGGCATCGCTTTCACCGTCTGGAAGGCGCGCATCGGCGGCTTCATCGGCGGCCTGCTGCTCTTTGGGCTTTTTGACCGCAAGGCGTGCGCGCCTGTGGAGCTTAAATCATAGAGCGGCTCTATGCGGACTCGCCCGCGGACCGGCACGGTTGCGAAGATATTTGGCAGCGCGCGCCGCGCCGCCGCGCGTCCGAGTCCGATGAGCGTTTCGGCGCGGTGGAAGTCGAACATGCCGATATCTTCGGCGCGCGTATGGATGGTCGCGTCCGGGGGGTCGCCAGCGAGCCGCGAGCGCAAGATGCGGTCCTGGATGATGTTGAAGGCGTCCACCATCGCCGTCGCGACATTGGGGGCGTCGCCCTGCCGTCGGTCGAAATAGCGAGGCAGCAGCCCCCATTCCAGAGCGCCGGCGAAACGCCCGGCTGGCGGCCGCCTCCTTCGCCGCTTCCTTCGCCGCTTCGACGGCGACCTCGGCGGCTTTCGCGGACTGGTTCTGAATCACGCTGGAGCGATACATCATGTCCGCGGTGACGTTCACGGCGATGACGAAGTCGCCGAGCGCGCGGCACACCGTGACCGGCACCGGATTGACCAGCGCGCCGTCGAACAAATAGCGCTTGCCGATCTTCACCGGCTCGAAAATGCCGGGGAGGGCGTAGGATGCGCGGATGGCGATGTCGAGCGGGCCGCGCTGCAGCCAGATTTCATGGCCCGCCCCGACTTCCGTGGCGACCGCGGCGAAAGGGATGGGAAGGTCCTCGATCAAGACGCCCTTGAGCTCCTGCTCCAGGGCCGCGCGCAGACGCTCGCCGCTGATGAGGCTGACGCCTGAAAAGGAGAAGATCCATCATGGCGAAGACGCGGCGCTTGGTGAGCGAGAGCGCGAATTTCTCGATCTGCTCCAGCTTGCCCGCGGCATAGCATCCGCCGACCACCGCGCCGATGGATGTGCCGGCGATGACGTCGGGCTTGATCCCGTGATCCGCCAATTCGCGCAGCACGCCGATATGCGACCAGCCGCGCGCCGCGCCGGCGCCCATCGCCAGGCCGATCTTAAGACGCGGAAGTCTCGGCTTTGTCGGTCGCGGACGGGGGAGCGGTCACGACCGAGGGCGTAAAAACGGGTCCACGATCGCTCGACATGTCGAAGCTCTTGCGCATTAACGAAAACATAGCCCTGATCCTAAGCGTCTAATCCCCCCGGCTCTTCGGCTCTCAAGAGGAGATTTAGGATTCTGAGGCTGCGCTTCGAAAGTGGCCTAGGGATTAACGCGGCGAGACTTGGCCGTGCTGCGTCGCAAACACCAAGCCCTTGGAAAGCTTCGGTTCGAGCTTTCTATAGAAGCAGGATTTGCGTCCTGTGTGGCAGGCTCCGCCATCTCCGCCGGGTTCGACTTCGAGCAGAATTGCGTCCTGATCGCAGTCGACATAGAGGCCGAGAACGCGCTGCAGTTGGCCCGAAGTCTCGCCCTTGCGCCACAGCTTTTGGCGCGAGCGCGACCAATAGTGCGCTTCGCCGGTCTCGATGGTTTTGTCGAGCGCCACCGCGTTCATATAGGGCGACCATCAACACTTCGCCGCTCGCCGCGTCGACGTCGACGCAGACGATCAGCCCTGGCGCGCGAAGCGCGGCGTGAAGTCGCCGCCTTCCTCGAGAGGCGTTTTTCTTCGGCCGTTTTTCGGCCGGGACATGCGTCACCGCCCGCCGCGCAGCAAGGTGAGAAAGCGCATCTGCTCGTCGGGTTGCGCGCGGAAGACGCCGGTGAACTGGGTCGTGACGGTCGCGGCGCCGTGTTTCCGCACGCCGCGCATCGACATGCAGATGTGCTCGGCCTCGATCATCACGGCGACGCCGCGCGGCGCAGAGTGCTGGTCGATCGCGCCGACGATCTGCGCGGTCAGCGCCTCCTGGGTCTGCAGGCGCCGCGCGAAGATGTCGACGAGCCGCGCCAGCTTCGACAGGCCGACGACGCCGTCGGCGCGGATAATAGGCGATATGCGCCTTGCCGAAGAAGGGCACCATGTGATGCTCGCAATGCGAGAAGAAGGGAATGTCGCGCACGAGGACGATATCGTCGTAGCCGTCGACCTCGTCGAAGACGCGCGCGAGAACGCTCGTCGGCGTCCTGCCGATAGCCGGAGAAAAATTCCTCATAAGCCTTGACGACGCGCGCCGGCGTGTCGACGCAGGCCCTTCGCGGTCGGGATCGTCGCCGGCCCAGCGAGCAGCGTGCGGACGGCGGCTTCCGCTTCTTCGCGGGTAGGACGTCCCACTTTTACCGGGTCCAAAGCTGAGGGAGAGGATCAAGGACTTAACCACGTCATCCATGTGGCGCCTCCAAGGCGACGTCAGGCATCCGAAGTCTTGGGTTCGGACAATATACCGGCGAAACCGGCCGGCAGGAAAAACTACGATGCGAGGAGCGCGTTGAGCCGATGTCGGCGAGGACCTCAAACGCTGGAAGCGCATCGCGCTGCCTCGAGCGTCCGTCCAAAATCCGCGCGCGGCGCCGACTTTGCGTCGCCAACCTGCGTATCATAAGCCGCGCCCATGCTTTCGCCCGGACACGATCACTCCTATATAGGATGTGCGCAACCTAAAGGTAAGCCCCAATTGGGGCGTCTCGTCCCATGCTCGACTCCGTGTATAACAAGCGCATCCTCGAACTCGCGGCGGACATTCCGCGGCTTGGCCGCCTCGCCGCGCCGCAGGCGAGCGCCAGCGCCTATTCGCGACTGTGCGGCTCGACGATCACCGTCGACGTCTCCATGAGCGAGGGCCGCGTCGCCGATTACGCGCAAGAGCTGAAAGCCTGCGCGCTCGGGCAGGCTTCGGCCTCGATCCTGGCGCGCGGCGTCATCGGCGCGACGCCGGCGGAACTGCTCGAACTGCGCGAGACCATGCGTCGCATGTTGAAGGAAAACGGCCCGCCGCCGAGCGGCAAATGGGGCGATCTCGCCGTCTTGGAGCCGGTGCGCGACTATAAGGCGCGCCACGCCTCGACCATGCTGCCCTTCGACGCCGTCGTCGAGGCGGTGGGCAAGATCGAGGGGGCGAGGTAGGCGAGAAGGCGGCTTCGATATGCCCGTAAAAGGAACGAACGCGATGTAATTACGCGCGTCGTCCAAAAACAGAACGCCAACCGGGTTTGTAATCTTCTATCTGCGCTTGGGTGCCCGCTGGATTGTTGTGCGCGATGGTCGGCCGCGCATTCTGTGGTTTCCGACTGACCGGCAGCCTGGCGATACCCAGCATTACGTCAAGGGCGAGCACCGCAAGATCGGCTTGCGTTGAAGACTTCGCCTGAGTGAATAAGGATCGTGTGGCCAACGTATACGAGGGGAACGATTGGATAGGAGTGCCCAAACGATCCGTTAGAGTTTTGAATTCGGGCAACAGCTGTTCAAAACGCGGTGCGACCCATGAATTGTAATCGAATGAAATCCCTTTCAATGGGATGATTGGAAATGGCGATAAGAGTCCGGCGGAGGCGCGCTTTTGCGTTACCATTTTGGGGTTAGCGGTTACTTCAATGCCTTTGCTCAGGCCTGTCCAAATGTCCGGCGCCCCTCCGGCGATCATAATGTCTGTCACCTCATCAGAAAAGACAATGCCGCCGGTCCCGCCAGGACCAAACCGCCGCTGCATTTCTGCTTCAAATTCCATCCGGACGGTCGCGCCAAACAGAGCTGCTGAGAGCACGACTCTTCCCGCATCGTTGGAGCCCGCGAGTTCTGAGCATCGCGCCACGATTTTCTGTGCGAACAGGACAGTTATTTGCCCGTCGGTCAATTTGGTTTCCGCCATGCGCTTTCTCCAAAGGTCGACGGAAACCCTAGCCTGGACCGCATAATAGAGCGTAAAGTTCGTAGCCGATTGCTCGCAGCGTTTGCGGCTTCTCAACTCGCGCCCGGTTGTAATGCTGCTGCTCTGGCTTAAGCCGTCGGAAAAAGCTCGTCAAAACCGATCCGCGCGATAAGGCGCGGGGTCCGTGAAGCAGCATATCGGGAAAGCACGGGCGCGAACCCATCCAGGGCTTGGCGTCGATACGCTCGCCCAAGGGAGACAGTTTTCGCGCGATCGGCTCAGTCATTTCGATCTGCACAAGCGTCGGCGGGGCGTCGCGGCGGGCGAATTCCGCGCCGGTGGTGAGGCGCACGCGCCGGCCGCGCCATAGAGATGCGGCTCCATCGTCGAGGCCGGTGGGCAAGATCGAGATGCAGGGGTAGGGGGAGGCTCTCTAAAGCGAAGCGGAACCTCGTCCCGAAAACGGCGCTCTCCTCACCCAAAGTGGCGCTTTGGCATGGGCGGCGCGGGATAACGCCCCACCTTGGAATTCCAGTAGGCCCATGAGCGCGCGTCGATGATCCCCGGCGGCGCGTGGTCGAGAGCCTCGCGAAGGTCGTCATCATTCAAAAAGGCGCGCAAGAGCTTCATGTCCTCGTGCGTCGCCCGCGCCAGCGCGTAGGCGACGAAGCGGAATGTGTCGGACAAGGCCTGCTGCGGCTCCTCGAACCAGACCAGTCGGCGCGCCAGAGCTTCGGTTGCTGGCGTAAGAGGGATGGTGTTCATCGTGACAGCCCCTGATCAGAGTCGGTGTCGTGGGTGGGCGCGGCAATTGCCGGCAAGCGGTCGAGATCGACGGCGCACGCCGCGGCCGTAAGACGATCCCTCAACGGCTGAGGCAGGCGCCGAAGATTACCGTCCTCTTGGTGAAACTACCTTTCTTCGGGTCGCCGGATATCCGCGGAAGCTGGGTCAAAACCGATCCGCGCGATAAGGCGCGGGGTCCGTGAACGGCTCCTCGCCGGTCATCATCTCCGCAAGCAGTCTTCCACTCACGGGGCCGAGCGTCAGCCCGTGATGCTGGTGGCCGAAATCGAACCAGAGCCCAGCGTGACGCGGCGCCTTGCCGATGATCGGCAGCATATCGGGAAAGCACGGGCGCGAACCCATCCAGGGCTTGGCGTCGATACGCTCGCCCAAGGGAAATAGTTTTCGCGCGATCGGCTCCGTCATTTCGATCTGCACGGGCGTCGGCGGGGCGTCGCGGCGGGCGAATTCCGCGCCGGTGGTGAGGCGCACGCCCGGTTTCATCGGCGCCAGCACATAGCCGTTGTCGGCGTCGAGCACCGGACGCGAGAGCGTCGCGCCCTCTTTCAATTCGTAATGCATGTGGTAGCCGCGCTTCGCGGCGAGCGGAAAGTCGTAGCCGAGTTCACGGAAGATGAGGTCGGACCAAGGCCCGAGCGCCACGACGAGGTCGCGCGCGGCGATTTTTCCGTCATGCGCCTCGACCGACCAGCGCCCGTCCGTCGTCTCTTGCAGGCTGCGCGCGTCGCCCGCGAGGAACCTGCCGCCGCGCGAAACGAAGAGATCGGCGTAGGCCTGGGTCAGCCGGCTCGGGTCCTCGATGAAGGCCGGATCGAGATAATGGATCGCGCCGGCCGCGCCATAGAGATGCGGCTCCAGCGCCGCGAGACCCGCTTCGTCCAGCACGTCGACGCCGAGGCCGAAGGCGCTGAGCTTTTGCGCTTCGGCGGCGGCGGCGGCGAGGGTTTCGGCGTTGCGATAGAGCTTGAGCCAGCCGCATTTGCGCATCAGATCGCCGGCGCGGGCCGGCTCCATCAGCGCTTCATGCTCGACGACGCAGCGTTCGATCAGCGGCCGCAACGCAGCGCTGCTCCTTGCGGCGCGGTCCGGCGCGCTCTCCTTGAAATAGCGCCACAGCCAGGGCGCGACCAAGGGCAGCGCGGAGAGATGATAATGCGCTTCGGGCAGCGCGTTCAGCGCGTAAAGCGCGAGCTTCCTGGCGTCGCGCGGGAAGAGATAGGGCGTGATCGACGCGCGCTCCAATATGCCCGCATTGCCGTAACTCGTCTCCAGCGCCGCGGCGCCGTGGCGGTCGATCAATGCGACGTCGCGCCCGCGCGCCTGCAGATGCAGAGCCGCGCAAACCCCGACGACGCCGGCGCCGAGGACGACGACATCAGCGCTCGACATGACCTGATCCTCCAAGCTCTTGCTGCAAAGACATATGGCCTCGACGCCTTCGCCGCGCCACAGACGCGCGGGCGAGCGTCGCATTTTGCGCGCGTTCGGCTATTGTGAGTAAAGGGAGCTTTGAGTCGCACGCATGACGCAGCCGACATTTTACGAATTCTTCGCCGGCGGCGGCATGGCGCGCGCGGGACTGGGGCCAGATTGGCGCTGCCTCTTCGCCAATGATTTCGATCACAAAAAAGCGCAAAGCTACCGCGCCAATTGGGGAGACGACGCGCTGCATGTCGGCGACGTGCGCGCGCTGGAAACTAAGCAATTGCCGGGCCATGCCGATCTGATCTGGGCGTCCTTTCCCTGCCAGGACCTCTCGCTCGCCGGCGCCGGCGCGGGCCTCGCGGGCGAGCGCAGCGGAACATTCTGGCCGTTCTTCGAAATCGTGAAAAAGCTTTGCGCCGAGGGGCGCGGGCCGAAGATTTTGGCGCTGGAGAATGTCTGCGGCGCGCTGACCTCGCATGGCGGCAAGGATTTCACGAGCATCTGCGCGGCGCTGGCGCAGGAGGGCTTCCGCTTTGGGGCGCTGGTCATCGACGCGGCGCTGTTCGTGCCGCAGTCGCGCCCGCGGCTGTTTATCGTCGCCGTGCGCGGCGATGCGGGAGATTCCGGCGGGGCTGGTCGAGGAGGGGGGCGAGGGCGTTTTCGTCACGCCCGGGCTGCGCGCGGCCCATGCGCGCCTGCCGCAGGAGCTTCGCGAGAGCTGGCTATGGTGGCGCCTTCCCGCGCCGCCGCCGCGCAACACGATTCTCGCCGAGATGATCGAAGACGAGCCGACGGGCGTGGCCTGGCATTCCCGCGAGGAGACGCTGTCGCTGGTCGCCAAGATGAGCGCCCTTAATCTTGCAAAGATCGAAGAGGCGAAGAATGCAGGCCGCCGGATCGTCGGCGCGGTCTATCGGCGCACGCGGTATAATTTTCTTGGAGAAAAATTGCAGCGCGCCGAGGCGCGCTTTGATGGTCTGTCGGGCTGTTTGCGCACGCCCGGAGGCGGTTCCAGCCGGCAATTCGTGCTGATCGTCGAAAAAAGCCGCATCCGCTCGCGGCTGATCTCGGCGCGCGAAACGGCGCGGCTGATGGGGCTCTCCGACGGCTATATTTTGCCGCCAGGATATAACGACGCCTATCACCTTACCGGCGACGGCGTGGTCGTCGCCGCCGTGCGGCATCTTGCGGCGCATGTTTTGGAGCCCATGTCGCACGGGCGCCGGCTGCGCAGGGCGGCGTGAACGCCGAAGACCCCGAACGCCGCTCCGCCACCATGCGCGCGGTCAAATCGCGCGATACGACGCCCGAACTCAAGGTGCGGGCGCTGCTGCGACGCTTCGCGCCGCATTACCGGCTGCAGCGCAAGGAGCTGCCGGGCAATCCCGACATCGCCTATATTTCCAAAAGAAAGGCGATCTTCGTGCACGGCTGTTTCTGGCACGGCCACGATTGCGCGCGCGGCGCGAGAGCGCCCAAGGCCAACGCCGACTATTGGCGCGGCAAGATCGACCGGAACCGCACCCGCGACGCGGCCAATTTGGAGAAGCTTTCGGCGCGCGGCTGGCGCGCGCTTGTCGTCTGGGAATGCGAGCTGAAAGACATGCCGGCGCTGGAGGCGAAGCTGCGGGAGTTTTTGGCTTTGGACCTATGAGGAGTGGGGCTTCACGCGAAGCCGGCGCTCGACGTCATCGATGACGTCCTTGGCTTCCTTGAGCCTTTTGACAGCGACGTCGACATAATTGTCGAGTTCGATGAAGAAGGCGTCGCCGCCGCGCTGCGATTTTGTCGAAGGCGCCTGCGAAAGGCTTGGCCTGAAGGCCGACGCGAAGCCAAAAACATGGTGCAAGGCCGAATTCCTTGAACGCATCGCCGCAAAGGCCGAGGTGCTGCCGTGAGCGACGCGCGCTGGTTCGAACCCCACGCGAAAAGCGCGTGGACTTGCCAAAATCAGCAAGACGGGACAATCTTACCCGGTAATAGTTCGTTTCTAGCTAGGAAAAGCGAATGCTGCAACCTGTCAAGAGATCTCGGTAAAGTTGCTGAGGGCCTTTCCCATAATCCACTCGGAATTATTGCTCTTATTTATAGTTCTTGTTTATGGTTTAGCTTCGCTAGTAACTGGATTTTCATCATCTCTAACACCAGCAGAGCGCCTACCACTAATATATTTTCTTGTTTCCTTTCCTGTTTTAGTCCTTGCTGTGTTTTCATGGTTGGTAAGCAACCATAGTATTAAATTGTTTGCACCGTCTGATTTCAGAGATGAAAATAACTATGTAAGAATGCAGCTAACAGCTGCAGCTTCGCTTGCGGCGGCATCGGCAAAAAACGATCAAGGGAATGAAGAGCCTGATGTTGAACGGATTGTTAATGTAGTAAACGAGCTACGAAATTATGACGCTTACAAGCTACCCAGTAAGCACGATAAGACGAAGTGCGTCCTTTGGGTAGACGATCGCCCAGAAAATAATATATATGAACGCCAAGCGTTCGAAGCAGTTGGGATCAATTTTGTAATTTCATTGAATACCACAGCTGCTCTTGAGCAGCTCTCCCATCAAAAATTTTCTGCGATTATATCCGATATGGGGCGAAAGGAAGGTCCTAGAGAAGGATACGTATTGCTCGATGAAATAAGAAGACGCGGTGATGATACTCCTTTCTTTATCTTCGCAGGCTCAAATTCGCCAGCGCATAAGCGTGAGGCTTTAGAGCACGGAGGCCAGGGGAGCACAAATAACTCGGATGAGTTATTCCAAATGGTAACCCGCGCAGTGATTGGGAACAGCTGATGACGGCCCAGTTGCGTTGGCGAATGGGGGAGAGTTTCCCCCAATTCAACGGGGCATCGGACGGTTGATCTCGAAACGCATTGATCGTGGTCGCCCCATCAATCCTTCGCGCGCTCGACGTAGGCCCCATCCTCCGTCTGGATCACCACCCGCGTGCCGGGCTGGATGTGCGGCGGCACCATGACTTCTGCGCCGTTGGAAAGCTTCGCCGGCTTATAGGAGGAGGATGCGGTCTGGCCCTTCATGGCCGGCTCGGTCTCGGTGATTTCCAGCGTCACGCGCGGCGGCAGCTGGATGCCGACGGCGACGCCGTTGAAGACCGACAGAATGCAGACCATGTTCTCCTGCAGCCATTGCGCCTGATCGCCGACGACCTCCTTCGGCACCGAGAGCTGCTCGAAATTCTCCTGATTCATAAAGGTGAAGCCGTCGTCGTCGCCGTAGAGATAGGTGTAATCCTGATCCTCAACGAAGGCGCGCTCGACCTGCTCGGTGGTCTTGTAGCGGTCGGTGGTCTTCACGCCGTCCGAGAGGCGGCGCATGTCGATCTGCGTCGTGGGCGTGCCCTTTCCGGGAAAGAAGCTTTCCGCGCTCAGCACGACATAAAGCTGGCCGTCTTCGCGCTCCAGAATATTGCCCTTGCGGATCGAACTGGCGATGACTTTCACGTTGGTTTTTCCTTGAAGTTTGCTGGTCCGGGCCGCTCTGGTCTATGAACGGGCGCAAATCCTGCGCGCTTAAAACCACACTTCGCGCGCGCCGGCAAATTTTTGCGTCGGCGCCGCAAGGACCCGCCAATGCCCTCAGCCTCGCCCTTCTGGGCCCGACATGTCCACGCCGACCGCCGCCCCTTTCTAAAGGCGCGCGGCGAGATGAGCGCGGCGATACGCAGCTATTTCGCTTCGCTCCGCTTTATCGAGGTGGAGACTGCGGCGCTGCAGGTCTCGGGCGGCAATGAGCCGCATGTCTCGACTTTTCCGGTCGAACTGATCGGTCCCGGCGAAGCGCGGAGCCGCATGTATCTGCGTTCCTCGCCGGAATTCGCCTGCAAGAAGCTGCTCGCGGCGGGCGAGGAGCGCATCTTCACGCTGGCTCGCGTCTTTCGCAATCGCGAGCGCGACGCCGCTGCACCACCCCGAATTCACGATGCTGGAATGGTATCGCGCGGGCGAACCGCTCTCGCGCCTCGTCGAGGATTGCGCCGGATTGCTGGTGGTCGCGGCGAAGGCGGCCAAAACCGATCGCTTCATCTGGCAGGGGCGCCTCGCGGACCCCTTCGAGGAGCCGGAGATCCTCACCGTTTGCGAGGCCTTCGCGCGCTACGCCAATGTCGATCTCGCGGCGGCGCTGGGCGATCGCGACGCTCTTGCTAAGGCAGCGGCGCGAGACGGGTTGCGAGTGGCGGCGGACGACAGCTGGTCCGATCTCTTCAGCAAAATCCTGTCGGAAAAGATCGAACATATGCTCGGCCGCGGCCGGCCGACGATATTGATCGACTATCCCATGAGCGAAGCGGCGCTGGCGCGGCCCAAGGCCGAAGACCCGCGCTTCGCCGAGCGGTTCGAGCTTTACCTCTGCGGCGTGGAGATCGCCAACGCCTTCGGCGAGCTCACCGACCCGGTCGAACAACGCCGGCGCTTCGAAGCGGCGGAAGCGCTGCGGGCGCGGCTCTACGGCGAGGCTCGCCCCATCGACGAGGATTTTCTGGCGGCGCTGGAATTTATGCCGCAGGCGAGCGGCGTGGCGCTCGGCTTCGACCGGCTCGTGATGCTGGCGACGGGGGCGACGCGCATCGAGCAGGTTTTGTGGACGCCGGTGGCGGAGACGGGGGGCGCGCCCTTAATCGACGCGCGCGTCGATTAAGGGGAGCGTCATTGCGAGCGCAGCGAAGCAATCCAGGGTCAAGCGCGCAACGCGAGCCGATTTGTTTCATCTCGCAGACCCCACAGAAACATGAGCCTGTCGGCTATTTTTGCTTGAGCATGGGGCAAATTCTCGCGCAGAACGTGCACGGCTCGATGCGCCGCAACATGCCGAAGCAAATCCCCGCCGTGATGCTCGGACGGCTGGCGATCGATCGCGAATGGCAGGGCAAGGGCTTGGGGCGCGCGCTGCTCGCGGATGCGACGCGCCGGTCTCTTCGCGCCGGGGCCGAAGTGTCGGCGCGCCTCGTTATCGTTCACGCAATCTCGCCTGCGGCGGAAGCCTTCTGTTTGCACCACGGCTTTACGCGCCTGCCGGTCGCAACTCCGACGTTTGCGCTCGATCTCGTCAAGCTGCAAAAGCTGCGATAAGGCTTGGCATGACCGGCAAAACTCTCCTCACAATCGACGACCTCGCCGCAGCGGGCCTTGCGACGCCGTCAGACGCGCTTCAGGCGGTCGCCGCGCGCTACAGCATCGCAGTGACGCCGCAGATCGCCGCGCTCATCGATACAGGCGTCGGCGACGACCCGATCGCCCGGCAATTCTTGCCCGACGCGCGCGAACTCGAAACGTCGCACGGCGAGCTTGCGGACCCCATTGGCGACGCCGCGCACAGCCCCGTCCCGGGGATCGTGCATCGCTATGAGGACCGCGTGCTGCTCAAACTCGTCGCGGTTTGTCCGATCTACTGCCGTTTCTGCTTTCGCCGCGAGAGTGTCGGGCGCGGCAAGGGCAGGGCGCTGGCTCCGGCGCAAATCGACGCGGCGCTTGATTATGTCGCGGCGCGGCATGAAATCCGTGAGGTGATCCTGACCGGCGGCGATCCGCTGGCCGCGTCGGCGCGCAGGCTGCGGCTGGTGGCGCGGCGGCTCGCGCAACTCCCACATGTGACGCAGTTGCGGGTCCATACGCGCGTCCCGACCGCGGCGCCGCAGCTCGTCACGCGCGATCGGCTCGACGCGCTCAACGAAAGCGGAAAGGCTCTGCGCGTCGCGCTGCACGTCAATCATCCGCGCGAGCTTTCCGCTGCAGCGCGGGAGGCGATTGCGACCTTGCGTTCGGCCGGCGCCTCGCTGCTCTCGCAAACCGTGTTGCTTGCGGGCGTCAACGACGACGCGCGGACGCTCGCGACGCTGATGCGCGACGTCGTTTCGCTGGGGATGACGCCCTATTATCTGCACCATCCGGATCGCGCGCCGGGCACGGCTCATTTTCGCGTGACGCTCGATCGCGGATGCGAAATCTACGCTCGCCTGCAGGCGCTGCTCGGCGGCGCGGGCGTTCCGCGTTATGTGCTGGACATCCCCGGCGGTTTCGGCAAGATTCCGATCGCAGCGCCGCATCTGATGCGGATCGACGAGGGGCATTGGCGCGCTGTCGATCGTTTCGGCGCGAAGCACGACTATCATGACGAATGACGACGCGGGCGCTAAGCCGCAAATCATTTTCCACATCGGCCTGGAGCGCACCGGCACCACGTCTTTCCAGCGCTTTTGCCATGATCATCGGCGAGCGCTGCTGGCGCGCGGCGTGCTTTACCCAACGAACAATCTCGCCTTCGCGCGGGCCAGTCGCAATCACGCCTCGCTCGTCGCCGCCTATATCAAGGAATATCAATACATCGACCTCGACATGACCACGTCGTGGCGCTGCCGGGAAGAGGTCGCAAGCTCGCTGCGCCGCGAGATCGAGACGGTCGGCGCGCCAAGGACGCTGATCAGCGCCGAGCACATGTCGTCGCGCTTTCCGCGCCGACAAATCGAAATGCTCGCCAATGACTTCGCGGATTTCGACATTCGCGTCGCGGTCGTGTTGCGCGAGCATTTTTCCCGCATCCGCTCCGCTTATTCGAGCACGATCCGCGCCGGACGGGCGCTGACCTTTGCGCAATATCTCGACGAGCTGTTGCTGCCCGCCAACTGGTATATTCGCTACGCCGCGACGCTCGCGCCCTGGGCCGAGACTTTCGGGCGCGACAAAATCGACCTTTTCTGGCGCGGCGACGGCGTCGACATCGTCGAGGTCCTTGCGCGGCGATTCATCGCCGCCGATCTTCCTCTGTGCGCCGTGAGCGAATATCGCGACAACGCCGCGCAAAGCGCCAGAATCCTCGAAGCGATGCGCGCAATCAACGAGACGCTGATAAAGGACGCGAGAGCCGGCGCGCAAAGCCGAGCGAAACACGAGTTGCTCGCTTTCGCCCGCAGCCATGCCTTGAACGCGCTGGCCGCCAAGGAGCAGCCCGCCGTCGCGCGAGAGCTCAGCCTCGACGCGCCGCATGCGGCCGCTTTGGGCGAGATTGTCGAAGACGATAGGCGCTGGCTACTCGAGAATTACGGACTCGAAGCGCCGCCGTGGACCGCGCCGACGCCGTGCGGCGACGCGATCGTAATGCCATCTTCTGCGCCGCAACTGCCGCGCGTTAGTGCGGCGCTGCTTTGGTTCGCTCGAAATATCCCTTTGTGAGCAACGGCTTCTTTACGCGATATAAACGCCGATCGATCAAAAGGACGTTGCATGACCTCTCTTCTCGCCCTCCTTTCGCTCCTGCTTTGCGCGCTTCTCGCCGCCTGTTCGCAGGCGCCGCAGCAGCGCGCCGCGGTGGCGCCGGAGAGCGACGCGACGCCCAGCATGTATCGTTCTCTGGCCGCCAGGGACGCGGTCGTCGATGCGGAGGCTGCGCGCGATATGATCTCGCTTTATCGGCGCAACAACGGCCTCGGCGATCTTGCGCTCGACAACTCGCTCCGACGCGACGCGCAGCGGTTGGCCGACGACATGGCGCGGCCCGGCGCCGTCGCGCCAAAGGCGGCAAGTCCCATTTTAGGAAAGAGTTCCGCAGGTCAGCTCGTGGGGCTCACGGCCGGCTATCACACGCTCGCCGAGGCGTTCTCGGGCTGGCGGCAGTCGCCGCCGCATAATGCGCGCATGCTCGCTGCGAAAGCGCGGCGGATGGGGCTCGCGACGGCCTATGCGCCGAAAGCGAAGTACAAAGTCTATTGGGCGCTGGTGCTTGCCGAATGAAAACGGAGGAATCCTACCCGCGCGCGCGCCGCTTGCGCTTCTTGCCGCCGCCGACGGTCTCGCCCTGCCTCGGCTCATCGCCGCCGCGCAAGGGACTGGAATAGGAGTCTTCCCATCCGCTCATAGCGGACGCCAAGAAAGAAAAGTATCTGCGCGCCGCCTTCGACCGGCGCGACGCGCTCACGTTTCTGTGCGCGCCTTTCGAAGCAGATGATCTGCGCCATAGATGCCCCCGCTGCGCCAATCTCGTTTGCGATCGTTTCGCTTCCCAAATAAGCGGCGTCGAGGGTTAATGTTCCGTCAATACACAGGCCCTACAATACGGATATTCCGGTGGGTAGAGTGACGGAGTGCTTAAGTTCATGGCTGCTGGAGGAGACGAGCGGCAGGCCGCCATCCGCAAACTTTTGACGTCGGTCGTCGCGCAATTCGTCGAACGCACGGGACACGGGCCGGGGGATCTGCGTCAGTTCGAGCGGCTTGCCGGCGACCTTATCGACGTCGCCGATCGGGAGAGCGTCGCGGATGTCGCCGAGCAGCTCTGCCGCCATCCCGAAACTCCGCCGGCGCTGATCGCGCGGTTCTTCAATCGCGGCGGGGCTTGCGCGCGCATCGCCTTCGAATTCGCGAAGGAAGCGCCGCTCGCCGAACTTCTCGCCAACGCCGAGCACGGCTCGATGGACGTTGCTGCGGCGATTGCGCGCCGTCCCGATCTGCCGCGCGAAGCCGTCTCCGCGCTCGCCCAGCGCTGCGAAGCGCAGGTGATGATCGCGCTGGCCTCCAATCGAAACGCGCATATCGATCCCGGCGCGCTGCGCGCGATGCTGCAGATCGCGCGCGACGACCGCGCGCTCGCCCGCGCCTTGCTCGATCGCGAGGATATGGAAATCGATCCCGAGCCGTTGTTTCTCGCCGCGAACGGCGTCGAACGGTCGGCGATCCTGCTGGCCGCCTGCCGTGCGGCGATGCTCGCGCCAAAGCTCGAATTTCGCGTTGAAGCCGATTTTTCGGCGAGGCTCGTCGAACTCGCCATCTCGCGTAATTTCGACGCGCTCGTCACGAAAATCGCCGACGCGCTCGATGCGCGAAAGAATCGCGTGCGCAGAATATTCGAGGACGAGGGCGGCGAAGCGCTGGCCCTCACATTCGTCGCGCTCGGCGTCGACGTCGACGCAGCGACAAAGATATTTCTGTGCGGCGACTGGCCCTTTTCGCAAGACCATGCGCGACTGCGCGGGTTGCGGGCGCTGATGCGGTCGAGCCCGCCGCGCGCCGCGATGCGCATCGTCGCTGCGATCAACGGCGCGACGCGCCTCGATCGCGATTTCGCGCGGCGTTTGACGCGAGAGGAGGGCGCGCTGCAGGCCGGCGCCTGGCGTCGAACGCTCTCGGCGTCGCCCTCGCTCGAAGGTCCGCGTCGGCTGCGTTTCGACAAGTCGTCGTAACGTGAGGCGCGTTCAGGCGAGATCGACGAACGGGCGACCTTCCTTATCCTCGATCTCGACGATCCAGATATCCGGGTCGAAGCCGATTTCCCGCGTCAGCCGCGCCTCCACGTCACCCGGTTCGAGAACCTCCGCGGCGTGGGCGCGCGCAAAGACGCGTTCGACGCCGCGCGCGGGGTCGTCGCCGAGCGGCGCCGGAGCGTAAAGCGCAGCGCCGCCGCGCCTGTCCACCACGACGAAGATCGCGCCGGCTTCCGGGGCGCCGCGGCGGCGCAGCGCCGCAAAGGCGCCGGCCGACATGGCGCGTCTGATCAGCGCCGCGACATAGATGTCCGATCGCAGACGCATCGAACGCTCCTTAAAGAAAACGGCGGGCGTGAAGCGCCCGCCGCGGACTGATGAAATTAGAGCGCTCGCGCTATTTCAAAGCCAGTCCCGAACGCGCGCTCAGGCGATGCAGAATCTTGCCCGTCAACTCGCCGGTGACCGGCATGCCGTTGGCGCGTTCGAACTTCTCGATCGCTTGCCGCGTCGTCCCGCCGAAAACGCCGTCCTGGTGCAGATCATAGCCGAGTTTGGCGAGCGCGCGCTGCGCGAAACGCACGCCATCCGTCTTCTTGGGGCTCTCACTCTTCTTGGCGCTTTCAGTCGTTTTCGCACTCTCAGTCTTCTTGGCGATTTCAGTCTTCTTAGCGCTTGCGGCCTTCTTGGCGTGTTCGGCCTTCTTGGCGCTTTCGGCTTTGGGGGCGCCGCCGATGAGCCGGCTGATCAGATCGACGGATTTCGCGCTCGTCTTGATTGCGTCCGTCTTGGCTGGCTCCGCATCCGCGAGCGAGACCGGTCGCGGGCGGGGCAGGGGGGCGTCCTTGAGGGCGATCGGCTTCGTCTCCGTCCCCGATTGGAACAGCGGCGCGGGATGCGCGCCCTTCTGCAGCAGCAGCGCATTCACCGGAACGCCGATGGCGATCAGGCCGACGAAGCCGATCATGGCGAGGCGAGGCAGGCCGCGCTTGCCCGCGAAAGCCCGTCGCAAGACGGGGGCGGCTTTGGTCTTGGCCGACGCGTTGCGCTTCGGCGAATTGGACAGGCGGTCTTCGCGTGCGGAGGGGCCGCCGTCGACGGTGAACGAGTTACGCAATTTTTTTCACCACTTCTTTTTCTCTGACGATATCGAAGCCTTGCGAAGCGGCGCCATGGCGGGCGATCGTTTCAATTCTTGTCGCGCTGGACGCGCGGCCGCCATGATGACGGCTGTCCTGCGGCAGACGCACTGTGACCGTGGTGCCGAGCTTCAGCGCGCTCTCGACGAGGATGGCGCCGCCATGCAGGCCGACGAGGCCGCGAACGACCGAAAGGCCGAGCCCGGTGCCCTCGAAACTGCGGTTGTGCGAGGAATTCGCCTGGAAGAAGGGATCGCCGAGCCGTCCAAGATCGGACGGCGCGATGCCGACGCCGTCGTCGCTCACCGAGAGCAGGATATGCGCGCCCTCGACGCGCAGGCGCGCCGCGACCTTGCCGTTCGCGGGCGTGAATTTGATCGCATTGGAGAGCAGATTGAGCACGATCTGCTTGCAGGCTCTGCGATCGGCGACAATCTCCTCGAGGTCGCGCGGCAAGTCGCGAAGCAACGACACGCAGGCTTGATCGGCTTTTAGCTGCACCATATCGCAGCACTGTTCGACGAGGGTCGAAAGGCAGAAGGGCTCAGGAAAAATCTGCATATCGCCGGATTCGATCTTCGACATGTCGAGGATCGTGTTGACCACGTCATGCAGGTGATGTCCCGAATTGGCGACGATCTGCGAATATTCGCGACGCTTCTCCGGATCCTTCGGCTCCAGCTCTTCGCTTGCGAGCATTTCGGAAAAGCCGATGATCGCGTTGAGCGGCGTGCGCAGCTCGTGGCTGATGACCGCGAGGAAGCGCGTCTTCGCGGTGATCGCGATTTCGCTCTGGCGCCTCGCCGCGACGATCTCCTCCTCCGCACGGCGAGCCACGGTCACGTCGCGCAGCGTGCAGATGGCCTTGACGTCGCCGGCGTCATCGGCGTCGAGGGAACAGGTGCGCGCTTCGAAATAATTGAACACGGGCTCGGTATAGCCGGCGTCGACGTTTTCCTTCACCCCGACCTGCAGACGCAGCACGGCGTGCGTGGGAGAGGCTTTGGCGAGCGCGTCGGAGGCGAGTTTGAGGAACGCCGGGCGATCCGCGACATGCACGCGCTGGAAGAATCCGCGTCCCTTGAGCTCCTGCGTCTTCAGACCATAGATGCGATGCGTGTCGCCGATCACGGAGGTGACGGCGCCGGTGCGGTCGAAGTGGATGACGATGTCGCCGAGCGCATTGGTGAGCAGCAGCAGATCGCGCGCGGAGCGTCTTTCCGCACGGCAGCGCGCGGCCTCGGTCATAGCGACGCCAACCCCCAGCGCGGCGAGGTAGAGAATGAGCGGCGCGAGACGCAGCGCGAGTTCCGCCGTCGTCTTGGCGTGGAATGTCTCCGCAGGCTGCAGGACGACGTCGATCGCGATGAGCGCCATAATCGCGCCGACCGCCGCCGCGACGGTAACGATCTCGAGCGTCAGGGCCGCTTCGGTGAGCGCGATGCTCAGCAAGAGGATCGAGACCGACTCATAGCCGCCCGTCACCGCGAAACTCGCAGCAAGCCCCATCCATCCGCAAATTGAGATATATTGCGCGAGCTTCAGATCGCCGGTGCGGTTAAGGAAAGCGACCGAGGCGAGCGGCGTCAGCGCGATTATGAACTGCAGCGTTTCACGCGGCGAGGGAGCGCCCCAGATCGTTAGGCAAATCGGCGCAAGGGCGAGGATCACGAGGCCGAGGGCAAGACGCGCGGCGACGAAGAACCTCATGCGCGCGGTCGCGATCGGATTTCCGTTGGCGACGCTCGGCGTGAGGAGATCGAGCCACTGCGACGCGGCCGACATTAAGAAGACTCGGATTTTACTCAAGGCGACGCTCCTTATTTCGGAGAGTTTTTCAAACTCGCCTTAAGTGACTGCTAAGGCCGCAGCCGAGTTTCCGAATTAGCGGGATTTCCCGCTTCGGTTCTTACGTCATGGTTTGCGTTTTATTGCGCGTGGCGGGCGTACGCCGCGCCGCGATCTTTACGCTTGTTTAAATGCGCCCGCGCCATCCTGGCGGCTCGAACCGGCCCGGCGCAGCGCAGGAAGCGGCGAATGAAATTCCTGATCAAAGCTCTGCTTGGCGCGGCGCTCGTTTATTGCCTCGTGCATCGCGACGAGTTTTTCCCGCGGCAGTCGGCGAGGAGCGACTCCGCTCCGGCCAAGGGAGAACGGCGCCGCGTCGCGACGCCGGGCCGACAGAGCGATCTCGAGCTGCTCAAAGCCGAGACGCTCGCGAAGTTCACCGACGGCGCGCGCGAACATTGTCTTGCGAGCCCGCACGAATGCGCCGAAGTTCTCAAGCTGATCGCGGCTCAGGCGAGCAAGCGCGACGCCGCCGGCTCCGATCGGCGCTGAAATCTTTCTCTTCATGACGTCTTTATGTCGGCGCCGCGCGCTCGCTTGCGGGAGTCTCAGCGCGTCTCGATCGTCGCTACTGGCGTTTTTGCGCGAAAAGGAATATGAACCTTTCGGGCGTCATTGGCGTCTGCAGCCGTCGCAAGACGCGCTCCTTCCAAGAGCTCCCGTCCCCCCGAGGGGCATAAAATTCGGAGGTTGCCTTGTCGGAAGATCATCAAGACGCGCCGTCCATCCAGGAAGATCATCCGGCTGTCGTCACAGCCGATCTCAGCGGCCAGCTCGCCGCGGTGACGCGCGAACGCGACGAACTACGCTCCGCGGCCAATGAAAAAGCCGAGCTCTTGAAGCGCATCGAAAGCTTGTCGCGCGAGCGCGACGACTTCATGGGCCGCGTCGGGGCGCTCTCGGCCGAGCGCGATTCGCTCGCCGCCGAGTTGACCAAAAGCAAGCGCGCCGTTGAAGACGCGACGCGTCGCGCCGAGAACGCCAGCGCCGAGCATGACAAGCTGCTCGCCGCTCTCAACTCCAAGGCCGAATATGATCCGCTGTTCCTGCTCGGTCAGGTGCTGGAGCAGAAGTCGAAGCAGGCCGTCGCCTTCGTGCGAAGCAAAATCCCCGCCGAACATCCGGCGCTGCCTTATTTCGACAAGACCGTCGAGACGATCGGCGTCGTCTCCACCTTCGTCGCGCGCAACGCCGTCGCCTTCGTCAAATGGGCGATTCCGCATGTCGTCGCGGCGACCCAGTGGTCGATCGCCGAGGTTCAGAAGCTGCTGGCCAAGAAGGCGCAGTAAGCGGTCTCTGATCAGCACGCGCTGCGGCGGTCGGGAGCGACTTCTCCCGACCGAATGAATTCCTTTCGGTCGGAAAGCGCGCCGGCCGCTCTTTCCTTTGGCTCATGGCGCTGCTATCCGGGGCGCCATGAGCAGCCACAACATCGACAATATCCGCAATTTCTCGATCGTCGCGCATATCGATCACGGCAAATCGACCCTCGCCGACAGGTTGATCCAAATCACCGGAACCCTGGCCGAGCGCGACATGGTCGAGCAGGTGCTCGATTCCATGGATATCGAGCGCGAGCGCGGCATCACCATCAAGGCGCAGACGGTGCGCCTCGACTACAAGGCCAGGGACGGCAAGACCTACATCCTCAACCTGATGGACACGCCCGGCCACGTCGACTTCGCCTATGAGGTCTCGCGCTCGCTGCCGCCTGCGAAGGCTCGCTTCTCGTCGTCGACGCGAGCCAGGGCGTCGAGGCGCAGACGCTCGCCAATGTCTATCATGCGCTCGACGCCGGCCACGAAATCGTGCCGGTGCTCAATAAGATCGATCTGCCCGCCGCCGAGCCGGAGCGCATCAAGGCGCAGATCGAGGAAGTGATCGGCCTCGACGCATCCAACGCCGTGCTGATTTCGGCCAAGACCGGGATCGGCGTCGATCAGGTGCTGGAGGCGATCGTCGACGCGTCTGCCGCCGCCCAAGGGCGACGAAACGGCGCCGCTGAAGGCCGCTGCTCGTCGACAGCTGGTATGACGCATATCTTGGCGTCGTCGTGCTCGTGCGCATCTTCGACGGCGTGCTCAAAAAGGGCCAGAAGATCGTCATGATGGGCGCCGACGCCCATTACGAAGTGGACCGCATCGGCGTTTTCAAGCCCAAGATGCAGGATGTCGCCCAGCTCGGGCCGGGCGAGATCGGCTTCATCACCGCGCAGATCAAGCAGGTCGCCGACACCCGCGTCGGCGACACCATCACCGACGAGCGCAAGCCCTGCGCCGAGGCTCTGCCCGGCTACAAGCCGGCGCAGCCCGTGGTGTTCTGCGGATTGTTTCCGGTCGACGCCGCTGATTTCGACGATTTGCGCGCCGCGATCGGAAAGCTCAGGCTCAACGACGCGAGCTTCTCCTTCGAGATGGAGTCTTCCGCGGCGCTGGGCTTTGGTTTCCGCTGCGGCTTTCTTGGCCTGCTGCACCTCGAGATCATCCAGGAACGATTGCGGCGCGAGTTCAACCTCGACCTCATCGCGACGGCGCCCTCCGTCGTCTATAAAATCAAGCTGACCAACGGCGACGAGATCGAACTGCACAATCCCGCCGACATGCCGGATGTGGTCAAGATCGCCGAAATCCAGGAGCCGTGGATCAGAGCGACGATCCTGACGCCCGACGATTATCTCGGCTCCGTGCTTAAGCTGTGCCAGGACCGGCGCGGCGTGCAGGTCGATCTCAATTACGTCGGCAAGCGCGCGATGGCGACCTACGACCTGCCGCTCAACGAGGTCGTGTTCGACTTCTACGATCGCCTGAAATCGATCTCGAAGGGTTACGCCAGTTTCGACTATCAGCTCACCGACTATCGCGAGGGCGACCTCGTCAAGATGAG
Source organism: uncultured Alphaproteobacteria bacterium (assembly GCA_963820145.1). Taxonomy (GTDB): domain Bacteria; phylum Pseudomonadota; class Alphaproteobacteria; order Rhizobiales; family Beijerinckiaceae; genus Methylocystis. The sequence goes on from CAWFZD010000039.1 coordinate 59,299, forward strand.
CATTCTCGTCAACGCCGAGCCGGTCGACGCGCTCTCGATGCTCGTGCATCGCACGCGCGCCGAGGGGAGGGGACGGCAGATGTGCGAGAAGCTGAAAGAGCTGATCCCGCCGCATATGTTCCAGGTGCCGATCCAGGCGGCGATCGGCGGCAAGATCATCGCAAGAGAGACGGTGCGCGCCTTCAGAAAAGACGTGACGGCGAAATGCTACGGCGGCGACGCCACGCGCAAGCGCAAGCTGTTGGAAAAGCAGAAGGAAGGCAAGAAGAAGATGCGCCAGTTCGGGCGGGTGGAGATTCCCAGGAGGCGTTCATCGCCGCGCTGAAGATGGAGGAGTAGGGGGTAGTCATCGTCGATAGTGCTCGTACTTTTTGCTTTCGCAAATGATTGGAGGCTGGCTCGCGCAGAGAAGTCCGGGGCTAAGGCTATCGGGCCCATGAACCGCCGCCACCGCAGCGACAGCTCTCGCGCGCATTGACACCGCCGCCCATCCCTCGTAAAACCGTCACAAATCTCGCCAGAGATGCCCGAACAAAACCCAGTCGTCCTGTGAGGCGGCGGGCCCACGCCCGGCGGCGCGTCGCGCTCCCGGGCGCATTTTGCTTTGGGCGTCCGGCAAGGCTTTGGGCGTGCGGCAAGCAGGAGAAAACCATGTTCGAGAGCCTATCCGACAAGCTCTCAGGCATATTCGACGGTCTGACGCGGCGCGGCTCGCTTTCCGAGGCCGACGTCGCCACCGCGCTGCGCGAAGTGCGGCGCGCCCTGCTCGACGCCGACGTCGCGCTCGACGTCGTGCGCACCTTCTCCGACAAGGTGCAGGCCGCCGCCGTCGGCGCCAATGTCGTCAAATCGGTCTCGCCGGGCCAGATGGTCATCAAGATCGTCAACGACGTGCTGGTCGAGACTTTGGGCGAGACCGCCGAGCCGATCGGCCTCGACGAGCGCCCGCCGGTCACGATCATGATGGTCGGCCTGCAGGGCGCCGGCAAGACCACGACGACGGCGAAGATCGCCAAACGCCTCAAGGAGCGCCACAAGAAGCGCGTGCTGATGGCGTCGCTCGACGTCAAGCGTCCGGCGGCGCAAGAGCAGCTCGCGATCCTCGGGCGGCAGGTCGAGGTCGAGACGCTCGAGATCGTTCCCGGCCAGACCCCGCTGCAGATCACGCGGCGCGCGATGGAGCGCGCGCGGCTCGAGGGCTATGACGCAGTGCTGCTCGACACGGCGGGCCGCACCCATATCGACGAGCCGCTCATGCAGGAGATGGCGGACATCAAGTCCTACGCCAGCCCGCATGAAATCCTGCTCGTCGCCGACGCGCTCACCGGCCAGGACGCGGTCAATCTCGCCAAGAATTTCGACGCCAGAGTCGGCATCACCGGCATCGTGCTGACCCGCATGGACGGCGACGGCCGCGGCGGCGCGGCGCTGTCGATGCGGGCCGTCACCGGCAAGCCGATCAAGCTGATCGCCACCGGCGAGAAGATGGACGCGCTCGACGAGTTTTCGCCAAAGCGCATCGCCGACCGCATTCTCGGGATGGGCGACATCGTCGCGCTGGTCGAGAAGGCGGCCTCCGCGATCGACCAGAAGGACGCCGAACGCGCCGCGATGCGGCTCGCCAAAGGCAAGTTCGATCTGCAGGACCTTTGCGATCAGCTCGCGATGGCCGAAAAGATGGGCGGCATCGGCGGCATGATGGGGCTCCTGCCCGGCGTCGCCAAGATGAAGGATCAGCTCGCCTCCGCCAACATCGACGAGCGGATGATCAAGCGCCAGCGCGCGATCATCCTGTCGATGACGCCCAAGGAACGGCGCAACCCCGACATATTGAAGGCCTCGCGCAAGAAGCGCATCGCGGCGGGCTCGGGCGCCAGGGTCGAGGACGTCAACAAGCTTTTGAAACAGCACCGCAGCATGGCCGATATGATGAAGTCGATGAGCGGAGGCAAGGGCGGCGGCATGATGGCGCGCGCCGCGCAGATGATGGGCATGGGCGGGATGAAAATGCCGTCGCCCGAAGAGATCGCGCAGCTGCAAAAGCAGATGGGCGGGGCTAAGGGCGCGCCTCCCGGACTGGGGCAGGGGCTGGGTTCTGGGCTCGGGGCCGGTCCCGGGCTGCCGTCGGCGCCGCCGAAGGAGCTGTTCGAACCGAAGCCCGGCCTGCCGGGGCTTGGCGGCGGCAAAGGGTTTTTGGGCGGGCTCAGCCCGTTCGGAAAGAAGAAGTGAGGGGCTAATCGCCCCATAGCAAAACAAAGGAAACACGAAATGTCTTTAAAAATTCGACTCTCCCGCGGCGGCGCCAAGAAGCGCCCCTTCTATCGCGTCGTCGTCGCCGATTCGCGCTCGCCGCGCGACGGCCGCTTCATCGACCGGCTCGGCACCTTCGATCCGCTGAAGGCCAAGGATGCGGCGGACCGTCTCGTCCTCGACGCCGAAAAGGCCAAGGAGTGGATGGCCAAGGGCGCGCAGCCGACCGATCGCGTCGCGCGTCTCCTGGAGAGCGTCGGCGTCGGTCAGCGCGAGGCGCGCAACAATCCGCAAAAGGCGCAGCCCAAGAAGAAGGCGCAAGAGCGCGCCGCAGCCGCCGCCGCCGCTGCGGGCGAAGCCGCCGCGCAGTGAGCGCAGGCTCTAAAGCGGACGCAAAAATCGGCCAAGGCCTCGTGCTGCTCGGGCGCTTCGGCGCCCCGCACGGGCTTCTCGGCGAAATCCGCATTCAGAGCTTCACGAGCGATCCTCTGGCGATCGCGAGCTACGGGCCGCTGCTCGACAGGACCGGCGCGGCGAAATTCGTGCTGCGCAGCGTCCGCCCGCAGGGCAAGGACATGCTGGTCGCGCGCGTCGACGGCGTGTCCGACCGCAACGGCGCGGAGCGGCTCAACCGCGTCGAACTCTTCGCCGCGCGGGAGAGCCTTCCCGAGCCCGACGAGGACGAGTTCTATCTCGCCGATCTGATCGGGCTGAAGGTGGAGACTTCGCCGGCGCGCCGCTCGGGACGATCCTCGCGGTGCGCAACTACGGGGCCGGCGACATATTGGAGATCGCGCCGCTGGCCGGCGGCGAGACGCTGCTGCTGCCCTTCACAAAAGCGGTTGTCCCCACCGTCGACCTCTCGAACAGCCGCGTCGTCGTCGATCCGCCCGCGGAGGTCGAGGGCGACAACCCGGGCGAATAAGCTCGGCTTCTGCTTGGACTTTCGCTTCCGGGTGCAATCGGATAGGGTCGCCGCGCCCAAGTGAGCATTTCAATTTTGGAGTGATTTCCTATCGCTCGCATGATTTGATGCGAGCGGAAAGCGCCCCGAGGGAAAGTTTATGCAACTGCCGTTCATGAAGACGTTTCGCGCTCGAAAGCAAGCTGCGAGAGAAATCAAGCGCGCGCAAGAGGCGATCAAGAGATTTGGCGAGATTTACATTGCGAAACAGCCCGTCGATCTGGCCCGCCTCGGCGAATTTCGCGCCGACGCCTTTCCCGAGAGCGGCCCTTGCTGCTGGCTCGACAGGCCCGACGCGCTGCTCGAAATCGAACGCCGCGCGCAGGCCGGCGAAATCACTGCGGCGCAGGCGGAAATCTGCGTCAAATGGGTTATCGACGGCTATTACGTGGCGAAGGGTCTGATCTCGCAAGATAAGATTGACAAAGTTTGGAACGCTTACGAGAACGCCGTGGCGGAGCGCGTCATCCAGCCCAACGCCGAGAGTCTCGGCGCGGAAGATGTCCTTCCCGGCCGAGTGCTCGACCCGCACCTGTTGTCGTGGGAGGTCAAGGAACTTCAATGCGACAAGAAAATACTTGAGATCACCGATCTTTTATTTGGTCGAAAGACGCTTCCTTTCCAGACCATCATGGGCCACAAGGGAAGTCAGCAGGCTGCGCATTCCGACTCGATCCATATGACGACCTATCCGCTCGGCTGGCTGATCGCCAATTGGATCGCGCTGGAGGATATACATCCCGACAGTGGGCCTTTGGAATTTTATCCGCGCAGTCACCGCCTCGTTCCGCCGCTCTATAGCGGCGACCTGGGAATCCCTCCCTATGAGTTTAAAATTTCGAATGGCGGGGTCTATGCAGCGAGATACGAACCGGTCATTCGCGATTTTCTAGCCAAGATGGAGCTCAAACCCGAAGTTTTCCTCGCCAAGGCCGGCGACGTCTTATTCTGGCATTCAGGTCTCATTCACGGCGGCTCGACCAGAAACGACTTGAAGCTTTCGCGCAAAGCCCTCGTTTGCCACTATTTTGCGGAAGGCGTGGTGACCTATCACGATCTTTCGGGAAATCCGTCACGACTCCACCGGAATGGCTTTTCCGAGCCTCCGACTGCGGATTGAAGGACCCTGGACTTGTTTGGACTTGACCGACTCTGGCGTGGAAAGAAAAAATACGAACCTCGGTGCGGCGACGTCGTCGATCTGCTTTCTCATTCTCAATATGTCGTCACCGCCGACGAGCGGCGAAACGCCGTCGATCTCGTCCCAGGCTGGAATTGTGCGCTTCCCCCGGAAGCCGGCGTGACTGTGGGAAGCGGCGTGCTTTACCAGGACGCGCGCATCCAATGGGCGATCAAGCGCTTCGGCGGCGTCGAAGGACGCAAGGTTTTGGAGCTTGGCCCGATGGAGGCCAGCCACACCTATATTCTGGAGCGGGCGGGCGCAGACGTTCGCGGCGTCGAAGCAAACAAGCTCGCTTTTTTGAAATGTCTGATCGCCAAAGAGCTTCTTGGGCTCAAGGCGCGCTTCTCGCTAGCGGAGGCGAGCGGGTGGCTCAACGCCTCGACCGAGACCTATGATCTCATCGTCGCCTGCGGCGTGCTCATATCACATGCGCGATCCGGTGACCCTGCTGGAGTTGATGGCGCAGAAGACCTCGGCGCTGTTTCTTTGGACGCATTTCGTTAAAGTGGAAGAGGCGAAGTCCGCGTCCGCCCACAATCATCCCTATCTCCATGTTGAGCAAAGGCGCGGGATGGCGATCCGTCTCTTCGATCGATCCTATTGCAAGGCCGAGGCGAGCCCGGCGTTTTGCGGCGGCGTTTTCGACAATCCGCGCTGGATGCTCAAAGAAGACATCCTGAAACTGCTTGCGGATTTGGGCTTCGATCAGATCGACGTCGCGCATGAAGATCTGCAAAATCCGATCGGTCCGTCGCTGTCGATCTTCGCGCGCAAAACCAACGGTTGAGCATGCGGATAGCGTCGTTCAAGGAGTTCTTTCGTAAGAAGACGGTCCTGGAGCGGCTCGCGATGCGGCAAGTTGGGCCGGACTCTATCGGCGCCGTCTCTGGCGCCTTATTCGAGGCCGGATTTTCGCCAAGCGCCTATCGTCTCGCCTATGACGATCTTGCTCAAGCGCTGCCTTGCGATAACGCCGCCACACTGCATTTCATCGCCTTTTGCCAAACCGACATGAGGCCCTTTCCGATCGACCTGCGATTGCAAGGCCTTCGGCGACTCTTCACGCTGCGCGCGCCGGCTCTCTTCAAGGCGAGAGCCGCCGTAGCCCTGCTGAATGTCCACTGCGCGCCGTCGTCGCCGCTCTGGAGCGCCGCGCCGGAGACGCAAGGCGCCTTCTGGGCGGAGTTGATGTGCATCCTCCGTCTAGTCGGCGCGCCCTATCTCATCGTCGGCGACAGCCACTCCAATCTTTACCGGCGTATTGTCATCGATCAACAGCGATTGCTGATTCCGGTTCCCATTCTTTGTTCGGGATGTTCGGCTCTGGGCCTCGCCAACCCCAATTCGAGGTCCGGCGCGGGGGCGCGGCTGACGCAGCTTGGATGCGCTCTGGCGCAGTCGAGCGCGGCCGCGAGCGTCCCCATTCTGTTCGACTTCGGTCAGGTGGATGTCGAATTCGTCTTCAATTTCGATCGGGTTCGGCGTGCGCAGCGCCAATTTCTAAACGAGGAATTCGAGCGTTTCTGCAAGCGATCGGTCGAAGCCTATCTCGACTTCGTCGCCGCGAATTTTCGCGCCGAGAGTTCGAGCGTGATCAGCATCTTTCCGCCGGCGCTGTCCGACGCGTCGTGGCGCGAAGGATATGTCAACGCGCATGTCGTCGCGCTAGAGAGCGGACAGGATTTGGACGCCGTCGTCGCGGGCGTGCGGGAGCTCGAGATTCCCTCGTTGAAGGCGCGCACGCATCTCCATGACGATTACAATCAGCTGCTGCGGAACGCCGCCCTCCATCGCGGCCTCGGCTTCCTCGACGCCTTTCGCAGTTTTCTCCAGCCGGACGGCTCGCTTGATCCGCGTTTCATCCCAAGTCACCGCGGATCGGACCATCACCTCGAAGAAAAACCCGCCGCGCCGGTCATCGACGCGCTCATCGCGAAGCATTTGCGCCGCTGCTTGGCCGCTTTCCCTCGTCGCGACGTCATGCGCTAAGCCGCCTCATCCAGCGCGCGACTGTGCTGAGGCTTTTTCCCGAAATGTTTCCCGGTCCCCTGGGCCTGTCGCTCGCCGGCGACGCGCTGGCGCGCGGCGTATCGGAGCTTGCGACGAAACAGATACGCGACAGCCGTCGACGACGCGCCGGCGGGCGGCGGCCCCGGCATGGTCTATGAGCCAAGGAAAATTCCGATTAAGAAATTGACACGCGCGCGCCCATAGAGATTGACTCGCGCCCGCCCATAGAGGTAAGTACTTACGCGGCCATAAAAACAACCCAAATAAGGCGCTGCAGGAAACGTTGAGCGATCTTTTGGAACCTGCGGCCCCGTGCCGCAAAACGTGCAAGCCGGACGCAAGAGCGCTGGCGCAGCGTATGAGCAACCTCAAGGCCTTCGCGCAGGACAAGGGCTACTTCAACGTCTCGTTTAGGGAGCGGGCGTTGCGTTGCGTCGAACTCGCGGCGCTTCCGACTGTCGCCTTCATGCTGCTGACGATGGGAGGAGTTGCGTGCGCGGCGGGCGCCGTCGTTCTCGCCTTGCACTATCTGCGCACCGCATTCCTAGGTCACGACCTCGCGCATAGTCACTGGGGGCCGCGCGACGACGCGAAGCCGCGCGTCATGCTTTGGGCGACCGCGCTTCTGCAAGGCTTCGGCGCGACCTGGTGGGTCGAAAAACATGAACTCCATCATGCTTTTCCCAACGGTTGCCGGGTCGGCGAAGGCGGCGTCCTGACGCCGATCGACGGCGACATAGATTCGGCGCCCTGGATCGTCTGGGACAAGTCGCTGGTCGAATATAATTCCAACGCCGCCAAATCCCGCTTCGACAAGATGCTGGCGTCGACGCTGCTGCGCCTGCAGGTGCAATTGTTTTTCCCGTTCCTTTCCATCGCCCGCTTCAACTGGAGCTTTCAAAGCATCGGCGCCGCCTTTCGCAGGAAAAAATCTGTGGAAGGGACGCTCTGCTCGGCGCATTGGGTTTTGGGGCTGGCGTTCGCCGTGCTGCTCGCGCCCTCCGCGTGGATCGGCGTGGTCTGGTTTTTCTGCGCGCAGCTCCTGGGAGGATTCGCGCTCGCGGTCGTCTTCGTGCTCAACCACACGGGGATGGAGGTCTATGACGCGACGGAGGCCGGCGGCTTTTACGACCGGCAGGCGAGAGCGACCCGCAATACGCCAAGCTCCAACTTCCATGATTGGATTACGGGCGGCCTCAACAGCCAGATCGAGCACCACATGTTTCCGACGATGGCGCGACGCAATCTGAGGAAGATGCGCGCTTTGACGAAAGCCGCCATGCTGGACTGCGGATACGCCTATGAGGAACTCAAAAACCGCGAGGCGCTGCGCGCGACTCTGAGCGCGTTGAGCGCCGCCGCCCAGGCTTGAAGAGAGCTTAATAAGGCAGGGGGCCCGCCGCGACGGCGCTCCGTCGCGCTTCCCCATCACCCGCCGCCATGCGATAAGCCGGTTCATGTGGCGCGCGACCGTTCTGACGCTGTTTCCCGAAATGTTTCCCGGTCCCTTGGGGCTCTCGCTCGCCGGCGACGCGCTTGCGCGCGGCGTTTGGGAACTCGCGACGAAACAGATACGCGACCATGGGATCGGCCGCCATCGCGCCGTCGACGACACGCCCGCCGGAGGCGGCCCCGGCATGGTCATGCGCGCCGACGTGCTCTGCGCTGCGATCGACGCCGCGGCTGAGCCCGGAGACGCGCGTCCTCGGCTTATCATCGAGTTCCGCGCGGCGCGCCGCTGACGCAATCTATCGTGCGAAATCTCGCGCAAGGTCCCGGCGCGCTGATTCTCTGCGCGCGCTTCGAGGGCTTCGACGAGCGCGTCGTCGCGGCGCGTGGCCTCATCGAGGTTTCGATCGGCGATTATATTCTCTCCGGCGGCGAGATCGCCGCACTTGCGCTCATCGACGCCTGCGTGCGGCTTTTGCCTGGCGTCATGGGCGAAGAAAACTCCGGGACGGAAGAAAGTTTCGAGAGCGGCCTCTTGGAATATCCGCAATATACGCGCCCCCGCGATTTCGAGGGGCAAGAAATTCCCGATATCCTGCTGTCCGGCGACCACGCCAAAATCGCGCGATGGCGGCGCGAACAGTCGCTGCGCCTGACGCGCGAGCGACGCCCGGATCTCCTCGTGCGCTTTGACGGCAAAAATTGAGTCAAGCCCGCGCGCGCTCCTGCAAATGATCGTAGACGAGGCAGCCGATCAACGCGCCGCCGGCGTCGAGCGAGAGCAGGCCGAGGTCGACGAGTTGCGGCGCGTAGCGTTCGGCGATGAGGGGCACGACGAAGGCGCCGCCGATCGCCGCGAGCGCGCAGGTGTAATCGAAGAACCGGTAGCGCCAGCTCGACCAAAATCTGGCGAGAAAGAGCGCCGTCGCGATCGTCATGATTGCATCGAACATGGTCGCATCGCTTTCGTTGGCTTTTTTGAAGCTTAACGTTGAGGCGTTAGCGAATTCTTTAGGAACTTTCCTCGGGGCGGCATTGTCGATCGCTTATTCGCGTCTAATTCTGGCTGCAACACTACTTTCCGAAACGGAACCAAAACGGAGCTGGGGCATGAAAGCGATTGTAACGATTGCTGTCGCACTTGCGATCGCAGCCGCAAGCAGCGCCGTCGCCAAAGCTGAGGGGAACACCAGCGGACCGGCCGCAGGCACGCCGGTCGAGCCCTCGACGGTCGTCGAAAAGCAGAACCCTCACTTTTGGGGCGTAGAGAAGAAAAGCGGCGAGAGCGGCACTTCCGCCGGAGCTCCCGGCATCGAAGGGGCCCCGGACACGCAGAGCGGACCGGCGCCAAAAACTCAGAAGTGACCGAGCAAAACGCCGGCGGCGCAGGTCAGCGCCGTCAGCGCCCAAAGCGCGGCGAGCGCGCGCCGATATAAAGCGAGCGCGCTCCAAATATCTTTGGCGCAAAGATCGCGTCTTCCATCCCCCAGCGTCGCGCCGATGATGGCGCGCTCGCCATAGGTTCGCGGCCCTCCGAGCCGCGCCGAAAGCGCGCCCGCCATGGCGGCTTCCGGCCAGCCTGCATTGGGGGAGTGGTGTTTCCCCGCGTCGAACATCGCAGTCCTCAACGCATTGCGCGCGCTGGGCAGTCCAGACAAGGCGGCCGCGCAGGAAATCAGCAGCGCCGCGAGGCGCGAGGCCGGCAAATTCACAAGATCGTCGAGCTTCGCCGCCGCGAAGCCGAAGTCGATGTGGTGCTCGGTCTTGTGCCCGATCATGCTGTCGGCGGTGTTGATCGCCTTATAGGCGAGCGCGCCCGGCAGCCCGAGCCACGCCATCCAGAATGCAGGCGCGACGACGCCGTCGGAGAAATTTTCAGCAAGGCTCTCGATCGCGGCGCGCGCGACGCCGGCTTCGTCGAGACGGGACACGTCGCGGCCGACGATTTTCGCGACAGCCAGGCGGGCGTCTTCGACTGAGACGTCCAGCGCCCGCGCCACGTCGGCGACATGGCTGTGCAGGCTGCGTTGCGCGAGCAGCGCCGAGCTTATCGCCGCAAGCAGCAAAAACCCGCCCGGCAAGCGGAGAAGCGCAATCTGCAGCGCCGCGCCAAGCGCGAAGCAGGGAAGAAGCAGAAAAAACACCGCCAAGAAACCCGCCGCGCGTCGCCGGGCGGGCGAGCCGCTGTTGAGGCTGCGGTCCAGCAAGTCGATCGCCGCCCCGATCCATGCCGCCGGGTGACTTACGCGCGCGAACAGCGGCTGCGGGTAGCCCACAGCCGCCTCGAAGGCGAGCGCCAGCAACGTCAGCGCAAAAGACGTCGTCAGCGTCAGCGCCCGTAGGTCGCGGTGATGCTCGCCTTGGCGAGCGCATTGTGGTTCACCGTGAAGCCGACGATCGCGGTGCGGGCGTTCGCGGGCACGTCGAGTTTTTCGACGCCGAGCGCGTAAACGGTGAACACGTAATGATGCGTCCCATGGCCCTTGGGCGGGCAGGGGCCGCCGTAGCCGATGTCGCCGAAGTCGGTCTCGAGCTGCTTTGCGCCCTGCGGCAGCTTCTTGCCGTCGACGGCGCCGGCGCCCTGCGGCAGGCCGCGCGCCGAAGCCGGTATGTCGATGACCAGCCAGTGCCAGAAGCCGGCGCCGCCGGTCGGAGCGTCGGGATCATGCACCAGCACGGCGAAGCTCTTCGTGCCGGCCGGCGGCTCGCTCCACGCCAAAGCCGGCGAGATGTTCTCGCCCGTGCAGCCGTGTTCGTTGTATATGAATTTGTAGCCGATCGTCTTTCCTTCGGCAAGGTCGGGGCTCTTCAGTTCGAAGGCGGGCGCCGCGCCGCCCTCGACGACCGAGGCGAATAGAAAGCCGAGCGCTAAGGAACAAAGGCCGCGTTTCATGAGCAAGCTCCCGTTTGGGCGTGAAATTGGCGCGTCTCGTTTAGCGGAAATTAGCGGCGCTGTCGCCCGCTCCAAGAGCCTCGACACGTCGCGCGAACCTCGAACGGGAGGGAAGCGCGTGCATCCGGAATGACGAACAGGCGCGTCTATCTCGACTACAACGCCACCGCGCCGTTGCGGCCGCAGGCGCGCGACGCGATGCTCGCAGCCTTGGCGACGCTCGGCAATCCTTCTTCCGTCCACGCGGAAGGGAGGGCTTCGCGCGACCTGCTGGAAGGCGCGAGAGCCAAAATCGCCTCTCACATTGGCGCCGCGCCGAAAAATCTCCTTTTCACCAGTTCCGCGACCGAGGCCGCCAATCTCACGCTGACGCCGCATCTGCAGCGCGGCCGTAATCCCGCGGCGTTCGACGCGCTGTTGCTTTCGGGCGGCGAACACGCCTGTCTGCGCTCAGGACATCGCTTTCCGGCGCATAGCGTTGAAATCCTGCCGCTCACCGCGCAGGGCCAGCTGGAGCTCGACGCGCTTGAAGAGGCGCTGAAGCGCTTTTCCGGGCGCAGCGTCATGGTCGCGGTGCAGGCGGCGAACAATGAGACCGGCGTGCTGCAGCCGGTCAAGGCCGCGGCGGAGCTGGTCCACGCCTATGGCGGTCTTCTGGTGTGCGATGCAACACAGGCGATCGGCCGCGAGGGCGGCTTTGCGACATTGGGCGCGGATGTTTTGTTCTTTTCCTCGCATAAGCTCGGCGGACCTTCCGGCGCCGGGGCGCTGGCTTTTGCGCGCGACGATCTCCATATCAGGGAAACGCTGCTGCGCGGCGGCGGGCAGGAAAACGGGCGCCGCGCCGGCACCGAGAATGTCGCGGCGGTCGTGGGCTTTGCGGCTGCGCTGGAGGCGACGCGGGCAGCGGGAGACAGCAAATCTTTGAGGCTCGCAGCGCTTCGCGACAGAATCGAAACCCAAATCCTGGCCCTGGCTCCTGAAGCGGAGATTTTGGGCGCCGAGGCCGCCAGATTGGACAATACGACGGCGTTCGTTTCGGGTGACGCGCCTGCGCAAACGCTGGCCATGGCGCTGGATCTGGAGGGAGTGGCGACCTCGGCGGGCGCCGCCTGTTCTTCGGGCAAGCTCGGACACTCGCATGTGCTGCGGGCGATGGGCCGCAAGGAGACCGCAGCGCTTCGTATAAGTCTGGGTTGGTGTTCGAGCGCGGAAGATGTAGACTTGTTTGGCGCCGCTTTTGCCTTGGTCGTGGGGAGGATAAAATCTCGCCGGCCTGCCGGCTAAGCGATACGGCGGCGCCCAGAAAATCGGCCGACGGGCCTTGAACCCGTCGTGACGAGGAGATGTGCAAATGGCGGCTCTCAAGGAGACCGTTGACGTCGTGGAGTCGATCGACGTCTACAAATACGGGTTTTCGACCGACATCGAGTCGGATAAGGCTCCGAAAGGCCTGAGCGAAGACATCGTCCGCTTCATATCGGCGAAGAAAAACGAGCCGGAGTGGATGACGGAATGGCGCCTCGGCGCCTATCGCCGCTGGCTCACCATGACCGAGCCGAAATGGGCGCGAGTCGATTATCCCGCGATCGACTATCAGGAGCTTTACTACTATTCGGCGCCGAAATCGACGCCGGGCCCGTCCACGCTCGAAGACGTCGATCCTGAGCTTTTGCGCACCTATGAAAAGCTCGGCATACCTCTGCGCGAGCAGGAGATCCTCGCCGGCGTCGAGACGCGCAGGGTGGCGGTCGACGCCGTCTTCGACAGCGTCTCGGTCGCGACGACCTTCAAGGAAGAACTGGCGCGCGCAGGCGTCATTTTCTGTCCGATTTCCGAGGCGGTGCGCGAACATCCCGAACTCGTGCGGAAATATCTCGGCTCGGTCGTGCCGGTCACCGACAATTATTTCGCGACGCTGAATTCGGCGGTCTTCTCCGACGGCTCCTTCGTCTATGTGCCGAAGGGCGTGCGCTGCCCGATGGAGCTCTCGACCTACTTTCGCATCAACGAGAAGAACACCGGGCAATTCGAGCGCACGCTGATCATCGCCGACGCCGGCTCTTATGTGAGCTATCTCGAAGGCTGCACGGCCCCCAAGCGCGACGAGAACCAGCTGCACGCCGCGGTCGTGGAGCTCGTCGCGCTCGATGACGCCGAGATCAAATACTCCACGGTGCAGAACTGGTATCCCGGCGATGCGGAGGGGCGCGGCGGCATCTACAACTTCGTGACGAAGCGCGGCGACTGCCGCGGCAAGAACTCGCACATCAGCTGGACGCAGGTCGAGACCGGCTCGGCGATCACCTGGAAATATCCGTCCTGCATTCTGCGCGGCGACGGCAGCCAGGGCGAGTTCTATTCGATCGCGGTCTCGAACGGGCGCCAGCAGGTCGACAGCGGCACCAAGATGATCCATCTCGGCAAGAACACCAAGAGCCGGATCATCTCGAAGGGCATTTCGGCCGGACGCTCGCAGAACACCTATCGCGGGCAGGTCTCGGCGCATCGCAAGGCGGAGGGCGCGCGCAATTTCACCAATTGCGACAGCCTCTTGATCGGCGATCGCTGCGGCGCGCATACGGTTCCCTATCTCGAAAGCAAGAACCCGTCGGCGCAGTTCGAGCATGAGGCGACCACCTCGAAAATCTCCGAAGATCAGCTTTTCTATGCGACGCAGCGCGGGCTTTCGGCGGAGGAGGCGACGGCGCTCATCGTCAACGGCTTCGTGCGCGACGTGCTGCAGCAGCTGCCGATGGAGTTCGCGGTCGAGGCGCAAAAGCTGATCTCGATTTCACTCGAGGGGAGCGTGGGGTGACGTCCGCGACACTTCGTCATTGCGAGGAGCGAAGCGACGAAGCAATGGATCGTTCCTCGCGCGGCTCAGGATTGCTTCCCGCAACGACGCTCAAGCGATAACTCCACGCAGACGGCGAAATCGCTTACGTCGCAAGCCGTGAGGGCCCTAACAAGGTGGGTGAATATTTGATCGATCGAGGGAAGCGCCTAATGAGCGGGAGAATGATGGAGGTGCTGCTGCCGGAGGACTTGGCGGCGGAGGTTTGCGCCTCGGTCGAGCGCGGGGAATACTCCAGCGAGCGACGCGGCAATCGGCTGGCGAGCGCAATGTTCGGTCGAGGCCGTAAGCGTTGAGAAGCTCCGCCAACTCTGGCGAGAAGCAATCGACGTGAGCCCTCATCCTCTACCATATCCTCTCGGATCGGATTGAAATCGTCCATTACGCGCACATGAGGCGCCGGCTGAAGGAATCGTTTGAAATGCTCGAAATCAAAGACCTTCACGTCTCCATCGGCGATCGCGAAATCATCAAGGGGCTCGACCTCACCGTCGCGGACGGCGAAGTCGCCGCCATCATGGGGCCGAACGGCACCGGCAAATCGACGCTCTCCTACGTCATCGCCGGGCGCGAGGGCTATGACGTCACGCAAGGCGAAATCCTGCTCAACGGCGAGAATATTCTCGGGCTCGACCCCAATGAGCGCGCCGCGCGCGGGGTCTTTCTCGCGTTCCAGTATCCGGTCGAGATTCCGGGCGTCGGCACCATGACCTTTCTGAAGGCGGCGCTCAATGCGCAGCGGCGTGCGCGCGGCGAAGGCGAACTGCAAACGCCCGAACTCATGAAGCGCGTCAACGACGCAGCGGCGAAGCTCGGCGTCTCCAAGGAGATGCTGCGGCGCCCGCTCAACGGCGGCTTTTCCGGCGGCGAGAAGAAGCGCATGGAGATTCTGCAGATGGCGCTGCTCGCGCCAACCTTCGGCGTGCTCGACGAGACCGATTGCGGCCTCGACGTCGACGCCTTGCGCGTCGTCTCCGAAGGCGTCAATGCGCTGCGCGCCAAAGATCGCAGCTTCCTCGTCATCACGCATTACCAGCGCCTGCTCGACTACATCAGGCCGGACACGGTGCATGTGCATGGCCCAGGGCAGGATCGTACGAAGCGGCGGCCCGGGGCTGGCGCTGGAAGTCGAAGAGCATGGCTACAAGACTATATCGGCGAGGCGGCATGATGAGCGATAAAACATCTCCGGCGGAAGCCGCGTTCGCGTCGATTTACGAGCGCAGGAAGAACGACGCCGCACAAGATTTGCGCGCGCAAGGCTGGCGGGCGTTTTCGCGGCAAGGGCTGCCGAGCCGGCGGATCGAAAGCTGGCACTACACCGATCTGCGCGGCGCGCTGCGCGACTTTCACGCCTTGGAGCCGGAGCCGGCGCCGCAGCCGAGCGCAGACCCCGCCAATCTCGTGATCTGGGGCGAATTCGAATGGGGCGAGGCGGCGCCGTCGCGCGCCTATGCGCCGCCGCCCGGGGTTTCCGTCAAGTCCCTGCGCGACGTTCTCTCTGGTTCCGACGAGGCGACGCTCGAAGCTTTCGCGCCGCGGGTGGAGGACGCAGCTTTTTCTCTCAACGCCGCGCTGATGTCGGACGGCGTCGTCGTCACGGTCGCGCCAGGCGTCACGGTCGACAAGCCGATCCCGCTTGTCCGCAAGTTCAGCGGCGCCGGATTCTCTGCGACGCGCACGCTCGTCATCGTCGGCGAGGGCGCGCGCGTCGTCTTCAGCGAGACGGCGAGCGCCGGCGACAAGTCCGGCGGCTTCGAAAACGACGCGCTGATCTTCGCGCTCGGCGATGGCGCTGTCGTCGACCACTATGCGTCTATTTCGCCGCGCCAGGAGAACACAGCGAGCGTCATGACGCTGGTCGCGACGCTCGGCGCGCAAGCCTCTTCAGCTCCTTCTGCCTCATCGAGGGCGGCGGCCTGCTGCGACGGCAGGCCTTCGCCAGACTCGTCGGCGAGCACGCCAATGTTTCCTTCAACGGCGTCTCGCTTCTGCGCGGCAAGGATTTCGCCGACACGACGCTGCAGGTCGAGCATAGCGAGCCTTTCGGCAAGAGCCGCGAATGTTTCCGCCACATCGTCGAAGGCGAGGCGACCGGCGTGTTCCAGGGCCGCATCTGCGTCGCGCCCAGGGCGCAAAAGACCGACGGCGCGATGCAGTCGAAGTCGCTTCTGCTCTCGCCCTTGGCCACGATGAACAACAAGCCCGAGCTGGAAATCTTCGCCGACGACGTTCTTTGCGGCCATGGGGCGACTTGCGGACGGCTCGATTTGGACCAACTCTTCTATCTCAGGGCGCGCGGACTGCCGCGCAGCGAGGCTGAGGCGTTGCTCATCGAAGGCTTCGCCAACGAGGCGCTGGCGCAGATCGCGCACGAGGATATGCGCGAAAGCTTCGCCTCAAAGATTTCGGCATGGCTGGCGGCGCGGGAGACGGCCCCGCAGGAGAAAGCGCGATGACACAGCAATTTGGCGCGCTACAGGCGAACCCGATCTTCGATGTCGAGGCGGTGCGCGCGGATTTCCCCATCCTTGGCGAACGGCCATATGGCAAGCCATTGGTCTATCTCGACAACGCCGCCTCGGCGCAAAAGCCGCGGCAGGTTTTGGAGCGGCTGACGCAGTTCTACGGGCGCGAATACGCCAATGTGCATCGCGGCCTGCACTATCTCGCCAATGCGTCGACGGAGGCCTTCGAGGGCGCGCGGGAGTCCGTCAGGCGCTTCCTGAACGCCGAATCGACTGATGAGATCATCTTCACCCGAGGCGCGACCGAAGCGCTGAATCTCGTCGCCTCCTCCTTCGGCCAGGCGCATATCAGCGAGGGCGACGAGATCATCCTTTCGGTGATGGAGCATCACTCCAACATCGTGCCCTGGCATTTCCTGCGCGAGCGCAAAGGCGCCGTGCTGAAATGGATCGAGGTCGACGACGACGGCGTCTTCTCGCTCGACGCCTTCGAGCAGCTCATAACGCCGCGCACCAAGATCGTCGCGCTCACTCATATGTCGAACGTCGTCGGCGCCCGACGCCGCTGCGCGATGTCGTGCGCATCGCCCATGCGCATGGGGTTCCGGTCGTCGCCGACGGATCGCAAGGCGCCGTGCATCTTGACGTCGACGTGCGGGCCTTGGACGTCGACTTCTATGTCGTCACCGGACATAAGCTCTACGGCCCGACCGGCGTCGGCGCGCTTTACGGCAAGCGCAAATGGCTCGAAGAACTGCCGCCCTTCGCCGGCGGCGGCGAGATGATCGAAAGCGTGACGCGCGAGAGCGTCGCTTACGCCGGACCGCCGCAGCGGTTCGAGGCCGGCACGCCGCCCATCGCGCAGGCCGTCGGACTTGGCGCGGCGCTCGATTATATCGACAGTCTGGGCAGAGCCACGATCCGCGCGCATGAGGCGGACCTTACGGCTTACGCGCATGAGCGGCTCTCCGCGATCAAGGGCCTGCGCATCTATGGCCGCCCGCGAAAAAGGCCCAATCGTCGCTTTCAATCTGGATGTCGCGCATGCGCATGACATCGCGACGGTGATCGACCGCGCCGGCGTCGCGATACGCGCCGGCACCCATTGCGCCATGCCGCTGCTCGCGCATTTCAACGCGACTTCGAGCTGCCGCGCATCCTTCGCCGTCTACAATACGCGCACCGAGATCGACGCGCTGGCGCAAGCGCTGCTCAAAGCGCAAGCTCTGTTTTCGTGAGGAGGCGATAGCCGTGACCAAGATGGAAGCGCCGGATACGCTGTCGGCGCAGACCGCGAGCGCCCCGCAGATGAGCTTCGAGCACGGCGGCGAGCCGGAGCGCATCGAGCAGATGATGGGCGAGATCGTGAAGGCGCTGAAGACCGTCTACGATCCGGAAATTCCCGCCGACGTCTATGAACTCGGGCTCATCTACCGGGTCGAAATCGGCGACGAGGGCGACATCGACATCGACATGACGCTGACGGCGCCGGGATGTCCGGTCGCGGGCGAGATGCCGATCTGGGTGCAAAATGCGGTCGGCGCGGTGCCGGGAGTCTCTGACGTGAGGGTCAAGATGGTGTTCGATCCGCCGTGGGATCAGAGCCGGATGTCCGACGAGGCGCGCATCGCGCTCGATATGTGGTGAGATCGACGCAATGGGCGGCGCAAGACCAAAAGCCGGCCCCGTCGTCGAAACCGCGCTCTATGTCGAGGACCTCGAACGGGCCGCCCAATTCTACGAGGGCGCGCTTGGCCTCGCCCGCATATTCGAGGACGATCGGCTCATAGCCTTCGACTGCGGGCCGGGGAGCGTGCTTCTCCTGTTCCTGCGCGGCTCGACCGCTGAGACGGCGCGCTTGCCGGGCGGCGAAATCCCGCCGCATGAGGGCGCAGGGCGATTGCATTTCGCGCTCGCCGTCGCGCGCGACGACGTTCCGGCCTGGGAGGCGCGGCTGTCCGAGAGCGGCGTCTCGATCGAAGCGCGTATGAAATGGCCGCGCGGCGGCTTAAGCCTTTACTTTCGTGATCCAGATAACAATCTCGTGGAATTGGCGACGCCGGGTCTGTGGCCCAACTATTAAAGGCGCAAAAGCGCCGGAGGACAGGACATGGAGATGAGCTTGCCGAACGTGCTGACCCTGAGCGACGCCGCGGTGGCGCGCGTGCGCGCATTATTGCTGGCGGACGGAGCGCGAGGCGTAGGTCTTCGCGTCAGCGTCAAAAACAGCGGCTGCGCCGGCATGGCCTATACGATGGAGCTCGCCGCGGCTTCGCCCGGCGACGAGATCGTAGAGCGGGATGGCGCGCGCGTCATCGTGGACGCGAAGGCGCTGCTCTATTTGCTTGGCTCTCGCCTGGATGTGAAGACCGAGAATTTCTCCTCGACCTTCGTATTCGAAAATCCCAACCAAACCTCGAGCTGCGGCTGCGGCGCGAGCGTCGCTCTGACCGCCGCCGATCCGAAATGCGCAAAATCGGCGGCGCCGCAACCGGCTTGAGATTCGCCTTAATACCAGGCGCGGCAGACGGGCTCGCCGGAGTAATAGTCGTGGCCCCAGCGGGCGCAGCGCGGCGGCGGGGGAGGGGGCGGGGAGGTGTTGGCGCCGATGATCGCGCCCGTGGCCGCGCCGAGCGCGCCGCCGGCGATGGTCGGGCCGGCTCTACCGCCCGAAGCCAGCGCGCCGATGCTGGCGCCGGTGAGGCCTCCGATCGCGGCGCCGCCGGCCGCGCGGTCCTCGGGCGTATAGCAACCCGCGAGCGACGCCGAAACGCTCAGCGTCGCCGCAATCAATACCAGCTTCTTCATCGATATCTCCAGGTTCGGATCGCGGTCAGTCGAGCGCGGTTCGGGTCTTTTGAAAGCGTTGCAACTCTGTTGCGATGTCGCGTCGATGGAACATTCCGATCATGGAGAAAGAAAGGCGCGAGCCGGGCCGCAGCGGCGCGCGGACGCCTCGTTTCCTGAGCCAAAGCTAAGTCATAGCGAGACTTTCTGTCTTGTCTCCGAAATAGGTCTCGATCTTGGCTGCAAGCGGCGCCGGCGCCTTCAACGTCAGTTCGGTTAGCAAAGCGCAAACGGGCTCCAAATGCGCGCCGCCCAAATCGAGACTGCAGAGAATCGCATCCTCGTCGCCGGCGTAAAATGCGTCGACGATAGAAAAATAGCCGCCGTCGCGATCCGCGGCGATGCGGCTGGACAGCGGCAGGGCTTTCTTCAGACTGGACAAGAGATCGACAAGCTCATCATTTGGCATGGTCACGAAAATCCAGATCGGCGGGGCTGAAATCGAGCCCAAACCTTGCAAATCGGCTTAGCGGCGACAATGTACCGGGCGAAGGGGATGAGAAAATGACAGCTTCGACTGAGGCCGACGCGCCTCCCACCAGGATTCCCTGGCCGCCGGCGCTGTTCATTTGCGCGCTGCTCGGCGGACGGGCGTTGGATTTTCTTCTGCCGGCCCTGCCCGTTCCTCAACCCGCCGCGACGGCCGTCGGCTCGGCGGTCGTCGTCGCGGCGCTCGCCAACGATCTTTGGTGCGCTTGGACCTTGCGGCGCAGCGCCACGACCATATTGCCGCATCGCGCGGTCTCGGCGCTCGTGACGGAGGGTCCCTATCGCTATTCGCGCAATCCCATCTATATCGCCGAACTCGCGCTGACCTTCGGCGTCGCGCTGCTGTTGCGCTCGACGTCGATCGCGCTGGCGACGCCGCTGCTGTTTTTCGCCTTGACGAAATTGGCGATCGAGCCCGAGGAGCGCCATCTTGCAAAAAAATTCGGCGCGGCGTTCGAACGCTATGCGGCCAAAACGCCGCGTTGGCTTTAGCAAGGACAGGGCGGGACGATGAGGCAAAGCCTGGACAAGCCTGAGCCGAACGCCATGGACAGTTTCGACATCGGCGTTGGCGGCATGACCTGCGCCTCCTGCGTCTCGCATGTCGAGAAGGCTTTGCGGGCGACGCCGGGCGTCGTCGAAGCCAATGTCAATCTCGCCACTGAACGCGCCCATGTGCGCGCCGTCAAAGGTCCGGAGACGCTTTCGTCTCTGCGCCGCGCGATCACGCAGGCGGGCTACGAGCCGCGAGCCGAACAGGTCTCCCCCGAGACGCGCGACGCCGAAGGCGCGCAGCAGGCGCGGCGGTTGATCGTCGCGGCGCTGCTCGCAGCGCCCGTCGTCGTCCTGGAGATGGGCGGCCATATGATCCCCGGCGCGCATGCGTGGATCATGGCGCATGTCGGCCATCAGGCGGCGCAATACATCGCTTTCGCGCTGACCACGGTGTTGCTCGCCTGGCCCGGGCGGGGGTTCTTCACGACGGGTTTCGCCGCGCTGATGCGCCTCGCGCCGGAGATGAACTCGCTTGTCGCGAGCGGGGCCGGCAGCGCCTATCTCTATTCCGTCGTCGCGACCTTCGCGCCGGGCGTTCTCCCCGCGGGCGCCGCCAATGTCTATTACGAATCGGCCTGCGTCATCGTCACGCTGATTCTCTTCGGGCGCTTTCTCGAAGCGCGCGCCCGCGGCAGAGCCTCGGACGCCATCCGCACGCTCGCGCAATTGCAGCCGCGCCTCGCGCATGTCGAACGGGACGGCGTTGCGCAGGATATTCCGACGCAAGAGGTGCAGGTCGGCGATGTGGTCCTGGTGCGCCCTGGCGAGCGCGTGCCGACCGACGGCGTGGTGCTGCGCGGTCGCTCTTTCGTCGACGAATCGATGATGACCGGCGAGCCGGCTCCCGTGGAAAAGACCGAAGGCGCCGCCGTCACCGGCGCGACCGTGAACACCACTGGCGCCTTCGCCTTCAAGGCGACCAAGGTCGGCGCCGACACGTTTCTCGCCGGCGTCATTCGCCTGGTGGAGCAGGCGCAAGGGTCGAAACTGCCGATCCAGGGTCTCGTCGACCGCGTCACCGGGGTTTTCGTGCCGATCGTCTTCGCCATCGCGCTCGCGACTTTCGCGATCTGGATGTTCTTTGGCCCCGAGCCGCGCCTCGCTTTCGCGCTGGTCAATGCGGTGAGCGTGCTGATCATCGCCTGTCCCTGCGCGATGGGGCTCGCGACGCCCGCCGCGATCATGACCGGCACGGGCCGCGCGGCGGAGCTCGGGGTGCTGTTCCGCAAAGGCGAGGCGCTGCAAAAGCTCGAAGGCGCGAAGCTGATCGCTTTCGACAAGACCGGCACGCTGACCGTCGGCAAGCCGCAGCTCACCGATATCGTCGCGGCGCCGGGCTTCGACGCCAATGAAGCGCTGCGCCTTGCGGCGAGCGTCGAGGCGCAATCCGAACATCCGACCGCGCGCGCCGTGACGCAGGCGGCGAAGACGCGCGGGCTGGCGTTGTCCGGGGCGGAAGATTTCTCCTCGACCACGGGCATGGGCGTCTCCGGTCATGTCGAGAGCCGCAAAGTCGACGTCGGCGCCGAGCGGTTCATGGCCTCGCTCGGAATCGCGACGGACGCGCTCCGCAACTCCGCGGCGCGGCTCGCGGGGGAGGGGAAAAGCGCGCTTTATGTCGCGATCGACGGGCGTCTCGCGGCGATCCTCTGCGTCGCCGACGTCGTGAAGCCGACGAGCGCGGGCGCGCTCAAGGCGCTGCATGGGCTTGGACTAAAAGCCGCGATGATCACCGGCGACGCCGAGGCGCCCGCGCACGCCATCGCGAGGGAGCTCGGGATCGACGAAGTGGTCGCCGGCGTGATGCCGGACGGCAAGGTCGCGGCGATCGAACGGCTCGGCAAAAGCGGCGCGGTCGCTTTCGTCGGCGATGGCGTCAACGACGCGCCGGCGCTCGCCGCCGCCGATGTCGGGCTCGCGATCGGCGCCGGCGCGGATGTGGCGATCGAGGCCGCCGACGTCGTGCTGATGTCGGGCGACCTCGCCAAGGTTCCGGCGGCGATCGCAATATCGCGCGCGACGATGCGCAATATTGCGCAAAACCTGTTTTGGGCCTTCGCTTACAACGCTGCGCTGATTCCCGTCGCGGCGGGCGCGCTCTATCCCCTCAACCGGACGCTGCTGTCGCCGATGCTCGGGGCCGGCGCGATGGCCATGTCGAGCGTCTTCGTCGTCAGCAATGCGCTGCGGCTGCGCCGCTTCCAGCCGCCGGGAATCGAAACCTCGGACAAGCCGGCGCCCGTTCCGGCCACGCAACAGGAGAAAGACATGAGCGCGACCTTTGATGTGCAGGAAATGACCTGCGGCAATTGTGTAAAGCATGTGACGAAGGCCGTGCAGACGGCGCAGCCGGGCGCGGAAGTCACCGCCGATCTCGCCAGCGGCAAGGTCACGGTGACGCCGGAGCCCAAGGATCCGGAGGCCGTCGCCAAAGCGATCACCGCGGCCGGCTACCCCGCGCAGCTCGCGCATTAATGCGCGAATGAGCCCTGCCGCCGGCTTGTCATCTGACTGTCGATTTGTTAGAGGCTGGCGCGGCGGCGCTTCGAAAGAAGCGCCCGTTGCGGTCGTGGCGGAATTGGTAGACGCGCTAGCTTGAGGTGCTAGTTGGGCGACCAGTGGAGGTTCGAGTCCTCTCGACCGCACCAAAATAGCGATGGCGAGTTGGAGCGCGAGCCTTTGTGCTCGCCTGCGCAAGGAAAGAAGAGCGAGCCCGAAGGCTCGCGAGCCTGAGCGCCCTATGTGAAGCGGTGGTTCTTTTGGAGAAGAGCCTTTTGACGCTTCACCCGGGAGCCTCACATGCGACTGCCTTTGCTCGACCTCTCGGAGATGTCCCCCGAACAGTCCGCGCTCTATAAGGACATGCGTGCGGGCATCAACAATAATTTCAAGGGTTTTCAGGCCGTCTGCGACGACGGGCGGCTCATAGGCCCCTGGAATCCCTGGATCAGATTTGCGAAATTCGGGGGCCCCGTGTGGGAGCTGACCAAGATCCTCTCGACCAACCCGAAACTACCGCGCCCGGTGCGCGAAGTCGCGATCCTCGTCACCGGCGCGAAATTTCACGCGGCCTATGAAATCTATGCGCATGTGTTGGTCGCCGAGCTGCGCGGACTGTCGGAAGACAAGATTTCGACGATCGTCGCCGGCCAGCGCCCGACCGACCTGACGCAAGACGAGGCTCTCGCCTATGACCTCGCCCATGCGCTGGTGAATGGCGGCGTGCTCCCCTTCATCACCTATAAGAAGGCGGTGAAAGCTTTCGGCGAGGACGGCGCGGCGGAGTTCATCAGTCTCGTCGGACTCTATTGCATGGTGTCGCTGACGCTCAACGGTTTTGACGTGCCGACGCCGGATACGCCGGAGCCTTGACTTATCGATCCGGTGGAGAAACCACCTTGGAATTCGTTATTTTACGGCGTTTTCTTCCCGTGAACCGAGGCCGCGGGGTGTGAATTGCCAGTCGATTCTATCGAGTTCCGAAATTACTTCGCTTGCCAAGATAGAGAAATCACGCCATTTTTCGCCTCCGACTCAACCGCCGTTAGCTCAACTTTATGCTTAGGGCATGGGGTCGAAATCCAGGGCCGACATCGGGCGTGGCGCCGCGCCGGGTCCGCTCGGACGCAAAGGAGGCGGGGCATGTCGAGGAATATTCGTGTTTCGTTCAAAAGCTCCGTGGCGTTGCTCACGGGAGTAGCGCTTGGCGCGATGGCGGTTCCTGCGCTCGGTCAAGTTCTGCCGCCGCCGACCTATGTCAGCGGCGCGGTCAGCGGCACGATCACCGTCAATTTCGCGGTGGCTCCGCCCTCCGGATCGACAGTTAGCTGCGGCGTGAGCCTGAGCAGCAATGATGCGCGGGCGCCCTCGGAAAGCCAGTCGACGAACGCCGCGGTGACCGGCTCGACCGCGGTCTGCAGCATGACGCTCTATTACAACTGGCCGCTCACGACTCCGTCGTCGGATACCCTGACCGTCACCTATGGCGTTCAGGGACCCGTTCAATACAGCTCCGCAGTTTACGCGGTCATTCCCATGCCGCCGAACGGGTTCACCGGTGGGCCCTACAACATTACGGTCAACCAATAATCTGGCCGCCAGCCGAAATCGGGGAAGGGAGTCACGTCCATGCGTTATTTGCACGCCCCTGTCGTTCTGGCGGCGATGATGTCTTCTGCGACGGCTTTTGGCGAGACGCGCACCTCGATTGCGGTGATCTCGGCGCCGAGCGCCCAAGCGCCCACGACCAACGCCGGCGCGCCGCCCACATGCAACTTCAGCTACTGCTCACCCCAGATAGCGCGATACAACAACACGCGGATTCTGAGCATAACGGAATACACGATAACCGGCGGGAACCCTCCCTGCCAGTTTAAGGATGCTGGCTATTGGACGAACGCGACCTCCGTTCAGCCCACAGACACTGATGGAACCCCCGCCGGGACGGTGGATGTGTCGCAACCTGCGTGGCAAGGCCCAACTCCGTCGGGATGCACCGACGCAGGGGGACCGTATTACTATGCTCCAATTTATTTCAATTGGACTTTGCATAAGAACTTAACCGCAGTTTCGGGCTACGGTCCTGTGGCTACGTTTAGCGCGAAATGGACGACTAACCCTGACCCGATACGGGACCCGACGGGCGACGGTAAGTATAATGAGTTATGGTCGTTCCAGGTTCTCGTTCCGGTAGTGCGGCCGGCAGGTGAAATGATTACATACGGCGGGGATTTTGTGGGCGGCACCGATGTTGCGGGGAAGTGGCTGATGACGCTGACGCCGCCATCCACTGACCCGAGTTTCGACTTCAAAGACGAAGTCGTCAAGGAGCAACATGGCACAAAATCAACGACTTGCAATACGCCATATCCGTTGTTTGGCCGATCCCCGCTCCAGCAAAGCTTGGGCACAGCCCCTACGACAGAAAATACTTGGGTTGTGGGGGAACAACTCATCACATTCAAGGGTGAAACCAACCCCCCGCAGGCAGGAAAGAACCAATGGGGGTTTGACGACCTGGGATTGAGCCGTTGTTTTGTAGAGGCGGCGCGATGCGCCATGATCGCCATGCCTTCCTGCGGCAATACCGTAATACAAAATATGCAGATTCATTCGCCGGCGGATCAGCCCAACGTTTTCGTGGACTATGTTCCGCCTCAGGTAAATGAATTAACAGAAGGCGTAAACGGTCAGATTTTCGGCGGTGCGGGCAATCCGCAAAAACTGGGGAACGGCTACTTTTACTCCAAAAGAGCTAAGCAAGGCGACACGTCTGCCCCGCAAATTATCCCCAATGTTCCCAGCAGCATAAATTCATGTGATGCGCTGGTCGTGGCGAGTTCGAGATACTTGCTGCACTGTCCTACGCGGTGAAGCCTCTGCGTCTTTCCGGGCGCCGACAACTCCCGACCCCAGCGAGAGTGTTTTTTGAACGAAGCGGGAACTGGTTCGCGTGAAATCACGCCCGCATGAGGCGCGGCAGCAGCAGATGCGGAACGACGCCCTCGCGAATCACCGCCCGCCGCAGCGGGCCAAGCGCGGTCATGGCGAGGAAGCCCGCGCCGCGCAGCACGTCCACGGGCAGATAGGGCAGGATCAGCGAGCGGTTCAGAAGATCGACGCCGAGCGTGCGGAAGCCGATGTCGGCGCGCCGATGCCGGTCGTAGCGCGCGAGCGCCGAGCTTAGTTCGCGCGGATTGGTCAGATCGACGGTGGAGAGGCAGTCCTCGAGGTCGGCGACGTCGCGCAGGCTGAGGTTCAACCCTTGCGCGCCGATGGGCGGGAAAGCGTGGCAGGTCTCGCCGACGAGCGCGACGCGGGCCGCGGCGTGACGCGACACTTGCAGGCCGCCCATGCGGAACTGGCCGATCGCGCTTTCGAATTTCATCGCGCCGAAGCGCCCGTGCGCGCGGTCTTCCAGCTCGAACTCGAGTTCCTCTTTCGGCTTCGCGAGGCGCCGGCTGGCTTCGGCGAGGCTCATCAGCCACACGAGGCTGGAGCGATTGGGCGCGTCCTCTTTCGGCGGCAAGGGCACGAGCGTGAAGGGCCCGGAACGCGTGTGGAACTCGACGGAGATATTGTCGTGCGGGTCTTCATGCGTCAGCAGCGCGGTCAGCGCCACCTGCGGATAGCTCCACTCCTTGGTGTCGATCCCGGCGACGGCGCGCGCGCGGCTCTGGCGTCCGTCCGCGGCGATGACGAAATCGGCCTCGATGCGGCGCCCGTCGGCGAGCGTCGCCACCGCTCCGGCGCCGTCGAAGACATAATCCGCGATGTCGGCGTCGACGACCTCGACCGCGCTCTGCGCGCCGACCAGATCGATCAGAACCGCGACGAGATCGTCATTGGAGATGTTGAGGCCGAGCGCTTTGAGATCGACCTCTTTGGCGCTGAGCTTGAGGTCGGGCGTCGGGAGCAATTGTCCCGTGTCGTCGACCATGAGGATGGCCTCGATCGGACAGGCCTTGGGCTTTATCGCCTCCAGGGCGCCGATCGCCGAAAGGAAACGCAGCGAGGCTTCGAACAGCGCCACGGTGCGGCCGGGGAGCGGCGACGGATTGCGGCCGGCGAGCGTGACGCGAAAGCCCGCGCGCGCAAAGGCGAGCGCCGCGGCCATGCCCGTCGAGCCGGCTCCGGCGACGATGATTTGCGCTTTGCGTCGCGGCGTCGTGGTCGTTTCCTGCGTCATGGCCATGCGTCTCCTCACCGTCTATATAGCCCGAAAGCCGCTCCGCGCGCGAGCGCGACGACAGCGCACCCTTATCCCTTCGAGGAGGCCGACATGACCACGGCGATAGAAGCCGATAAGCCCGGCGGCCCCGAGGTTCTGCGCCTCGTCGACGTGACGCTGGCGCCGCCGGGGCCCGGCGAAGCGCAGCTGCGTCACCTCGCCATCGGCGTCAATTTCATCGACGTCTACGAGCGGCGCGGCGATTACCCGGTCGCTTTCCCGATGATCCCGGGACATGAGGGCGCGGGCGAAGTCGTCGCGGTCGGCGAAGGCGTGACGGGTTTCAAAGTCGGCGACCGCGTCGCCTATGTCGGTGCGCTCGGCGCCTATTGCGCGGCGCGCAACCTTTCCGCCGCGTCTCTGGTGCGTCTTCCCCCGGAGTTCAGCTTCGAGGCGGGCGCGACGATGATGCTCAAAGGCCTCACCGCGCAATATCTGTTGCGGCGCACGTTTCGGGTCGAAGCCGGACACCGCATCCTCGTGCATGCGGGCGCCGGCGGGGTCGGGCAATTGCTTTGCCGTTGGGCGAAGGCCCTGGGCGCGACAGTCATCACGACGGTTGGCGGCGCAGAGAAGGCGAAAGTCGCGCGCGCGGCCGGCGCCGATCACGTCATCCTCTACCGCGAGGAGGATTTCGCGCAGCGGGTGCGCGAGATCACGGAGGGCAAGCTTTGCCACGTCGTCTATGACGGGGTCGGGGCCGCGACTTTCCCGGCCTCGCTCGATTGCCTCGCGCGTTTCGGCCTGTTCGTGAGCTATGGGTCGGCCTCGGGACCGATCGCGGCCTTCAACCTTGGGCTTCTCGCACAAAAAGGTTCGCTTTTCGCAACGCGGCCGACGCTCTTCGCCCATATCGCCGATCCTACGGTCTATGCGCAGATGACGGCGGAGGTCATTGAGGCGGCGCGGCTTGGGCGTGTGCAATTTGATTCCGTTCAATCCTATCCGCTGGCGGAGGCGGCGCAGGTTCATGCGGCGCTCGAATCGCGGCAAACAAGCGGTTCGATCGTTCTTAAACCTTAGTTCAAGTTTGTCTTGGGCGGATTTTCGGCTACCGTGACATATTGAGCACAGTATTTTTACGCAGTTGCGTCGTGATTAACTGCATTGAATTCATAAGCTAACCGCGCTCGCGCCAAGCCTTCGCTCCTTGAAATTTGCCTAACTCACGGGCAATTGCTTTCGATCTCAGCATATTTAGTGCAGGACTTTTTATGGAGTTGAGCTACATTTATTGGCGTTATGGCTGCACAGGTTCCTCCCGCCTTCGATGGGCCATAGCTGCCTACAAACCCGGCGAACTCGCCGGGTTTTTTTTGCCCGGTGTTGCGCCGTTCGAATGATTCCATCCGGGCCTCAAAGCGCATGAGCGCGCTTAAGTCTGTGGCGCGGCTGGCTTAGTTGCTGCCCACCCGTCGTAACGCGAGGCCGCGGCCATGTTCGATTCGCTCAAAAAATTCTTCTCCGAACTCACCGACAGCCCGCAAGAACGCAGCTTCGAGGCGAATGACTATCGTCTCGCCGCGGTCGCCTTGCTCGTCCACATAGCGACCATCGACGGCCATGTCGACGACGCCGAGCGCGCGCATCTGCAAAGCCTCGTCGAGACGCGTTTCGGCCTTACCGGCGCGCAGGCGCGAGACCTCATCGTCCACGCGTCCGAAAGCGAGCGTGAGGCGGTCGATCTCTTTCGCTTCACCAGCGTGCTGAAACGTCTGCTGGACGAACCGCAGCGCCGGCAAATCGTCGAGATGCTGTGGGAAATGGCCTATGCCGACGGCAAGGCGCATGAATTCGAAGAAAATGCGATCTGGCGCATATCGGAATTGTTGGGCGTCTCGACGCGAGAGCGCGTAAACCTGCGCCAGCAGGTGCGCGACGACCCCGCGACGCCGGAAGCGCCAGAGCCGAAGCGCTGAATTATAAGGAGTCGAGATATGGATTTAACCGCAAACCTGCGCAAGGCCGTCGTCGTCACGGGCGCTTCGGACGGCATCGGGGCCGACCTCGCCCGCATCTTCGCCGCGAACGGCCATGAGGTTGCGCTGGTCGCGCGCCGGCGCGACCGCCTCGAGGCGCTCGCCGCCGAGATCGCCGACGGCGGCGCGCCAAAGCCACTCGTCGTCGAACTGGATCTTGCGCAGGACGGCGCCGACGAGAAACTCGAGCAGGCGCTGGCCCAGGCAGGTCTTTGCGTCGAGATTCTGGTCAACAACGCGGGCTTCGGGCTGCTCGGCGGGATCGTCGGGCGCGACCGCGCCGAAGAGTTGGCGATGGTCGATCTGAATGTGCGCGCGCTGACGGCGTTGACGCTGCGCTTCCTGCCGCGGATCGTCGCGGCGAAGGGCGGCGTGCTGAACGTCGCGTCCATCGCTTCGTTCATGCCGGGGCCCAATTTCACGATCTACTATGCGACCAAGGCCTATGTGCGCTCGTTCAGCGAGGGCTTATGGCAGGAGATGAAGCCGCTCGGCGTCAAGGTCTCGTGTCTTTGCCCCGGTCCCGTGACCACGGGATTTCAGGCGCGCGCCGGCTTCGATCTCACCGGAGCCATGGCGGTGATGAATCCGGCGCTGGTTTCGTCCAAGGACGTGGCCCAGCAAGGCTACGAGGGACTGATGGCCAATCGCCGCGTCGTCATCCCCGGGCTCGTGAACAAGATCATGGTCGCAATGATAAGACCTCTGCCGAACGCTCTGCTGCTGCCGCTTCTGGCCTATGCGCAGGGAGAGCGGGACCGGGCTCAATTGAAAGGAGCGGCGGCCGTCCGCGATCAGGCTTGAGGCGGACGAGCGCTGACTTTACGCCTCTTTCGACTTGATCTTGAGGATTTGCCGACCGCGATACATGCCGGTCTTGAGATCGATGTGATGCGGACGGCGCAATTCGCCGGAGTCCTTGTCCTCGACATAGGTCGGCGCTGCGAGCGCGTCGGCGGAGCGGCGGAAGCCTCGCTTCATCGGCGAGGTTTTTCTTTTCGGAACGGCCATTTGTGTTTCTTTCCCGTCGGCGCATAGGCCCGAAGGGGCGCGGCGCAAAAATCGTGAAGGGGGCGCATACACCAAATTGATAGGGATGTGAAGCCTGTGCGCCGCGGCGAATTCGGCCGCGGCGAGCGGAACATGCGGCGCTTCTGTCGCGCGCCCTTGCATATCCCGCAAAGCTCCCCTATACACCGCTCCATCCCACAGGCGAAAGTCTATGCGCCCTCTGCTTCAAGAGGACGCTCCGGTGGCCGGTTCTCCGGCCCAAAATGCTTTCGCCGAGGTCTAACCGGAGAAAACAAGACCCATGGCGCTTCCCGATTTCACCATGCGCGGCCTCCTCGAGGCCGGCGCGCATTTCGGCCATCAATCGCACCGCTGGAATCCGAAGATGGCGCCGTATATTTTCGGCGCCCGCAACAACATCCACATCATCGACCTCGCCCAGACCGTGCCCTTGCTGCATCAGGCGCTGAAGACGGTGTCGGACACGGTCGCCAAGGGCGGCCGCGTGCTGTTCGTCGGCACCAAGCGCCAGGCGCAGGATCAGATCGCCGAATCCGCGAGGCGCTGCGCGCAATATTACATCAATTCTCGCTGGCTCGGCGGCACGCTGACGAATTGGAAGACCATTTCGGGCTCGATCCAGCGCCTGCGCAAGCTCGAAGAGCAGCTTGGGGCCGGCGCCTCCGGCGTCACCAAGAAAGAACGCCTGCTGCTGACCAGAGAGCGCGACAAGCTCGAAAAGGCGCTCGGCGGCATCAAGGACATGGGCGGCACGCCCGACCTCATCTTCGTCATCGACACCAATAAGGAATTGCTGGCGATCAAAGAGGCCAACCGCCTCAAAATCCCCATCGTCGCGATCCTCGACACCAATTGCGATCCCGACGGCGTGTCGCATCCGGTGCCCGGCAATGACGACGCGGGCAGAGCTATCGCGCTGTATTGCGACCTGATCGCGCGCGCCGCGATCGACGGCATCTCGCGCAGCCAGGGCGCGGCCGGTTTCGACATGGGCGAAGAAGAGGCTCCGGCGATGGAGCCGGCGCTCGAAGTCGCGGAAAGCGCTCCGGTCGCCGAAGGTCCGGCGGAAGTTTTCGAACTGCTTTCGGCGCCGCGCGGCGCGCCGGACGATCTCGCCAAGCTTCCGGGCGTCGGCCCTCAGATCGTCAAGAAACTGAATGACGGCGGTGTTTTCCATTATTGGCAAATCGCTGCGCTGACTGCGGACGAAGCCGAGAAGCTGGACGGCGATCTGAAGCTTGGCGGGCGCATCGTCCGCGACAATTGGATCGAACAGGCGCGCGCGCTGGCTTCGGTCTGACCTCGCGCCGATCGTCGGCGCCAAATAAATGCATCGAGCGCCGGTCCGTTTGGGCCGGCGTTGTTTTGGCGGCCTTGGCCGCGCGACGGGAGAGCTGATCGCGCGGCGCTAAGCGAAAGGATTATCCATGGCCACGATCACCGCCGCTCTTGTGAAGGAACTGCGCGAGAGCACTGGCGCCGGCATGATGGATTGCAAGACGGCGCTCACCGAGAATGACGGCGCATTCGACGCCGCCGTCGACTGGCTGCGCAAGAAGGGGCTCTCCAAAGCCGCCAAGAAAGCCGGCCGCGTCGCCGCCGAAGGCCTCGTCGCAGCGCTGGTTCAGGGCGCATCCGGCGTCGTCGTCGAGGTCAATTCCGAGACCGACTTCGTCGCCCGCAACGACGACTTCCAGACGCTGGTGCGCAATATCGGCGCGGTCGCCTTAAAGACCGGCAAGACCGAGGTCGAAGAACTCGGCGCGCAGGCCTATCCCGCCGGCGGCACGGTCGCGGAAGCGGTGACAGGCGCCATCGCCAGCATCGGCGAGAACCTTACGCTACGCCGCGCCGCCGAGCTCAAAGTCGGGGAAGGCGTCGTCGGCCGCTATGTGCACGGACAGATTTCCGACGGCCTCGGCAAGATCGCGGTCATCGTCGCGCTGGAGTTGAAGGGCGACAAGGACGTGCTCGCAACGCTCGCGCGACAGCTCGCGATGCATGTCGCTTCGGCCAATCCGCTGGCGATGAAGCCGGAAGAACTCGACCCCGCGGTCGTCGAACGCGAGAAGAACCTGCTCGCCGAGAAGAACGCCGGCAAGCCGCCGCATGTGCTGGAAAAGATCATCGAGTTGGGTCTGAAGACCTATTACAAGGAGGTTCTGCTGCCCGAGCAGGTCTCCAACCACCCCGACCACGCGGGCAAGACGGTGGCGCAGGCGGTGAAGGAGACCGAGGGCAAGGCCGGCGCGCCGATCGCGATCGCCGGCTTCAAGCGCTATGCGCTCGGCGAAGGCATCGAGAAGCAGACCGGCGATTTCGCGGCGGAGGTCGCGGCGGCGGCGAAGGGGTGAAGTTTTGGCGTAGCTGAGGGGACCGGATAGTCTCGTTTCTCGTCGCTGAGATAACGAGACTTCCGGTTCCGAGACCTGTTTCAGAGCACAGGAGCCGCGCCGATTCCGTTTCGGCTCTGAATATAGAAAAATATTAATTCAGATGCTTGTTGCAGGGGGGCTAGCGGTTACGCCGCTGCTCAGGTTCGCGGCACGCGGCCGGCCGCGCCGGAATTCACGAGCGCGAGAAAGCGGTCGCGAATCGTGGCGAACAGACCCGGCGGCAACATGCCGTAGGCGATCGACGCGTCGTCGGCGTTGGGCAAACGCCGCAGATCGGGGCCGGGCCAGACAAATTCGTTCCACTCGGAGAGCACGACCCAGGACTGCGCGTCGTCAAGCTGCAGGCGCTGTTTCACTTTCGCCGGAATTTCAACCGCGAGGCCATGATGATCGGGCGGGCTGTGCGTGATCGGCAGCACCAGCACGCGGGTTTCGCCGCCTTGGTCGGCGCGGACAGCGGCGACGATGGCGCAGGGGCGATCCTTCTGGCCTTCCTCTCGGCCTTCAAGATGTTCGCGATACCAAAAATAGCTGTAGCGGATGACGAGACCGGAAACCGGTTGCGGAAGCGGCACGCGGCCTCACTTCAACTCGGCGTCGAGCGCCGCAAATTCTTCGGGGACTTTGGCGTGGCGCACGGCGTCGGCCCATTCTTCGGGAAGGTCGGTGGTGAGGCCGACGCGCCGGTCGCGGCGCTTGAGGCGCTCCCATTCTTGCGCCGACATGACGACGAGCGAGTCGCGCCCATGCTTGGTGATGACGACCGGCTCATGGCGCGCCTTGTCGCTCAGCGCGCCGAAGGCTTGCTGAAACTCGCTGGCGGTGACGCGGGTGGGGTGCATGTCATAATCTCCATTTTAGCTATTATATCTAAGACAGCTAACTCATTCAAGCGCGGCGTGAACGGCGGCTTGCCGGACCGCGTAAATCCGTGCACTCGACGACCATCCGCGCGGCCTATTCCGCAAGATATCGCTCAACCCCAGACATCCGCATCATCATCGCGCGCTGCGGATCGGGGGGCAGGTCGCCAAATCTCCATTGCGCGCAGAAGCGACGCACATTGTCGCCCAGCGGATGCGTGACGACGCCCATCCCGCGGATGATCTTTGAGGCGCGCAACAAAGTCTTGAGGGCGAACAGGATCAGGTCGGCGGTGTGGCCAGGGGCCAGATACATCTTGTCCACGGCCGGCCCCCCGAGCAGCGTTGCGCGCCTGCGATCAACCTAACGGCGCATAGGCCGCAAACCTCGCCCACATCGCCCACAATACGAACGAACTCAGGGCGAAGCTCGCAAAGCGCAGCATCAGATGATTGAACATGATATAGATCAACGCATGCGCCGCGCGCAGCGCCACGAAAATCCACGCTAATTGCACTTGCACCCCGTCCGCCCAGGGTGTGACGATCATCAGTAACGAGACGACATAGAGCAGCGTCGGCGCTTGCATGAGATTGTTGTAAGTCCGCGCCGGCCGCTCGATCCATTCTGCCGGCGGCTCGCCGCGAAAATTACGCAGCCATTCGAAGCTGGCGCGGCGCGTCAGTCCCGCCCAATGGCGGCTCACGGGAATAAGGAGCCAAGCGCCAAGCGTAATTGCGAACATCGCGAGCATGGGTCTGATCAGCAGCCGCGGGTCGGCGGCGAGGCCGCTGCGCCAGGAGAAAATCGTTACGCCGATGGCGCAAAGCCCCAGCGCCAGCATGATGACGACATATTCGGTCATGGCTTTGCGTCCGCGGTCGCTCGGCTGACTGCTGGCGGCGCTCTCTACCTGGCTATCCATCGCGGCTGTCTCCCGTTTGCGGCTGCGAGATGCAATTGATAGACGAAACCGCCGACAGACCTCAAGGCGCGCCTCGTCGGCTCTCGCGGCTTGCCGAATCATTATGCGCTTCCTATGAAGACTGCGCCAAAGAGCGGAGCGCGCAAATCATGACGAACGGACCCAAGGGAAAGTTTTGGAAGCGCGTCGTGATAAAACTTTCCGGCGAGGCGCTGATGGGCGAAGCCGGCGGCGGCCTTGAGGCGCAGACCCTGGAGCGCATCGCGGGCGACCTTGTGTCGGCGGCGCAACTCGGGATCGAGATCGCGATCGTCGTCGGCGGCGGCAATTTCTTTCGCGGCGTGCAGGGCGCTGGCAAGGGCATCGAACGCGCGCGCGCCGATTCCATCGGCATGCTGGCGACGGTGATGAACGGGCTCGCGCTCGAACAGGCGATCGAGGCGCAGGGCCGCAGCGCGCGGGCGCTCTCCGCGATCCCGATGCCCTCGATCTGTGCGAATCCTATTCGCGGCGCGCGGCGCTGCATCATCTCGCCAAGGGCCGCGTCGTCATCTGTTCCGGCGGCACCGGCAATCCTTTTTTCACCACCGACACCGGCGCCGCCTTGCGCGCCGCGGAACTTTCCGCCGACGCGGTGCTGAAGGCGACGCAGGTCGACGGCGTCTACACGGCGGATCCAAAGCGCGATCCGAATGCGCAGCGCTACGAGCAGCTCACGCATGACGAAGCCATCGAGAAGAATTTGGCGGTGATGGACACGGCGGCCTTCGCGCTCGCGCGCGAGAACAGGATTCCGATCGTCGTGTTCTCAATTCAAAGCGCCGGCGCGATCACTGCGACGTTGCGGGGCGAGGGGCGCGCGACCCTCGTCACGCCCTAAGGTGGCGACGGTCGGCGTCATTCTCGCCGGAGGGCAGGGTCGGCGGTTAGGGGGCGTCGACAAGGCGCTGGTTTCGATCGGCGGCGAGCCGGCGCTTGCGCGCGTCGTTTCGCGTCTTCTTCCGCAATGCGACGGCCTCGTCCTCAACGCCAATGGCGATCCGGCGCGCTTTTCAGGCTTCGGCCTGCCTGTCGTCGCCGACGAAACCGCGGACTACCCGGGGCCGCTCGCCGGCGTCTTGGCGGGGTTCGACCATGTCGCCGCGCATTTTCCGCAAGCGTCGCATGTCGTGAGCCTCCCGGCCGACACCCCCTTCGCGCCGCGCGATCTGGTGGCGCGATTGCTGAGCGCGCGGGAAAAGACAGGCGCGAAGATCGTCGTCGCGGCGTCCGGGGGGCGAACGCATCACGCCGTCGCGCTATGGCCGCTTTCGCTGCGCCAAAATCTGCGCGACGCCCTGGTTAACGAACAGCTTCGCAAAGTATCGGCCTTCGAGCAACGCTTCGCTCTCGCCGTCGAGGAATGGTCGATCGAACCCTATGATCCATTCTTCAACATAAACACGCCGGAAGACCTTGTTCGCGCCGAAGGAATTGCAAGAATGACTTAGAGCATGTTCCGCAAGAGTTGAAGCGCTTTTGCGATAAGAACATGCTCCATCGTTTTCAGTCTGGAGCGATTTCTTATCGCTCGAATGAGTCCATTCGAGCGGAAAGCGCTCTAGCCTTTAGATTATAGCATCGATCAATTCCGAAGCTTGCGGCGTAATATTTCTGGTTAAGCTTTTGTTCTAAGTATTGAACGAGCTGTGCCGCGAAATAGTTACTGCGCGGCGGCGCAGAAGCGTTTCTCTGGCCTCAGGCCCACGCTTTCCCTTCAACGGCCGCTTCTACCCGCATCCGCGCCGGCGCCCGCCGGCGTCAAGCGCAAGCTGCGAAGCGAAAGGGATCGAAAATGCTCGATAAGAAACGGCCGGGCGAAGAGCGCGCCGAAGTCCATCAGCAGGCTGCGTCGGAAAACGAGGCCATGACCTCCAACTTCGGCTGTCCGATTTCCGACGATCAGAACAGCCTGCGCGCCGGCGCTCATGGGCCCGGACTGCTCGAAGACTTTCTGCTGCGCGAGAAAATCCACCATTTCGATCACGAGCGCATCCCCGAGCGCATCGTTCACGCGCGCGGTTCGGGGGCGCACGGCCATTTCGAACTGACGAAATCGCTCGCCAAATACACGCGCGCCAAAGTGCTGACCGAAGTCGGCCAGAAGACCGAAGTCTTCGTGCGCTTTTCGACGGTCGCGGGCGGCGCCGGCTCGGTCGATACGCCGCGCGACGTGCGCGGCTTCGCTGTGAAGTTCTACACGAAGGAGGGCAACTGGGATCTCGTCGGCAACAACATCCCGGTGTTCTTCATCCAGGATGCGATCAAATTCCCGGACCTCATCCATTCGGTGAAAATGGAGGCCAACAGCGGCTATCCGCAATCCGCCACGGCGCATGACACCTTCTGGGACTTCATGTCGCTGATGCCGGAAGCGATGCACATGGTCATGTGGATCATGTCGGACCGCACCATTCCGCGCAGTCTCCGCATGATGGAAGGCTTCGGCGTCAACACCTTCCGCCTGCTCGACGCGAACGACAAGCCGACTTTCGTCAAATTCCATTGGCGCCCGAAGCTCGGCTTGCAGTCGACGGCCTGGGACGAGGCGGTGAAGATCGCCGGCGCCGACCCAGATTACCACCGCCGCGATCTCTACGCCGCGATCGAAGCCGGGGATTTCCCGGAGTGGGAGTTCGGCGTGCAATTGCTGACGCAGGAACAAGCCGACGCGCTTCCGTCCGATCTACTCGACGCGACGAAGCTGATCCCGGAAGAGGTCGCGCCGGTCGAGATCGTCGGGCGCATGGTGCTCGACCGTAACCCCGACAATTTCTTCGCCGAGACGGAGCAGGCCGCCTATCTTCCGACGAATATCGTTCCGGGGATCGACTTCTCCGACGATCCGCTGCTGCAGGGGCGTCTCTTCTCCTATCAGGACACACAGCTCTCTCGGCTCGGCAGCCACAATTTCCATCAGTTGCCGATCAACCGGGCCAAGGGCTGCCCGGTGATGAACTTCCGCCGCGACGGGCACATGCAGTTCGAACTATTCAAGGGCCGCGCCAATTACGAGCCGAACAGTCTTGGCGAGGCCGGCGAAGAGGCCGGTCCGCGCGAGATCGCGAGCGGATTCAGGACCACCCCGCAAGCTGTCGAAGGCGAAAAGGCGCGGCTGCGCGCCGAGTCCTTCGCGGATCACTATTCGCAGGCGCGGCTCTTCTATCGCTCGCAAAGCGAGCCGGAGCAGGCGCATATCGTCAATGCGCTGACCTTCGAGCTGTCGAAGGTCAATCTGGAGCCTGTGCGGCTGCGCATGATCTCGCATCTGCTGACGATCGACGAAAGTCTCGGCAAGCGCGTCGCCGACGGTCTCGGAGTCGAAAAACTCCCTGACGCCGCAAAACCCGCCGAGGCGGTGCAGGACCTCGATCTGGCGAAGTCGCTGCGCATCATCGACAAATATCCGCGGACCTTGAAGGGGCGGGCCATCGCCATTCTGGTCAGCGACGGCGCGGATGAGAAGATCGTCGAAGCCGTTGCGAGCGCAGGCAGGAAGGCGGGCGCCGACGTCAAAATCATCGCCCAGAAAGTCGAAGGAGTGAAGCTTGCCGGCGGCAAGAAAATGAAGGCGGATGGACAGCTCGCCGGCTCGCCCTCGGTTCTGTTCGACGCGGTCGCGCTCGTCGTCTCAAAGGAGGCGGCGCAAAAGCTCGCCAGGGACGCCGCCGCGGTCGACTTCGTCGCCAACGCCTTCGCGCATCTCAAGGCCATCGGCTTCACGCCCGAGGCGCAGACCCTGCTCGATCTAGCCCATGTCGAAGCCGACGAGCACATCGTCGAACTGAAAGACCATGCGGACGCCTTCCTGAAGGCCGCGACCACTCGCGCCTGGGCGCGCGAAAAGAAGGTGCATCCGGAGCTCTGACCCGCACAGAAAAAGGCGGCGCGTCGCGAGCGCCGCCTCTTTTTTGTCCATCGCTTAAAATCAATGCCCGCTCGGATCGGCGCCGCGCGCCGCCTCGAACAGGAACCAGGTGCGCTTTTCAGTCTCGTCGATATAGACTTCGAGCAGGCTCGCGGTGGCGACGTCGTTGTGTTCGTCGCAGAGTTCATGCGTCTTGCGCATCGCGGCCGCGATGGCCTTGTTGTCCTCGAGCAGTTCGCACAGCATGTCGAACGGCGGCACGAAGTCGGAATCATTGTCCTTGATGCGGGCGATGCGCGAGATATTGCCGATCGAGCGCAGCGTCGGCTCGCCGAGCTTGCGCACGCGCTCCGCGAGAGGATCGATGGACGCATAGATTTGCTGTCCCTGCTCGTCGAGCAGCAGATGATAGTCGCGGAAATGCGGACCGCTCAGGTGCCAGTGGAAATTCTTGGTCTTGAGATACAGCGTGAAGGCGTCGGCGACCAATTTATTGATGTCGTCCGCGAGTTTCTTCGTCGCCTCCTTGCTGAGATCGGACGGCGTATCGAGCGCCGAACGCTCGGTGTCCTTACCTTTCATGTCCTTTAGCTTAGCCTGCGACATCTTCTTGCTCCGGGCAAATAGACGAATGCTAATGCTTCGCCTTTCCGCCTCTTTAGATGGCGCGCATCTTTACGAAGACAATGATTGACTAGGCGCAATGCGCGAAAGGCGCAATCTTCGCCGCCCTTTGCGCAAGTCTTGGACAAATAACTTGACCTTTGGCATACTGAAGCAGTTGAGCGCCGGGGACAGATATTGAAAGAGCTTCGGTTCGCCGATCTTCATGAGCGTCATCACGGCGTCACCGCAGCGATCGGCAACGCCTATGCTGAGGCGGCCGGCGTTTGTCTCGATCGCCACCATGTTTCGCCGCAGTCATTTTTACTCGTCAACGCAGGCGGTGAACTGCGCGCCCTCACGCGCTGGGTCGCGCCTGACGCGCGAACAAAGAGCGCCTGGGCCAATCGCGACGATGCGACGGAGGCCGGGGCCTATGCGCTCGCGCTGGCGGCGGTGGAGACGGCTCTGGGGCTTGTCGCCGTGCGGCGAGCGGAGACATTAACCGGAAGCGACTACTATCTCGGCGCGCCGGGAGAAGTCGCGCAAAGCTTTATGGCGCTGTTTCGCCTGGAAGTTTCCGGAGTAGACAGCGGCGACGACACGCGCCTCTCCGCTCGCCTTGCCCAAAAGATTCGCCAGGCGCGCCATGGAAGGAGTAGACTGCCCGCCATAGCTTTGGCGGTAGGCTTCAAGAGTTTGAAGATACTGCTCGCCGATGTGACGACGACATGAGCTGGACCACCTTACATCACGAGAGCGAAAAGCTTGCTGGCGCCGCGCAGGCCGCGCGTTGGCGGGGCGATGTAGACGCGGCGCAGTCCAGTTCGCTCGCCGCCGCGCAGGCCGAACTCGCGGCGCTGGGGGAGGTGAGCCCCGACGATACCGATACCTACGGGATTATTGCGGTGAGCGCCGCAGCGCTATTCTACAAGGGCGGAGCTCACGCGGAGGCGGCGGCGGTAGCGAGGGAAGGATTGGGACTGCATCGGCTGCCGGCCTCCGCCAAAGCGCAGCTTGAAGAAATTCTGATGCTTGCGCAGGCCAAGCAGGGGAAGGCAAGTCCGCGGCCGCTTTCTCCGGGTTGGTGGCTCTATGCGCTTATCGGAGGCTACGGACTGAACGCTATAATGTCCTATCTCCACGAGCGTGGACTCAAACAAACCCCGGGTCGATCCTCGGACGCTCCTCCAGCCACCCCGGGGTCGGCAGGTTCAGGCCCCGCAAAAATTCCGGATTGAACAGTTTTGAGGCATATCTGCCGCCGCCGTCGCAGAGCACGGTCACGATCGTATGGCCGGGGCCGAGTTCGCGCGCCAGTTTTATCGCGCCGGCGACATTGATCCCCGAAGACCCGCCGAGCAGCAGCCCCTCGTTCTGCGCCAGATCAAAGACGATCCGCAGCGCCTCGTCGTCTTGTATCTGGCAGGCGAAATCCACCGGCGCGCCGACGAGATTTTCCGTCACGCGGCCCTGGCCGATGCCTTCGGTGATCGAACTCCCCGAGGCTTTGAGTTCGCCGGTCGTGTAATAGGAATAGAGCGCCGCGCCCATCGGGTCGGCGATGCCGATCTTGACCTCGGGCTTGCGCGCCTTCAGCGCCATGCCCACGCCGGCGAGCGTCCCGCCGGTGCCGCAGGCGCAGATAAAACCGTCGATTTCGCCGCCGAGCGCGTCATAAATCTCCGGCCCCGTCGTCTCGACATGCGCCTGCCGGTTGGCGACATTGTCGAATTGATTGGCCCAGATCGCGCCCTCGGGCCGCTCATGAGCCAGCCGCTCCGCCAGACGTCCGGAAAGCTTCACGTAATTATTGGGATTGGCGTAAGGGACCGCGGGAACTTCGACGAGCTCTGCGCCCTGCAGGCGCAGCGCATCCTTCTTCTCCTGCGACTGCGTTTCAGGGATCACGATGACGGTGGAAAAGCCCAGCGCGTTGGCGACGAGCGCGAGACCGATCCCGGTATTGCCCGCCGTGCCCTCGACGATGACGCCGCCGGGCTTGAGCGCGCCGCGCGCGACGGCGTCGCGCACGATGTAGAGCGCCGCGCGGTCCTTGACTGAGCCGCCGGGATTCATGAACTCCGCCTTGCCCAGAATGCGGCAGCCGGTCGCTTGCGACGCCGCCTTCAATTCGATGAGGGGGGTGTCCCCGATGGCGTCGATCACATTGGGAAAAACGGACATTCGTCTTGATCCTGAGCGGCGGGCGTAAGGGAAAGCAAGGATCGGTCCAGCGGGGTCTCACGCCCCGAAGAAACGGAACGTCGCGGCGTGGCGGGCGGCGGCGGCGGGCGCCAAAATCCGCATCGACGGCTTCTCGGACAGCTCGCCGTAAAAATCCTCCGGGTCGCCATAGCCGGTCCAGGGCTCGATGCACAGATACGGCGCCGGCGGCAGCGTCCAGAAGCCGATATGCGGAAAATCCTCCAGCGCGACCTCGAGCCGCGCGCCGGCGCCATTGTCGAAGACGAGGCTGCGGCTCCCGATGTTCTGAAAGACCAGCGCGTCTTTCGCGAAATAGTCGGGTTTGAGACTGAGAACGTTCCCCTCGATCGGCAGGCGGCGCAATTTGCGCGAGATGAGGCCGCCCGGGCCGATCTCCGGGCCCTCGGGGTTCTCCGCTGATTCAAAGACGATGCGGTGCGGCGCGGATGAACCCGCGAGCGGCCAGCGGAACGCCGGATGCAGCCCGCAGGCGTAGGGCAGGGGCTCGTCGCCCGTATTGGTCACGATCAGCGTATTCTCCAACCCGCCCTCGAAAAGTCTAAACGCGACCTCGAAAGTGAAGTCGTAGGGATAGAGCGCGCGGGTTTCGTCGTCCGCGACGAGCGCCAGGCGCATAGCGTCGCCGCTCTTCTCGACGATCGCGAATGGCTTCTTCCAGGCGAAGCCATGCAGCGCGAGCGGATATTTCCTGCCCTTCACCGTTACGGCGCCGCCGCGCGTCCAGCCCACCACGGGAAACAGGATCGGCGCGCTCTGATCCCAGATTTTCGGGTCCTTCGCCCAGATGAGATCAGTGTTTCGGGCCCGCCAGGACATAAGCTCGGCGCCGAAAGCGTCGATCTCGGCTGTGTCGCCGGCGGCGTTTTGGAGAAGAATCGTCTCGCTCATGACCTCAACCTTCGCTCAAGACGCCTTTCGTCACAAGGCGACGAGCAGCGCATTCAGCCGCTCGTAGAATTCGCGATGCGCGCGGCGGGCGGGACTCGACAAATTTCGCGGGCCGCCGTGCACGGGATCGAGATGGTCGAAGCGCCGGCCAAAGGCCGCCTGCAGCGCCTCATAACGCCAGCGCCCTGGCGCAAGCTCATCGGCCTGCCCGAAAATTCCCTCGCCGCCGACAGGGTGCCCCTCGGCGGTGAAGGGATAGCGCTGCGAAATCGAACTCACGACGCCGTCATTGGCGCGCCAGCGCGCGATCGCGAGGTCGCCCTGGCCCCAGCCCGGGATCGGGGCTTTTGCAAAATCCCGGCGCCGCGCCATATAGCCGGCGGCGCCGAAGCGCTGCGGTTTAGGCGCCGCCGCGCCGGTCACGAAGGCGAGATAATAGGTGTTGGGGGCGGTCGCGAAGCCGCCCGCGTTGAAATCATTGGCCTGGCGCGCGCCCTGCAGCGACGAGTCGAAGATGAGATTGTCCTCGCCGGAAAGAAAGCCGGTGGTCTCCAGCCGGCCTTGGCTTAGCCAGTGCTCGAGACCAAGATCGTATAAAGGGCGCAGCAGCGGCGCGGCGACGCCCAGCGCCCGCGCGAGCAGGCGCCCGCGCCAGCCGCCCGCCAGTCCGGTCGCCTCGTCGCTGAACAGATAGCTCAGGAGCGAGCCGTTGAGCGCGCCGGCGATGGAGACGACGACCTCGGCCCAGTCGGCGGTTGAGCCGACGCCCCAAAAATCCCCCGCCAGCAGCTTTTGCAGCTGCAGACAGGTCATGGCGCCGGCGCTGTGGCCAACCAGGATGACCGGATTGTCGCGCGACCACCCGGGGACGAAGCCGGCGCCGGAATAGTCCGGGCCGAAGCGCGCATGGCCGGCGCCCAGGCTATGCGCCGCGCCGTAGTCGACCCTCGCTCCGACGATCTGCGCGAAAACCTCGCAAGCCCGGTCGTGCAGCGAACTGATCGGCCCGCATTTCGCCTCATGCGGGAGAAGCTCCGGCCCGAAACATTCGAGCGCCCGGCCCCAATAGGGAAGCCCGAACAAATCCTTGGGCCCCCAGCCGAACATGCCGTGCACGAAGACGATATTTCTCGATCGGAGGGGCATTGAGGGTCCGGTTCATTGCAAGTGGCGAAGGCTATCACTGTGTGGCGAGCCGCCTGTCGTTCGAATTGGATTATTCGGCGCGGCTCACCCATCGCGGCAGCTTGCCTTTTTCTAAACTTGGATAGTGCTTTTGCAGTGAAATTCTCTGTGATAAGTTCAGATGCGTTTGATAGGGTTTCGCTCGGGTTTAGGGCCGAGCTTTTTGGAGGCGTTGCGTTGAAGTCTTTTCTCAGGTTGAGTTCGCTCGCCATTGCATTGACCCTATGTGCGAGCAATGTCTTCGCTCAGACGCGCAGCGGACTTCGCTACTACGAGCCATTCTCTGTCGATGGGCTCGGCATC
Organism: uncultured Alphaproteobacteria bacterium; assembly: GCA_963820145.1. Lineage (GTDB taxonomy): Bacteria > Pseudomonadota > Alphaproteobacteria > Rhizobiales > Beijerinckiaceae > Methylocystis. The sequence goes on from CAWFZD010000039.1 coordinate 102,305, forward strand.
GGAATGCCGGTGATTTCCCGCTCCCCGGAATATAAAAGGTATAAATGCGAGCCAAGCGAGCAATATGAAAATGCTGTTTTCTGCACCTTCTCGGAAAGGGATTACAAGAGCCAAAACATGAAGCTAACCATATTGCATTTGTATAACAATATTGTCACGTACATAAACAAATCCGTTTGGCCCGCCGCGGTTAACTATCAGGATGCAAACAACGAAATCGACAGACTGTCGGCTCTGTTCGGCTCCAAACCGCGAACCTATCCTTCGCCCGTGGGAATAATGGCCGTCTGGGGCGAGATTCAACTCCAGCGGATAAACCAAAACGAAATGATGAGCCTAGCGCAGGGACAAAAGCCAGCTTTGGGCTTCCTGGTTGATTATCTGATGAATTTCCAGGAATCCTCCAAGGCTGGACTTCCGATATATACGATGACCGGCGGGAAGGGTTACGTTTGGATTGCACGATATGGAAGCGGCGGCATCGAGGGTTCCTTACGATATCTGGCCGCAGATCCATCTCAAATGAAACGAATTCCTGTAGGGCCGACTACTCATGCATATGCTCCTCCTGCTGCTCCCTACGAGGCGAAATCTGACTCTGAGTCTATAGCGATGGAAATAGAAGGCGGCATATATCAGGTTCCGGTTCGTTTCAATGACACCATAACTCTCAGCGCCGTGGTCGACAGCGGAGCGAGTGACGTTAGTATTCCAGCGGATATAGTTTTAACGCTTTGGCGAGCGAAGACTATAAATGAAACGGACTTTCTCGGAACGCAAACTTACATCCTGGCAGACGGATCAAAGGTTCCTTCTTCACGATTTCGTCTAAAATCTCTAAAAGTTGGAAATCGAACTATAGAGAACGTTGACGCCTCCATTGCGGATATTAAAGCGCAAATCCTTCTTGGTCAGAGTTTTTTGAGCAAGTTCAAATCCTGGTCTATTGATAATGAGCGACACGCTTTGATCCTAAAATGAAATGTCAGGATTTTGTATTAGCAGTCAATCAGCGTTATTACTAAATCGCATAATTTCCTGACGATTCCCCGGCAGCCTCTGCGAGCCCTCATGTCCGGACTTGAAACAAGCGCCTTTCTCGGCGTCGAACATTCCGTCTCCGGCCAGCGCTGGACGGCGCGGCTCGATCGCGCCGGCGAAGCGCAGGCGCTGGCGATCGCGCAGGCGCATGGAATCGCCGACGTCGTCGCGCGCGTGCTGGCGGGGCGGGGCGTTCGCGCCGACCATGCGCCGGCCTATCTCAATCCGACGCTGCGCGAATTGATGCCCGATCCGCTGACGCTGCGCGACATGGACCTCGCCGTCGACCGGCTGGCGCGCGCGATCCTGACCGGCGAGCAGATCGCGGTCTTCGGCGACTATGACGTCGACGGCGCCTGTTCGGCGGCGATGCTGGCGCAATTCCTCGAGGCCGCCGGCGCGCCGACCCCCTTCATCCACATCCCGGACCGCATCCTCGAAGGCTACGGTCCCAATGTCGAGGCGGCGCGCGAACTCTTCCGACGCGGCGCGCGGCTGATGGTCACGGTCGACTGCGGTTCGACGAGTTTCGAGGCGCTGGACGCGGCGAGGGCGCTCGGCCTCGACGTCATCGTGCTCGACCATCACCAGGTCGGCGAGCTTTTGCCGCAAGGCGTCATTGTCAACCCCAATCGCCAGGACGACCTTTCCGACGCCGGCGCGCTTTGCGCCGCGGGCGTGGTCTTTCTCGCCTTGGCGGCGCTCTCTCGCGCGTTGCGCCGACAGGGCCATTGGACCAGCGCGCGGCCGGAACCCGAACTGCTCGAAGCGCTCGACCTCGTCGCGCTGGCGACGGTCGCCGACGTCGCGCCGCTGACCGGCCTCAACCGCGCCTTCGTCGCCAAGGGACTGGCCGTCATGCGGCAGCGCGGACGGGCGGGGCTCGCGGCGCTGATGGACGCCGCCCGTCTAGATGGGCCGCCGCGCGCCTATCATCTCGGCTTCCTGCTCGGCCCGCGCATAAACGCCGGCGGCCGGATCGGCGATGCGGCGCTCGGCGCGCGGCTGCTTTCGCTGCGCGATCCGGTCGAGGCGCGCAGCGTCGCGCAACGGCTCGACCGCCTCAACGCCGAACGGCAGAGGCTGGAGGAGGTCGCTCTGGAGCGCGCAATCCTCCTCGCGGAACATCAACTCGAGGCTCAGGGAGAAGCGGCATGTCTGACGATCTGGGATCAAGACTTCTTGCCGGGCCTCGTCGGGATCCTCGCCTCACGCTTAAAGGATAGGTTTAAGATACCAAGCTTTGTATTTGTATCTAATAATGATTTAAGTTGCAGCTCAACTGGAGCCTCAAGCGCCTCCATGGCCACGGGATCGGGTCGTAGCGTCGTGGGCGCCGACATTGGCCGCGCCGTTCGCAAAGCGGTCGAGCTAAAGCTCGCCGTGAAGGGCGGGGGCCACAAAATGGCGGCGGGCGCCACTGTCGCCTGCGAGCGGTTGCCCGAATTCGCCGCCTTCATGCAGGAGGAGTTCGCCGCCGCGCTCGGCGCCCGGCGCGACGCCAATGTGCTGCGCGTCGATGCGGCGCTCACCGCCCGCGGCGCTTCCCTTCCGCTCGCCGAAATGCTGGAGCGCGCCGGCCCGTACGGGCAGGGCGCGGCGGAGCCGATTTTTGTATTTCCGCAGCATGGCGTCGAGGGCGTGACGCTCGTCGGCGCCAACCATCTGCGCCTTCGCTTGCGCTCGGGCGACGGCGCCGCGCTCGACGCGATATGCTTTAGAGCCGCCGAGACCGCGCTCGGCGACGCGCTGCGTCGCGGCTGCGGCAGCTTTCACGTCGCGGCGCGCCTCGCCAAAGACGTCTATCGCGGACGCGAAAAAGTTTCGGCGCAAATCGTCGATCTCGCGCCCGCCGGATAGGTTAAGTGGTTTTACTTATTGGCGAATACAGGAATTGTGCGGCGCCGGCGCAAGCGCGGCCTTTGAGCGTGCCGCGAGCGCAGCCGCATTTTCGGCGCATTTGCAAGGCCTGCTGAGCTTCGCGGCGAGGCTCCAGTCGCCGCGTCTTCAAGGATTTGGACCAAGGGTAACCGTGAATTAACAGAATTGCGGGAAGCTGCGTAACTATTGCAAGCGAGGCGCGCGCCGAGCTTGCGCTCTCACGCGGGCGGCCGCTCATCTTGAACCCTTTGGGATGCGATATGCGGTCGACCGTCAGAATGCGTGCAGCGGCGATGAGTTCAGTGAGTCTTTCGCAGTTTCCTTCCGTGCGCCCGAGTTCCCTGTTGGCGCTGTCCGTCGCGCTCGGCGCTCTCGCCGGATGCGCCGGTCCGCAGACCGCGCAGCAGTACGCCGTCCGCCGCGAGAGCAACGGCGTCGATCCGCGTTACGGCGTTCGCGCCAGCCCCCGGGTCATCGCTGACGGCGAGCCCGTGCCGCAGGGCGGCGGTCGCTATCAGGTCGGAAAACCCTATTCCATCGCCGGCAAAACCTATTATCCCAGCGAGCGGCCTTATGCTGCGGTCGGTTCGGCGTCCTGGTACGGCTCCGATTTCCATGGCCGCCTGACCGCCAACGGCGAGGTTTTCGACCGCAACTCCTTCAGCGCCGCGCATCCGACGATGCCGCTGCCGAGCTATGCCCGCGTCACCAACATGCAAAATGCGCATTCGATGGTCGTGCGCGTCAACGACCGCGGGCCCTATCATGGCGGCCGCGTCATGGACGTCTCGCAGCGCGTGGCGGAAGCTTTGGATTTCAAAGACAAGGGCACGGCTAAGGTGAAGATCGAGTGGCTTGGCCGCGCCGAACTCGCCGGCTCCGACAAGGCGAAGCTGCTCGCCTCGCTGCGCACCGACGGATCGCCGGCTGAGCTGCCGGGCTACGCGTCGCCCGTTATGATCGCCGCGCATGACGCCCCCGTGCGCACCGCCTCGGCGCAGACGACCCGCAGCGACATCGACGACGATCTGGACGAACCCGCTTCGTCCGTCGTGCGCCGCAGCGTCGCTCATAGCGAAGAGACCGCGAAGCACGGCAAGGACGTCGCCGAAGACGCAGCGCCGTCCGCAAAGGAAGCCGCCAGCAAGGCGGCGAACGCTCCTCTGCCGCCGACGCGTCCGCTGGACCTCGGCGTCGCGCCGAACAAGACCGCGAAGATGGCCGCCGCGCGCCGCGTCTGATCTTAACCCGTTTCGCAAATCCGCAATTTCTCTCGCTAGACATTCTCCTGTCGCGGGAGCATGACAGCAGATGAACGCATATTCGCGCGGCTGCAGGAATATGCGCCCGAAACAACGGGGAAGCGGGACGAGTCACGTGTCTTCACATCTCAAAGCCGCTTTGGCGGCGGTTTGCGCGGTCATCCTTTTGAGCTTTGGCGCGCCGGGAGCGTGGGCGCAGGGTTTTCAGACGAGTTTTCCGAATGTCTTCATGATCGACGCGGCCACCGGCGCGGTGCTTTACGAAAAGAACGCCGACGATTTCGTCACGCCCGCGTCCACGGTCAAGATCATGACGGCGGAGCTCGTGTTTCGCGAATTGGCGGAGGGGCGCCTGCGTCTCGACGATGAATTCGTCGTCTCGGAACACGCCTGGCGCGACGGCGGCGCGCGCGGCGGCGGGTCGGCGATGTTCCTTAACGTCAATTCGCGCGCGAGGGTCGAGGACCTCATTCGCGGCCTCGTCATCGATTCCGGCAATGATGCGGCGATCACGCTCGCCGAAGGCGTCGCCGGCGCGGAGGAAGCCTTCGTCATCCGCATGAACAAACGCGCCACGGAGCTTGGGCTGACGAAATCGAGCTTCGGCAATCCCTGGGGACAGCAAAGTCCGGATCAAAAAGTGACGCCGCGCGAAATGGTGCGGCTTGCGCAGCATGTGATCGCGACCTATCCCGACTACTACAAATATTTCGGGGAGAAAGAGTTCACCTGGAACAAGATCCGGCAGCTCAACCGCAATCCGCTGCTGACGATGAGCATAGGCGTCGACGGGCTCAAGACCGGCAATATCGACGAGAAGAGCGGCTTTGGCATCGTCGCCTCCTCGCTGCAGGAGGGGCGCCGGCTGATCCTCGCCGCCTATGGCGCGCGCACGGCCAGAGAGCGCGCGGACGAGGCCCGAAAGCTCTTGCAGTGGGGCTTTCGCAATTTCGAGGAAAAGGATTCTGTTCAAGGCCGGCGAGGTTGTCGGCTCGGCGCAAGGTCTATGGCGGCGACAAGGGCTCGGTCGATCTCGCCTCGAAGACCGACGTGAAGGCGTTGTTGCAACGCGGCGGCAGTGAAAAGCTCACCGGCCGCATCGTCTACGAAGGACCGGTGCAGGCGCCCATCGAGTCTCGGCGCGAGCGTCGGCAAGATAGAAGTGAAGCGCGGCGGCCAGGTCGTGCTGGAGGCGCCGCTCTTCGCCGCCGAAAGCGTCGGCGAAGGCTCGCTCTATCGCAAGGCTTTCGACGCCGCCTATGAATATGTGGCGAGCGCGATCCACGCGCGGCTGTCGAAGAAGCCATGAACGCGCCGTCGTCGCCGTCGCCGCGCGGCAGACTGATCACCTTCGAGGGCGGCGAGGGCGTCGGCAAGACGACGCAGCTGCGCGGTCTGGCGCAAAGGCTCGAGGAACGCGGCGTCGAAGTCGTCGCGACGCGCGAGCCGGGCGGTTCGCCGCGGGCCGAGCGATTGCGCGAGATGCTGCTCGCCGGACGCTTCGCGCAGCACGGACCGCTCGCCGAAGCCGTGCTGTTCTCTGCGGCGCGCATCGACCACATCGACCGCAAGATCGCCCCGGCGCTCGCGCGCGGCGCTTTCGTGCTTCGCGACCGCTTCGCGGACTTCGACGCGGGCCTATCAGGGCGCCGTCGGACATGTCGATCCGCGCATGATCGCGCTCCTCGAGAAGACCGCGCTCGGGGAGCTCCGCCCGGACCTCACCGTCGTGCTCGATCTTCCCGCAAGCGAAGGGCTGGCGCGCGCCGCGCAACGCCGCAGCCCCGCCGAACCCGCGGATCGCTTCGAGCGACAGGAGCTCGCCAAGCACGAGGCGCTGCGCGCGGCCTTCCTCGACATCGCGGAAAGGGAGCCGGGCCGTTGCTGCGTCGTCGACACGGCGGCGCCGCCGGATGAGGTCGCGCAGGGCATCTGGCGGCTGGTCGAGGCGCGCTTCCTGGACGCAGCCGCGTGAGCCGCGCGCCGCGCGAGGTCGCAGCCGCGCCGGAAAGCGATCGTTTCGACGCCGCGCCGCATCCGCGCGACACGCTGAGCTTTTTCGGCAACGCCGCGGCGGAGCGCGAGCTGCTCGACGCTTATCGGCAGAACCGCATGGCGCACGCCTGGCTGATCGGCGGCCCGGAGGGCGTCGGCAAGGCGACGCTGGCCTGGCGGCTCGCCCGCTTCCTGCTCGCGCATCCGACCCCCGCCTTCGCGCAAGAGGCGCAATCGCTCCATGTGCGGGCGGACGCTCCGGCGGCGCGGCGCATTTCCGCGCTGTCCGCCGCGGACGTTTTCGTGTTGCGGCGCAGCTGGATCGAGAAGGACAAGAAATTCTACACGGAAATCCGCGTCGACGAGGTGCGCGAGGTCATCGCCAAGATACACCGCGCCTCAGGAACCGGCGGCTGGCGCATCGTCATCGTCGATTGCGCCGAGGATTTGAACCGCTCCAGCGCCAATGCGCTGCTGAAGCTGATCGAAGAGCCGCCGGAGCGCGCGCTGTTCCTGCTCGTCTCGCATCAGCCGGGGCGCATCCTGCCGACGATTCGCTCGCGCTGCCGCAAACTGCTGCTCCAGCCGCTGCAGACGGGCGAGGTCGTGGCGGCGCTGCGGGCGACGCCGGATTTCGCGGACGCCCCGCAAGACAGGCTGGAGGCGGCGGCGCAAGGCGCGCATGGCTCCGTGCGCGAGGCGCTGCGGCTGCTTAGCGGCGAAGGACTGGCTCTGGAGGCGACGTTCAAGGCGCTGTTCGGGCGTTTGCCGCAAGTCGAGTGGAGCGCCGTCCACGCGCTCGCCGATCGCCTGCGCGGGCGCGAGAACGCAGCCGCCTATGAGGCGTTCTTGCGCGCGCTTTGGCGTTTCATCGACGCCCGGGTGAAGGCGCGCGCGGGAGAGGGCGCGGCCGCCGTCGCCGGATTCGCAAAGGCCTGGGAGGAGATCGTCGAGGCCGCGCGGGAAACGGACGTGTTCAACTTCGACCGCCGCGCTCTGATCGTCACGATTTTTGAGCTTTTGGCGCGGGCGGAGCGTGGGTAGAAAGGTGTTGATAGCGCCATGTTTCTGCTTGAAAATGAGGAAAATTAAGCGATTTTGTGAATACTCCTAACCAATTGTTATGGCCATTCCCTTTTGCTAAGGGTTGTCGCGAACTTGTGACAAGGCGTTTGGAAGGGCGATGGAGGAAGCGAAAAAAAAGTCGAGGTCGGTGCGCGCGGCGAGAAAAGCTGCGAGGACGCTTCGTAACCGGAAACGGGCGACGTTAACTGCTGGCGCTGACTCCTTCGCTTGTTCGGAACATCATCGGCGTCGCCTCCTATGAAATAGCAATACGTAACTGGGTCAGCAACGACATAACAT
>CAWFZD010000040.1:0-83162 GCA_963820145.1 uncultured Alphaproteobacteria bacterium
TGTTTGGCGCCACCATGATCGAAGAATTGGGGGAGGTTTTTCGCCGTGTCGAAGAAGGACCAGCATCACCGCTCTGCTGAGCAGCACGGCGATCGGCGGCATCGTTCTTTCTCATATCCGAGACGCCAACCTTCCGCTAGTCGACTTTGTAAGCGGGGTTTTCACCGTGAGCGCCGGCGTCATCGTCGCTTTGTTGATTACTATATTCGCAGCTGTGTATCTCGCGGCGCAACCCAAACTTTATCGTGACGGTCTATCCCAGTTATTCCTCCCCGCATGGCGCGAAAATGCGAACGAAACCCTCGACCGCATCGCAGACGCGCTGCGGCTTTGGCTTTTCGGGCAATTGATCGAGATGCTTATCGTTGGAACTTTGTGCGGATTGGCCGTCTGGCTCATCGGGCTTCCCTCGCCGTTCGCGCTAGGCATTATCGCAGGCGTTAGCGACTTCATTCCCTATCTTGGACCCATTCTCGCGGCAGTTCCTGCAGTTCTCGTCGCAGCGACTCTCGGCGTCTCGGCGCTGGTTTACACCATCGTCGCCTATGCGATCATCCATCAGGCCGAAGGTCAGATCATCATGCCGCTTATCCAAAGGAGGATATTTCCATTCCTCCCGCGCTTATGTTGTTCAGCATCGTCTCGATCACCTATTTATTCGGCTTCGCGGCCACGCTTCTTGCTGCGCCGATCACGGTGGCGCTTTTTGTCGCGGTGAAGAAACTCTACATCCGGGACTCGCTTGGAGAGCCGGCGAACTCTCCCTGGAGAAACCGATCCAAAAGCCGCGCAGCCACCGAGCTAAACGGGCGCGCGTTGAGGCGGTTCGTCAAAAGCCTAGTCGCTGGCCCATCTCCTCAAAAAGTGTGAAGCGGTTTTTGGACGAGGAGATGCTCTAAGAGTTTAATTTTTGGCGATTTCTTATCGCTCGAATGATTCCATTCGAGCGGAAAGCGCTCTAGGGCCGACGACCTCGCTCGCGGCGGGTTTCTTCTTGCGCCGCAATTTGCTCATCAGAAGGTAGATCACCGGCGTCGTATAGAGCGTCAGGATTTGCGAGAACCAGGCCGCCGACGATAGTGATGCCGAGCGGACGCCGCAGCTCCGGCCCGAGCCGGTCGCGAAGCAGCGGCAGCGCGCCGAACAGCGCAGACAGGGTCGTCATCAGGATCGGGCGGAAGCGCTCGGCCGCGGCTTCGATCGCGGCGTCATGCGCGCGACATGCCGCGCTCGCGTTCCGCATGCAGCGCGAAATCGACGAGCATGATGCCGTTCTTCTTGACGATGCCGATCAGCAGCAGAATCCCGATGAAGGCGATGACGGTGAATTCCGCGTTGAACAATTCGAGGGACAGCAGCGCGCCGAGGCCGGCCGACGGCAGAGTCGAGATGATCGTAACGGGATGGATGTAGCTCTCGTAGAGCACGCCGAGGATGATGTAGACGGCGAGCAGCGCGCCGAGGATCGCAACGCCCATGCCCCCCGCGGTCTTGCGAAAATCTGCGGCGTCGCCGGCGAAGCCCGCCCGCAGCCCGCGCGGCAACATCATCTCTGAAACGGCCTTGTCCACTGCCGTGGTCGCTTTGTCGAGCTTGGCGCCCGGGGCCAGATTGAATGTTATCGTGACCGCCGGCACGACGCCCTGGTGATTGACGACAAGCGGCTGGCTGCCGCGCTCGACATGCGAGATCGCGGTGAGCGGGACTTGGCCGCCAGTCGCGTTGGTGACATAGACTCCGGACAGATCGCGAATGTCGCGCTGACGCGAGCGCGGCACTTCGACGATGACGCGGTAGTTGTTGCGCTGCGTGTAGATGATCGAGATCCTGGCGCTGACCGAAGGCGCTGTTCAGCCCGGCGTCCAGCGTTGCGATCGCCACGCCGAGGCGCGAGGCCGCAGTGCGGTCGATCACCACATTCGCCTTGAGGCCGCCTTGCTGACGATCCGTCGAAACGTCCGCAAGTTCGGGAATTTTTTTCATCCGCTCGACAATTTTCGGATACCATTCGTTGAGTTCGGCGATGGAAATATCCGACAGAGTATATTGATAAAGCCCCTTGCTGACGCGCCCACCAGCGCGCAAATCCTGCGAAGGCTGCATCGTTACGGTCAATCCGGCGATGCGTGCGAATTTCGGACGCAGCCGGTTAATGACCTCGATGCTCGAGGATTTGCGCTCGCCCGAAGGTTTCAGAGCGACGAACAACCGTCCCTGATTCGACGACGACGTCAGATTGCCGGATCCGATGAAGGAGCCGACGTCGTTGACGTCCGGCTCCTCGGCGAGCACTTGCATCGCCTGTTTTTGCAATCGCACCATCTCGTCGAAGGAGACGTCGGGCGACGCCTCGGTTGTGCCGTTGAGGAGGCCGATGTCGTCCTGCGGCAGATTTCCCTTGGGGATGTTTATATAGAGATGCACGGTGAAATACATGGTGCCCAGAATGACGGCGAGCATGATCCAAGGGTGGTCGACGACTGAGCGCAGACTGCGGGCGTAAGCCTCTATGATTTTCGCGAGCGTTCCTTCGACGACCTTGTCGAAGAGGGAAGGCGGCTTGTCTTTGGACGATGGCAACCAGGCGCAAAGCATTGGCGTCGTCGTCAGCGAAACCACCATCGAAATGAGGATCGCGAAGGTCAGCGTATAGCCGAACTCCTGCAGCAGTTTCCCGGCGATGCCGCCGAGAAACAGCAGCGGGATGAACACGGCGACGAGCGACAGGCTGATGGAGAGGACCGTGAATGCGATCTGCTGCGCGCCGATCAGCGACGCTTGCAGACGGCTCTTGCCGTTCTCGACGTGACTCTCGACGATTTCGATCATCACGATAGCGTCGTCGACGACGAAGCCGACGGCGATCGTCAACGCCATCAGCGAAAGATTATCGATCGAGAATCCCGCCGCCGACATCGCCGCGCAGGAGCCGATCAGCGACAGCGGCACGGTGACAGCCGCCGCCGCAACCGGCGACAAGCGGCGCAGGAACACGAACACCACCGCCATCACGAGGCAGACGGAGATGAACAGCGTGCGCTGGATATCGGCGACGCTGGCGCGAATGGTCTGCGTGCGATCCGCGAGCACCGAGATGTCGATGCCCGCCGGGATCCATTCGCGCAGGCGCGGCATCAGCTCGCGCACATTATTGACGGTGTCGATGACATTCGCGCCCGGCTGTTTGAATATCACCAGGATGACCGCCGGCTTGCCGTTGTACCAGCCGGCCGCATTGCGATTGCGCACGCTGCGATCGACGGTGGCGACGTCCTTCGAACCGCACGACGGCGCCCTTCTTCGAGGCGACGACGACGTTGCGATAATCGTCGGGCGTGTTCAGCTGATCGTCGGTGGCGATCGTCATGCCTTGTCCGTCGCCGTTGAAGGAACCCGTCGGGGCTTGCACATTGGCGTTCAGAATCGCGGTGGCGACGTGTGTCGAGTCCGAGCCCCATCGACGCCAGTCGCCGCCGGATCCATCTGCACGCGAATCGCCGGCTGTTCGGCGCCGCTGACGATGACGCCGCCGACGCCCGACACTTGCGATATCCGCTGCGCGATGACGGTGTCGGTCGCATCATAGATCGCGCTCGTCGGCATCGAACTCGGAGGTGAGCGCGAGAACGAAGATTGGCGAGCGTCGAGGAATTGGCCTTGCGGAAGCGTCGGAAGACTGGTCAGATCCGCAGGAAGATCGGCGCCGCCGCATTGATCGCCGCCTGCACGTCGCGCGCGGCGTCGTCGATGTTGCGCGACATGTCGAACTGCGCGATGATTTGCGTCGAGCCGAGCGAACTCGTCGAGGTGAGCTCGGTCAAGCCCGCGATATCGCCGAGACGCCGCTCCAGCGGCGCGGCGACCGTGGCCGCCATCGTCTCGGGATCGGCGCCGGGCCGCGACGCCGAGATGCCGATGGTCGGAAAGTCGACCGCGGGGCAGACTGGCGACCGGCAAAAAGAGATAGGCGACGACGCCGATCAGGAACAACGCCGATCGAGAGCAGCGTCGTGCCGACGGGACGCAGGATGAAGGGCGTCGGAAACGCTCACTCCGCCGCCGCTCTGTGTTCAGGAGAATCACCTCGTCCTCCTGCGACGCCGGCGCCGTCGTCTCGGGCCCGAACGTTCGACGGCGCAGACGATCGACGGCGAGATAGATCACCGGCGTCGTGTAGAGCGTCAACATTTGCGACAGCAGCAGACCGCCGACGATCGAAACGCCGAGCGGAATGCGCAACTCGCTGCCGGTTCCATGCGAGAGCGCCAGCGGCAGCGCGCCGAGCAGCGCGGCCAGCGTCGTCATCATGATCGGGCGAAAGCGCAGCTTCGCCGCGCGCACGATCAACTCTTGCGGCGGCGCGCCTTCCTCTCGCTCGATGTCGAGCGCGAAGTCGATCATCATGATCGCGTTCTTCTTGACGATGCCCATCAGCAGAACGACGCCGATGAGCGCGACGATCGACATGTCGAGATTGAACAGCATCAACGCGAGCAGAGCGCCGACGCCCGCGGAAGGCAAGGTCGTCAGGACGGTGAAGGGATGCACGAAGCTCTCGTAGAGCACGCCGAGCACGATGTAGATGGCGACGATCGCCGCTAAAATGAGATAAGGCTCGCTCGCGAGCGATTTCCTGAACTCGGCGGCGTCGCCGCTGAAGACCCCGACGATCGTCTGCGGCAAATCGATTTCGTGTTCGACGCGCGAAATCGCCTCGAGCGCGTCGCCGAGCGAATGGCCCTCGGCGAGATCGAAGCTGATCGTCGACGCGGGGAATTGCTCCTGATGCGCGACGACAAGCGGCGCAGAGACCTGCTTAACGTTCACCAGCGCATCGAGCGGCGCCTGCGGGCCGCCGCCGGCGCCCGACGTAGATCTTGCCGAGCGCCTTGGGATCGCGCTGATATTGCTCCGCCGCCTCCAGGACAACGCGATATTGATTGGATTGCGTGTAGATCGTCGATATCTGCCGCTGCGCGAAGGCGTCGTTGAGCACGTCGTCGACGTTCTGCATCGAGATGCCGAGCCGTCCGATCGTCTCGCGATTGACGCTGACGAAGCTGCGCAGGCCGCCGTTCTGCGTCTCCATCGCGACGTTGCGCAGCGCCGGTTCGGCGCGCAGCGCGTCCAGCAGTTCGTCCGACCATTTCGTCAGATCGGAGACATTGGCGGTCGTGATCGTATATTGGAATTGCGAGCGGCTGGCGCGCGTCGTGATCTGAATGTCCTGCACCGGCTCGATGTAGAGCGTCACGCCTTGCGCCTTCTCGGCTTTCGCCTTGAGACGGTCGGCGACCTTGTCCGCGCTGTCGTCGCGGTGCTCCCGGTCGCGCAGCATGATCTGGAAATGGCCGACGTTCGTCGTCGGATTGAGCGGTCCCACGCCAAGCACGGAGGTCACGCCGACAACGTCCTTGTCGGCTTCGAACACGCGCTCGACATCGCTCTGCATTCTCTTCATCGCGTCGAAGGAAATGTCTGGCGAGGCCTCGAGCACCGCGGTCAACACGCTCGTATCCTGACGCGGCAAGAAGCCTTTGGGGATGTAGATATACATCATCACCGTCGCCGCGAGCGTCACGACGGTGAGCATCAGCATCAGCGGCTGGCGCGCCATCGCCCAGTCGAGCGTGCTCCCGTAAAGCCGGTCGAGCCAGGACTCTTTATGCGCATGCTCGCCCTTGCCGTCGGCGCGCAGAACGTAACTGCACAGCATCGGGGTCAGCGTCAGCGAGACGACGGCCGATACGACGACGGCCATCGACAGAGTCAGCGCAAACTCGCGGAACATGCGGCCGACGAGACCCGTCATGAACAAAAGTGGAATGAAAACCGCGATGAGCGACACGGTGAGCGAGACGACGGTGAAGCCGATCTCGCTCGCGCCGTCGAGCGCGGCCTGCAGCGGCGTCTTGCCCTTTTCGATGTTGCGGACGATGTTCTCGATCATCACGATCGCATCGTCGACGACGAAACCCGTGCCGATGGTCAGCGCCATCAGCGAAAGATTGTCGAGCGAGAAATGCGCCGCCCACATCAACGCGAATGTGGCGACGATGGAGAGCGGCAGACTGATCGCGGCAATAAAAGTCGCGCGCGCGCTGCGCAAAAACAGCAGGACCACCATCACCACGAGAGCGACCGCGACGACGAGCGTGAACTCGACGTCTGCGATCGACGCTCTGATCGTATCGGTGCGGTCGTTGACGATGTCGAGCGTCATTCCTGACGGCAGCAGGCGGCGCAGCTGCGGCAGTTGTTTCTTGAGATCTTCGACGGTCGCGATGATATTGGCGCCGGGTTGGCGCGACACGTCGAGGATGATCGCCGGTTCGCCGCGATACCAGCCGCCGACGCGGCTGTTCTCCAGCCCGTCGACCACCGTGGCGACGTCTTTCAGCATGATCGGCGCCCGTTCTGCCAACTGACGACGACGGTCTTATATTGCTCGGCGACGAGGATCTGGTCGTTGGCGTCGAGCGTGTAGGACTGCTTGGCGCCGTCGATCGACCCCTTGGCGCCGGCGGTGTTGGCGCCGGCGACGGCGAGACGCAGATCGTCCATGCTCATGTGATTTGCGGCGAGGCGCGCAAGATCCGCCTTGATGCGAATGGCCGGGCGCACGCCGCCCTCGACGAGCACGCGTCCGACGCCCGTAACCTCGGAGAGGCGCGGGGCGAGCTGCGTGTCGGCGAGATCGCTCATCTCGCGAAGCGTCGCGATCTTCGAGCGCAAGGTGAGGCTCACGATCGGCGTGTCGGCCGGATTCACCTTCGCGTAAACCGGCGGATAAGGCAGGTTGCGCGGCAATGTCGAATTGGCGGCGTTGATCGCCGACTGCACGTCCTGCGCCGCCGCGTCGATATTGCGGTCGAGATCGAACTGCAAGGTGATCTGCGAGAAGCCCATCGTGCTTTGCGACGACATCGTCGCGAGCGAAGGGATTTGCCCGAACTGGCGTTCCAGCGACGCCGTGACGAGCGACGCGATGGTGTCGGGATTGGCCCCCGGAAGCTGCGTGGTTACCTGGATGGTCGGAAAATCGACCTGCGGCAGCGGCGAGATCGACAGGCTGAAAAAGCCCATGACGCCGGCGAGCAGCACGGCGAAGCCAAGGAGCGTGGTCGCAACGGGACGCTGAATGAAAGGTGTGGAAATGCTCATGAGCTCTCTAGCGTGAAGGTGGCTCCGAAGTCGACATTACATGCTCTATTACATGCTCTGCCGATCAAACACGGACTATTTGAGGCGCCGCCCGACGCCCCCTTCTTCAGCGGGGAGGCGCTGAGAGAAGGGGGGACGCACGAGGGCCTTCGACCCGGAACCGGTCTCCGCCCCGCGAGGAAAAATGGGGGAGCCAAGGTCGACAGAACCGATGCAAATCCCTTGCTTCGGCTTCATGCATGCGACAGTTAAGCCCGCGAAGATTGACGGCGCTTGCCCTCACGGTGTCCGCTTTGTGTCTGGCTCGGTCATAGTCCCCTCGGCCGCGCGCTCTCGTGCCAACGGCGCAGCAGCAGAAAAGTCAGCAGCGACAATGCGCCGTAGATGACGACGCCCATCGCCGACAGCACCGCGAGCGCCGCGAACATGCGCGGCACGTCGAGGCGAAAGCCCGCCTCGAAAATGCGGAAGGCGAGGCCGGTCCCCTCTCCCGCCGCGCCGCCGACCAGCTCCGCGACGACGGCCCCGGTGAGCGAAAGCCCGCCGGCGATGCGCAGACCCGCGAGAAATTGCGGCAACGCCGCCGGCGCGCGGAGGTACAGAAAACGCCGCCACGCCGAGGCGCCGTAAAGATCGAAGAGGTCGAGCAGCGCATGATCGACGGACGCCAAACCCAGCGCCGTGTTCGACCAGATCGGAAAAAAAGCGACGAGAAAAGCGCTCGCCAGCACGGTTTGCGACGGCGTGAGATAGACGAGCAGCAAGGGCGCGATGGCGATGATCGGCGTCACTTGAAGCACGATCGCATAGGGCGTCAACGCGCGCTCGAGCCAGCGCGATTGCGACATGACGAGCGCCAGGGCGACGCCGACGATCGTGGCCAGCGCGAGCGCCTGCATGGCGACGCTGAAGGTGACGGCGGCGGAGGCGAACAGCAACGCGCGGTCCTCGACAAGCTTTGCAAAAACCACGGTCGGCGGCGGCAGCACGTAATGCGCGCTCCCGGAGAAGCGCGCGACCGCCTCCCACGCCGCAAGGAAAACAACGAAAGCGACAAGCGGCGGCGCGGCGGCGGCGGCGAGAGTCCGCGCTCCTATTGGCTTCATGCCGCGTCTCCGCTGGCCCGGCGCAGAGCGGCGGATGCGCGCCGGCAATAATCGCGCGAAAGGCGCGCTCAGGCGAAATTCCGAGTTCGCGCGCGATTGCGGGATCGACCGCGATCTCTTCGACAATGTCGCCGCCGCGCGCGGCGAGCACGACGATCCGAGTTCGAGAGGAAGACGCTCTCGAACACCGAATGGGTGACGAAGACGATCGTCGCATCGAGCTTCGCCTTCAGCGCGACGAGTTCGTCGTTGAGATTGCCGCGCGTCACCTCGTCGAGCGCGGCGAAAGGCTCGTCCATCAGCAGCAGCGCGGGACGCGTGACGAGAGCTCGGGCGATGGCGCAGCGCATCTTCATGCCGCCGGAGAGTTCGCGCGGCAGCGCGCCTTGGAATTGCGCGAGGCCGACCAGCTCCAGCGCCTCTTCGACGCGCGGCGCGGCGGCCTTGCGCGTGGCGCCGGCGAGCCGCAGCGGCAGATAGACATTGTCGAAAACGTCGGCCCAAGGCAGCAGCGTCGCATCCTGAAACACGACGCCCAGCCGGCGCCGCGCCGCCTTGTCGACCCAACGGACGTCGCCGCGCGTCGGCTGCGCGAGCCCGGCGAGCAGGCGCAGCGCCGTCGATTTGCCGCAGCCCGAAGGGCCGAGCAGCGTGAGGGTTTCGCCCGCTTCGACATCGAGATCGAGCTCGCGTAGCGCGAGCGCGTCGCCGAAGGATTTGCCGACTTTGTCGAACGACACCAGCACATCAGGGCGAGCAATGACGGTCGCCTGCTTCATTTGTCGGTCGGTTCGAGCCCGACGCCTTTGCCGATAAATTGCAGCGTATAGGCATTTTGGTAGGGAAGAGCGGCGGAAACGACGCCGGCGCGGACCATCTTGTCGAAGAAGCTCTTCATGCGCGCATCGGTCATGACGCCGATGCCGCGCGTCTTGGCGTCGCCGCCGTCGACGACGCCGCGCTCTTTCAGCCTGTCGATCGAATAGGCGAGCTGACCGTCGGTCATTTCGGGATTGTCGCGCTTGATCGCGGCGTTGGCGGCGGAGTTGTCGCCGTGAAGATAATTTCGCCAGCCGATGATCGAGGCGTCGACGAAACGCTGCACGAGATCGGGATTTTTTGCGATGGTCTCGGCGCGCGTCTCGATCATCGTCGAATAGCTGTCGTAGCCGTAATCGGCGAGCAGGAAGACATTCGGCTTGAAGCCGCCGACGCGCTCGACCTGATAGGGCTCGGAGGTGAGATAGCCTTCTTCGATTGACTTTTGATCTGCAAGGAACGGCGCGGAAGTGAAGCCATAGGGCTTCACCTTGTCTTCGCGAAACCCATGCGCCTGTTTGAGCCACTGATAGACCGAGACGAGCATGTCATGCGCGACGAAGGCCGTCGCCTTCGGCAAGTCCTCGAAGCGATCGTAGCCGACGCCAGGATGCGAGAGGAAGACGACGGGGTCGATCTGGAATATCGCGGCGACGTCGACGATCGGGATGTCCTGCTTCACCGCCTCGAAACTTTGGATGAGATTGGCGCCCATCGCGAAATCGACCCTGCCGGCGGCGAGCAGCAGTCGCGTGTTGGTCTGCGGGCCGCCCTGCCGGATCGCGACGTCGAGACCATAGCGGGCGTAGGTTCCGTCGGCGACGGCCTGATAGAACCCGCCATGCTCGGCCTGCGCGCGCCAATTGGTGGCGAAGCTGATTTTATCGAGCGCGAAAGCCGGCGCCGGGACGGCGAATCGGGAGAAAAGAATCGCGATGACCGCAAGGGCGAGCACCCGGGCCGATCGTCCTTCACGCATGTCTCTCGCTCCCCACCTGTCCGCGGTGGCGCAAAAAATGATCCGCCAGCACGCAGGCCATCATGGCTTCGCCGACCGGCGCGGCCCTGATGCCGACACAAGGATCGTGCCGGCCTTTCGTGACGATCTCGGTTTCGGCGCCGAAGCGGTCGATGGTTCGGCGCGGCGTCAGGATCGACGAGGTCGGCTTCACCGCGAAGCGCGCGACGATCGGCTGGCCCGTCGATATGCCGCCGAGCACGCCGCCGGCGTGATTGGAGAGGAAAGCCGGCGCCGCCCTTCCATGCGCATCTCGTCGGCGTTCTCTTCGCCGGAAAGCGCCGCGGCGGCGAAACCCGGCGCCGATCTCGACGCCCTTGACCGCATTGATCGACATCAGCGCGCCGGCGAGATCGGCGTCGAGCTTGCCATAGATCGGCGCGCCCCAGCCGACGGGGACGCCCAAAGCCTCGACCTCGATCACCGCGCCGATCGAGGAGCCCGCTTTGCGGATGTCGTCGAGGTAGTCGGCCCAGCGCGCCGCGGCTTCCCTGTCGGGACAAAACAACGGGTTCTTCTCGACCTCGTCCCAATCGAAATTGGCGCGGTCGATTTTATGCGGGCCGATCTGCACCATCGCGCCACGGATGGTCACGCCGGGAATCACTTTGCGCGCCACGGCCCCGGCGGCGACGCGCGCCGCGGTCTCGCGCGCGGAGGAGCGCCCGCCGCCGCGATAGTCCCGAACGCCGTATTTCGCGTCATAGACGTAATCGGCGTGGCCGGGCCGGTATTTTTGCGCGATCTCGCCATAATCCTTGGAGCGCTGATCGGTGTTCTCGATCAGCAGCGCGATCGGCGCTCCCGTCGTGACCTGGCGCCCGTTCTCGTCGTCAAACACGCCGGAAAGGATCTTGACCTCGTCCGCCTCGCGGCGCTGCGTCGTGAAGCGCGATTGGCCGGGCCTGCGCCGGTCGAGAAACGGCCTGGATATCGTCTTCGCTTAAGGGGATGCGCGGCGGGCAGCCGTCGACGACGCAGCCGAGCGCCGGCCCGTGGCTCTCGCCGAAGGTCGTGACGCGGAACAGATGACCGAAACTATTGTGCGACATTAGCTGGCTATATCACGAGAGATGCGCTTTGCGCGAGGCGCTTGCCCCTGGTTCGCGCGGCACGCCAAGCGGGGGCTTGCCTCAAAGCCGGCGCGTTGTCATAAGGGCCGCCGTAACCCTCGACATGCGGCGCAAAAATGACCGGCTTCCCAGAGCGCGTCTTCTCCGGCGTCCAGCCAACGGCAATCTGCATCTCGGCAATTATCTCGGCGCCATCGTCAAATTCGTGGAGCTGCAGGAGCGCACGACTGCCTCTATTGCGTCGTCGATCTGCATGCCATCACGCAGCCGCAGGACCCGGCGGAACTGCGGCAACACCCGCGAGGTCACCGCGGCCTTCATCGCCGCCGGCGTCGATCCGAAGAAGCACGATCGTCTTCAACCAGAGCCAGGTCGCCGAGCATGCCGAGCTCGCCTGGATCTTCAATTGCGTGGCGCGCATCGGCTGGCTGAACCGCATGACGCAGTTCAAGGAGAAGGCCGGCAAGGACCGCGAGAACGCCTCCGTCGGCCTTTACGCCTATCCGGTGCTGATGGCGGCCGACATCCTGCTCTATCGCGCGACGCATGTGCCGGTCGGCGAGGACCAGAAGCAGCATCTCGAACTGGCGCGCGACATCGCGCAGAAATTCAACAATGATTTCGCCGATCGATCGCTCGCCACGGCTTCGGCGAGGCGTTTTTCCCGCTGCCCGAGCCGCTGATCTCCGGGCCCGGCGACGCGCGTGATGAGCCTGCGCGACGGCACCAAGAAGATGTCGAAGTCCGATCCGTCCGAATATTCGCGGATCAATCTAATGGACGATGCGGACGACGATCGCGCAGAAGATCCGCAAGGCCAAGACCGATCCCGAGCCGCTGCCGAGCGAAGACAAAGGCCTCGAAGGCCGGCCCGGAGGCCGACAACCTCGTCGGCATTTACGCCGCGCTCGCCGGTCTGCCCAAGGCCCAGGTTCTAATCGAATTCGGCGGCGCCAATTTCTCGAATTTCAAGAACGCGCTCGTTGACCTCGCGGTAGAAAGGCTCGCGCCGATTACTTTGAAGATGCGCGAGATTTCTGGCGATCCCGATTACATCGACGGCGTCTTGCGCGAAGGGGCCGCGCGCGCGCGCGCCATCGCCGCTGAGAATATGAAATCAGTGAAGGATATCGTCGGATTTTTGCGTTGAAGCATGTCCCTGAAGTGGAAAGCGCTCCAAACGCTCTACTACGCATATATACTTCAGTTTATTGCGCGCTCGCTGCGCGGGCCTGCCGTGACGAATTCATGACATTTTCGCAGGAAAAAGGCTGGCTTTAAAGGTTCCCACAGCTTTCCAATTCGCGTCGCAGACAATAAAGCGCGGCCGACTGTGGTAGATATGTCACGGCGCTCGGCAAACTGCGGTTCGACGACTGTTTTGCATCCGCGCTTCATTGACCCTGTCCCTCTCTCAAGCTACGCCCTTCAAAGGTAGATCGGCGCATTCGAAGGTTCGGGCTGCGCCGCAAACGACCGGGGTCGGCGTTTTTAGCCGGCACATGAATCACACGGGGCAATTCGATGAAGAAGCTTCTCCTTTCCGCCGCTGTTCTGGCGCTCTCCGCCGGCGGGGCTTTCGCCGCCGACCTGCCGTCGCGCAAGGCGCCGGTGTACATTCCCCCGCCGCCGCCGCCGATGTGGACCGGCTTCTACGTCGGTCTCAACGCCGGCGGCACCTGGACCGATGACAAGAGCGGCTATCTCTCCAGCACCCCCGGCGGCTGTACGCCGATCTATCCCGGCTGCCTCGTGAACCCCAATTCAAGCCTGGTGCTCTCGGCGGCCACCAACTCCTATCTGAGCGGCAACGGCAACGGGCAGTTCCTCGGCGGCGGCCAGGTCGGCTATAACTATCAATTCTATCAAAACTTCCTCATCGGCCTCGAGGCGGACATCCAGGGCTTCGCCGGCTCCACCAACAACCTTTACGGAGGCGGCGTATTCAAGAATCCGAGCTTCGTCGACGTCGTCACCCAGTCGACCTCGGCCACGCGCTCGATCGACTATCTCGGCACGGTGCGCGGCCGCTTGGGATGGCTCTTCACCCCCACCCTGCTCGCCTATGCGACAGGCGGTCTCGCCTATGGCAACGTGAATCTCCAGGGTTCGGTCTCGGGTCTGGACCTGAACGACCCGGGTCTGCCCAACCCCTACTTCGCCAGCGGCTCCTACTCGGACACGCGCGTCGGCTGGACCGCCGGCGGCGGCGTCGAATGGATGTTCATGCCGAACTGGTCGGCCAAGATCGAATATCTCTACTACGATCTCGGCACGGCTCAGGCTCCGCTCGGCGCGCTTGCCAACTTCGCGGCCGCGCCCGCGGTGCCGGGCCTCTACAGCAGCGTGTTCCCCCAGCTGCAGTCGAAGTTCAACGGCCACATCGTCCGCGCCGGCGTGAACTATCACTTCAACTGGGCTGCGCCGGCTCCGGTCGTCGCCAAGTATTGATTCGCTCTTCGCGAATCGCGCGTCTTGCGAGAGCCCGGGCTTCGGCCCGGGCTCTTTTTGATTTACGGGGCTTTCGCGAAGTGATTTCCACGTGCGCTTGCGCGCAAGACAGAAAAACCGATTGGAGTTATTCTTCAAAAACCTTATTTTTCCAATTGGACACTGATTCGGCGCCTGCGTTCTAACGCCGCGACAGAGTGGCCGCGTTCACTCGAGTTGCAGCAGAGATTGCGAGAGGCAAAATGAAATACGCGCCACTTTTCGCCGCCCTACTTTCTTTCCATGCCGCCGGGGCGGTCGCGTCGGATTTGCCTTCGCGCAAGGCGCCGCCCGACCTCGGTCCGCTTCCGCCGCCGCCGCCGCCGCTTCGGACGAGTTTCTACATCGGCGTGAACGCTGGCGGCGCGATCAGCGACCGCGCGTCGACCTTGGTCACGACAGGACTTATCGCGTCTAATCCCGACGTCGTCCCCTCGTCGCTCATCTCAGGCGCCGGCTCGGCGTCGGGGGCCAGCGGTTTGATCGGCGATAGCGGCGACGGCAGCTTCGTCGGCGGCGGCCAGATTGGCGTCGCGGTGGAGCTTCGCGGCGGCCTCTATATCGGCTTGGAGACCGACATCCAAGGCTTCGCCTCGGGCGGCAATCGCAACACTTTGGGGACCGCAGCCGCCGCGCCGGCCTTTCCGGGAAATTTCGCGCTCGCGACCTTATCCGCCGCGCATTCGCTCGATTATCTCGGAACGGTGCGCGAGCGCGTCGGCTATATGGTCCTCCCGACGGTGCTCGTTTACGCGACGGGCGGCTTCGCCTACGGCGGCGCCAGCGGCGACACCGCTATCGCGCAGGCGCTCGTCGGTCCCGCGACGAAAACCGTCGACACGCCCTACTTCAGCAACGGGGCCTATTCGAATACGCGCATCGGCTGGACGGTGGGCGGCGGGTTCGAGTGGCGTTTCATGCCGAATCTGAGCGCCAAGCTCGAATATCTTTATTACGACCTTGGCGTAGCAACTTACTACGATGGCGTCCTTGGCGATCCGATGACCGGCAAAGATGCCGGGAATTTCCTGCATATCCTCGGACCCTTGTCATCGACGCGCTTCGCTGGACACATCATCCGCGCCGGCGTGAACTATCACTTCAATTGGGATCCTTTGGTTCCGGCGCTGGCGCGGATTTAAACTGCCCGCGTTTCACCCTTCCGCGAAACGATAGCCAGCGCCGAGTTCAGTCAGGATGAGACGGGGATTAGCCGGATTGTCTTCGATCTTGGCGCGCAATTGGCCGATGAAGACGCGCAGATATTGCGAATCGTCGCGATGCGCGGGGCCCCACACCGCCGTCAGCAATTGCCGATGCGTCAGCAACCGACCATTGCCGCGCGCCAGAAGCGCGAGCAGGTCGTATTCTTTCGGCGTCAGTTTCACCGGCGCGCCCTGTTTGGTCACCAATCGCTTCGCGAAGTCGATAACGAGGGCGCCGCGTTCGATGCGCACCACCTCGTCGCCGGCGCGCGCGGCGTAGCGTAAAGCGGCGCGCAGCCGCGCCATCAGTTCGCCGATGGCGAAGGGCTTTTCGACATAGTCGGCGGCGCCGGCGTCGAGCGCCGCGATCTTTTCCGCTTCGCGGTCGCGCGCCGACAGGACAATGATCGGCGCCTTCGAAAAGGCGCGAGCCTGCGCGATCACGTCTTTCCCGTCCATGTCCGGCAGGCCGAGGTCGAGCAGCACGATGTCGGGCGCGCGCGCCGCTATCGCATGCAGCGCCTCGCGTCCGCTCGCCGCCTCCAACGCCTCATAGTCGCAAGCCGCGAGCGCCGGCCGCAGGCACCGCAGGATTTCGGGTTCGTCGTCGACGACGAGGACGCGTTCGCCGCTCATGGCGCCTCGCGACGCGCGTCTCGCGCAGCCGGAAAGCGCATCAATATGCGCGCGCCCCGGCGCCGCGCGGCGGGGCTTTGCGCGCTGATCGAGCCGCCCATGGCCTCCACCAACCCGCGGCAGATCGAAAGGCCGAGTCCGGTTCCGGCCTTGCGCCCGTCGGGGCGGCCGCCGCGATAGAATTTCTCGAAGATGCGTTCGAGATCGCTCGGCTTTATGCCAGGTCCTTCGTCCGTCACGCTCACGACAACCTCTCCGCCCTCCAGACGCGCGTGGATCGACGCCGCGGCGCCGCCGCCATACTTATGCGCGTTGTCGAGCAGGTTGAACAGCACCTGCTCCAGCAGATTGGAATCGGCGCGGATGAACGGCAGGTCCGGCGCGACGCTCAAGACGATCTTCATCTGCGGAAAAATCTTGCGCGCGCGCGCCGCGGCCGCCCTAGCCGCATCGCCGACGTCGACCCAATCGCGACGCACTTCCAAAGCGCCAGCCTCGATGCGCGACATGTCGAGAAGATTTTCACGAAGCGCGACAGGCGCCCGGCTTCCTCTTCGATCGACGCCAGAAGATCCTGACGCTCCGCAGCCGACATCCGCTCGCCAAGCTCGCGCAGACTGGTCACGGCGCCGGTGATCGAGGCGAGCGGCGTGCGCAAATCATGCGAGACGGAGGACAGCAGCGTGTTGCGCAGCTTCTCGTTTTGCTCCAGCGCCGCCGCGCGGATCGAATCTTCGACGAGGCGCGCGCGATCGATCGCCGTCGCGGTCTGATCGAGGATGGCGGAGAGCGTGCGCTCGTCCTGCGGCGAGAAGGGCGCTTCGCGCTCCTTGGGTTCGACGCCGACGACCCCGACCGCGCCACGCGGCGTCACCAGCGCGCGAAACTGGAAGCGCGCGTTGGGCAGCGTGCCAGTGCGCCAGCCGGCGTTTTCGCGTTTCTCGAACGCCCATCGCGCGGCGCTTTCGTCGGTGACCTCCAAAGCGTCCAGCGGCGGCCAGGCCGCGGCGAGGCGCAATTCGCCGTCCTCCGGCGCGAGCGTCACGACGCATCTCGCGCCGAGCGCGCGCTGCATCTGCGTCGCGGAAACCCAGGCGACGTCGTCGAGATTGGCGGCGCCGGCGAGCTTGCGCGAAAATTCGAACAGCGCACGCGCCGCGTCGATGCGCTGCGTCATGTGCAGCGAGTGTTCGCGCACGCGGCCGGCGAGCGTTCCCGTGATCACCGCGACGACGAGGAACACCAGCAGCGCCAGGAATTCCTGCGGCTGCGAGATCGAGAATTGATAGAGCGGTTGGATGAAGAAGAAATCGAAAGCGAGGAACGAAAGCAGCGACGCGGCGATCGCCGAAGAAAGTCCAAAACGCAGCGCGCAAAAAATCACCGCGACGAGGAAGATGATCGAGAGGTTCGGCGGATGCAGCCAACGGTCGAGCAACAGCC
Organism: uncultured Alphaproteobacteria bacterium; assembly: GCA_963820145.1. Lineage (GTDB taxonomy): Bacteria > Pseudomonadota > Alphaproteobacteria > Rhizobiales > Beijerinckiaceae > Methylocystis. The sequence goes on from CAWFZD010000040.1 coordinate 16,955, forward strand.
CGGCGCCGACGGCGAGGCTCACCGACAGCGCCGCGCCGCCGACCGATCGCACGAGCGATAGCGGAGTGGGCAGCGTGAGAGAGCTCGCCACCTGATCCTGCATATGGTCGGTGACCACATGCACGGCGATGTCGCGCGAAAGCCGCACCAACTCTTCCGTCAGCGAGCGTCGCAGCGCGCGTCCGGCAAAACCCGCATGCGAGCGGCCGACCACGATCTGGGTGAAATTCTCCCGCCGCGCATAGCGCAAAAGTTCGCCCGCGAGATCTTCGGCCGAAAGCCGCTCGGTCGCGGCGCCGAGCCGTTCCGCCAGACGCAACGCGTCGTCGACGCGCTTGATGCGCGCGATATCGGTCTCCTCCTCGCCCGGCCGTTCGAGGAACACCGCCGTCCATTCCGCGTTAAGCCCGGTAGCGAGACGAGCGCCGGCGCGCACGACGGCTTCCGAAGAAACATGGGCGCCGACGCAAACGAGCAGCCGCTCGGTGGTCGCCCATGGCCCTTCGATCGCATTCTGACGCAGATAATCGACCATCTGGTCGTCGACGCGATCGGCGGTGCGGCGCAACGCGAGTTCGCGCAACGCGGTGAGATTGCCGGGCGTGAAGAAGTTTTGCGCCGCGACCGCCGCAGTCGCCGGGAAATAGACCTTGCCCTCCTTCAACCGCTGGATGAGTTCGTCCGGCGTGATGTCGACCAACACGACGTCGGCGGCCTGCGCGAGCACGCGGTCGGGCACGGTCTCGCGCACGCGCACCCCCGTGATGCGCGCGACGACGTCGGCCAGGCTCTCGAGATGCTGGATGTTGAGCGTGGTCCAGACATTGACGCCGGCTTCGAGCAGTTCCTCGATGTCCTGCCAGCGCTTGGGATGACGGCAGTCGGGCGGATTGGAATGCGCCAGTTCGTCGACGACGAGCAGCTTGGGTTTGCGCCGCAAAGCCGCGTCGAGATCGAACTCTTCGATCACGTGGCCACGATAATCGATGGCCAACCGCGGCAGCGTCTCCAATCCCTGCGCGAGCGCCTTCGTCTCCGCGCGGCCATGGGTTTCGACGAGGCCGACCACGACGTCGACGCCGTCGCTCAATACCGCGCGCGCGCGTTCGAGCATCGCATAGGTCTTGCCGACGCCCGGCGCGGCGCCAAGAAAAATCCGCAGCCTGCCGCGCGACTCTTCCGCCGCGAGCGCGAGCAGCGCGTCGGGGTCGGGACGGCGGTCGAAGTCACGCTGCTGCGGCTGCGCCAAAGCCAAAATCCCCTGGCGCTACTTCAGGGCGTCGAGCGCCAAATTCAATTTTAGCACATTCACGCGCGGCTCGCCGATGAAACCCAAAAACCGCATCTCGACATTGTCTTCGACGAGCGCTTTCACGCGCTCCGTCGCGAGGCCGCGCGCCTTGGCGACGCTTGAGACCTGAGCCAGCGCGTATTGCGGCGAGATATGCGGATCGAGACCCGAACCCGACGCGGTCGCGGCGTCCGCGGCGACCACGTCGATGCGGCCCGCCGCGAATTCCGCCTCGATCGTCGCATCGACGCGCGCGACGAGCTTCTTCGACGTCGGACCGAAATTGGAGCCGGTCGAGTTCGCGGCGTTATAGGGCGCGTCGATCGTCTTCGAGGCGTCTTGCGGATCGGGCGCGCTCGTCGCCGAGGGACGCCCGCGAAAATAGCGATCGCTGGCGAAGTTCTGCCCGATCAGCTCCGAACCGACGACGGCGCCGCCGCGCTCGATGAGCGAACCATTCGCCGCATGGGGCAGCAGCAGCTGCGCGACGCCGGTTATCGCGAGCGGATAGACCAGTCCCGTGAGCACGCTGAGCAATGCGAGCAGAACGAGGGCGGGACGTAATTGCGCAAGCATGGGTTTAAGCTCCTCAAGCAAGTTGCAATGCGCGCACGACGATGTCGATGAGCTTGATGCCGACGAAAGGCGCAATGACGCCGCCGAGCCCGTAAATCAGGAGATTGCGGCGGAGCAGCGCCGCCGCGCCAACCGGGCGATAGGCGACGCCGCGCAGCGCCAGCGGGATCAGCGCGACGATGATCAGCGCGTTGAAGATCACCGCCGACAGGATCGCCGATTGCGGGCCGAGCCGCATCACGTTGATCGCCTCGAGTTCGGGATAGGTCGCGACGAACAGCGCCGGGATGATCGCGAAATATTTGGCGACGTCGTTGGCGATGGAGAATGTGGTCAGCGCGCCCCGCGTCATCAGCAGTTGCTTGCCGATGGCGACGATCTCGATGAGTTTGGTCGGATCGCTGTCGAGATCGACCATATTGCCGGCTTCGCGCGCGGCTTGCGTTCCGGTCTGCATCGCGACGCCGACATCGGCCTGCGCCAGCGCCGGCGCGTCGTTGGAGCCGTCGCCGCACATCGCGATGAGACGGCCGCCCTGCTGCTCCTTGCGGATATAGGCGAGCTTGTCCTCGGGCTTCGCCTGCGCGAGAAAATCGTCGACGCCCGCTTCGCCGGCGATGGCCGCGGCGGTGACGGGATTGTCGCCCGTCACCATCACCGTCTTGATGCCCATCGCCCGCAGCTCGGCGAAACGCTCCTTGATGCCGGGCTTCACGATATCCTTCAGATGCACGACGCCAAGCAGCCGGTCGCCGTCGGAAACGGCGAGCGGCGTCCCGCCCGAGCGCGAAATGGCCTCCACCGCGCGCGTGAACTCGCGCGGCGCCTGCGTCTCGGCAAGATGAAGCCGCGCCAGAATGGCGTCGACCGCGCCCTTGCGCAACGCGCGTCCGTCGATGTCGACGCCGGAGATGCGCGTTTGCGCGGAGAACGGCGCCGGATGCATGCCTGCGCTGCTCGCCGGCGGCGCGGCCCCGTAGCGGCTCGTGGCGAGCGCGACGATGGAGCGTCCTTCCGGCGTCTCGTCGGCGAGCGAGGCGAGCAGCACGGCGTCGGCGAGTTCGCGTTCCTCCACCGCGCCTACGGGAATGAACTCATCGGCCATGCGATTGCCGAAAGTGATTGTGCCGGTCTTGTCGAGCAGCAGCGTGTCGACGTCGCCGGCCGCCTCCACCGCGCGGCCCGACGTCGCGATGACGTTGAAGCGGATCAATCGGTCCATGCCGGCGATGCCGATGGCCGAGAGCAATCCGCCGATCGTCGTCGGGATCAGGCACACGAGCAAGGCGATCAGCACGCTCACCGAAAGCGTCGTGCCGGAATACACGGCGAGCGGCCACAAAGACGTGCAGACGATGAGAAAGATGATCGTCAGCCCCGAGAGCAGGATGGAGAGCGCGAGTTCGTTTGGCGTCTTCTGCCGTTGCGCGCCTTCGACGAGCGCGATCATGCGGTCGATGAAGGTCGAGCCCGGCGCCGCGGTGACGCGCACCTTGATCCAGTCGGAGAGGACGGTCGTGCCGCCGGTCACGGCCGAGCGGTCGCCGCCGGCTTCGCGGATGACCGGCGCCGATTCGCCGGTGATCGCCAATTCATTCACCGAGGCTACGCCCTCGACGACTTCGCCGTCGCCCGGAATGATGTCGCCGGCCTCGACGAGGACAAGGTCGCCAATCTTGAGATCGAGCGCCGATACGCCTTCGACGACGCCCGCGAGGCCGTTCGTTCCGTCGGGGTCGATGAGGCGCTTGGCGTGCGTCTCGCTGCGCGTCCTGCGCAGGGCGTCGGCCTGCGCCTTGCCGCGCCCTTCGGCGATGGCTTCGGCGAAATTCGCGAACAGCACCGTGAACCACAGCCACGCCGCGATCTGCCCGGTGAAGACGGCGGTCGCCCTGTCGCCAGAGGCGATGTCGCGCATGAAGAAGCAGGTCACGACGAGCGAGACGACCTCGGTGACGAAGATCACCGGATTGCGCGCCAATCTGCGCGGGTCGAGTTTCTTGACGGCGTCGAGCGCCGCACGGCTGGCTATGGCGCGGTCGAACAGTCCCGGCGCGATGATTTTCGCGGACATCGAAGCTCTCCCTAAAACGTTTTGCCGGCTTGCAGCAGGTAATGTTCGACGATCGGCGCCAGCGCCAAGGCCGGGAAATACTGCAGCAGGTAAAGGATGAAGATCACGCCGAGGAGCAGCCCGACGAAGAGCGGCCCGTGGGTCGGGAAGGTGCCCGCGGAAGGCGGCGCCTTCTTCTTTGCGGCGAAGGAGCCGGCGAGCGCCAGCACCGGCGCGACGTATAGGAAGCGCCCGATGAACATGGCGAGGCCGAGCGTCGTGTTGAACCAGGGCGTGTTGCCGGTGAGGCCTGCAAAGGCGGAGCCGTTGTTGGCGCTCGTCGACGCGAAGGCGTAGAGGATCTCCGAGAGCCCGTGCGGTCCCTCGTTGCCGAGGCTGTCCAGCGCCGTCTTGAGCAGCACCGACGCCGCCGAGAAGCCGAGCACGGTGAGGGGATAGATCAGAACGCTGAGCATCGCGAGTTTCATCTCGCGCGCTTCGATCTTCTTGCCGAGATATTCCGGAGTGCGGCCGACCATCAGCCCGGCGACGAAAACGGCGATCACGACCATGACGAGAAAGCCATAAAGGCCGGCGCCGACGCCGCCCGGCGCGATGCAGCCGAGCAGCAGATTGAACAGCGGCGCGAGGCCGCCCAGCGGCGTGAATAAATCATGCATCGCATTGACGGCGCCGGTGCTGGTGCCCGTCGTCGCGACGGCGAAGAGCGCGCTGGTGGCGACGCCGTGGCGCAGTTCCTTGCCCTCCATATTGCCGGGCGCGGGGTCGACGCCGAGTTCGGTGAGCAGAGGATTGCCCGCCGCCTCCGCCCAATAGGTGGTGAGGACGCCGGCGCCGAGGATGATCGACATGACGATGACGATGGCGCGACCCTGCCGCGCGTCGCCGACCGTGCGGCCGAAGGCGAAGACGGTCGCGAAGGGGATGACCAGCAGCGCCCAGATCTCCAGGATGTTGGAGAAGGCGTTGGGGTTCTCGAAAGGATGCGCCGAATTGACGTTGAAGAAGCCGCCGCCGTTGGTGCCGAGCTCCTTGATCGCCTCCTGGCTCGCGACTGGCCCGATCGAAATGGTCTGCGCGGCCCCGTCCAACGTCGCCGCGTCCGCCGCCCCGTTGAGCGTCTGCGGCGCGCCGCTCAGGACGAGCAGCAACGCCACGGGAATCGAAAGCGGCAGCAGCACATAGAGCGTCGCGCGCGTCATATCGACCCAGAAATTGCCTATCGTCGCCGAGCAGGCGCGCGCGAAACCGCGGATCAGCGCGAAGGCCATGGCGAGGCCGGTCGCCGCGGACAGGAAGTTGTGCACGGTGAGGCCGAGCATCTGCGTGAGATGAACTCATCGTCGTCTCACCGCTGTAGTTCTGCCAATTGGTGTTGGTGATGAAGGACAGCGAGGTGTTGAAGGACAGATCCGGCGCGACGGGGTCGAAGCCGCGCGGATTGAGCGGCAGATAATTTTGCAGCCGCTGCAAGGCATAGAGCGAGAGAAAGCCGACGAGGCTGAAGGCCAGCATCGCCATGGTGTAGCCGAGCGCGCTTTGCTCCCGCGCCGGCTCCACTCCGGCGGCGCGATACAGGGCGCGCTCGAGCGGCGCGAGGACGGGCGCGAGCGGCGTGCGCTCGCCCTCCATCACGCGATGAACATAGGCGCCGAGCGGAATGGCGGCGACGAAGACGAGCGCCAGGATGAAGGCGATCTGCAGGAAGCCGACGAGCGACATAAGCGGGCTCCAAATTGTTTAAGGCTGTTGCGTCCCGCTTAAAAGTCTTCGGGCCGCAGCAGCGTGTAGACCAGGAAAATCGCGAGCAGACACGCGACGGCGAGGCCGATCACCGGTTCGAGCATGTCGAATCCCCCTCAAAGGCGCGCGCAAAAGCGCGCATAAAGGGCGCAGAGCGCGAACAGCGCGACGCCCGTCCCAACATAAATCGCGTCTGACATGACCTTCTCCATTGCGAAGCCCACCATGTAATATTCCTGCATCGCCGGTCCATGCGGAAAACTTGGCGCCCGCGTCAGGAATTTGTAAGGATCGGGCGCAAGGCCGCGCCGTGATACTGCAAGGAAGCCGCAACCATATGAACGCCGTCACCTCTCCGCCCTCGCCCTACAGCGCCTCGACCGCGCAATCGAAGATCGAGGCGCATACGCTGTCCGTGCTCGTCGACAATGAGCCGGGCGTGCTGGCGCGCGTCGTCGGGCTGTTTTCGGGCCGCGGCTACAATATCGAGAGCCTCACCGTGGCGGAGGTCGCGCATGCCGAGCATCGCTCGCGCATCACCATCCGCACCTCCGGCGCGCCGGAGACGATCGAGCAGATCAGGCATCAGCTGGAGCGGCTCGTGCCGGTGCGACAGGTGACGGATTTGACGCTCACCGGACGCAGCCTCGAGCGCGAACTCGCCATGGTCAAGGTCAAGGGGCGCGGCGACAATCGCAACGACGCGCTGCAGCTCGCCGAGGCGTTTCGCGCCCGGGTGGTCGATGCGACGATCGAGAGCTTTATTTTTGAGCTGACCGGCAAGCCGGAGAAAATCGACGAATTCGTGGACCTTATGCGCCCCATCGGCCTCGTCGAGGTCTCGCGCACCGGCGTCGCGGCGATTTCCAGAGGGCCCGAGCCGATTTAGCTTTGGGCGTCATTGCGGGCGAAGTGAAGCAATCCAGGAGACGAATAGGCGAGAAGAATAGTTGCGGGCGCCATCGAGCCAGTGCGGGCGCGTCACCTCAACTGGTGGGTTTCAAGCAAGCCCGAACGCTAGCAATTTGCGACGCTGCGTGTAGCTACCCCTGGATTGCTTCGCTTCGCTCGCAATGACGGGGTTGTCTGGAGGGCGGCGCTATCCGACCAGCTCCTTCGCCTTCGCCTCCGCCCCAAAGCGCTTCGCCACATAGTCGTCGACGATGCGCACGAATTCCTCGGCGATGCCCTCGCCGCGCAGCGTCATGGCCTTGTCGCCGTCGATGAACACCGGCGCCGCGGGCGTCTCGCCAGTTCCGGGCAGCGAGATGCCGATGTCGGCGTGTTTCGACTCGCCCGGCCCGTTGACGATGCAGCCCATCACCGCGACATTGAGCGTCTCGACGCCGGGATATTGCAGCCGCCAGCCCGCCATGCGCTCTCGGATATGCGACTGAATGTCGCGCGCGAGCTCCTGAAACACCGTCGAGGTCGTGCGCCCGCAGCCCGGGCAGGCCGCGACGAGCGGCACGAAGGTGCGAAAGCCCATCGTCTGCAGAATCTCCTGCGCCACCTGCACTTCCAGCGTGCGGTCGCCGCCGGGTTCGGGCGTCAGCGACACGCGGATGGTGTCGCCGATCCCATCCTGCAAGAGCACGCCGAGCGCCGCGGCGGAGGCGACGACGCCCTTGGAGCCCATGCCGGCCTCGGTCAGGCCGAGATGCAGCGCATAATCGCTGCGCGCCGCGAGCATCCGATAGACCGCGATGAGGTCCTGCACCGCCGAGACCTTGGCGGAGATCACGATTCTGTCGCGCGAAAGGCCGATCTCCTCGGCGCGCGCCGCGGAATCGAGCGCCGAGCGGACCATGGCTTCGCGCATCACCGCGCGGGCGTCGAGCGGCGCGCTCGCGTTGGCGTTGATATCCATCAGCGCGGTCAGCATCGCCTGATCGAGCGAGCCCCAATTGGCGCCGATGCGCACCGTTTTCTCGTGCTTGATCGCGAGTTCGACGATGGCCGAGAACTGCCGGTCCTTCTTGTCCTTGAAGCCGACATTGCCGGGATTGATGCGATATTTGGCGAGCGCCTGCGCGCAGGCCGGATGATCGGCGAGCAGCTTGTGGCCGATATAGTGGAAGTCGCCGATCAGCGGGACGTCGACGCCCATCCGGTCGAGCTTCTCGCGAATATGCGGGACGGCGGCGGCGGCCTCGTCGCGATCGACGGTGATGCGCACCAGCTCCGAGCCGGCGCGCGACAACGCCGCGACCTGCGCAACGGTCGAGTTCGACGTCCGCCGTGTCGGTGTTGGTCATGGACTGCACGACGATCGGCGCGCCGCCGCCGATCGTGACCGCGCCGCGACCACTCCCGACCTTCACGCCCACCGTACGGCGGCGGGGTCTGGGCTCTGCCGCCACAGGCGCCGGCAGGGCGGTTTCGATATCCTCGATCGTCATGTCTCGTCGCCGTCTGGTTGCGATCCGCGCAAAGGTCTTCCGCCGTCTAGGTGAGCCGGTTTGCCTGCGAGGTCAAGCCTTGCGCGCCGCGGCGACGAAGGCGGCGATTCTCCCGCAATCCTTGACGCCGCGCGCGCGTTCGACGCCGGACGAGACGTCCACCCCCGGCGCGCCGCTCACGCCGATCGCCTGCACCACATTGTCCGCGTCGAGGCCGCCCGAGAGCAGCCAAGGATTCGCGCCCGCTGCGCCCCGCATCAGCCGCCAGTCGAACACGACGCCGTTGCCGCCCGGAAGCGTCGCGTCCGGCGCGGGCTTCGCGTCATAGAGGATCCTGTCGGCGGCGGCGAAGTCCGCGGCCTTGGCGACGTCGCGCGCCGCGGCGACGCCGATCGCCTTGATGATCCTGATCCCGAAGCGCGCCTTGACTGCGTCGACGCGAGACGGCGTCTCGCCGCCGTGCAGTTGCAGCCAGTCCGGCCGCAGCGCGGCGATGACCTCGGCGAGCATCGCGTCGTCGGCGTCGACGGTCAGCGCGACCTTCTCGATGCGTCCCCGCGCCAACCCGCTCAGATCGCGCGCCGTCTCGAGCGAGATGTGGCGCGGACTCGGCGCGAAGAACACGAAGCCCGCCATATCGGCGCCGCTCGCGATCGCAGCGTCCAAGGTCTCGCGCGTCGAGAGGCCGCAGATTTTGACGACGACGCCGGTCAAGCGGGCCTATCCCCGATTATATGCGTCCTGGAACCGGACGATGTCGTCCTCGCCGAGGTAGGAGCCGGTCTGCACCTCGATCAGCTCCAGATCGATCTTGCCCGGATTGGTCAGGCGATGCTTGCATCCCATCGGCAGATAGACGGATTCGTTCTCATGTATGAGTTGCGACTTGTCGTCGCAATCGACCTCCGCGGTGCCCTTGACGACGATCCAATGCTCGGCGCGATGGAAATGCATCTGCAGCGACAGGCGCTCGCCCGGCTTTACGACGATGCGCTTCACCTGATAACGGCCGCCCGCGTCGATCGACTGGTAATAGCCCCAGGGCCGGAAGATGCGCTTATGCTCGCCGGCTTCGCGCCGGTTCTCGCGCTTCAGTTGCGTGACGAGCTGCTTGACCTTGTCGCCCTGCTCCGCATGCAGCACCAGCACCGCATCCTGCGTCGTGACGACGATGATGTCGTCGACGCCGACGACGGTGGTCAGCGTCTCGTCGGAGCGCACATGGACATTGCAGGCGTCCATGACGACGCCGTTGCCCCGGACCGAATTGCCCTGGCTGTCGCGGTCCGACAGCTCCCAGACGGCGCGCCAATTGCCGACGTCCGACCAGCCGATGTCGGCCGGGATCAGCGTCGCCTGTTCGGTCTTCTCCATTACGGCGTAGTCGATCGACTTTTTCGGCGCGTGTTCGAAGGCGACGGCGTCAAGAACGACGAAGCCGAGATCCGACTTCGACCCGTCGATGGCCGCCTCTGCGGCGGAGAAGATCGCCGGTTCGAATTTGGCGATTTCCTGCTGCATGACGTCGGCGCGGAAGATGAAATTGCCGCTGTTCCAGAAATAGCCGGCGTCGACATAGGTCTGCGCGGTCGCGCGGTCAGGCTTTTCGACGAAGGCGTCGAGCTTGAGCACGTCGCCGCCTTCCTTCAAGGGGGCGCCCGGACGCAAATAGCCGTAACCGGTCGCCGGCGAGTTCGGGCTTCACGCCGAGCGTCACGATAAAGCCATCCCTGGCGGCGATCGCCGCCTTCTTGCACAAATCGATCAATCCCGCGTGATCGCGCACGACATGGTCGGCGGCGAGCACCACCACCACCGTGCTCGGCGAGCGGCGAGCGGCGAGGCCGGCGGCGACGGCGACGGCGGGCCCCGAGTCGCGGCGCGAAGGCTCCAGCACGATATCCGCCTGAGCGCCGATCTCGCGCAGCTGATCTGCGACGAGGAAGCGATAATCCAGGTTCGAGATGACGATCGGACGCTCGAACGCGGGATCCTCCAGCATTTGCATCGTCGTCTGGAAGGTCGAACGTTCGCCTACGAGCGGGATGAACTGCTTCGGCAGCGTTTCACGCGAACTCGGGCCATACGCGCGTTCCGGAACCGCCGCACATGATCACGGGAAGGATTTTCGTCATAAAGCCGCCCTTTGGTTTCACGTCCGGCGCCGCCGTCGGGCGACCGCCGAATCAATTCGCGTTTCATGATCCGCAACAAATGCAATTTGATGGCGGCGCAGCGACTTTTCCGACGACGCAGCCTCAGCTCTTGCCCTTCTTCTCCAGCTCCGCCTTCAACGCGGCGAGCTTGGCGAAGGGCGAATCGGGGTCCGGCTGGCGTTCGCGGGCGCGCGGCTGCGGGAATCCGGCGCCGCCGCCCGTCCGGTTGCGTCTGTCGTCGCCGCGCGGCGGACGATCTCCGCGATGTTCGCCCGAGCCGCGTTGTTCTCCCGCAGCAGGGCGCGCCTGGGGACGCGCGCCCTCCCGCGGGGCTTCGGCGCGCGGACGGTCGTTCTCCGTGCGCTCTCCCGAGCCGCGCCGCCCACCCTCGGGGCGGCCTTCGCCGCGCGGCGGCCTTGAGTTCGTCCTGCGCTCGGGCCGCGGCGTCTGCGCGCCCTCCGCTGTGGCTTCGCTGCGCTGCGTCCGGCGGCCGTCTGACGCGCCCGGGCGCCTTCCGGGCAGCGCCGCTGGACGTTGCTGCTGCGTCCAGACTTCGATGAGCTGCGGCTCGGCGGGCGCCTGCGCCGCGGGATCGCTTGCGACTTCCGCCGCGGGCGCGTCTTCCGCGCTCTCTGCGGCCGGCGGCGCGGGCGTCTCCAAAGCCTCCAGAGCCGCGACTGGAGCCTCTTGCACTATTTTCTCCGGCTCGGGCTGAGGCTGCGTTTCTTCTATGACGGCGGTCTCATGCGCCTGTGCGAGGTCTTGCGCGGCGCATTCCGGCGCAGCCTGGGTCGGCGCGATCTCGGCGACGGCTTCGGGCGAAGCCTCCGCGCAGGGCGACTCGCGCGGCGCCGCCTCCTGCGCGGAAAAGGCTTCGACGGGCGCGGCTTGCATCTCGTCCTCATGCGCCGGCGCGGTCTCGACGACCTCATGCGGCACGATCGGCGTCGTCGGCGCCGCCGCGATGATCGGCGCGGTGATCGCCGGACCTGGCCGCTGCGCGCTCGTATAACCCAACGACCGCAGGATGGAGGCGAAGGCCTCGCCCGAACAGCCCGTAAGCGACGTCATCGCCACTGTGACGACAAAACCCTCGCCATCGGCGGCGCCTGGCGGCGGCTCGCCGACGCTGGAGCCCGGACGGTAGGCGATCGCCGGGCGGATCAAGTCCGCGAGCCGCTCCAGAATGTCGACGCGCACGACGCGCTCGCCGCATAAGCGATAGCCGGCGGCGCGGAAAAATCCCTTGGGAATGGCGGGATCCGCGGCGAAGGAGGTGCGCCCGGAAGCCGCGAGATGCGGAACCTCGTCCATGCCCTTGACATGATCGAGCCCGCCGTGGCGCAGCGCCCAAAGCAAGGTCGCGAGCGTGCGCGGCGCGGGTTTCAGAAGGAGCGGCAGATAGAGATGATAGGCGCCGAACCGCACCCCGAGCTTGCGCAGCGCGGCGCGGTCTTCCTGCGAGAAGCCGCGAATTTCCTTGGCGACGCGACCGCGTTCGAGCACGCCGAGCTCTTCGGCGATCTGATAGGCGACGCCACGCGCCGCGCCCTCCAGCCCTTCGCCGGATTCCAGCGTCTCCAGCGGCCCGAGCAACTTCTTGACGCGCTGCGCGAGCCACAGATCGAGCCGCTGCTTGACCTTCTCGACAAGGGGGCCGTTGAGCTGATCGTCGGCGAGCACATGCGCCGTCGGCGTCAACACGCCCGCGCCTTGCGCGATCTTGCCGACAGGTTCGCCGAGCCAACGGATCGTCCCGTCGTTGCCGAGCACGAAGGCGTCGTCCACGGCGTCGAAGATGCGCGTCGCGCGCGCGTCGAACTCGCTCGCCAAAGCCTTTTGCGCGGCGGCGTTGAGCGTCTTCGCGGCGCCGCCTTCGGCACTAGGATCGGCGGTGAAGCGCAGCCCTTGCAAAGACCCAACGTGCTGACCCTCGACGATGACGTCGCCAGCGGTAGTAATTTCGGCTTCGAGCATTGCGTTCTCTCTAAGGCGTCGCATCAGCACGCTGGTGCGACGATCGACGAATTGCTGGGTGAGGCGTTCGTGCAGCGCGTCGGATATCCTGTCCTCTACCTGACGCGCGAGGCTCTGCCAATGGTCGCAGTCATCGAGCCATCCAGAGCGATGGGCGACGAAGCTCCATGTTCGCACTTGCGCCAGGCGATTGGCAAGGGTCGCAAGGTCTCCGTCGACGCGATCCGCAAGCGCAAGTTGCCGCCCCATCCAATCCGCGGGAATTTTTCCGCGCCTAACGATGAAGCCGAAAATCGTGTGCGCGAGTTCGGCGTGCGCCGCCGGCGAGGTCTTGCGATAGTCGGGAATCTGGCACGCCTCCCAGACTCTCGCGACGTCGGCGGGCGTCTTGGCGTTGCGCGCCACATCCTCGTCGCGCATCAGCGCTTCGAGCGCGAGTTGGTCGATCTGCACCGGCGCGCGCGCAAGGCAGGGATTTTTTGGCAATTCGTCGAGCGAATGCACAAGCCCGCGCAAGGAGGAGAAGTCAAGCTCGGGGTTGCGCCATTGCAGCGTCGTAACGCCGTCGAAGCGATGCGTTTCCAGCGCGTCGACGAGCTCCTCGTCGAAAGGCGGACAGCGCCCGGTGGTTCCGAACGTGCCGTCGTTCATGTGGCGCCCAGCGCGTCCGGCGATCTGGCCGAGTTCCGCCGGCGTCAGATTGCGAAAACGCCAGCCGTCGAACTTGCGGTCGGCGGCGAAGGCGACGTGATCGACGTCGAGATTGAGCCCCATGCCGATCGCATCGGTCGCGACGATATAGTCGACGTCGCCGTTCTGATAGAGTTCGACCTGCGCATTGCGCGTCTTCGGGCTCAGCGCGCCGATGATGACGGCGGCGCCGCCGCGTTGGCGCTTGATCCACTCGGCGATCGCATAGACGTCCTCGGCGGAGAAGGCGACGATCGCGCTGCGCGGCGAAAGTCGCGCGATCTTGCGCTCGCCGGCGTAGGTGAGACGCGACAGGCGCGGGCGCGTATAAATCGGCGCGCCGGGCAAAAACCGTTCGATCAGCGGCGCCATCGACCCCGCGCCGATCAGCAGCGTCTCTTGCTTTCCGCGCCAGCGTAGCAGCCGGTCGGTGAAGACATGCCCGCGATCGAGATCGGCGGCGAGCTGCACTTCGTCGATCGCGACGAAATCCACATCGAGATCGCGCGGCATCGCCTCGACGGTCGCGACCCAGTAATTGGGCGCGCGCGGCTTGATCTTCTCTTCGCCTGTCACGAGCGCCACGGACTCGAAGCCGACCCGCTGCCCGACCCGGGCGTAGACCTCGCGCGCCAGAAGCCGCAAGGGCAGACCGATCATGCCGGTGGGAAAGGACAGCATCCGCTCGATGGCGTGATGCGTCTTGCCGGTGTTGGTGGGACCGAGGGCGGCGCAAACGCCGGCGGCTTTGGCCGCGACTCCCGGCGCCGGCGAGCCGCGCGGCGCGGGCGAGGGCCAAAACAGGTCCTCCATTCTGTCCAGATTGTCCTCCTCGCCCCGACGCCTTTAAGCTCGGGGAAACAGCTCCAAATCACACTAGGGCCGAAACGTCCAAGGGAAAACGACTCTGGCCAGGTTTCTGTCAGCCAGGCCTCAAACAGCCAAGTCGCGGACGGTCCGCGCGAACGCCATCCCGAAGGCCCGTTCAATGCGCGCGTCGCGCCTTTCGCATGTCCGATTATGGCGCGCTTGGCGCCGCGGAATTCACTTTCCGAACAGCGCATGAACGAATGGGGGGCGAATCGGCGACTCTCCTCCGGATCGTTATGTTCACGCCATATATGGACGGCTTTCGGCCTTGCGCCACTAGGTCTCGGAGAATCGCTCCTCAAAGGGCGAATCGAGCCTCGGTTCCGGACGGACTCCGCGGCGCCTCTTTGTCAATCGCGCGATGCCGGGAATTAAGGCGCATCGCGACAAAAATAAACGCCCGCCGATACGACGGGCGTCGAGTTGCTGCGGCGATCCGCCGCAGGCGCCGGACGATCTCAGCGGAACGGCGCCAGCGCCGGAATCGCCTCGATGATCTTGTCGACGTTCTCCTTGCCGATCAGGTTTTCGGCGTAAGCGAAGAACTCATGACTGAGTTTCTGCATCTGGTTCATGTCCAGGCCAACGCCGCTGAGCTTGCCGACGAGCCCCATGATGTCGCCTTTGGCGCCGCCAATGAGTTCGCCAAGACCGCCAAGCACCGACGCGCCGAGACCTTCCGAGGGGCTCGCCGCCGCGGCGTCGATCATCTGCTGCGCCTCGGGCATCTTGTTGATGAGTTCGGCGACCGGCCCTTCCGGAAACTCTTTTTGCAGGAAGGCGAGCACATGGCCGATCGAGGCCTTGGCGACCGATTCGTCGACGCCGAGCGCGCCGCAGATGCGTTTAATCAAATCTTCCATGGGTCTCTGATCTCCGTGCGCGGCATCTCTGGAGCAGGCTTGGGTCGGCCCCCAAAGCGCGGCGGCAGCGTTTTCACCGCCGAAGGCGACAAAATCAAGCTGATTCGCCGCCAACGGAGGATTCGCGGCCTGCGACGCTGGATCGGCGCGAAACCCGGCGACTCTCTATCAAACAGCATGGCGCGCGATAAGGCTCACGCTTTGCCGGAATTTACCGGAAAGCGCCTGGGCCTCCGGGCAGGAGCAGGCTTCCCGACGTCAGGCGAAGGTCGGGAATCGCCCGTCAGTGAAGAGCGGCTGCTGCAGGCGCGACCAGTTGGACGCGAACTGGAAGGCGTCGAGGTCGGTGAAGGTCTGGCCGATCACCTGCATGCCCGCCGGCATCCGGTCCTCGACGATGCCGAGCGGCACGTCAACGACCGGATAGCGATTGAGGAGGTTCCATGGCCACGTCAGCGCGTAGCCCAATCCGGTGCCTTCCCAAAACCCCAGCTTCTTTTCCTTGCTCTTGAACATGTCGGCCTTGACAAGAGACGTCGCCATGGTCGGCATGAGCAGGATGCGGTAGCCTTTCCCGAAAACGCGCTGCTGGACCTGCCGGTGCCAGCGTTCGAGTAACTCCTCGGCTGCTTCAGCCGGACGCGGTCCGACGGGCGCGACCATGCCGAGGAAGTCCGTCATATAGGCGGAGAGCTGATCCCGATGAGACTTTGCGAGCTCGGTAAAGCTGCCAATAGACGTCGACATTAGTCCGTGCAGGAAGGTCGACCTCTCGGTCTTCGAGAAGCCGCAGTCGACTTCATCCACTCTGCAACCGGCGGCGCGCAGGGACTCGACGCCCTTAAGCATCGCATCCTTCATCGACGGTGTGACGGTGGCAATGCCGGCGCCCCAGTCCACGGCGATGCGCCATCCCGAAAGATCCGGGTATTGGGCAGGATAGTCGAGGCCCGGCCGGATTGCAGCCATGATCTTGTCGGACGGGCCGACGACCGCGTTCTGGAGGTGCACGAGGTCGTCGAAGCGCCTCGCCATAGGACCCGAAGTCGACATGGGGACCTCCCCGCCCGCAACACGCCCGAATGGCGGCCTGAAGCCGTAGACGCCGTTTTGCGAGGCGGGAATGCGGATCGATCCACCCATATCCGAACCCAAGGCGAGCGTCGCGAAACCTGCGGCGAGAGCCGCGCCCGATCCCGCGGAGGATCCGCCCGGGGAGTACTCGAGGTTCCACGGATTATGGGTCGTGCCCCAAGCGCGGGTCGACGCGCCGAGGAAGAGGTAGAATTCCGGCACTGTCGTCTGGATCGGCATAATGGCGCCGGCGGCCTCGAGCGAGTCGATGATGGCGGAATTTTCCGTGGCGCGCGGCGAGTTCTTGAAGAGTAAGGAGCCCTGCGTAATCCGCCAGCCCGGCCGGGCGAATTCGTCCTTGACGGCGACCGTAATGCCTTCAAGCGGCCTTGCCTCGCCGCGGCGATAGCGATCTTCGGACTGTTTGGCTTCCTTTAGCGCCTCGTCGAAGTGTGCGTCGGTAATGCAATTGACCTTTGAATTGAACGTCTCGATCTGTTTGATCTGCGCCTTCAGAAGATCGACGGGCGAAGCCTTCTTCGCCCTGAACATGGCGATGAGTTCGTCGACTGACGCGTAACAGAGCGGATCGGCGGCCTCGGCCCGCACGGCTGGCAGATCAAGCGCCGAAGCGACAAACGTCGATCCCACGCCTTTTATGAGCGTTCTTCTGTCAACCATATGCGCCTCCATGTTTTTAGGCTCGCGCACGATGCGCTAAAGTTGACCGACGCTTTCGCCGGCGACGTGTTCCAGCATCTTGATCTGGCTGGATTTCCCATCGCCCGGAGCCCATTCGGCGGAGAGGCGTTCTACGCCGCGTCGAGGCCGTAGAGCGTGTGCAGCGTGCGCACCGCAAGCTCAGTGTAGGCCTCGTCTATCAGCACCGAGAACTTGATTTCCGAGGTGGTGATGGCGCGGATGTTGACGCCTTTTTCAAAGAGCGCGTGAAAGGCGCGCGCGGCGACGCCGGCGTGGCTGCGCATGCCGACGCCGACCGCCGAGATTTTGGCGACGCCGGTCGCCCCGGACATGTGCGAATAGCCGATCTGATCCTTCGCCTTCTCCAAAATGTTGCGGGCCCGATCGTAATCGGCGGCGCCGACCGTGAAGGTCATGTCGGTCGTATTGTCCTCCGACGCCGTCTGCACGATCATGTCCACATTGACGCCGGCTTCGGCCAGCGGCATGAACACCGCCGCCGCGACGCCGGGCTTGTCCGCGACGCGCCGCAGCGTGATCTGCGCCTCGTCGCGCGAGAAGGCGATCCCTGTGACGGCCTGCGCTTCCAAAATATCCTCCTCTTTGCAAATCAGCGTGCCCTGGCGCGGATTGGCCGGATCGTCGAAGGACGAGCGCACATAGGTCGGCACGTCGTATTTGAGCGCCAGCTCCACCGAGCGGACCTGCAGCACCTTGGCGCCGAGCGAGGCCATTTCAAGCATTTCCTCGAAGGCGACCTTGTCCATGCGACGCGCGCGCGAGACGACGCGCGGATCGGTGGTGTAGACGCCGTCGACGTCGGTGTAGATGTCGCAGCGCTCGGCGCCGATCGCAGCCGCGATCGCCACCGCGCTGGTGTCCGAGCCGCCGCGACCGAGCGTCGTGACCCGCCCGCTGGCCTTGCAAAGGCCCTGAAAACCCGCGACGACCGCCGCCTCGCCGCGCGCGAAACCGTCGAGCAGGCCCGCGGCGTCAATGCTGTCGATGCGCGCCGAGCCATGCGCCTTGGTGGTCAGGATCGGGATTTGCCAACCCTGCCAGGAGCGCGCCGGGACGCCCAGGTGCTGCAGCGCGATGGCGAGCAGCCCGGCGGTCACCTGTTCGCCCGAGGCGACGACGGCGTCATATTCGCGCAAATCGTGCAGTGGCGCCGCCTCCTTGCACCAGCCGACGAGTTCGTTGGTCTTGCCGGACATGGCCGAGACCACGACCGCGACCTGATGTCCCGCCTCGACCTCCCGCTTGACGTGACGCGCGACATTTTTGATGCGCTCGACCGTTGCGACGGAGGTGCCGCCGAATTTCATCACGAGACGGGACATGAACGACCGGGCAGGAGGAGAGGGCTCAAGAGCAAGTTCTCGCTCTCGCCGAAAGCGCGCCTATATGTTACGGCGCTTGCGAGCTGTCAACGTGGCGCGCCGACGGCCGCCGATAGCGAAGCTGACGAGGTTAAAGTGCCGCATTCAAATCCCAGCGCCCGTTCGCCCAGCGTCGATCCGGCTGACGTGGCGCGCTTCGACCGGCTCGGCGATCTGTGGTGGGACGAAAGGGGCAAGATGGGAATATTGCACGAGATCAACCCGATAAGGGTGGATTACGTGAAGACCCTGGCCTGCCGCCATCTGCATCGCGACCGCTGGGACACGCATCCGCTGGCGGGCCTGACGCTCGCCGACATCGGCTGCGGCGGCGGCATTCTTTCGGAGGCGCTGGCCGAACTCGGCGCCAGGGTGACGGGCGTCGACCCCTCCCCCAACAATATCGAAGTCGCCCGCCGCCATGCGCGGAAGACCGAGCTCGACATCGACTATCGCAACGTCGCCGCCGAAGCGCTGGCCGGGAGCTCCGAGACGTTCGACATCGTCACCGCGCTCGAAGTGATCGAACATGTCGAAGGACAGAAGAACTTCGTCGCCACCTTGTCGCGTCTCGTCAAACCCGGCGGGTTGCTGTTCCTGGCCACGATCGACCGGACGCTCAAGAGCTTCGCGCTCGCGATTCTCGGGGCCGAATATGTGCTCGGCTGGGTGCCGCGCGGCACGCACAGCCACGACAAATTCGTGCGCCCCGACGAGCTTTCCGGCTGGCTTCGCGTCGCCGGACTGCGCGAGATCGACCGCGCCGGCATGACCTTTCAGCCGCTGACCCGCCAATGGCGCAGGAGTTCGGACACCGACGTCAATTATCTGATGGCGGCCAAGAAGGACGCGTGAAGGAGAATCGCCTGGAGCGAGCGCCCTAAATATGAAGCGGTTTGCGGAGAGTTTCGGCGCTCCCCGCGTTTGACGGGAGGAAGATCATGAAATCCAGATTTATCGCCGCCGCCGTTTTGGCGTTGCAGCTCGCCGCCTGGCCGGCGCTCGGCGCCTCGGCGCTGAAGACGCTCGATACCGACAATGACGGAACCCTCGATCTCTCCGAGGTGAAAGCCGGCGCGACGGCCGAGTTCGACAAGCTCGACAAGGACAACGACGGCACGCTCGACAAAAAGGAGCTGAAAGGCCGCATCGCCAAGAAGGACTGGCCCTCGTTCGATCCCGACAGCGACGGCACGGTGTCGAAGGACGAATATCTCGCCGGGGTCGAAACCGTCTTCAAACGCGCCAACGCCGACAATGACGGCACGCTGTCGGCCAAAGAGCTGCAGACGCCGAACGGCCAGGCGGCGCTGCGATTGGCGCGGTGACGAGCGAAGAAGGCGACCGGACGAACCGCACATAAAGAGGCGGATCCAGCGGATCAAACCAGACGGATGGTTCCCATTCGTCTGGATATTTTTATCCACGAGTTCAATGCGTTGATGGGACGACTTGTCCAAACGCGCAGGGATCGAGCGTTTGGGTCGGACCATTTGGACGAGCCCGCAACTCCCCTTGAATTCAGCCTTTTCGACGCGAGCCCCAAAAAGACTCGGCTTCGCATTGACTTGACGCAAATATGAATTAATTATGACACTTATCTAACAGAATTATGAAGGTTCTGTGAGATGCGTTGCCTAAAAAATTTTGCTGGCGCGCTGCGTTTTAAGGCGCGCGATTGAATAGGAGCCTTCCATGCCCCGATCTTCGATCCAATCCGTCATCGCGAAAGCAGTCTTCCTCACAACCATGGCTTTCGCGCCGTCCGCTTACGCGCACTCCGCAACAAACTGCTCAATAGACGATGACACTGAAACGATGCGTTGTTTCAGTTGCGTGAAGCAGGTCGCGACCGGCAGTGAAAGACGCTACGTCGACACCTGCAAAACAGACTACGTTCCAGGACGCACCGACGGCAAGGCCGCCGACTGGCGCGCCCTCCACCGAGAGTGAACTAGGCAAAATCAAGGGGTTGGGGGCGCTGATCCTTGCGCGTCGCTCTCCATCAAGTCGTGCGCCGGCGCTTATGCGCCGTCGGCGCACGGCATCAATTCTTTTTCGACCAGAATTGGGAATAAATGGTGCTGCAAGAGAGGATTGAACTCTCGACCTCTCCCTTACCAAGGGAGTGCTCTACCACTGAGCTACTGCAGCTGATTGATGCGGCTTGTGCCACAGGCGCGCGCCGCTGACAAGGGTTTGCAAGAAAGCGACCGGGTTCTTAGCTTTGCGACAGCGATCTCGCCTCCTACCGCCGCAAAAAATTTGTCAACCCAGCTGCAGGTTGTATTGATTGTTTTCACAACCTGAGTTAGGTTGATTTTAGGCCGATACACAACCTCAACGTGTTCAAAACGCGACGACCACGACTTGACGGCGCGCCTTCCAGCGCGGCGAAAGCGATGTCGCGCGCGGCATGGGAGCTTACCTTGGAAGATTTTTATCTCACCGACGATCGCTGGGCTCTGATTTCCTCCATTCTGCCCGGCAAGGAAGGCGATCCCGGTTGCAGAGGGCGCGACAACCGTCTTTTCGTCGAGGCGGTGCTCTGGATCGCCCGCACCAATACGCCCTGGCGCGGCCTGCCCGAGCATTTTGGCAAATGGTATACCGTCTACACGCGCTTTCGCCGCTGGACGCGAAGCAATGTGTGGCCTGATGTCTTCGCTCGCCTCGGGCAGGATCAGAGTTGCGAATATTTCTACGAGAACTGCGCGATCGCCTACGCGCCGCTGCGCGCCATTCTCGCCCGCGAAGGCGCGGCGGCTTCGATTGGCGGCGGCGAGCAGCGGGTGGCTTAAAGCAGCGGGCGGCTTAAAGCTGAATCAAAATTGAGCTTGTCCTAATTTAACCCTGCGACTGCGACTGCGAACGCGCGGCGATCAGTTCGAGCCGCGCGTTGACGCCTTCCTGTCCGCCGCCGCTCTGCGCGCCGCGGATCGGCGCCGCGCCCATGCTGTCGAGCGCGGCCGCGAGACGCACATAGCCGGCGTCGGGACAGATTTTGCGGCTGGCGTCGAAGCCGACCCAGCTCAGGCTTTCGACATAGGCCTCGGCCCAGCCGTGCAGCGCGACCGCGTCGCGATCCTGGTCATAGAGATAGCCGCTGACGTAGCGGGCCGGAACCCCTAGCGCGCGCGCGCAGGCGATGAAGACCTGCGCGAAATCCTTCGCATCTCCGGCGCGGGCCGCGAAAGCGTCGGCGGCGGGGCGAAGCGCATCCGTCGCGTCGTCTTCAAGCCGCATCGCGGCATGCAGCGCAGCCATCGTCGCATGCAGGCGGCCCAGCGCGTCGGACGCGGTTCCCGCGGCGTCTTGCGCGAAAGCGTTGAGTTTCTCGTCGGCGAGCGTCAGCGGCGTGTCGCGCAGATACAACTCAGGGGGAAAGCGCTCCACCGCGCCGCTCGTGACCCCGGCGACGTCGAAAGTCTCCACTTCGCCCTTGGCGACGATGGTCATGACGTCGAAAGGACCCTCGAGCGAAAATCTATGCTCGATATTGCCGAAGGCGTCTTCGCCGCGATAGAGACGGCAGTCGTCGCCGATCTCGATGCGCCAGTTGAAGACCTGCTGCGCCGCGCAGCTTCGCGGCGTCAGCAGCAGGCGCCGCGTCGCGGCTCGGGCGGGTTCCGGGTAGCTGTAACCAATCTCGTGGCGTATGCGCAGCAGCATGAGACTAAAGGCCGGTTAGAACATGTATTGTTCGGAGAGGAGGGTTCCAAGTTGCGTATTGTCGGCGATGAAGGCGCCGACGAACTCATGCAGGCCACCTTGGAATAGAGTGTCGATCGAGGACTGTTCCAACTTGCCATAGACCGCGCGCGCATGACGCTGCGCCGGGCCCTGCCGGCCATGCGTGTTGGCGAGGCGATCGAGATAGCGGACCATGTTCTCGTAGCAGGAGATCAGCGAGCGCGGCATTTCCGGGCGCAGGATCAAAAGATCGGCGATGAGCCAGGGCTTGAATGCTCTGACGATAGACCCAGTGATAGGCCGTGTGCGCCGAGACCGCGCGCAGGATCGCGGTCCATTGGAAATAGTCGAGCGAGCCGCCGACCACCTCCTTTTCAGGCAGCAGCAGCTGATATTTGACATCGAGCAGCCGCGCCGTGTTGTCGGCGCGCTCGATAAAAAGCCCGACCGCGAGAAGCAATAGGCGTCGTTGCGCAGCATCGTCCGATAGGCCGAGCCGTCGTAAACGAGCGACATTTGCTTGACGCAATCGAGGAAGCGGCCGAGCTCCTCGCCGGAGCGGACGTCGCGCGCACGCTCCATCGTCTGCATCTCGATATAGCCGCCGTTGATCGCGTCCCACATGTCGACGGTGAGCGCCGTGCGCACCGCGCGCGCATTGACGCGCGCAAGCTCGACGCAATTGCGGATCGAGCGACGGATTGTCGGGCGGCGAAGGCGAGGAATTCGACGACATTGGCTTCGTCGAGCTTGCGTCCCGAGGCGGCGAAGGCCTCGGCGGCGCCGAGGCGAGCAGCACGCTCTCCCATTCGTTCTCCTGTGCCGCACGTAGGCCTTGGGCAAGGCCGCCAGCCGGCGCGAGGCCTCGATCATGCGCGCCAGATAATCGGCGCGCTCCATATAGCGGGCGAGCCAGTAGAGATTGTCGGCGGTGCGAGAGAGCATGCTGATCGGGCTCGATCGAGCGGAAATGCGAAGACGTGCCGAGTTCGTTAATGCGGCGACAGCGGACATATCGTCGACGACCCAGGTGTCCTTGGTGCCGCCGCCCTGGCTGGAATTGACGACGAGCGAGCCTTCCTTCAGCGCCACGCGGGTGAGGCCGCCGGGCACGACGCGGATGCCGTCGCGCCCGACAGCACGAAAGGCCGCAGATCGACATGGCGCGGCGCGATGCCTTGCGTCGAACGAGGTCGGGCAGGTCGACAGCGCGAGCGTCGGCTGGGCGATGAAATTGTCCGGGTCGCTGCGACAGCTTTTGGCGGAAGTCCTCGATCTGCGCCTTGGTCGCATGCGGACCGACCAGCATGCCGTAGCCGCCGGAGCCGTTGACCTCCTTCACCACCAGTTCGCCGAGATGGTCGAGAACATAAGACAGCGCCTCGGGCTCGCGGCAGCGCCAGGTCGGCACATTTTTCAGGATCGGCTCTTCGCCAAGATAGAAGCGGATGATCTCCGGCATGTAGGTGTAGATCGCCTTGTCGTCGGCGACGCCGGTGCCGACTGCATTGGCCAGCGTCACATTGCCCGCATTATAGGCGCCCATGAGGCCGGCGACGCCGAGCGCGGAGTCGGGGCGGAAGGCGAGCGGATCGAGGAAGTCGTCGTCGATGCGGCGATAGATGACGTCGACGCGACTGCGGCCCTTCGGTCGTGCGCATATAGACGATGTCGTCGCGCACGAAGAGGTCGCGGCCTTCGACGAGTTCGACGCCGAGCTTGTCGGCGAGGAAGGAATGTTCGTAATAGGCCGAATTATATTGGCCGGGCGTCAGCAGCACGATCGTTCGGATCGGACTGGCGCCGGGCGGCGCGACGGAGCGCAGCGTCGCGAGCAAGCTCGTCGGGATAGTTTTCGACCGGCGCGACGCTGGTAGCGGCGAACAGATCGGGCAGCAGCCGCAGCATGACCTCGCGGTTCTCCAGCATGTAGGAGACGCCGGACGGCGTGCGCGCATTGTCCTCCAAGACGTAGAAGTCCTCGGTCGTCGATGCGGACGATGTCGATGCCGGCGATATGCACCCAAATGTCGTGCGGCGCGCGGCGGCCCGCCATTTCGGGCCGGTAGCCCGGATTGCGAAAGACCAGGTCCGCGGGCACGATCCGCGCCTGAGGATTTCGCTGCGCGCCATAGATGTCGGTGAAGAAACATGTTGAGCGCCTTGCACGCGCTGGATCAGCCCCTTTTCGAGCACGCGTCCATTCATTGGCGCGAGGATGCGCGGCAGAATGTCGAAGGGAATGAGCCGTCTCCGTCGCCTCTTGCGCGCCATAGACGGCGAAGGTGATGCCGATGCGCCTGAACAGAAGTTCGGCCTGCGCGCGGCGCGAGGCGAGATATTCGTGGGGCGTCCGCGCCAGCCATTCGGCCATTCTCGCATATTGCACGCGCGTCCCGCCGTCGACGCCGGCCATCTCGTCGAAGATTGCAAAGCGCTGCAAACGGCTGCTCCCAATGAGATTTTAGCACAGACGCCGGCGAGTTGCGCCAGCGCGGAATTTTTTCAGAGCGCCTATCTTATAAGCAAAAAACACACCAGGAGAAAGAAAGGCGGGATCGCGTGAATTTTTACCCGGGGCGGTCCGCGGCGTCGGCTCCGCCGCCGCGGATGCAGGAATATCACTGCTTCTTGTTGGGGTTCTGCTGCCCGCCGGTCACGGTGAACATCGTCAGCGAGTTCGGGCTGATCAACATGGTGACAGGATCGCCCTGCTTGTCCTTGGCGCTTACGAAGTATTGAGTCGGGAACGACGCTGATGTCGGTGAATCCCTGCGATTTAAGCTTCTGCTGAATCTCCTGCGGCAAATTCTGCATGGTCGGAGTGTCGGCCTTGGTGTCGGCCAGAGCCGCGCCCTGCAGCAGAGCAAGCGCTGCAAGAGAGGGCATGAAGACGCGCTTCAACATTTCCATCGCCTTTTCGCCTTCGCCCCCGCCCTTAACGAAAAACCCGGCGCCGGAATTGAACGTTCCTTAGGTAATCGACGCATCTTAGCGCTCTGCCAACAGTGCTGCTAGCACATTGTTTTTAAGTCGATTTGGCCTCTCCCTTGCTTGCTCTGCGGCTTGATCCGCGTAAAATATGCAAGAGCGGGGAAATTCTACAATTGAACGGAGAGCTCAAGATGGCGTCGAACGCATTCCGTTTGCAGATGCAGGGCTACGGCCTCACCACGGCAAATATTCTCTATCGCCTGCCTGACCATCGGCACATCATTCAGTCTTACGTCTGGCAGGAATATGATCTCCACCCGGAGTTTCCCGAACTGCACAAATTCCTGGAGTTTTGGCGCACGAGCCTCGACGGCCCGCTGCATTCGGTGACGGTCGCGCATTCGGCGCTGATCAAGCCGGCGGATTTCGCGCTCGTCGACGGCGAGTTCACGCTGCATTGAGGCTAGAGCATGTTCCCAAAAAGTGCGAAGCGGTTTTTGGAAGAGAGCATGCTCGAAGGGCTCACACGGTCTGGCGATTGCCGCGCGTATTGCCGCTGAACGCCCAGGCGAGCGCCAGCACCCAGCCGAGCACCGTCCACCCCAGAAAAGAGGTCGATGACGAGGATCAGCCCGCGGACAAATGCCCGCGGCGCTGCGCCACGATGGCCGGAAGGAAATAGACCCCAAGGAAAATGAGCAAGCCGATCAGCGCGGCGACCGGATGCGCGCGATGCGGCGCGATTTGAAACATGGCGGGCCTCCTTGGCGACCGCATGTGACCAGACGTGAGTAAAACATGCGTTAGCAGCGCGAACAACAGCGCGGAGCCGCGCGGCGCTGACGTTTTAGGTTGAGGTGGTGAGCGCGCCGGGGCTCGAACCCGGGACCCCCTGATTAAAAGTCAGATGCTCTACCGACTGAGCTACGCGCTCGCCAAACGACAATATCGGCGCGACCGGCTCACGTTCAATGAGGCGGGCGAACCGGCGAAAGAGCCTGTCGGAAGGCTCCTCCACGCCGGTTTGGGCCGGCCTCGCTCCGATAACCCTCCCGGCCTTGAGGGTCAACAAGCATTTCGCAGGCGCGAAGCGCGCGCTTGACCCTTTGCCCGCGAAGGCGCTATCCGCGCCAAGCGCGCCTCACGCAGCGAAAGGTCCAAATGTCCGACCCCGTCGATCTTCTTCCCGGTTTCAAAGCCCATTGGATCGACGCCGAGGCCGGCAGGATTTTCGCCCGCTCGCGGGGTTCGGGCCCTTCCGTCCTGCTGCTGCACGGATTTGGCGAAACCCATGTCGCCTGGCGCAAAATCGCCCCGCGTCTCGCCGAACGCTTCAGCGTCGTCGCGATGGACCTGCGCGGCTACGGCTGGTCCGCCGCGCCGGACAGCGACGGCGGCGCGGCTTACACGAAGCGCGCCATGGCCGCCGACGTCGTGACGGTTATGGAGAGTTTGGGCCATGTGCAATTCGCGCTCGTCGGCCATGACCGCGGCGCGCGCGTCGGCTTGCGGCTGGCGCTCGACCATCCGGGCCGCGTGTCGAAGCTGGCGCTGCTCGACGTCGCGCCGCTGGACGAGGGCTTCGGCGACGCCAATCTGCAGCGCGTCGGGCGCGCCAAATTCCTGAGCTTCGAGGCCCCGCGCCCGGAAAATCTGATCGCGCTCGATCCCGAAGGCTTCCTGCTCGATGCGCTGAAGAGCGGAACCAAAGACAAGACGCTGGACGCCTTCGAACTGGCGGCGCTCGACGCCTACCGCGCGGCGTTCAACGATCCTGCGCGAATCCATGCATTTTGCGAGGATTTTCGCGCCGGCGAAAGCGTCGACAAGGCGCAGATGCTGGCCGACAAGGCGGCGAGGAAGAAAATCGGCGCCCGACGCTGCTGCTCTGGAGCGCCGCGCATTTCCCGCAAGAGCCGGCGATGCTCGATCTATGGCGCGATTATGTCGAAGACCCGCGCGGCGAAGCCCTCGACTGCGGCCATTATCTCGCGGAGGAGGCGCCGGAGGCGACGTTGAAGGCGTTGGAGGCTTTTCTCTAATCCCGATAAGCCTCTGCGATGGCGAGAAAATCGCTGGCCACGAGGCTAGCGCCGCCGACCAGCGCGCCGTCGACATTCGCGATGCGCAGGAGTTCGCGCGCATTGGCGGGCTTCACCGAGCCGCCGTAGAGGATGCGCGTCGCCTCTCCACGCCCGGCCCCGAGCAGTTCCTCCAATTGCGCGCGCGCAAAAGCATGCATTTTCGCCACGTCCTGCGAGGTCGGCGTCAGGCCGTGCCGATCGCCCAGACAGGCTCATAGGCCAGAACGAGCCCGCCCGCCGGCGCGTCGTTAGGAACGCTGCCGGCGATCTGCGCTCCACCACATCCTCGGCGGGCCGGATCGCGCTCCGCGCGCGTTTCGCCGACGCAGACGATGGGCGTCAGCCCAGCCTGCAGCGCCGCCGACGCCTTGGCGCGAATGACCGAATCAGTCTCGCCGTGGTCGGCGCGCCGCTCGCTGTGACCGACGATCACGAAGGACGCGCCGGCGTCGGCCAGCATGGCCGCGGAGATGTCGCCGGTATGCGCGCCCTCCTGTTTGCTGTGGCAGTCCTGCCCGCCGAGCGCGAGACCGCCCGACGCCACCGGCGCCGCCAAAGCAATCAGCGTCGCCGGCAGGCAAAGCAGCATGTCGATTTTTTCGCGCAAGCCCGCATCATAGCCTCTGGCCACGAGCTCGATCCGCCCTAGGTTCGCACGCGTTCCGTGCATTTTCCAATTGCCGGCGAGCAGCGGGCGGCGGGCGAAAATCATCCTCGGCTCCGATTCGGGGCGCGGCGAGCCCTCCCGCACGCGGCGCCGCAAATTATCGCGTCATGCGACTTTTTAAAGAGAATAGGGGCTCTCTCGCCAAAATTTAGCATCCCGCGAAGAGCTTGGGGTTTTTTCGCATCGACGCCGAACATGTCGGCTCCCACTTAAGTTGGGAGTAAGAAGGTGTGACGACGATGTGACACCAAGGCGACAAACAACCGTCGCTGTGAACAACTACCCCGATTTCGCTTGCCGCACGAAAAAAAGCGGCATAGCATTTGCGTGACAGTCCAGCGTGGATGGGGGGATTGATCCTCCCGCAAATCTGGAAGGAGATGGTCCATGATGAATGCGCTTCTAGCCGCGGCATTGTGCAGTATCGTCCTCGCAAGCGCGCCCGCCGCGCGCGCTTCCCGGGTGTATGCTTATGCTCGCCGCCGTAAGCCCCGAGTTCGTCGCCACGATTGAGCGACGCGAGTAGGAAGGGCGTCGTTGGCGAAAGGACGCGATGGATCTGGTTGCCCGCCTCGCGGCGATCGTGGGTGAAGTCGACGTCATCGCCGATCCGACGGATCAAAATCCCTACTTGAAGGAGCCAAGAGGGCTCTTTTCCGGTCAGGCGCTCGCTGTCGTAAAGCCTAACTCGACGTGGGAGACGTCCCAGATCGTCGCCTTGTGCAGTGAACTTGGCGTCGGAATCGTGCCGCAAGGCGGCAATACGGGTCTGGTCGGGGGGCAAACGCCTTCAAGGGATCGCCGTGAGATCGTTGTATCTCTGCAAAAACTGAATAAAATTCGAGACATCGACCTTAAAGCCGACACGATGTTCGTGGAGGCAGGAGTGACGCTTGCGCAGGCTCAGCATTTTGCGAAAGCGAATTCGCGTTACTTCCCTCTTTCCATGGCGTCGGAAGGTTCTTGCACGGTTGGCGGGAATCTCGCCACCAACGCCGGCGGCGTTCACGTCATCGCCTATGGGGCCGCGCGCGACCTCGTGCTTGGGGTCGAGGCGGTGCTAGCGGACGGCAGCATATTCTCCGGACTGTCCAAACTGCGCAAGGACAATACGGGGTACGATCTGCGTCACCTCCTGATCGGCTCGGAGGGAACTTTAGGCATAATAACCGCCGCCTCTCTCAAGCTTTTCCGTGAGCCGGTTATCAGGGTTTGCGCCCTCCTCGGCCTCGAGAAATCCACAAAGCGCGCTGCGTTTGCTGGACCTCCTGAAGTCGGGCGTAGGTACAGGCGTCGAAGCCTTCGAACTCATGCCGCGCATTGCGATCGACTTTGTGTTGCGGCACGGCTTGGCGCCGCGCGACCCGCTCTCCTCGCCCCATCCCTGGTATGCGCTGATCGATCTCGCGTCGTCGCGCGCTGAGGGTTTTGAGGACGCCGCCATCGCGCTGCTGGAGCGCGCCCATGCGCAAGGCCTCTGCGAAGACGTCGCCGTCGCCGCCTCGCTGGCGCAGCGTCACGACTTCTGGCGACTGCGCGAAGCCATACCCGAGGCGCAAAAACGCGAAGGCGGCTCGATCAAGCACGACGTCAGCGTCCCGCTCGGCGACGTCCCCGCCTTCATCGCGGAAGCGAGCCGCGCCGTGCTGCAGCTGATGCCTCGGGCGCGCCCTACGCCTTTCGGGCACATGGGCGACGGCAATATCCACTTCAACGTCTCGCAGCCGATCGGCGCCGATCGCGCGGAATTTCTCGCGCGCTGGGGCGAGGTCAATGAGGTCGTGCATGGCGTCGTCGCGAGATTCGGCGGCTCGATCTCGGCCGAACATGGCGTCGGACAGCTCAAGCGCGAGCTGCTCGCACGCACGAAGGACCCGACCGCGCTCGCGGCGATGCGCGCGATCAAGGCCGCGCTCGATCCCAAGGGCATATTGAATCCGGGCAAACTGCTTTAGAACTAGGCAAGCTCGCCGTCACCTTCGATCGGTTCCCGAGGCCAATGACTACCGACTGCGCCGCCAAAGCCCGATGGCCGATTCTGCGATCTTTCCAGGGCGCACGGTTTTTCGCTTTGCGCTTCGACCTCGTCGCGGGACTGACGCTCGCGGCCATCGCCATTCCCGAGCAGATGGCGACCGCGCGACTAGCCGGCTTTCCGCCGCATGTCGGCTTTTTCGCCTTTCTTGCCGGCTCGCTGGCCTTCGCGCTGTTCGGGGGCAGCCGTTTCCTCTCGGCGGGCGCCGATTCGACGATCGCGCCGATTTTCGCCGGCGCGCTCGCGCTGCTCGCGGCGACGGGCACGCAACCCTATTTCGAGCTGAGCGCTCTGCTGGCGCTGCTCGTCGGCGCGCTTTTGATCCTCGCGGGAACGCTGCGCGCCGGCTGGATCGCCGATCTGCTCTCGATTCCGGTCATGACCGGGTTTCTCGCCGGCGTCTCCATCCATATCGCGCTGTCGCAAGCGCCGGCGCTTTTGGGTCTCGCCGCGGGCTCCGGCGACGTTTTCGAACGCATCGCGACGCTCGGGTCGCATATCGAAGCGGCCAATCTCTACACGCTCGCGATCGGATTGAGCTGCCTTGGCGCCATCTCGCTCTGCGAAAGCATCAGTCCGCGCATTCCCGGCGCGCTCCTCGCTCTCGCGCTCGCGGCTTTCGTTGCGGATCGCTTCGATCTCGCCGCGCATGGCGTCGCCACGATCGAAGGCTTCAGGTTCGCGGCGCCGCATATCGGCGCGCCGCGCGCGTCGCTGCCGGACCTCATGCATGTGCTCGGCCTTTCGGCGGTCATCGCCATCGTGGTCATGGTGCAGACCGCCGCCGTATCGCGCTCTTTCCCCGATGCGCCCGGCGCCGCGGCCGATGTGAACCGCGACTTCATCGGCGTCGGCGCCGGCAGCGCCTTGGCCGGATTGATCGGCGCCTTTCCGGTCAACGCCAGCCCGCCGCGCACGGCGATCGTCGCGGAGACCGGCGGGCGCACGCAGATGTCGGGCCTTGTCGCCGCCGCCGTCGTGCTCGCCGTCGCGATCTATGGGGCGAAGCTGCTGAGTCTCGTGCCGACTTCGGCGCTCGCCGGCGTGCTGCTCTTCGTCGCCGGCCGCATTTTCCGAACCCGCGAGATGTTCGACATCTTGTCCAAAACCCGGGCGGAGTTCGCGCTCGTCGTCGTCACCATGCTCGCCGTAGTCGCATTGCCGGTGCAGACCGGCGTCGCGCTGGCGATCCTGCTGTCGCTGATGCATGGCGTCTACACCACGACGCGCACGCATCTCGTCGACTATCAGCGCCTTTCCGGAACGAGCGTGTGGTGGCCGATCGGCGCCGCGGCTTCCGGCGAAAAGCTCGAAGGCGTGCTCGTCGTCGCCTTCCAGGCGCCGCTGTCCTTCCTCAACGCCTATGATTTCGACCATGATTTTCGCGCCGCCATCGCCGGAGCCGGCGCTGGGCTCAAACTCGTCGTGCTGGAGGCGAGCAGCATCGTCGAGATCGACTTCACCGCCGCCCGCGTGTTGCGCGGGCTGATCGCCGATTGCCGGGCGAAGGGCGTGGACTTCGCAATCGTGCGGCTGGAATCCGTGCGCGCCCAGGAGGCGCTTTCGCGCTTCGGCATCATGGACGAACTGACGCGCGAGCGTTTGTTCCATAGCGTCGACGAAGCGACGCGGCGGCTTGCGCCGGGCGCGACGGTGATTGCGAACGCGCGTTGACTAAAGCTTGAAGAGAGACTCTAATCTCGCGGCGTTCCGCGTGGAGGAGGTTTGACAATGTCTTTCAAATCCGCATTGACGGCGATTTTCTTCGCTTCGCTTTATGCGGCCCCTGTGTGCGCGCAGGTCATGACGCCGCTGGCGAATGCGCTGCCGCCGCAGCCCGCAGGCGTCATTCGCGTGCAGGTCTCGCTGCAGTCGACGACGCCGATCGGCGGCAACATGCCCGCGGAAGAGCAGCGCGCGTTGGCCGAAAACGCGCGGCTCAAACTTTATGAGAGCGCCAAAGCCGAATGCGCCACGCTGGTCAAAGCCTTCGACGCCGATTGCAAGCTCTTGGCCGTCAACGCGTCGATCACCAACCCCTATGGCGCGTTGCCGGCCTCGACCTCGAACGTCACCGCGATCTACGAACTCACGCCGCGGGCGCATTGATCGGCTTGAGGACGGTTCTCATCGACGACCGCGTCGCGCGCGTCCTCCAGGCGCAGCGACAATTCGCCGTGCAGCACCGCGAGGTCGAAGGCTGAGAAGCGCGTCGGCGGCTCGGTCGCGCAACGCGTCGCCGCGGCCCAATCGGCGAGCGCTCGCTCCAGGAGATCGACGCGGTGGCGCTCGTCGTCGATGAGGCGGATGCGCTGGCGCGCCGTCGGGACCGTGGCGAGATGCGCGTCGAGACGCGAGAGATAGGCGCAAAGGCTGCGCTTCATGTCAGCGCTCCACGAGAAGCGCTTTCCGTTCGGACGGGATCAGCCAAGTTGCGACCAGGCTCGGGATGGGGGCGCGGCGGCTTGGGAGTTGAAAAACGACTCATACTCATTCGTTGGTCCCGGTGCAGATGTGACCGGGCGAGGATATGATGTTTTTAAACTTCGTCAAGGCCAATGATGTTTTTTAACATCAGAAAATTTTTCGCAACGCGTCCCTGCGCAATTCAAATCCCTCGCAGCGCGCCAGCTGATTCGCACCTTACAGGTCCAGCATGACCTTGCGCACGCGGCCGATCACCGTCGGCGGCGTGTCGAGATAGATCGCCTCATGCGCGGGATTGGTCGAATAGGGTTCGAGCCGGTCGGGGCGGCTCATCCAGCGCTTGAAGGTCGCCTCCGACCGATCCGGCGAGCTGAAGACATAGAAACCGCGCGGCCGCGGCGTCGTGTCGGCGCGATCGACGACGATGATCGAGTTCTCCGGCGCGACGAGGTTCATCGAATCTCCGACGACGCGCAGCGCGATGTAGTCGCCATGCGGCAGGCCGGGCGCGAGCACGTGTTCGAGTTCGGCTTCGCGTTCGACCGGCGAGGCCTCGGCGAAGCCGGTCGCCGCGACCCAGGAGACGACCGGCACGTCCCACGACACGATCGGCACATTGGCGACGTCGGCGCTAAAATCGCGCTCGTCAATGAGTCGCGGCCCAAGGCCGGTGGTCACCCAATACATGCGCAGGCCGAGCGCGTCGCAAATGCGCTGGAGATTGTCGACGCGCGGCCACCGCGTCGGAGCGCGCCGCAACTGACTCAAAAAGGTGCGCTCGAGACCGGCGCGCGTCGACGCCTCATTCTCGCTGATTTTGAGCTCGGCGATGCGCTCGCCCAGTCGTTCCAGGATGTGTTCGCGCGAAATTTCCATGTGCGCGATTTTAAAATTTTTGGAGCCGCAGCGATAGTGATTTAAATACTCTTGACAAGAGATTTATAAACATCATACTGAGGCGGAGCCTTGGAGGTCCGAGCCATCTTGGAGGTCCAAGCCATTTTGAATTCGGTTCCGCGCGACGGCGCCTCCTCCCCGCCGAGACCCGCGCGGCGACTGCGGCCGGTCTCTCAGGAGAGATCGGCCGCTTTTTTTGACCCTCCCCTACCCGAAGGAGCCGCGACAATGAGCAAGCGTCAGCCCAGACCGGACCAGCATGCACGACAAAAGACGGCGCGGCTTTTGGGACGCTATGGCGCCGTCAGCGGCGCCGCCGGCCCGGAGCTGCCGCGCGAGGGCCTGCGCGCCGGCGGCAAAATAGAGATCGTGCATGGCCATGAAGCCGACCCCTACGCCAAGCCCGGGCCGGGCGAGCGAAGAAACGCGGCGCCTGCCCGCCAGCGGAGGCAGCGCGTCGCCATCAATGCGCGGATCGATCTTCTCGAATATGAGCACCAGCGCGGTCGCCTCAGCGGCGCCGCCTATGCCGCCGGACGCTATGTCGACCGGCTGCTGGAGGCGGCGAGCGGACGACGCAGCCAAAAAGAGTTCGGCGAGCCCAATCGCGCCGCGCTCTCGCCGCATGCGCTGCAGCAGACGCTGGTCGCGCGCATCGATGCCGCGCGGTCCGCGGCGCGCCTCAAAGAGGCCATGGCGCGGGAAATCGGCGCGGACGGCGCCCGCGTCATTGCGCGCGTCATCGGCGAGAGCCTCTCCTTTCGCGAGATCGCGCGCCTCGACAAGATGGCGGCAGGCAAGAACCGCGAAAGCGTCCCGACCGGCGGCAAGGGCCGCGACTGCGAACGCGCGGCGCGGCTCGTCGCGGCGTCCTTCCGCGACGGGCTGGAGGCGCTCGCGCTGGTCTGGGAGAAACGGGGCAAGCCGGTGTGAGGAACAGTCGCCGCTCTTCAGTCGCGCGCTTCGCTGTGCTAGGCAGAAAGGACTCGCCGCAAACAGAAGTTTGACATGCACGCCTCGCATCCACTCGCCGCGCCCGCCGCCAGCGACACAGCAGCCCTCATGGCCGACATCGGCGCCGCGGCGCGAGAGGCCGCCCGCGCGGTCGCGCTCGCTTCCGGCGAGACCAAGGATTGCGCTTTGCGCGCCGGAGCGCGCGAAATCCGCACTGCGAGCGACGCGATCCTCGCCGCCAATGCGCGTGACGTTAGCGACGCCAAGGCCAACGGCGGCGCGAGCGCGGCGATCGACCGGCTGACGCTCACCGCCGCCCGCATCGAGGCGATGGCGAAAGGTTTGGAGCAGATCGCCGAGCTTCCCGATCCCGTCGGCCGCGTGCTGGCTCGTTACGAACGGCCTAACGGCCTCCTCATCGAGCGCGTCGCGACGCCGCTCGGCGTCGTCGGCGTCATCTATGAGAGTCGTCCGAATGTGACCGCTGACGCCGGCGCGCTGTGCCTCAAGGCCGGCAACGCCGTGATCCTGCGCGGCGGCTCGGACAGTCTGCGCAGCTCCGCCGCGATTCACCGCGCGCTTGTCGCCGGGCTTGAAGAAGCCGGCCTGCCGCCGCAGGCGATCGCCCTCGTGCCGGTGCGCGACCGCGACGCGGTCGGCCATATGCTGGCGGGGCTTGACGGCGCCATTGACGTGATCGTGCCGCGCGGCGGCAGGAGCCTCGTCGCGCGCGTGCAGCATGAGGCGCGCGTGCCGGTGTTCGCGCATCTTGAAGGCATCGTGCATGTCTATGTCGACGCCGGCGCCGATCTCGGCATGGCGAAGACGATCGTGCTCAACGCCAAGATGCGCCGCACCGGCATTTGCGGCGCCGCCGAGACGCTGCTGGTCGATCGCAGCTGCGCGACGACGCATCTTGCGCCGTTAGTGACGATGCTGCTCGACGCCGGCTGCGCGGTGCGCGGCGACGCTCCGACGCAAGCCGTCGATCCGCGCGTGACGCCGGCGACGCCCGAAGATTGGGACACGGAATATCTCGACGCGATCATCGCCGCGCGCGTCGTCGACGGGCTGGAGGGCGCGATGGCGCATATCGCGCGACACGGTTCGCACCACACCGACTGCATCGTGACGCAGGACGAGGCGGCGGCCGCGCGTTTCTTGAAAGAAGTCGACTCGGCGATCGTCGTGCATAACGCGTCGACTCAATTCGCCGACGGCGGCGAGTTCGGCTTTGGCGGCGAGATCGGCATCGCCACCGGCAAGATGCACGCGCGGGGACCTGTCGGCGTCGAACAACTCACCTCGTTCAAATATCGCGTGCATGGCGCCGGGCAGTTGCGGCCGTGACGGAGACGCGAGGTTGATCTATTCAGTCTTCATCCCACATGGCTGGCTGGGTCCAACGAAAGCGATATGTCGGCGTCCTCTATGGGCTAGCCGTCAAGGACGTCGACGAGGAACATGGTGGAATGGCCTGTCTCGCGCCGACGAACGTCATTGCCCTGGATGAATTCGATGCTTATCCTGCCGAATTAGCGGAACGAACAGGCAGGCGGAGCTAGGGATGAAGTTCTTCATGGCTTACAGTCTCGCTGACCGCGATTATGCGGCCTCGCTCGCGACAGAGATCGAGAAAATGGGCGGAAGCGTCTGGCGCGATGAAGCGGCATGGGAGCTCGGCGTCAACTGGGAGAGCGCGCTTCGTGAAGCTTTGGACAGTTCGTACGCCGCTATATTGGTGTTGCCTCGCGAAGGCGCGAAGGGCGCCAACAACGCCATCTTCGAAGCCGGCGCGGCGAAGGCTCTCGGGAAAAAGGTCTTCGTCGTCGCGCGCGGCGAAGGCGATCGCGAGTTCCCGAACACAATCGGCGACTTGGCGATTTTCAACGCCGGAGAGAAGCCGGTTGAGGAGATCGCGAATACGCTTGTGCGCCAAGCGGCCTGAACCTGTCGCCGCGACGCCCGCGCCATAAAGTCTGCATCGGAAGTGTCCGCTCCCCCCCTCGCCCGCCTTCCGCTGCACGCGCCGGGCATGCGCATCGGCCTCTTCGGCGGCTCTTTCGATCCGCCGCACGAGGGGCATCTTCTTGTCTCGCGCGTCGCGCTGCGGCGCCTAAAACTCGATCGGCTGTGGTGGCTCGTGACGCCGGGGAATCCGCTCAAAGACATGAACGGCCGCGCCTCGCTCGACGCGCGCCTTTCCGCCTGCCGCAAATTTGCCGCGCATCCGCGCATCGTCGTCACGGGCTTCGAGGCGGAGATCCGCACGCGCTTCACCTACGACACGCTGCGTTACATAACGCTGCGCTGCCCCGCGACGCATTTCGTGTGGATCATGGGCGCCGACAATCTTCTGACTTTCCACCGCTGGCGGCATTGGCGCGAGATCGCGGCGCTGGCGCCCATCGCGGTGATCGACCGACCCGGCGCGACCTTGAAGTCGCTCGGCGCCAAAGCCGCCCGCAGTCTCGCGCCGTTTCGTGTCGCCGAGCAGGACGCGCCGCTGCTGGCGACAATGACTCCGCCAGCCTTCGTCTATCTGCATGGGCGCCGGCTGCCGCATTCCTCGACGGCGCTGCGTGCGGCGAGCCGCGTCCGTTAGTTACGGACCGCGTCGTTAGTTACGGCGGCGGCGGGCGAAAACCGCCAAGCGCAGCTTCCATCGCCTGCGCGGCGGCGAGCACGAAATCGTCGCCGCCTTGCGGGCCGATGATCTGGACGCCGACCGGCAGGCCACCCGCCGTGAACCCCGCCGGAATGACGGTCGCGGGAAGGCCGGCGATGGTCGCAAGCGCGATCCAGCTCAGGACCTCGCGATAGGAGATCACCCGCCCGTCGGAACACCGCAGGCGGCGCAGCTCCAGAAGACTGTGATCATGCGGGAAGGCGGCGACCGGTCCGACCGGGGCGACGATGAGATCGAAGCGCGTGAAAAATTCGGCGACCGCCTGCTTTATTTTCGCGCGAAGTCTCGTTCGCGAGCAGCCATTCGCGATGACGCGCGGTTACGCCGACAATGGCGTTCGCCATCGAGAGCGGTCTCGCGCCAAGAGCCAGCAGCAGTTTGGCCGGTCCGCGCGACGCTTCATAGAGGCTTCGCTGCAGCCATGGCAGGTTGCGGCCAAGAATTGCGTAAAACAAAATAGTGTAGGCGAACATCATCGCGTCGGTTGGCGCGGGGCTCGTGACGGGCTCGACCGGAGCGCCGGTCGCCGCCAACCGCTCCGCAAATCCCGCGAGCGGCGCCTTAACCTGCGGATCGAGCGTGAAGCCGGGCTCCTCCAGCCAAAGCGCGATCTTCAGCTGGCGCAAGTCAGCGGCTGGCGCCTGCGCCGGAACCTCGCCATCGGTCAGGATCGAGAGCAGCAGCCGCAGATCGCGCGTCGAGCGCGCCATCGGCCCGAGCACCGCCATATCGAGGTTTGCGAGAATCGGCTGCGGAGCCGGCGTCGCGCCCGCCATGGAGACCAGCCCATAGGTCGGCTTATGCGAGAACACGCCGCAAAAATTCGCAGGATGGCGCAGCGAACCGCCGAGGTCGGAGCCGATTTCCAGCGCCGTGACGCCGCTCGCGATAGCGACCGCCGCGCCGCCGGACGATCCGCCGGGCGTGCGGGCGACATCCCAGGGGTTATTGGTCGTCCCGTAAAGCGCGTTATAGGTCTGAACGTCGCCGCCGTCCGGCGGGAGATTGCTGTGGCCCCAGACGATCGCGCCGGCGGCGCGGACTTTCGCGACGACCGCCGCGTCCTTGACGTCGCGCTTCAAGAGGCTGGCGTCGCCGCCGTTGGACGAGGGAAAACCCTCGACGTCGAGATGATCCTTCACGGTCATCGGCAGGCCGGCCAGCGGGCCCAGTGGCTCCCCGCGCGCGCGACGCTCGTCGATGCGCCGCGCCTCGGCGAAGGCGCGGTCCAAATCCCGGGCGATCACCGCGTTGAGCCGAGCCTGCGTCGCGTCCGCGCGCGCGACACAGGCCGCGAGCAGTTCGCGCGCGCTTATCCGCCCCGCGGCGAGCGCCGCAAGCTGCTCGCCGGCGTCGCTGCGCAGCAGCGTTTCGCTCAACGCGCTCACCCGCGACGTCGGCGCGTCCACGACAGAAAGGCCGCAAGGCCGATCATCGGGATTATGACCAGCACGATCACCCACACGGATGTTTCGTCGTAAGGATGCCTGTCGTAGTAATCGCCTGACGTCGCCTGCGTGTAAGGATTGCGAAAAAAGAAGGTGACGAAGACCCACAAAGCCAGAACGCCGGCGACGAGGAAATAGAGCTCTCGCGGCACTCGGAATTGCGGCGGTTTGTTCTCCGGGTTCGGACGTTCTTCGGTCATCGACTAAAAACCTTTTGCCGGCGGCGGACCTTCGCCATTGTCAGCGGATTATAGGCTTTTGTGCGCCGACGGCCAGCCGGTCTCACTCTGAGACGCCCTCCCCCTCGGACGAAAAGCGCTCCAAGGCTCGCGCCAACGCCAAAGCCTCCGGCCAAGACAACGCGGCGTCGGGCTGGTCCTCCAGCGTCACGAGGAGCCCTTGCTCCCGCGCGCAGCCGTCGAAATCGCAGTCGCAGGCGATCGGGCTCATGTAGATCTGTCGCTCGCCGTTTGGCGCCTGCGCCGAGGCGACGATCGCCCGCGAAACGGCGCGCGCCTCGTCGCGCGTAAAGCGACGCTCCGGCTGGCCGGGCAAAGCGACTGTCGCCAAAACGCCAAACGCCCGGTGTGAAACTGTCGCGAGCGTAAAGCTTTCAGACAAATCGGCGCCTCCTCGTTACGTTGCTTCGGGTGAAATCTGAAGAAATCCCGGCAGTTTGCGAAGCGCCATATAAACGGCGCGGATTTTGAATGGACGGCTGCGAGAGTGGAGAGACCGCCATGGGCGAACGCCCGTTCAAATTCCATGCCCCGCGCCGCGGCGGAGCGCGTTGCGATCGCGTGGGCTCCCGCGATCGAAAAGGACTCGCTCAAAATCAGGAGCTTAGAGCATGTCCTCATCGGAAAACCGCTTCGCACTTTTTCTGGACATGCTCTGAAGGAACGCGATGATCGCCCTGCAAGAGGCGCCGACGGACATCGGCGACTACCATCAGCGCACGAAACACTCCCCGGGGCGCTATGCGCAGGGTCCGTCCTTCCTCGATTGGGAGTCGCAGCCCTCGCCCTTCCGTCGCTTTATCGGCGCGCGGCTCTTTGACCTGCCGTTTCGCGCCGCCGCGCCGACGCCGCCCTTCTCCCAGCGCGCGCCGACGCCGGCGCCGCTCAATCGCGACGCGCTCGGGCTCTTCTGCGAACTCGCCTTCGGCCTCAGCGCCTGGAAAAACTATGAGGGCGCGACCTGGGCGCTGCGCAACAATCCCTCCTCCGGCAATCTGCACCCGACCGAGACTTACCTGCTGCTCGGCGCGGTTCCTGGCCTCGCTGACGCCGCCGCGCTCTATCACTACGCCCCGCAGGAACATGCGCTGGAGGAGCGCGCGCGCTGTGCGGCCTCGGACGCTTTGCCGCGGGGCGGCTTCCTGCTGGGTTTGAGCGGCGTGCTCTGGCGCGAGAGCTGGAAATACGGCGAGCGCGCCTTCCGCTACTGCCAGCTCGACGCCGGGCACGCGTTGGGCGCGGCGGCGGCGGCGGCGGCGGCGCTCGGCTGGCGGGCGCATCTTCTGGCGGAGCCCGGCGACGACGACATCGCGGCGCTGCTCGGCCTCGACCGCGCCGACGCCGGTTTCCGACGCGAAAAAGAACACCCCGACGCGCTGCTCTGGATCGCGCTCGACGAAGCGCCGCCGCCGGCGCTCGACCTCAGCGCATTGCTGCAAATCCCGCGCACGTTCCAGGGCGTCGCCAATCGCCTTAGCGAGGACCCGGGCGGCTGGCCGATCGTCGATCTCGCCGCGCATCTCTGCCGCAAGCCAAGGAGCCTCGCGCTCGCCCCGATTGCGACGCGCGCGGCGAGCTTCCCGGTCGAGGCGCCGCCCGAAAGCGGCAACGTCATCCGCAACCGGCGCAGCGCTCAGCGCATGGACGGGCGCGCGGTGATGCCGCGCGGCGCCTTTGTCGCGACGCTGAAGGCGACGCTTCCCGGCGCCGAACCGCTGCTGAGCGCCTTCACCTATCCGCCGCGCCTCGCGCTCTTGCTCTTCGTGCACCGCGTCGAGGGCGTCGCGCCCGGGCTCTATCTCTTGTCGCGCGACCCCGATCTTTCCTCGATCCTTCGCGCCGCGATGGCGCCGGACCATGACTTTGCGCCCGTAACGATCGACGGCCTGGAGCTGCTCCGGCTCAGCGAAGGCGCCGTCGAACCCACGGCGACGAAAAGCTCATGCCTGCAGGCGATCGCCGGCAAGGGCTGTTTTTCGCTCGCGATGATCGCCGATTTCGATCGCGCGCTCGTGGCGGAAGGCCCTTTCGGCTATCGGCTGCTGCATTGGGAGGCGGGGCTCATAGGTCAGGCGCTTTATCTCTTTGCGACCGCCAGCGGCCTCGCCGGGACGGGCATCGGCTGTTTCTTCGACGACGAGATTCATGCGCTGCTCGGCCTGCCTCTCGAACTCGACGCAATTCCAGGACGTCTATCATTTCACCATCGGCGCGGCGGTCGAAGACCCGCGATTGCTGACGCTGCCGCCCTACCCCGAGACATTGCGAGAACGGCCTTGAAGATCGAAATCGACAGACCGCATGTCGAAGCGCTCATCGAGCGCTTTCCGCAAAAGGCGCCGCTCGCCGCGCAACTGCGCTTTGGCGAAAAAGTCGAGGTCGACCTCAGGCGCCTCGACGCCGCGGAATTCGACTTCCTGCAAGACCTCTATCGTCAGTCGGGACCTGCGCTGCAGACGCAGGCGGCGCAACTCGCGACCTTGCGCAACGCGCTCTCTTCGGGAGGACGGCGCTTCGAAGCCGGCGAACTCGAAGAGGCGCTGCCCGCGCTCATCCGGCACATGATGGAACAGCCGCTGCGCGGTTGGCTGTTTTCGGCGGCGGTCTCCACCAAGGCGCTGCCTTACGTCGTGACGCAATTCGACTATGTGCCGACCTCCAACGACGAGGCGGGCAAGATTCTGGTGGAGATGAAGGCCAATGTGAAGGGCTCGCTGCAGGCGTCCGTGCTGCGCATCTCCGCCGGCGACGTCGCTGGGCGCACGATCAGCGAAATTCTCGCGGCGAAGGGCTTTTTGCGGGAGACGCCGGCGCTGATCGAGGCTTTCGACGCGGCGAGCGAAACCTATTTCGAGTGGCGCGGGCGATACGGCGCGCAATTTTCCGGCAAGGGCCTCGGCTTCCACGCCGAAGACCCCAATTCGACGCATCGCGACACCGACTGGGCGCGCAAGGACGTCGTCGTGCTTTCGACAAGCGGCGGCGGAGCTCGCCTCGTCAATGACGAAGGGGTTTTGACATCGCGCAATCTGACGCTCGAAGCGCCGGGCGACATGCTCGGCCAATATCCTGCGCAAGGCCAGGAAGAGCGACCGTTTCGCCGCCGAGGACGAGGTCGCGGAGCTGCGCGAACAGATGCCTCCAGGGCCTCTTCACGCAGGTGCCGGTGCATCCCTACATGCTGATGTTCCATCTCGATCTGCACCATTATGTCTGGGTGCATGTCGACGATATGCAGCCCTATCGCTATCAGCCCGAACTCAAGCACAAACTCGTTCTGCCGGAGGAGCAGACCGACCTCATCGACATTCTCACGGCCGAGATGGACGTGCTGATGGACGACATCGTCGCGGGCAAGTCGGGCGGCACGACGGTGCTTTGCGCCGGGCCGCCCGGCGTCGGCAAGACCCTGACCGCGGAAGTCTATTCCGAAATCATCCGGCGGCCGCTCTATCGCGTCCATTCCGGTCAGCTTGGCCTCAATGTCGCGCACGATGGAAACCGCGTTGAAGGAAGTGCTGACCCGCGCGCAGCGCTGGGGCGCGGTCATGCTGATCGACGAGGCCGACGTCTACATCAAGCGGCGCGACGACAATATCGCCATGAACGCCGTCGTCGGCGTGTTCCTGCGCGTGCTGGAATATTTCAACGGTCTGCTGTTCCTGACGACGAACCGCGTCGACGACATCGACGAGGCGATCGTCTCGCGCTGCATCGCCCTGATCAAATTCCATCCGCCCGACGCCGCGGCGCGCCGGCGCATCTGGGGCGTGATGGCCGAGCAGTTCGCGCTCGACGTCGACGATGCGCAGATGGACGAGCTCGTCGCGACCTGTTCCCGCAAGCCACGGGCGCGACATCAAGGGCCTGGCCAAGCTGGTCGCAAAATTCTGCGCGCAGAAGAACCAGCCCGCCGATCTCGCGGCGTTCAAGCGCTGCGCGATCTTCAGAGGCCTCGAGCCGGCGCGGATGTAAGGTGGAAGCCGCGAAGAAGCGGCGCTCGGCG
Organism: uncultured Alphaproteobacteria bacterium; assembly: GCA_963820145.1. Lineage (GTDB taxonomy): Bacteria > Pseudomonadota > Alphaproteobacteria > Rhizobiales > Beijerinckiaceae > Methylocystis. Next base: position 58,828 of record CAWFZD010000040.1, read on the forward strand.
GCGCAATGTCGCAAAGCCTCCACAGATTAGCGGCTTTGCGTCAATCCCGTCCGCGCGAGGCGCTTAAAGCGAATTCGGCAAAAAGTTGATAGACTTTTTCGATCAGAATTTGCTCTAAGCGTTTTGATTTTGGAGCGATTCCTTTCCGACCGAATGAGTCCGTTCGGTCGGAAAGCGCTCCAAGGATCAAATCCGCTTCAAGCCTTCCTCATAGCTGATCGCTTCAAAGGTCTCGCTGTATTCCGCGGCGCCATTGGCGATCGCATCGAGTTTTTCGGCGGTGTCGAATTTCTTCATCTTCGTTTTGTCGAGATACAGGAAGTCGATCAATTCGTTGTAGACCGAGGTGTCGTCGATCGGCAGCACGTAGAGACTGACGCCGTCAAAGCTGATTTGATAGCGCGAGGCGCGATCGAGATCGCCGACATAGATGAAGTATTTTCCGCCGGCTTTGAGATTGGGGCCCATCGTTTCGGCGAGCGCCGGGAGCTGCGAGAAGCTCGTCAAAGAATCCCGCGAGAAACGACAGCGCGGGATCGTCTCCTTCGGAGGAGGCGAAAACTCCCCCGAGGTTCACCTGCGGATCGAGCGCGATGGCGATCTCGCCGCGAAAGCCGAAGCGACCCGCGATATGCGTCGGCGCCTTGAGCGAGGGGTTCAGAAGCCGACCTTCGGCTTCGAGGCGCTGGAAGGCGCTGTTTTCGATAGAGGTCATCTTCAACTTTCACATTGCCGCGCGTTCTCGAACGCATCAAGAACGCTGTCGGTCGATTGCGATGGGCCCGGCAAAGGCGGCGACCACGCTTCGCGTGCGCTTGGCGGACGGATCAAGGAGGCTGCAGCGAAGGCGAGAGAGAAGCGCGGCAGGCGGTTGGCGTGAACGAACCCCCGGAAGTCGTGTTCGGGAGAATGTTCGAAAAGCGACGCCGCGGTCGGAAAGCCATTGTCGGCTTCGATCCCTCGATCACGGCGCTTTGCGCTCCACGCCTGGTTGGAGCATTTGTCGTGCCAATCAGGAAGCGGCTGCTGGCGCGCGTTCCGGAGCGGATGTAATCATTCGCTCGATTAAGAACTCGCGCCAGCTGAGTTGTGGCGCCGCTCCTCGCCGGCGAACAGCTCGGCCCGGGCGACGCTTGGCCTCCTCCTGGAGGCGTGTGAACAGCCGAGGATAAAGGCGCTCGCACCCACTGCTGCTGACCAAGCAAGCGGGGGTTTCGGGAGCGGTCATGTCCGACATATTCCAAGAAGTCGACGAAGAGGTTCAGCGCGACAGACTGAGCGGCTGTGGTCGCGCTACCATACGCCGCTCTTCGTCGTTGCGGCGTTGATCGTCGCCGCCACCGGCGCCTGGACCTATTACTCCCGGCGCGCACGAAAGCCGCCGAAGCCGCCAACGCCCGCTACGTCGCCGCTGTCGCGCTCTCCGACCAGGGCAAGGTCGCGAGGCCATGGCCGCCTTCGAAGCCCTCGCGAAGGACGCGCCCAAAGGCTACGCCACGCTCGCCAGGCTGCGCGCCGCGGAAGAATTGTCCAAGACCGACGTGCCCAAGGCGATGGAGGCCTTCGACGCCATCAGCGAAGATCAACGCGTCGACAAACTCACGCAGGAGGTCGCGAAACTGCGCAGCGCCCTGCTGACGCTCGCGACCGGCGATCGCGAGAAGGCGATGCTCAAGCTCGGTCCGCTGATGGTGCAGAACGGGCCTTTTCGCTTCAGCGCCCAGGAATGGAACGGCCTCGACGCGCTCGCCAATGAAGACTACGACGAGGCCGAGCGCGACTTCACCCTGCTGCAAAACGATCGCGACGCCCCCGCCGCCATGCGCCAACGCGCCGCCGCCTATCAGGGGCTCTTGCACGCCGCGCGCGGCGTCAAGAAGACCGGCCCCGTCACTTCCGTGACGCCGATCATCGAACCGGCCGAGGGCGAAAACGGCGGCGACCCAGGCCTCACTCAGGTCAAGTAAGACGCGATCGGAACTGATGCGGCCATGTCTTTTTCGCTCGCGATCATCGGCCGCCCCAATGTCGGCAAGTCGACGCTGTTCAATCGCCTCGTCGGCAAGAAACTGGCGCTCGTCGACGATCGTCCGGGCGTCACGCGCGACAGGCGCGAAGGCGAAGCGCATCTCGCCGATCTGACCTTCACGGTGATCGACACTGCGGGCCTCGAAGAGGGCGCGCAGGCGACGCTCGAAGGAAGAATGCGCGCGCAGACGGAAGCGGCGATCGACCAGGCCGACGCCATCCTCTTCATGATCGACGCGCGCGCCGGCGTCACGCCGGACGACAAATATTTCGCAAGCCTCGTGCGCCGCGCCGGCAAGCCTGTCGTGCTCGCCGCCAATAAGGCCGAAGGTCGCGCCGGCGAGGCCGGTCTCTATGAGGCCTATGCGCTCGGACTCGGCGATCCGGTGCCGCTCTCCGCCGAGCATGGGGAGGGCCTGATCGATCTTTTCGACGCGCTGCGCCTCGCGCTGCCCGAGGCGACCGAGGCGCCGCAGGAGGAAGAAGACGCGCCGTCGCGTATTCTCGGCGAAGACGAAGACGGCAGCGATCTCGACATCACGAAGCCGCTGCGCATCGCCGTGGTCGGGCGCCCCAACGCCGGCAAATCGACGCTCATCAACCGCATACTCGGCGAGGAGCGGCTGCTCACCGGGCCCGAGGCCGGCGTGACGCGCGACAGCATCGGCGTCGATTTCGTCTGGCGCGGCCGCAAGATGAAGCTGTTCGACACCGCAGGGCTGCGCCGCAGAGCGCGTGTGACCGACAAGCTCGAGAAACTCGCCGGCGCCGACGCGCTCCGCGCGATCCGCTTCTCCGAGGTCGTCGTGCTGCTGGTTGATGCGACGATCCCCTTCGAGAAACAGGATCTCACCATCGCCGATATCGCGGCGAGCGAGGGCCGCGCCGTGGTCATAGCTCTCGGCAAATGGGATTTGATCGAGGACCCGGGCAAGCGGCTCGTCACGCTGCGCGAAGAAGCAGAACGACTGCTGCCGCAAATCCGCGGCTGTCCGGTGACGCCGGTCTCCGGAACGACGGGCCGCGGGCTCGACGAGATGCTCGCTGCGGCGATCCGCGTGCATGAAACCTGGAACAAGCGCATCTCGACCTCGCGCCTGAACCGCTGGTTGCTATCGACGCTCGAGGAGACGCCGCCGCCGGCCGTTGCGGGGCGGCGTATCAAAATCCGTTATATGACGCAGCCGAAAAGCCGGCCGCCGCATTTCGTCTTGTTCGGCAATCAGCTCGTCGATTTGCCGATGAGTTACGAGCGTTTTCTCATCAATGGCCTGCGCAGAACCTTCGCGCTCGAAGGCGTTCCGATCCGCATTTCGAAGCGCACCGGAGAAAATCCCTATGCGGGGAAAAAGCGGGAGCGAAGCCAGTAAACACCGCAATTGATTATGACGATTTGACGCGCTAGCACTGATCGACTGGGCTTTGATGAGTTCGCATTACCAAAAGATGTAATTGCGCCATCTGCATGCACCTTCGGCCAGCTTTGCATAGACTGGAAGCGCCGTAATGGAAACAAAGCTTAAGGTAAATCTGATTTTCTTTGCGCTCGAGTTCGACATCACGCGAATTCTGAGCGAATTGCGTGTTCTGCTGAAGATGAACGTGCTGCTCGCCCCGGCTGTCCTCGCCGCGTATTTCGCGACGACTTATATTGTCTGGCGGCGTCTATCCGAAAATGTCGAACAAGAAATCATGGAGACGGCGCGGCTGATGCTGGAGACCGGACGAGCTCTGCGCAATTACACGACCAATCAGGTGACGCCGGTTTTGGACGATGAACGCAGGAAATTGAATCAATGCGTCAACGGCGCAGCAAACCTGTTCGACACGACTATGGCGACGGTTGTGGATGACGCGACTGCGGCGCTCCCTGCTTCCGAGCGGCGACGCGTGCGACAGGCGGCCCACAAACACATAATTCAAAGCAGTCATTCCTGGCGCGGACAGGCTGAGGAAAATGCCTTTGTGATGCAGTCCGTCCCATTCTATGCGTCGACGGAGTTGTTCAATCTCCTGCACGCGCGCTTCCCCGATTTTTGTATAAGGAAGCGGCGCTCAATCCGACGAATCTTCGCGACCGCACGGTCGAATGGGAAGCCGACGTCGTCAATGTTTTTCGCAGCAACGCTGCGAAAGCTGAATTCGTCGGCCGGCGCGAGACTGCGACCGGCCAGTCCGTTTTCCTCGGCGCGCCGATAAAGGTGGACGACGACAGTTGCCTTGCTTGCCACGGACGCCCGGAGGACGCGCCCGCCGACCTCGTCAAGCTCTATGGAAAAAGCAACGGCTTCGGATGGAAGTCCGGCGAAGTGATCGGCGCACAGATCGTCTCAATTCCATCTGACATTCCCAAGGCGCGCGCCAATCACGCCGTCAACGCCATCTCCGCATTGCTCGGCGGCGTTTTCGGCGTCCTTTATTTTGTTTTCAATGTCATCGCCTTCGTCTTCATCGCTCGCGCGGCGCCAAAAGAGTTGGGCTGAATACGACCGGGAGGGCTGAATTCAGCCCTCCCGAGGCGTTTTGTGGATCAGCTGCGATTGTTGACCGGCTCCCACTGCGCCGTCCTGCGCTCATAGCGATAGCCCGGCGCGTCCTTGAGCACCTGCTTGTCGGCGTTGATCGTCAGCCACCACTTGCCGTCGCGCTGCGCGATGCGGATCGCGTTCATCGGGACGGCGACGTCCTTTTCGCCCATGCCGAGGAAACCGCCGACCGAAAGCATGACCGCGTTGATCGTGCCGTCAGCGTTGACGAGCATATCCTTCACTTCGCCGACCTTGTTCTCCTTCGGATCATAGACGTCGGCTTTGTACCAGGCCGAAATCACCGAATTATAGGTGGGAAGCGTCTTCAAAGGCGCGACCGCAGGAATTTCGGCTTCATTGGTGGTCTTCATCCGTTCAGCGTAGACGACACTCGTCGAGGCCGTAGCAAGGAGAAGCGCGATAGCGAGAGCTTTGGTCATAGACATAATCCTTGAGCTGTAGAGCGGGTTAGCCGCCCCTGCCGCCTCAAGATACGAGGCGCAGACACAGGTAAACTAGAAAACCTCTCCCATGTTCCTAGAATGCGGCATAATTTACAGCTGAAGCTGGAGGCAATTGCTATAAATACTTATATGTCTGTTTTTATATACATCGTCTATTCTAGTCCTAGCTTGAATGGCGTGAGGGGAAGAAGTCATGATCGCGCGCACAATTCTCTCGATCGCGCTATTCGTTTTTGCGGCGGCGGCGCAAGCGCAGCCGCAGGAGGGCGAGACCTGTGGGGCGGAAGCGCTACGGCCGATCTATTATGCGCCGACCTCTCCATCGGACGCGCTGGCGGCGGGGCGCGGCGAGCCGCCGCCGCAAAAAGCTCGGGTCAGTCTCGCCTTCAGGCTCGAAGGACGCCCGCCCTGCCGCGAAAACGCCTGCCGCCTTCTCGTGCTGGGCGAAGACGGGCGCAAGATCATCGCCTCCGTCAACCTGGATCGCCGCGACGTGAAATTCTGTCGGCTTGTGGAAGTGCAGGACGCCGACAAGGGCGCGAGCCCGCCTTGCGCGGCGCCGGCGCTCAATGTGTCGAGCAGGATCGAATTTAAGGGCGACGACAGGGATGGCGCGCTGGAGCGCGTCACGATTTTGATCGACCATCAATATTACCTGTTCAAAGCGGGCGAGCGCTCGCTCGCGGATCGGCTTTTCAACGCGCAGCAGAAAGCCGCCGCCGCATGTCGCGCGCTCGGGGCGGAAGAAAATCCGCAAGCGCGCGTCGGCGCCTGGAAGATCACGAGCAAGACCGGCGCGGTGACCATTATCCACGAAACCGACGCGCTCAAAAGCGCCGGCGACTATCGCGATTTCGATCTCGCAAAGCTTTTCGTTTCGGCGCCGAACCCCGATCCGCCGCCGCGCAAAAAAGACACCGACCCCACCGGCGCCCGCACCATTCGATGAATTTAGCCTGCTTGGCGCGGACTTTGCGGCTGGCCGAGGCGATGCTATAGGCGCAAATTCCATCAGGGGCTTTAGACCATGCCGAAAATCAAGGTTGCCAATCCCGTCGTCGAACTCGACGGCGACGAAATGACCCGCATTATCTGGGCCTATATCAAAGACAAGCTGATTCACCCCTATCTCGACATCGAGCTCGACTATTACGACCTCTCGATCGAGAACCGCGACGCGACCGCCGACCAGGTCACCATCGACGCCGCCAACGCCATCAAGCGGCATGGCGTCGGCGTCAAATGCGCGACGATCACGCCGGATGAGGCGCGCGTCGAAGAATTTCATCTCAAAGAAATGTGGAAGTCGCCGAACGGCACGATCCGCAACATCCTCGGCGGCGTGATCTTTCGCGAGCCGATCATCTGCAAGAATGTGCCGCGCCTCGTGCCCGGGTGGACGCAGCCGATCGTGATCGGCCGCCACGCCTTCGGCGATCAATATCGCGCGACGGATTTCAAAGTCCCCGGCAAGGGACGGCTGACGATCAAATTCGTCGGCGACGACGGCGCGATCATCGAGAAGGAAGTCTTCGCCTACCCGAGCGCCGGCGTCGCGATGGCGATGTACAATCTCGACGAGTTCGATCCGCGATTTTGCGCGCGCGACTTTCAACTACGCGCTGAACCGCAAATTCCCGGCCTATCTCTCGACCAAGAACACGATTCTGAAGGCCTATGACGGGCGCTTCAAGGACCTGTTCCAGGAGATTTTCGACGCCGAGTTCAAGGAAAGTTTCACCGCCGCAGGGCTCACCTACGAGCATCGGCTCATCGACGATATGGTCGCTTCCGCACTCAAATGGTCGGGCGGCTATGTGTGGGCCTGCAAGAATTATGACGGCGACGTGCAGTCGGACACGGTCGCGCAAGGCTTTGGGTCGCTCGGCCTCATGACGTCGGTGCTGATGACGCCGGACGGCAGAATCGTCGAGGCCGAGGCGGCGCATGGCACGGTGACGCGCCATTACCGCGAACATCAAAAAGGCCACGCGACCTCGACCAACTCCATCGCCTCGATCTTCGCCTGGACGCGAGCGCTCGCGCATCGCGCCAAGCTCGACGACAACGCCGAGCTCGCGCGCTTTGCGAAGACGCTGGAGGAGGTCTGCGTCGCGACGGTCGAGAGCGGCTTCATGACCAAGGATCTCGCGCTCCTGATCGGCCCGCGGCAAAAGTGGCTCTCGACGACGGGATTCCTGGACAAGATCGACGAAAGCCTAAAGAAGGCGATGGGCTAAGGCTTGCAAGGCGCAAATTGGCTGGACGGCGAGCTTTATCGAGCTTTCCCTGCGCGCGCCCTGTCGATGACGCGCAGGAACACGGGCGACGCATAGAGTTCGCGGTCGCAAAGGCGGCGCGTCTTGTCGGCGACGGGCCCGAAAGGATCGGCTTCGATCGCGGCGATGAGCGGCGCCCAATCCGGCAAGCGTCCGCGGGCGAGAATGTCTTCGATCGCAGCGATCGTAAACGCCTCGTGAGTGAGATGACGGTGCTTCATTTGTCGAGGCCCGGAAGTTTGGCCGGCGGCGGCGACTCGCCCGCCGATCGCGCCTTGGCCCAGGCATCGATCCTCTCTTGCGCAGCCCGCGCCGCGGTCGAGTCTTCAGCGTGTAAGGCTTGCAGGCAGGCGTTCAGCAAGACGTCAGATGCTTCTCCGCAAACGCGCGCGACATGATCCCAACTATCAAGGGCGGACGAACGCCCTTGTATTCCGAAACATCCACGTCATCCAGATCGTAGGGGCGCGGATTGGCGAGTTGTATGATGAGCTGCGTGCGCACGACCCAAGGATCGCCGCCTTTTTGCGGATATACCTCGTCCATCGGCCACAGCGCTTCCACGACGCTCTCCACGCCAAGACGCGCAGCAAGGGCGGCAAAGTCAAGGTAGTCACGCGCGGCATTACGATCGAGGCAAAGAAATGCTTTGACGCGCAAAACTTCCGGCAAGGTCGGAACGGTCACGTCATGATCGCCGACGCGCATGATGACCGTCTGCAACGGCCGCGATCGGCGCAACTGCCTGACGCCTGTCTCAACGCCGTCGAGCGATCCCAGGATCAATACGGGCCTCTTGACGCGCGCGGTTTCCCATCCCGCAACGGATTCAAGTTGCGCGAGGACCGCGTCGAATCGCTCGCGCAAATTCAAAGGCACATGGTCATGGTCGAAGGAAAAGCGATGTCCCGCGTAAAGAGCCGATGCCGTCCCGCCGACGAGGACCGCTTCCGGCAATAGCTCTTGAAGATGGCATAGAGAGGCCAGCACGGCTTCCCACGCCTCGTCGTTCGCGTCTTGCGGCTCCCGATCGCCCATGCGGCTGTTATATCACAAAAGGCCTCACCCCGCCCGGAGCAGTCTCACCGCCTCGTCGCGCTCGAAGATGTAGAGCAGCAGCCGCAGCGCCTCGCCGCGCTCGCTCGCAAGCTCCGGATCGCGGCGCAGGATCAGCTCGGCGTCGTCGCGCGCGATGGCGAGCAGCCGCGCATGCGCGAGTATGTCGGCGAATTTATAGGCCGGCAGGCCGGCCTGGCGCAGACCCATGATCTCGCCCTCGCCGCGCAGGCGCAAATCCTCCTCGGCGATGCGAAATCCGTCTTCCGTCTGCCGCAGCATCTTGAGCCGCGCGCCGGCGGTTTCGCCTAAGGGTCCCTTATAGAGCAACAGGCAGGAGGAACCCGCCCGCCCGCGCCCGACGCGCCCGCGCAACTGGTGCAATTGCGCGAGGCCGAAACGTTCGGCATGTTCGATGACCATGATGGTCGCCTCCGGCACGTCGACGCCGACCTCGATCACCGTCGTCGCCACCAGGATCGACGTCGCGCCGCTCTGAAACGCCTCCATGGCCGCGTCTTTTTCCGGCGCCTTCATGCGGCCGTGCAGCAGACCGACGCGCGCGCCGAAGATTTGCGTCAGCGTCTCGAAGGGCTCCTGTGCAGCGGCGAGGTCGAGATCTTCGTTCTCCTCCACCAGCGGGCACACCCAATAGGCGCGCGCCCCCTGCGCCAGGGCGCGCTCCAATCCCGCAACCACCTCGTCGATGCGCGACTGCGGCAGCGCCAGCGTCTTGATCGGTGGCGGCCGGGCGGCTTCTCGTCGAGCACGGAGCCGTCGATGTCGCCGAAACAGGTCAGCGCCAGCGAGCGCGGAATCGGCGTCGCGGTCATCACCAGGACGTCCGCCGCCTCGCCCTTGGCCCTGAGCGCGAGGCGCTGGCGCGACCCCGAAGCGATGCTGCTCGTCGACGACGGCGAGACCAAGATCCGCGAAGGCGAGGATCGGAGGTGATCAACGCATGGGTGCCGATCGCGACGGCGAATTTCGCCGCCGGCGATGCGCCGCTTCTTATCGCCGTGCGCTCCGAGGGCTTGGCGCGCCCCGTCAGCAGCGCGGCCTTGACCCCGACCGCGTCGAACAACGGCGCGAGGCGATCGAAATGCTGGCGCGCGGGCAGCTCGGTCGGCGCCATCAGCGCCGCCTGCCGGCCGGCCTCCACGACGTAGCTCATCGCGAGCGCCGCGAGTATGGTCTTGCCCGAGCCGACGTCGCCCTGGACGAGCCGCAGCATGCGCCTGTCGGAAACGCAAGATCGGCTCTGATTTCGGCAAGCACTCTGCGCTGCGCGCCGGTCAGCGAAAAGGGCAGCAAGGCTTCGAGCGAAGCCGCGAGCCGCCCGCTGGCGTTATGTTCGCGTCCCGGCGCGCGACGCATTTTCGCGCGCACGGGCGCAACGCGAGTTGATGCGCGAGCAATTCGTCGAGCGCCAGCCGCTGGCGCGCGAGGCTCTGCGCCGTAATGTCCGCCGGCTCCTGCGGATGATGCAGGCGGTGCAGCGCCGCCGCGAAACCGCCGAGCTTGTTCGCCGCAAGCGCGGAAGCGTCCTGCCATTCGGGCATGCTCGGCAGACGCGCCAGCGCGCCGTCGATGGCGCGTTGCAGATAGCGCTGCTGCAGACCCTCGGTGAGCCCGTGCACCGCTTCGACGGCGGGCAGACTGGCGAGCGCGGCCTCGTCCAGCACGCGGTCGGGATGCACGATTTGCCGATGCCCGTCGTAAAGTTCGAGCGCGCCCCGACACCCAGCGCGTCTCGCCGATGGGCAGGCTGCGTTCGACCCATTCGGTATTGGAGAGGAAAAACACGAGGAGCGCGTCGCCGCTCTCGTCTTCGACCAGCACCTTGAACGGGCCCTTGGCGTAGCGCCCCTCGGGCTTGCGATGCTCGACGACGCGGACTTTGATCAGCGCCATCGTATCGAGCGGCGCCTCGGCAAGTCTGGGCCGCGCGCGTCGGTCGAGCGCGCCCGTCGGCGCATGGAACAGGAGATCGACGACGCGCGCCTCTTCGCCGGGTCTGGCGAGCAGCCGGTCGAGCAGCGCGGCGTTGCGCGGACCTACGCCCGGCAAAGTCCTGGCGCGCGAAAACAAGGGATCGAGACGGGAAGGACGCATGCGGCGCGCAATGTCGCCTATGCGGCGCGATTTGTCATGGGTCCGACCCTCCCGATCGGGCGCGGCGTCGCCGCAATATCCCTGTCACAAAATCCGTATGATCCTTGGGCTGAAGAAAGGCCAATTCTTGGATAGGGTGTTTAAACGATTTCGCCGGCGCAATTCGCAACCCGCGCCGTCGACGCCTTGGAGCGCTTATCCCTCGAATGAACTCATTCGAGCGATAGAAATCGCTGCCAAACTCAAAACGATGGAGCATGTTCTTATCGCAAAAGCGCTTCAACTTTTGCGGAACATGCTCGAGAACCGATTGATGCAACGGACAGCCGCCGCAGTGGTCATCGCGCTCGCCCTGCAGGGCGGCGCAATTGCGGACGCGGCGGACAAGGCGGCGAAAAAGCCGAAGGACAAGCCCGCGGCCTTCACCTGGGCCGGCTTTTATTTCGGCGGCAGTCTCGGCGTCGGAATTCCAGCCCGCAACTCCGAAAATTTGCAGGCCGTCAGCGGCTTCGCCGGTCCCGCGTTCAATCTGACGCCGCCGGGGCGCAATGAGGTCAGCCCGACTTTCGGCGCGCAGGTCGGCTATAATTGGCAGACGGGGAATTTCGTCTACGGGCTGGAGACGCAGATCAATTTCCTCAACACCCAACACGGCCCGAGCGGAACCTTCGCAGCGCCGCCCGCCTATGCGGGCGCAGGATTCGGCTCCTATACGATCGACTCCGACGCCAGCGGCGCCTATTACGGCCTGCTCGCGGGGCGCGTCGGCTATGCGATGGACCGTGCGCTGTTCTACGTCCTGGGCGGCGTCGCCACCGGCGGCTGGACCGGCGCCTCGAAACTGACGCTGAACGGCGCGGTCCCCGACGTCTTCACCGGCGGAATCTCGTCGTCTTCGCGCATGAAATATGCGCTCGGCGGCGGCCTCGAATATGCGCTCGGCGACAGTTGGTCGGTGCGCGGCGAATATATTTTCCTCGACCAATCCTACAACACCCTGGACCTCGGCGACGGCGCGGGCTTCGCTCTCCGCTCTCAGAAATACAACGACTCGCATATTCTGCGCCTTGGCCTGAACTATCATTTTTACGAGGACGCGGCGCCGGTCGAGGAGTCGAAGAACGAACTCGTCGACAAGGAAAAAGAGCCCGCAAGCGATCGCTACAGCGTGCATGGCCAAATGACCGTGACGCCGCAGGGCTATCCCGCCTTCCCCGCTCTTTATTCCGGACCCAACAGCCTCAAGCCGCCGCAGGGTCAGGTTCGCTCGACCGTCTCCTCGACCGCTTATTTCGGCCTGCGCGTCTGGGACGGCGGCGAAGCCTATGTCGACCCGGACATCGACTTCGGCTATGGCCTCAGCAGCACATACGGCATCGCCGGCTTTCCCAACGGCGAGGCCTATAAGGTCGGCAGGGAGGCGCCCTATGAACGCTTCCACAAATATTTCCTCCGCCAGACGGTGGGGCTCGGCGGCGAGACCGACAAGCTCAACTCCGGACAAAACCAGATCGCCGGTCCCGTCGACAAGAACCGCCTGACCTTCACGGTCGGCAAATATTCGGTCGTCGACATCTTCGACGACAACAAATATGCGCATGATCCGCGCGGCGGCTTCATGAACTGGTCGATCATCGACATGGGCGCCTTCGACTACGCCGCCGACGCCTGGGGCTTCACCAATGGCGCGACCGCGGAGTGGAAGCAGGATTGGTGGACGGCGCGCGCCGGCGTCTTTCAACTCTCGCAGGTCCCGAACGGCGAAGTCATCGAGCCGGTGCTGTTCCGCCAGTTTTCGCAGGTCGTGGAGCTCGAGGCGCGTCACAAGCTGTTGTTCGACCAGGAAGGCAAGGTCAAACTGCTGTTCTATGGCGATCTCGGCTATATCGGCAAATATCAGGATGCGCTGCAGATCGCCTTCCTGACCGGGACCACGCCCGACATCACGCAGGACCGCAAAAAGCGCTATAAGGACGGCGGCGGCGTCAATGTCGAACAGCCGATCACAAGCGACCTCGGCTTCTTCCTGCGCGGCAGCCTCGCCAACGGGCGTTACGAGACCATTGAATTCACCGAGATCGAGCGCTCGCTGTCGGCTGGCTTCGTGTTGACCGGCGACAAATGGAGCCGCCCCAAGGACGCGATCGGTCTCGCCGGCGTCGTCAACGGCATTTCGGGAAGCCACGCCGACTATCTTGCAGCGGGCGGGCTTGGTTTCATTCTCGGCGACGGCGCGCTCAGCTACGGCGGCGAGCACATTCTCGAGACCTATTACAAATACAGCGTCAGCGACAATCTGCATGTGACCGGCGACTTCCAGCTCGTCGACAACCCGGGCTACAACAAGGACCGCGGGCCGGTGGCGCTGTTCGCCGTGCGCGTCCACGCAGAGTTTTGACGGCAAGCAGAGAAATCAATTCGTTATGCAGCGGGCGCAACGCAATTCGAAGAACAGGAACGTTCCCGAAACCTGACCTAAGGCCTCGTTTTCAAATGCAAAATATTGTTCTTGTTAGGTTTTACGGCGATTGTGACAATGGCGTTTTCGCCAATGTCGTTTTTGACGGGGCTGCTCAGCGACGCCGGAGCAACGGCCTCACGCTGTTGCCGCTGGCGAGAATCGCCGAGCCGTTGCTGATCAGAGCGGTCACCGACGGGCTGACCAACGCGCCAGGCAACGCGAGGGCGAGCGCCAACGTATTGAGCCCGGCGACGATTCCGTAATTTTGCTTGATGAGGCTGATGGCGTCGCGCGAAATTTCGAGCGCCTCGACCATCTTCCACAGCGAATCCTTCATCAGCACGACGTCGGCCGACTCCTGCGTCACTTCGGCGCCATGCTTCATCGCAATGCCGACATCGGCGAAGCTCAGCGCCGGCGAGTCGTTGATGCCGTCGCCGACCATTGCGACGATGCGGCCCTCACGTTGCAACCGCTGAACGACATCGGCTTTATCTTCCGGCATCATGTCGGCGTATTGCCGCGTCAGGCCCAGTCGTTCGCCCACGGCTTTGGCGACGACGGCGTTGTCGCCGGTCATCATGATCGCGTCCTTGACGCCGAGCGCGTAAAGTCGTTCGACGGCGGTCGCGGCCTCGGGACGGACCTCGTCGGCGTAGGGAAGGAGCGCCATCAATTCGCCGTCCATCGCCAGATAGAGGCAGGAGCAGCCCTTGGCTTCGAGACGGGCGCGGTCGCCGGCGGCCTTGGTCACGCCGATCCCGCTGTCGCGCAAAAATCGCTCGCTGCCAAGATGGACGTAACGGCCGTCGACCTCGCCCTCGACGCCGAGGCCGAGCCGATAAATCGGTTCGTCGCATGCAGGGACCTCGCCGCCGAGCGCCGCAGCCTTGGCGCGCACGGCGTCGGCGACGGGGTGCGTCAGGCGGCTTTCGGCAGCCGCGGCGAGACCGAGCAGACGTCGCGAGTCGACGCGCCTTTGGTAGAGAACCACGTCGACAACCTCGGGACGCCCTCGCGTCAAAGTTCCGGTCTTGTCAAAGAGAACCGTGTCGACTTCGGCGAGACGCTCCATATGGCGTCCGCTCTTGATGATGATGCCGCGGCGCGCGGCGTAGGTCATCGAGGAGAGCGCCGCCGTCGGCGCCGCGACCCTGATGCCCGTGCCATAGTCGACGATGACGATCGAAAGGAAGCGGTTGAAGTCGGCCGAAAGCGCCGCTGCGCCCGCCGCAAGCGCGAGGGTCGGCGTCACAAGCCGATCCGCGAGCTTCTCGGCGTGGTTTTGCATCCGCGTGTCGCCGACGGGCGCCGAGTCGATCAGCCGAACGATCTGTCCCGCCGTCGTGTCCGAACCGACGCGCGCCGCACGAATGGTCAACTGCCCCTCGCGCAGCACGGTCGCCGCGAAAGCCGCTTCGCCGACGCCGCGCATGACCGGAAGACCCTCGCCGGTGATCGTCTTCTGGTCGATCGAGGCCGCGCCCGCGATGATTTCGCCGTCGACCGGGATCATTTCGCCCGGATAGACGAGCACTTCATCGCCGACGCGAAGCTCTCGCGCCGCTATCGACACGACCGCCCCGTCGCGCTTGATCCACGCCGTCTTCGATTGGAATTCCAATAGATCGCCGATCGCGCGTTTCGATCCGGCCGCCGTCAGGTCGCGGATCCAATCGCCGAGTCTGATCAACCACGTCATCAGAGCGCTGGCGACATGGTTTCCCTGGGCCAGCGTGCCGACAATGGCGAGCGTATCGAGAAAGTCGACGTTGAGGCGTCTCTCGTCGCGCAAGGTGCGATAAGCGCGCGCCGCAATCGGGAAGCCGTTCCAGAGCATCAGCGGAACATTGACGGCGATCGCCATGGGGCTGGAAATGAAGGCGAGCCCGAAGGCCACGGTCGGCAGAATGAGCGGCTGACTTTTCGGCTCGCTCGCGAAGGTCGGCGCAACGGTCGCCTCCTTGGCGTTTGCGCCGCCGCAGGTCTCAAGGATGCGGGTCACTCGCGCGCGGGCGGAGAGCTCTTCGAGCGACAACGCGCGCAAGCGGGTAATCGAGAGGAGGACCGACTGTTTCGCCGCAAGCTCATATTCGATGACGAAACTGGCGCAGACGTAGTTCGTCCTCACCACCTTGACGCCGCTCTGCTCGCTCAACCAGGCGAAAGCCTTGTCGGAAAGCCGCCTCTTTCGGCGCAGCGCGGGTATGGACAAGCGCACCCGTCCCGGCATGGAGTGGCGGATCGCAACCTGCATATTGGCCTCTCTTCCATCGCGAAAACCCGTCACTTCGCCTTGTTCGCGGCGAGGATGGACTGCAGGATCTGCTGCGAGATTTCACTGTAGGCGCCGGGCGCGTGGGTGAGGAACAGCGTGTTGGTCTTGTCGCTCTCGCCGATGGACTTCAGCGTGTCGAAATATTGCGTGACCAGCACCAGCTGCATGACTTCCGAGGTCGAGGCGCCGCCGACGACCTTCTGGAATTGCTCGATCGAGGCCTGCAAGACCCTCGATGATGGCCTTGCGCTGATTGGCGATGCCCTGGCCTTGCAGCGCCTTGCTCTCCGCTTCGGCCTCGGCCTTCTTGACCACCAGGATCTTCTCCGCCTCGCCGCGCGCATTGGCGGCGACCTGCTCGCGCTGCGCGGCGTTGATGTCGTTCATCGCCGACTTCACCTTCTGGTCGGGGACGATGTCGGTCACCAGCACATTGACGATTTCATAGCCGAAGCCCGCCATGTCGGCGTCGAGCTCCTGCTTGACGGCGAGCGCGATGCTCGACTGGCTGGCGAAGACTTCGTCGAGCGTCATCCCAGGCACATGGCCGAGGATCACCTGCTCGACATAGGACTCGTATCTGGTCTTCCGGATTGGACAGCTTGTAGAATGCGTCATAGACATTCGTCCGATCGCACGCTATTTTGCACGGAGATCGGAATGGTGACGAACACATTGTCCTTGGTCTTGGTCTCCATCGTCAGCGCGATCTGGTTGACGCGCAAACTCATCTGCCCGCGAGCGTGTCGATGAACGGAAGTTTCCAGTTCAATCCCGGTTCGGCGACCCGCAGAAATTTGCCGAATCTCGTGACGATGGCGACTTCCGCGGTGTCGACGGTGAAAAAAACCCGAAAATCGTGACCAGCGCCACGACGACCAGAACGACGACGAATATCTCGCCGAAAGCGAAAGGCGAAGATACGTCCTGCATAATTCTCTCCCTCGCCTCGAAAAGCGCCTACGACATGATAATGGTGAAACCGAAACAGCTCGGTCGACAGACCTTAACCTTTTGCGCGGCGTTTGACGATCCCGCGCCGCTTCGAGCCCTCGCCCCGTGACCGAAGACGTCTCGCTGCTCAATCACATCGCGCCCGTGGCGGCCGAAGAGGCCGTCGCCGCGGTCGCCTTCATCGACGACGCGCCGGTCTTCGCGCTTTCGCATGGCGTCGTGCTGCTGCCGGAGAGCGGACTACGCATCGTCGCGCACGAAGACGGCGCTATTCTGTGTTCGGCGAACGACGGACGGGCGGCTCGTGACCGGCGGCGACGACGGCAAGCTTGTCGAGACCGATGCGAAGGGCGGAACGCGAACGCTCGCCGACGAGAGCGGGCGCTGGATCGACGCCGTCGCGCTACGCGAAGGCGGCGCCATCGCCTGGAGCGCCGGCCGGCTCGCGCGCGCGATGGAGACCTCGGGCGAAATCAAGACGCTCGAACTTCCTTCCGCCTCGCGCGGTCTGGCGTTTCTGCCCAAAGGCTATCGTCTCGCCATCGCGCGTTACAACGGCGTCACGCTCTGGTATCCGAACGCCAAGACGAAGCCCGAAGTCCTCGAATGGAAGGGTTCGCATCTGGATATCACGGTCTCGGCGGACGGCCGCTATATTCTGACCACGATGCAGGAGAACGCGCTGCACGGCTGGCGCCTCTCCGACGGCCAGAACCTGCGCATGTCCGGCTATTCCTCAAAAACGCGGTCGGTGTCGTGGTCTTGCGACGGCAAATGGCTCGCGACCTCAGGCACCGACGCCTGTGTGATCTGGCCCTTCTTTGGCAAGGACGGCCCGATGGGCGCGGCGCCGCGTGAATGCGGCGTGCGTTCCGGCGTGAAAGTGACGCGCGTCGCGTTCCACCCCGCAACGCCGGTCGTCGCCGTCGGCTATGAGGACGGCATGGCGCTGCTCTGCCGCATCTCCGACGGCGCGGAACTCTTGGTGCGCAAGCCCGGCGAGGGCTCGCATGCGGAGATTTCGGCGCTGGCCTGGGACGCGCGCGGCGCGAGGCTCGCCTTCGGGACCGAGAGCGGCGACGCCGGCGTGCTGACGCTGCCGAAGGCCTCCTAGCGCCGATGGACCGCCCGCGCCTGCTGTCGGTCGCCGGCTCCGACCCCTCCGGCGGCGCGGGCGTGCAAGCCGATCTCAAGACCTTCGCGGCCTTCGGCTGTTACGGCATGGCGGCGATAACGGCTCTGACGGCGCAGAACACAAGGGGCGTAACGCGCGTCGAGGCCGTGGCGCCGGAGCTGGTCGCAGCGCAGATCGACGCCGTCTTCGCCGATGTTCGCGTCGACGCCGTGAAGATCGGCATGCTCGCGCTGCCTGCGACCGCCCGCGCCGTCGCGGATTGTCTGCGCCGGGGAGAAGCGCGCGTCGTCGTCGTCGATCCGGTGCTCGCGGCCACGCGCGGCGCGGCGCTCAGCGAAGACGGCCTTGGCGCGGCGATCTGCGCGACGCTCCTGCCCCTCGCCGCGCTGGTCACGCCCAACCTCGCGGAAGCCGCGGCGCTGACGCAAACTCCGGTCGCACGCGACGCCGAAGAGATGGTCGCGCAGGCGCGCGCGCTCGTGGGCAAAGGCGCTCGCGCCGCGCTGGTGAAGGGCGGGCATCTCGATGGGGCGCCGGTCGACGCGCTTTTCGACGATCGCGGCGAGACGCTGTTTCGCGGCGCGCGGGTCGAGACGCGCAATACGCATGGCACGGGTTGCGCGCTCGCTTCCGCGATCGCCGCCGGCCTGGCGCTAGGCCTCGAGCTGCGCGAAACGATTTCGCGCGCCAAAGACTGGCTCGAAGGCGCGCTCAAAGCGGGGGCGACGCAAGAGCTCGGCGCCGGCGCCGGGCCGCCGGATCATCTGTGGCGGCTGCCGATGCGACGCAAAGATTGACTGCCGCGCTAAAATTGGCTTTGAGGCTCTGCTGTGCGCTCTCAATGCGGCGCTCCGCCAGCCTTGCCACTTTCCAATCCGCCCAAGCTCCCCTCTTGTTCGCCAAATTCAAAAGAGAGATTCTCATGTCCGACGTCGCCCTTAGACCTGGATTCCTCACCCGCGAGCGAACCATCGCTGGACCCGGCTTCAACCGCTGGCTGGTTCCGCCGGCGGCGCTGGCGATCCACCTTTGCATCGGGATGATCTATGGCTTCAGCGTCTTCTGGAAGCCGCTGCAGCGCGCGGTCGGCGTCGCCGCCCCAAAAGCCTGCGCGCCGGACATGAGCTTCATCGCCGAGGCCGTCGCGCGCGACTGCGATTGGAAGAACAGCTCGCTCATCTGGACCTTCACGCTGGCCATCGTGTTCCTCGGCTCTTCGGCGGCGGTGTTCGGCCATTGGTTGGAGACCGCCGGCCCGCGCAAGGCCGGGCTGGCGGCGGCCTGCTGCTGGGGCGGCGGGCTGATGATTTCCGGCCTTGGGGTCTATCTGCATCAGCTCTGGATGATCTGGCTCGGCTCGGGCGTGATCGGCGGGGTCGGTCTTGGCCTCGGCTATATTTCACCCGTCTCGACGCTGATCAAATGGTTCCCGGATCGCCGCGGCATGGCGACGGGTCTTGCGATCATGGGCTTTGGCGGCGGCGCCATGATCGGCGCCCCGCTCGCCAATTCTCTGATGGCCCATTTCGCAACTCCTAACTCGGTCGGCGTCTGGCAGACCTTCGTCGTGATGGGGGCGATCTATTTCGTGTTCATGGTCTGCGGCGCCTTGGGCTATCGCGTGCCGCGCGAGGGCTGGGCGCCGGCCGGCTGGACGTCGCCCTCGGCCGCCGCCAACGCGATGATCGACTCATCGCCACGTCCATCTCGACACCGCGCTGAAAACCCCGCAGTTCTGGCTGCTGTGGGCGGTGCTGATGCTGAACGTCTCCGCCGGCATCGGCGTGCTCAGCATGGCCTCGCCCATGCTGCAGGAGGTCTTCGGCGGCAGGCTGCTCGGCCTCGACATTCCTTTCGACAAGCTCGACGGCGCACAGAAGGCGCAGATCGCCGCGATCGCCGCCGGCTTCACCGGGCTACTCAGCCTTTGCAATATTTTCGGGCGCATCGGCTGGGCCAGCTTCTCCGACCGGCTCGGGCGCAAAGTGACCTATGCCGTCTTCTTCCTGCTCGGGCTCGGCCTTTACGCCTTCGTCCCGACGGCGGCCAAGGCCGGCCTCGTCGCGCCTTTCGTGATCGCCTTCTGCGTGATTCTGACCATGTACGGCGGCGGCTTCGCCACCATTCCCGCCTATCTGGCGGACATCTTCGGCACGCATTTCGTCGGCGCGATCCACGGCCGGCTGCTGACCGCCTGGTCCACCGCCGGCGTCGTCGGCCCGGTGCTCGTCAGCTACATCCGCGAGTATCAGATGCAGCCGGCGAAGACGCCGAGGCGATGTCGCCGCTCGATCACTTCCTGACCGACGTCCTGCAGCTCAAGACCGGGACGCCGCACGACGCCGTCTATAATCAGACGATGTATGTTCTCGCCGGACTGCTCGCCGTCGGCTTCGTTTGCAATCTGCTCGTGCGCCCGGTGGCCGCCCGCTTCTTCATGACCGACGAAGAGGTCGCCGCGGAGAGGAAGGCGTCGGTCAAATCCGTCGCGCGCGAGGAGCAGGAGCAGCACGCCGATTTCGAAGACTTCGTGGAGGAGGGCCGCGAAGCGGAAACCGGGACGAAGAGCTTTGCGGCGACGGCGGCTCAGCCGGCGGGGGCGGGCACGACCGTCGCGCTGGCTTTGGCCTGGCTCGCCGTCGGCGCGCCGCTCGCGTGGGGCGTTTGGATCACGCTGATGAAGACCGCCGCGATGTTCAATCACTGATGACGTCAACATCGGGCTTGCCGCGTGCTGCGCGCGCCGCAAGCCTGCTCCTTCGCCCGTCGAGAGAGTTTTTTAACTACCTTGACCGTTGATTGAGGCGCGATGTTTTGCGACAAGCCCGGGAATCGACCCGTGGCTTGCCGCAGCGGGTTGTTGGCGATTGGAGCGATATATGGCGACCGCTTGCACTCAAGGTCTCGACACAGGTTTCGTTGATCTTGGCTATGTGAAAGTTGCGGCGCTCGGCGTCGTCCAGGGCTTTTCCGAACTGCTGCCGATTTCTTCGACCGCGCATATGAAGATCGTGCCGGCGCTGCTCGGGTGGAAGGACCCGGGCTCCGCCTTCTCTGCGGCGATGCAGCTCGCGGCGCTGGCGGCGGTCGTCACCTATTTCTGGGCGGACGTGCGCGGTCTCGTGGTCGGCGTCGTCGACTCGGTCAAGCGCCGCGACTTCGACAATTGGACCTTTCGCTTCGCGATGTGGATCGTGCTGGCGACGCTGCCCATCATTGTTGTCGGCGTCGCGCTCTCGCACACGCTCAACGCCTGCAATTCGTCGCTGCGCACGCTGCCGGTGATCGGCGCCGCCTGCCTTGTCATGGCTGTTCTGCTGGCGCTCGCTGAGCTCTACTGCAACCACAAACGCTCGCTGGAGCACATCACCTTGAAGGACGCGATGATCGTCGGCCTCGCGCAGGTCGGCGCGCTGGTGCCGGGCGTCTCGCGCTCCGGCTCGACGCTCACCGCCGCGCTGTTTCTCGATCTCAAGCGCGAGGAGGCGGCCCGCTTCTCCTTCCTGCTCGGCATACCGACTATAGCCGCGGGCGGCTTCAAGGAGCTGTATGAACTATTCAAGGCGCATCTCGACGCGCAGGGCTGGT
Organism: uncultured Alphaproteobacteria bacterium; assembly: GCA_963820145.1. GTDB lineage: Bacteria > Pseudomonadota > Alphaproteobacteria > Rhizobiales > Beijerinckiaceae > Methylocystis. The sequence goes on from CAWFZD010000040.1 coordinate 79,714, forward strand.
CCATCCTCGCCGTCGGGCTCGTCGTCGCCTCGATCTCCGCCTTCGCCGCCATCTGGAGCCTGATGCGGCTCCTGGAGCGCTTCTCCGCCTGGCCTTTCGTCGCCTACCGGGCCTTGCTCGGCGTATTCCTGCTGGTCGGCGCCGCGACCCACTGGCTGCACTGACGAAAACCACGCCCCGTGGAGCCGCGCCAAATCGGCGCGGCCGCCTTTGCAAGCGCAATATTATTTTTTTTTGAGCGCAAGAAACTCTTGCCGAAGCGGCGTGATGGGACCTAACATCCCGCCTATGGTCAAGACAGCCTTCTCCATCCGTCACGCAAGACCGAGCGACGCCAAGGCGATCGCCGGCGTGCACAATTCATCCTGGCGCGACGCCTATCGCGGCGTGATCCCAGGTTGCGAACTCGAGCGGATGATCGCGCGGCGCGGCCCCAAGTGGTGGCTCTCCGCCATCGTGCGCGGAACCGGACTGCTCGTGGTGGACTTCGACCGCGACATCGTGGGCTATGCGACTTATGGCCGCAACCGCGTGCCCTCGATCCCCTACTCCGGCGAAATATTCGAACTTTATCTGACGCCTCAGCATCAAGGCGTGGGTTTCGGCTCCAGACTGTTTCACGCAGCGCGCTGCGAACTCGCCGAGCACGGCTATCTTTCCACGATCGTTTGGGCGCTCGCCGACAATGAACGCGCCTTCGGCTTTTATCGCCGCCTCGGCGGCCTGCCCATTCGTCGGGCCGAAGAAAAATTCGGCGAAGATATGCTAACGAGGGTCGCGTTCGGATTCGCCTCCCCGCCCGAGCGCTAGGGCGCTTTCCGCTCGGATGGGGACTTGTCCTCGCGCGGAACTTGCTCTGACCGTCCATCCAATCTGGAGCCTTGAAGATGCAACTCGACGCAGTGTCGACCGGCGCCAACCCGCCTCATGAAGTCAATGTCGTCGTGGAAGTGCCGCTCGGCGGCGAGCCGATCAAATATGAACTCGACAAAGCCTCCGGCGCGATGTTCGTCGATCGCTTCCTTTACACGGCGATGCGCTATCCTGGGAACTACGGCTTCAGTCCGCACACGCTCTCCGAAGACGGCGACCCCTGCGACGTGCTGGTCGCCAATACGCGTCCGATCGCGCCGGGTGCGATCATGGCCGTGCGCCCGGTCGGCGTGCTGCGCATGAAAGACGAAGCCGGCGGCGACGAGAAGATCGTCGCGGTTCCGGTCTCGCGGCTCACGCGCCGCTATGAAAACGTGTTGAACTACCCCGATCTCGGCGAGATGACCTGGCGCCGGATCGAGCACTTCTTCGTCCACTATAAGGACCTAGAACCCGGCAAATGGTCCGAGACGGCCGGTTGGGGCGACGCCGACGAAGCCCGCCGGCTCATCCTCGAAGCCGTCGCGCGCTTCGAGGGTTCGAAAAAGAAGGCCGGGTGAACCAACCGGGCTTTAGCTCAACGCATCTCGGCGAGGATCGCGCGGGCGAGCGCGCCGAGACGCTGCTCGATCAGCGCCGGGCTTTCACAGACGAAACTGACCGACTTCTGACGTTCGTCGAAGACGCGCAAATCCCATTGCAGCTTTTGCGAGAGCTGCTGGATTTTATCCGCGTCGGCGCGGCTGTCCTGCGCCGATCGCAGCTCGTCGGTTTCGCGGCGCATCGGCCGATTCCACGAGCACGTCGTGCGTGGCCGGGGAAATCTCGGTCTGTCCACCACCATCACTCCGCCGATGGCCACCGGACGCCGTGCATCGCAGATCATGCACATGTCCGGCTCCAACCGGTAGGTCTTGTGGTCGATCGCCTCGATGGTCTCGCCCGGCAGGGGCCGGCGGACGATAATTTCGCCGCCTTCGAGCTTGCTGAAATCGAACGTGTGCAGCGGCTGTCCGCATTCCATCAACACATAGTTGCTGATATCGACCACATTGTTGACCGGCGTCAACCCGATAGCTTCTAGCCGCCGGATAAGCCACCGCGGGCTCTGTCCGATGCTCACGCCGCGAACGACCCGCGCCGTCTACCGCAGGCACATGCCGCTCTCGATCGGCGGCGGCATCGGTCAGTCCCGCACGCTGATGTTGTTGCTGCGCAAAGCGCACCTGGGCGAAGTCAGCGTCACCGTGTGGCCGAAGATCCTGAAAGAGATGTGCGCGCGGAAGAACATCTTCGTTCTGGAGTGACGGAACTTCGCTCTTTCCTAAATTACTGAAAACAATCGCTAAGTGCGGTCGATTACCCCGCCTTCCAAACAACTGTGTGCTATTCTCATTGCGGGCAGAAGATTCCTGCGCCCCGTTCTTTGAAAACCGAATATTCTTAGGAACCCGGAGCTGCCAGGCGGCACCCGCGCCAGACCATCAACCAACACTAGAGGTAAATTACGCAACTAGTTATAAACAAATAGACATTCATGTCAGAATTTTACAAATGGCATTGTTCAGAAGATTCTTGCCGATGCACACCAAGCCCGCAGCCCCGCAGCTCGCCTACTCCGGCAGCGCCCACGCATACGGCACGCCAAGGCATACGTCATCGGCGAGCTGACCATCGAACCGCCGTCGCTTGCGTGCCACAGCGTCTTGCCCGTGGCCGCATCGAGCACCAGCAGGTTACCCTGTGCATCGCCGGCGAACAGCACATTGTCGGCCGTGGTCAAAATCCCCGCGACGCTCTCGCCCGAACCCAACTCGTGGTTCCAGCGAATCTCGCCCGTGCGGTAATCGATGGCGCGCAGCCTGGACTCTTGGCCCAGACTGTGATCGCGCCCCGCCCAGCCCTCCGGCTTTCCCGTGGCGGTTTAATAGAAGATGCTGTACACGCCCCGTGCCACCACGTAGAACAAGCCGAGCGGCGGGTCGAAGCTGGGCAACATCCAATTGGTCGCGCCACCGGAGCCGGGATACACCAGCCGTCCATCGGCGTGCGGCTCTTTTTCCTTGATCGCCACCGCGCTTTGCATTCCCGCCGCTCCTCTGCGAACATGGGCAGACATGACCCTTCCACGAATCACCGGCACGCTCGCCGCTATTGCGCTGTTTCTGTCGCTTGCGTCAGGTGCGCAGCCTGACGATGCCACCCGCAGCCTCTCCCGCGACATCTTCCGCCAGTTGGTTGAAATCAACACCACCGATTCCGTGGGCAGGGGCACCGCCGCCGCCGAAGCCATGCGCCAGCGCCTGCTCGACGCCGGGTTCGATCCGGCCGATGCCCAGGTCCTCGGGCCCAACAGCCGCAAAGGAAACCTGGTGGCGCGCCTTCACGGCAGCGGTGCGCACGAGCCGCTCCTGATCATCGGCCACCTGGACGTAGTGGAAGCGCGCGGCGAAGACTGGACCACCAACCCCTTCGAGTTCGTCGAAAAAGACGGCTACTTCTACGGACGCGGCACGCAGGATATGAAGGTCTCGGACGCCGCGGTCACCGCGTTCATCCGCTTCAAGCGGGAAAAC
>CAWFZD010000041.1:0-58134 GCA_963820145.1 uncultured Alphaproteobacteria bacterium
TGTCGCGATTTGATAGGCGGCGACGTTCTCTGGCCCGATTGGCTTCGCCGAAAAAGCGGCGGAACGCCTGATAGTCCGGCAAATCCCTGGCCGCGCGCAGCTTCAGCCGCAGCAGCGCCGTGTGCGCGCCATTAAGGTCGACGGCGGTGATCTTGGCCGGATCGGCGGTCAGATAGCTCATGACGTTGCAGCCGCCGGACGCGATCGCGACGAGGCTCTCATGCGGTTTGATCGCCAGCGCCTCCATGTCGACGACCGGGTCCTCCCAAATCTGGGGATAGACCAAGCCTTTGAATACATGTGTAAAAAGTCGCTGGAGCGCGCCCGCTTTGGAAAATTTATCGCTCCGGTGAACTGCGGCGCTCAAGCCTGCAACCGTCTTCTTTTTGATCGCGCTGATGTCTGCGCTCGTCGTCAAATCTTCCTCCCGCCAACCGACGCCAATGGGTAATTCCAATCTCAAGGCGCGCGTTTGAGCCGATAAGCGGCTCATATGTCATTCACATGACTGTCAAAGTTATCGACGCCTGCGAACGCCGCCTGCACCTGCCCTTTTTCAACGAAGCGCCGCTAAGCCCGCGCGCCGCGCTTCAACGGCGGCGCAAAAAGTGCCAGAGTAAAGCGCCTTTGCGAATGGCATTGTTCGAGCGACAGAAAATCTCTACAGAATCAAGAATAATGTAGATGTTCTCATATCGTAAAGGCGCTTCAACTTTTGCGGAGCATACTGCGGCGGCGGCGAATGGGGGAACGGGCGCTTTATGGACCAACTTCTCGACCAGGCGTTCATTTTGCGGCTGATCTCCGATTATGGCTATTTCGCCTTGTTCGCGGTCATAGCTCTCGAATGCGCCGGTCTGCCGCTTCCCGGCGAGACGATGTTGATCGGCGCCGCAATCTACGCCGGGGAAACGGGCGGGCTGGGGATCGGCAAGATTATTTTTGCGAGCGGCGCCGGCGCCGTGGTCGGCGACAACATCGGCTATTGGATAGGCCGTCGCTTCGGCTCCGCCTTCCTCGAACGCTACGCGGCAAAGTTTGGGATCAGCGCGCAACGGCTGCTGCTGTCGCGCTACCTTTTCGCGCGCTACGGCGGCTCGATTGTATTCTTCGGGCGTTTCGTGACCGTGCTGCGTCTCTTCGCGGCGTTGATCGCCGGCGCCAATCTGATGGCCCCGGCGCGTTTCTTCGTCTTCAACGCCGCGGGCGGCGTCGTCTGGGCCAGCGTCTTCGGCTTTGGCGGCTTCTATTTCACAGCCGCGTTCCGGCGCCTGGAGGGGCCCATCGCGAGCTTCGCCCTATTCATTCTCATTGTCGCGCTGGCGTTTTTGTGGCGCTTCGTCAAAGGTCAGGAGCGCCGCTTGCTGGCGGAGGCGTCCGCCTGGGCGCGGATTACACAGAATTAGAGAGGGGAGCCCGAGGCTCAACCGAAGCGGGCCCCGCGACGCGCCTCGCCAAGGGCCTTCGCGAGGTTGCGCGCGAGTTCGGTTTTTTGCGCAGGGCCGAGAAAGGCGCCGACCTCGACGCTTTCGCCGCGCGAGACGAGCGCTATTCGCTCGGTGCCGATTTCGTCATGCGTCTCCTCCTCGATGCGCACCCAGGCTGGATTGAAGCGCCAGACGCGCCGCAGCCCCTTGGCCGAAACCTGCTCGAGCTCGAGCTCCAGCGGCGTCACCAGGACATTTTCATAGGCGTTGGCGGCGCGGAAATTAGCTTTGATCGCCACTGAGAGCGCTAAAACGTCGAGCCCGAGAAAACCGACGACCGGCCAGGCCCCGATATAAAAAAACGGAAGCGAAACCAGCGCGCTGACGCAGCCGAAGCCAAAGATGAGGCGCGACGCCGCCTGCGGCGAGAGGGACCGATACGGAATCGGTCGCGCCGCGAAAATCCTATCCTGAGTTGGTTCGATGCCTTGCGCCATGATCGTTCCCATCGCACAAAATTGGTATTATAGGAGCCGGGCCCGCTTCGGGAAGGATGAACGAAATTTTGGACGAAGGCGCGAGCGCTGCAAAGCCCCTCCCGCGGCGCCAGTCCGCCAGCGCCGCAGCCGCGCGCGTCGCGGAAATCTTTCGAAGAATTCGAGGCCGCCGATCCGCACCCCAAGGGCGAGCTCGTCAGCGTGAATGTGTTTACGCTGCTCGTCGCGGTCGTGCTCTCGGCGCAGGCGACCGACGCCGGCGTGAACAAAGCCACAGCGGCGCTGTTCAAAATCGCCGACACGCCGCAGAAAATGCTGGCGCTCGGCGAAGAAGGGCTGATCGGCCACATCAAGACGATCGGCCTGTTCCGCGCCAAGGCGAAGAATGTGATCGCGCTGTCGCGTCTCCTGATCGAGCGACACGGCGGCGAGGTCCCGCACGACCGCGCAGCGCTCGAAGCGTTGCCGGGCGTCGGCCGCAAGACCGCCAATGTCGTGCTCAACATCGCCTTCGGCGAGCCGGTCATCGCCGTCGACACGCATATTTTCAGGGTCTCGAACCGTTTACCCTTGGCGAAGGGCAAGACGGTGGAGGCGGTGGAGAAGGGGCTGGAAAGGATTGTCCCCGCGCGCTTCAAGCTGCATGCGCATCACTGGCTGATCCTGCATGGCCGCTATATCTGCAAGGCGCGCAAACCCGCATGCGAGCGATGCCTCGTCGCCGATCTCTGCCGCTGGCCGGAGAAGACGGCATAGCGGTCTCCCGGCGCCGGTCGGCGGCAATTCTCTCAACCCGACGCGCACTTGTCGTCAGAAGCCGCAATATTCCGGTTGATTATTTCGAAGCGTTGGCTTCAACTCCGACCCCGAGCCGCCAGCTCGCAAAATGGCTATTTCAGGGGGTCGATATGCTTGTAGGCTTTATTGCCCGGCTTGTCGCCGGCGTCATCCTCGCTTCGACAGTCTTCGACGTCGCCGCCGCACAGCAGATTACCGGAGCGCCGGGATCGCCCAGCGCCACGACGACCATCAGCGGCGAACAGCTTCCGCCGCCGCCGCAAAAATTCGAAGGCAAGATCGAGCGCAATGCTGCGCAGTCGAAACCCTACTGGCCGGCGCGCGTCGCGCCTCCTAAAGGCGCGCCCAACATCCTGCTCATTATGACCGACGATACGGGATTTGGCGCGCCCTCCACTTTCGGCGGAGTCATCCCGACGCCCAATCTAGATCGCATCGCCCGGGACGGCTTGCGCTACACCAATTTCAACTCAACGGCCCTGTGTTCGCCGACACGCGCGGCGCTCATTACGGGCCGCAACCATCATTCGGTCGGCTTCGGCGTGATCTCCGAGCAGGCGACCGGCTATCCGGGCTATGACTCGATCATCACCCGCGACAAGACGACGATCGGCCGCATCCTCAAGGACAACGGCTACCGCACGTCCTGGTTCGGCAAGAATCACAACACGCCGGCCTTCCAGGCCAGCCAGGACGGGCCATTCGATCAATGGCCGATCGGCATGGGCTTCGAATATTTTTACGGTTTCATCGGCGGCGACGCCAATCAGTGGCAGCCCAATCTCTTCCGCAACATGACGCCGATCTATCCATATGTCGGCAAGCCGGGCTGGAATCTCATCACCGCACAGGCGGACGAAGCCATCAACTACATGAAGCGCATCGACGCGCTCGACCCGGAGCAGCCCTTCTTCCTCTATTACGTGCCGGGCGCGACCCATGCGCCGCATCACGTGACCCCGGAGTGGATCAAGAAGATCAGCGACATGCATCTGTTCGACAAGGGCTGGAACGCGCTGCGCGACCAGATCTTCGAGAACCAGAAGAAGCTTGGCGTGATCCCGCAGGACGCGAAGATGACGCCATGGCCGCATGATCTGCTGAAGAACTGGGACGAGCTCTCGGCGGACGAAAAGAAACTGTTCATCAAACAGGTCGAGGTCTACGCCGCCTATCTTGCCTATGACGACAATGAAATCGGCCGCGTGATCCAGGCGGTCGAGGACATGGGTAAGCTCGACAACACGCTGATCATCTACATCAGCGGCGACAACGGCTCTTCCGCGGAAGGGACGCTGATCGGGACGCCGAACGAAGTCGCTTCGATCCAGGGCGTCGAATTGCCGGTCGAGGCCCAGCTCAAATATTTCTATGACGTCTGGGGCTCGGACCAGACCTATAATCACATGGCGGTGCCGTGGACCTGGGCCTTCGACACGCCCTTCTCATGGACCAAGCAGATCGCCTCGCATTTCGGCGGCACGCGTCAGGGAATGGCGATCTCCTGGCCGAAAGTCATCAAGGACAAGGGCGGCATCCGCACCCAGTTCCATCACGTCATCGACATCGTGCCGACGATTCTCGAGGCGACGGGAATCAAGGCGCCGAAGGTTGTCGACGGCATCAAGCAGACACCGATCGAAGGCGTCAGCATGAAGTATACTTTCGATAAGGCGAACGCCAATGCGCCGTCGCGGCAAACGCAATATTTCGAAATGATGGGCGACCATGCCATCTATCATGACGGCTGGATCGCCGGCACAAAGGTCATGCGCCGCCCTGGAAGAGTTGCCGGCCCGACAGTGGGTGCTCGGCAATTACCCGTGGGAGTTGTATGACCTCGGGAAGGACTGGACGCAGTATGAGAATGTTGCCAAAAAGCATCCAGAGAAGCTCAAAGAACTGCAGGATCTCTTCTGGAAGGAAGCGGAGAAGTACCAGGTGCTGCCACTCGATGACACGATGGTACAGCGGATTATCAGCCCGCGGCCCAGCCTGACCGCCGGCCGCAACGTGTTCACGTGGACGCAGCCGATCACGAGCATACCCAATGGTGACGCGCCGAGCCTTCTCAACGCTTCATATAACTTCAAGGCCGAGGTAGAGGTCCCTCAGGGAGGCGGCGAGGGCATGCTGATAACGCAGGGCGGCCGCTTCGGGGGCTACGGATTCTACGTACTCAAAGGTAAGCCTGTCTTTCTCTGGAACCTGGTGGACCTCAAGCGTATTCGATGGGAAGGCCCTGAGGCGCTTACACCAGGCAAGCATACTCTGGAGTTCGATTTCAAATACGAAGGGCTCGGCGCCGGCACGATGGCATTCGACAACTTCAGCGGGATCGGCCAGGGAGGTACCGGAGTGCTCAAAGTTGACGGCAAGGAAGTTGCCACGCAGAAGATGGAGCGCACGCTGCCGTTCATCCTGCAATGGGACGAAAACTTCGACATCGGCTCGGACACCGGCACGCCGGTGGACGACAGCGACTACCAGGTGCCGTTCCGCTTCACCGGCAAGCTCAACAAGCTTACGCTGACGATCGACCGGCCCAAGCTCTCGCCGGAGGACGAGAAAAAGCTGATGGACGCGCAGCGCAACAACCCTATGAGCGAATGACGATCCGCTGTCGAGAAGGTTGACGAACAGCGCCGCCGATTGCGGCGCTGTTCAAAATCGCGGATGCCGCCATATCATTCGACATCAGTAGAAGCCTATAGGAGCCTCGCGCTTTTTCGGGCTCTTCCTCAGCGAGGCCGGAGCCTTGCAAGGCTGGCTGTCGCGAGTTTGACTGTCGCAAGTCCGGCTTGTGTCGGGGCGCGGCTGCCCGTATAAACGCTCTGTTAGCCGCAATTGCTTTAAAAGCCATTTACTCCGCCAACCGGATGCGCTCCGAATTGGTTCGCCCCGGCTTATCACTCATCCCGAACATGCTCTACGCACGCTCGAGCATAAAGTCGCCTGCGACGCCCACCCTCAGCGGAACACGCTCAAAAGGCCTTATGCCCACACTGATCCACCACCCCCTCTGCCCTCACTCGCGCTTCATCCGTTTGATCCTCGCCGAATATGGCGTCGAGACGCAACTTCTGGAAGAGCGTATAGCTGATCGCAACCCGGAATTCCTGGAGCTCAACCCTGCCGGGCTCACGCCGGTGCTCGTCGACGACGACGGGTTCGTCGTCCCTGGCGCTTCCGTGATCGCCGAATATCTCGACGAAACGCTGGGGCCGAAGGCCGGCGACGCGCGGCTGATGCCGGACGATGTCGAGGCGCGCGTCGAGACGCGGCGGCTCGTGTCGTGGTTCAACGAGAAATTTTTTCAGGAGGTGACGAACTGGCTCGTCACCGAGAAAGTCTACAAGCGCTACGCCTCCGCCGGCCAGCGCGGCGGCGCGCCGGAAATGGAGCTGCTGCGCGTCGCGAGAGCCAATATCCGTCCGCACATGCGCTATATCGGCTATCTGACCGGCGCGCGGAAATGGCTTGCCGGCGACCGCCTGAGCTATGCCGATTTCGCCGCCGCCGCGCATCTTTCCTGCGCCGATTACCTTGGCGATGCGCCCTGGGAAGAGGACGAAGCGGCGAAGCTCTGGTATCAGCGCGTCAAATCGCGGCCCGCCTTCCGCCCGCTGATCGCCGACCGCGCGCCCGGCATGACGCCGTCGCGCTTTTACGCCGAACTCGACTTCTGACCTTAAAAGACGACATCCGCCGCAGAGCGAGCGAACTTGGCTTTGACGCCTGCGGCTTCGCCGCCGCCGCCGCCGCGCCGAAGGACGCCGAACGGCTGCGCGCATGGCTGGCGGCCGGCGCCCATGGCGACATGGGCTGGATGGCGGACGCCGCGGAAAGGCGAAGCTCGCCGCAAGCGCTGTGGCCCCAGGCGAGGAGCGTCGTCATGCTCGGCGCCAATTACGGCCCGGCGCAGGATCCTCTCAAAGCCTTGGAGGCGCGAGAAAACGGCGCGATCTCGGTCTATGCGCGCGGCCGCGACTACCATGACATTCTCAAAGGACGCCTGAAGCTGCTCGCCGGTTATATGATCTCGCGGCTCGGCGCCTTCGAGGCGAAGGTCTTCGTCGACACCGCGCCGGTGATGGAGAAGCCGCTTGCACAACGCGCCGGCATTGGCTGGCAAGGCAAGCACACCAATCTCGTGTCGCGGAAGTTCGGCTCCTGGCTGTTCCTCGGCGCCATTTTCACCGACGCGGTCCTCGCGCCGGACAGGCCTGCGCCGGACAGCTGCGGCTCCTGCCGCGCCTGTCTCGACATCTGCCCGACCAAGGCCTTCCCCGCGCCCTACCGCTTGGATGCGCGGCGCTGCATCGCCTACCTTACGATCGAACATCGGGGTCCGATCCCGCATGAATTTCGCGAGAGCGTCGGCAATCGCATCTTCGGCTGCGACGACTGCCTCGCAGTCTGCCCCTGGAACAAATTCGCCGGCGCGACGCGGGAAGCCAAATTCGAGGCCAAAGCCGATCTTGTCGATCCGCCGCTCGCCGAACTGGCGCGCCTCGACGACGCGGGGTTTCGCGCGCGGTTCTCCGGCGGACCGATCAAGCGGCTCGGTCATACCCGCTTCCTGCGCAATGTGCTCATCGCCATCGGCAACAGCGGCGAAGCCGACCTTGCAGAATGCGCGAAAGCGCATCTCGCTTCGCCTGAGCCGCTCGTGCGCGGCGCCGCGGTATGGGCTTTGTCCCGCCTGCTGAGATCCGAAGTTTTCGCCGAAATCGCTGAAATTCATTCGAAGTCCGAGCAAGACCAATATGTTGCGTCGGAATGGGCAAAAGAGACACACAGGTGCTGAAAAATGCGCGATTGCGCGAGTTCCATATTGCGCCGCGGGAACGAATATTGGCAGAAATGACGAGGTCAGGTGCCTCATGCTCAGCATAAACATAAACTCGTGCAGATACCGGGCTCTTGGGCTCGCCGCGGCGCGCCGGCTCGGGCTGAGCGCGAGCGTCGCGCCATGACATTCATGTCCGCCAAACCCGGCCCGAGCGCCAGGCCCGGCGACGCGCCCGCCGACGGGGCCGCGCGCCTGTTGACGCGCATCGGCGTGTTTCTGCTCTTCGTCGTGTCGCTCTCGGCGCCGGTCGCGCTGCATCAAACGATCTATATTCTGTTGCCGATCGGCGCGGCGCTCCTGCTCGCGGGGGCGATCATCTCCCCCAGAACGCAAGAGATAACCACGCCCTTGTGGAACGTGCTGGCGTCGCGGCCCGTCCTCGCCGCTTTGCTCATCATCGGCTGGGCGGCCTGCTCGCTGCTTTGGACGCCGTTCGCTGTCGGCCCCGGCGAAAGGCTCGCGAAGACCACCGCGACGCTGGCGCTCGTCGCGGTCGCCAGCGCCTTCTTGCCGATGCGGACGCGCGTCTGCAATCTGAATCTGTTGCCGATCGGCGTCAGCGCCGCGGCCATGGCGATCTCATTCGCCTCCGCCGCTAATTTTTATCTCAAGCTGCCGCAGACGCTCGAGGAAGTGGTCGACGGCACGGCGCTTGCGCGTTCGGGCGTGACGCTGGCGCTGATCTTGTGGCCGGCCGCGGGCGCGCTGGCGCTGCGCGGGCGCCATGTCCTGGCCGCCGCCTTGGCGTTGGTCGCAGCGCTTACGGCGGTCGCCTCGGGCGCGCCCAACATCACGCCCGCGCTCGTCATCGGCGCCGTGGCCTTTGCAGTTTCCTATCGTCGTCCCCGCCGCGCGGCGCGGGTGATCGGCGGCGCAGCGATCGCCATCATCCTGCTTGCGCCGCTCGTTGCGCTGCTGGCGCGCTATGCGCCCGGCTCGCATGATCCCAAATGGCGCCGCGCTCTCGACATCTGGGGCGCGCTGTTCATCAATGGCGGCGCGCGCAGTCTCAGCGGTCACGGCGTCTACGCCGCGCATTACGGCTTGTTCGGCGGCTTTCTCGATCCGCACACGCCGCGCAGTCTCCTGTTCCAGATTTGGTTCGACCTCGGCCTGCTCGGCGCCGCCGCCTTTGCAGCGATGACGGCGCAAGCCTTCATCATCGCCGGACGCGCGCGCGCGTTGCTGGCGCCCTTCCTCATCGCCGGCGTCGTGACCGGCCTCGTCGTGACCTTTACCGGCCCCGCCGCCGAGCAGCTCTGGGCGACGACGGCGGCCGGCCTCGACATTATCGCCTTCGTGCTGGTGATCCGCAGCCAGTTCAAGAAAAAGCGTCCGCGCCTGCCGGCGGAGCTTCTGACAAGGGACGACGAAGAGCCGACGCCGCGTCCAAGGCTCGCGTCCGACGAACTGGACCGGGATCTCTTAGGCTTGAGCTAGAGCGCCTTCCGCTCGAATGGAATCGTTCGGGCGATAAGAAGTCGCTCCAGAATCAGAAGCGATGGAGCATGTCCTTGTCCAAAAACCGCTTCGCACTTTTTGGGGACATGCTCTAAAACAAAATCTACCGCTCGGCGAGCGCGCCGTCGGCTTCCATCAGCTCCAACAGCATGCCCTCGCGCAGGCCGCGGTCGGCGATGCGCGTGCGTTCTGCCGGGAACAGTTGACGGATCGCGTCAAAGATCGCGCAACCGGCGAGCACGAGGTCGGCGCGCTGCGGGCCGATGCAGCAATTGGCCACGCGCTCCTCGAAATCCATGGCGCGCAGGCGCGCGATGGCGCCGCTCGTCTCCTCGTTGGACATCCACAAGCCGTCGATGCGCCAGCGATCGTAACGCTTGAGGCCAAGGTGAACGCCCGCCAAGGTCGTCACCGTGCCGGAGGCGCCGAGCAGGTGAAAGCGGCTGCACCGGCGCTTCGCCTGCATCGCGACGGCGAAGGGCGCCAGCGCCTCGCGCGCGTAGTTGGTCATCGCGACGAATGTCGCGTCGCTGACGGTTTTGCCGCCAAAGCTTTCGGCAAGCGACACGACGCCGAGTTCGAGCGACGTCCATTCGCAGAATTGCAGCGGATCGGCGGCGTTGCGTTGCGACTTTTCGAGCCAGACGAGTTCCGTCGAACCGCCGCCGATGTCGAACAGCAGCACGCTCTCGGACTCGCGATCGACGAGCGAGCCGCATCCCCGGGCCGCGAACCGCGCTTCGGTGGCGCGGTCGATGATTTCGAGTTCGAGCCCCGTTCGCTCGACGACGCGAGCCGTGAATTCATCGCCATTGGCCGCGCTGCGGCAGGCTTCCGTCGCGACGAGCCGCGTCCGCGTGACGGCGCGCGCCTCCATCTTGTCGCGGCAAACTGCGAGCGCGTCGAGCGTGCGCTCGATCGCCTCGTCGCTGATTTCGACCGCAGCGGCTGACGCCTTCGCCGAGCCGCACGATGCGCGAGAAGGCGTCGATCACGCGAAGCGACTCCGAACCGCGGCGGCGCGGACGACGCTCCGGCCGGGCGATGAGCAGGCGGCAATTGTCGGTGCCAAGGTCCAACGCCGCATAGGTGTGGTCGAGGTCGCGCGAACGACTCTGCGCGAGAGCGGCGCGCAGTCTGTCCGGCGCGGAACGAGGCCGCGAAAGGCCGTCGGAAAAGTGAGGCGAACCCGATCCCTCGGCGCATCGTTCTCCGCCGGACTGGTCCGTCCCGGTCAATTCCAGCTCCAAAATCCTAGCGCCGCCGACGCGGCAAGCGCCAGCTTACTTACATGCAGGATAACAAATGATATCGCAAGCAGCTTTAGCAGGCATGGCGAACGGCGCGACGATCGAATAATGATGCCTGGATGCTCAGCCCAGACCGCGCCGACCCGCAAACTCTCGCCCCTCGCCGGACGGCGCGTCGCGCTCGTGCATCCGGCGTGGCACAGTTGCGGCACCTATCGCGTCGTGCTCGGCCAAATCGAAGCCTATCGCGCGCTCGGCGCGGAGGCGTTTCCAATCGCGATCAGCAGCGATCCCGGCTTCACGCCGCGGCGCGACTGGATATGGCGCAGCTTCGTTAGAGCGACGCCCGAGCTCGACCAAGGTCCGCGCTTTTTCGGCGGCGCGCCGTTTCACGCCGGTGCTCTGCGCCGCGTTTCTGGAAGGACGTGCTGTGGCCCTATGTGCACGGCGATCAGGCGATCATCCGCTCCGGCCTCGCCGAACGCGCCGACCTGTCGCCGGCCGTTGCGGGCGCGGACTTCGATGTCGTCCATTGCAATCATTTCTTCCTGATGCCGATCGCGCGGCGCCTTGCGCGCAGCACCGCGAAAATCATGCTCGACACGCACGACCTCCAGGCGCGGCAATTCATGCTGATGAATGAACGCATGCCATGGCTGCATCCACGCGTCACTTACGAGCGATTGCTGCAACAGGAACTCGCGGCCATGAGCCGGGCCGATCTCCTGATCCACCTCAACGCGCAGGAAGAGAGCGAGTTTCGCGCGTTGCTTCCGCGCAACGCCCATGCCCTGCTTTATCCCGCCGTGCCCGAGGCGCCGACAGGCCCGGGCGGCGACGACATCGTGCTCGTCGCGAGCAATAATTCCGCCAATGTCGAAAGCGTGATCTGGTTCTTGAGCCAGGTCGCGCCCCTCGCGCAGGGCGCCGCGATAAAAATCGCCGGCAATGTCGACGCCGGCGTGCGAGGGAGAGCGCCGCAGCTCTTTGAGCGCCATCGCGGCTGGTTCCTGGGGCGCGTGGAGGACCCCGGCGCGATCTACGCCGGCGCCAAAGCCGCCCTGCTGCCGACGACGAGCGGCCACGGCCTCTCGATCAAAAGCGTCGAAGCCATGGCGAGCGGCCTCCCGCTCATCGCGACGCGTCTCGCTTTGCGCGGCATGGACGAAACGGCGCTCCGGCTCCCGGGTTTGACGCTCGCCGACGATGCGGAAAGCTTCGCCGCGGCGCTGCGGGATTTAGCCGCCGCGCCAAGCCCGAGCCAAGCCGAACGCCGGACGAGCGCCGTGCGCGCCTATTACGAGGCGCGTTTTTCGAATGCGGCCTATCGCGCAAATCTGCTGGCGCTGGCGGCGCCGCTGCTGCGCCGCCGTCGCGCCGACTTGCCAGACGCCTCGCCTTGACCTTGCTTCAGGGGAGTTTCGACCTTGCGCCTCGAACCTATCGAACATGCCAACGGCCTGAGGATGTCGAAGAAGCCACGCAAACCAAGACCGCAAGCGACGCGACATTTAGGGAGCTTCAACAGGCGGAGTACACGGGGCTCGCTGGAGGGCTGGCCGTTATTCCATTCGGAAAGATTTCTTCGTGATTTTGCGCCGACCGTGAGCAATGCGAAGAATCGTCACTTCATCGCTGGTTTCGATGTGTTCGTAGAAAATAACGTAAGGCGACACGACGCAAATGCGGACGTGCTTGCCAAGGCGGCGACGCAACGCTCCGCTTAGTGGAAACTCGGCCAAGCGTTCATAGACGCTATCAAAATCCGCTTCGTAGCGGTCGGCGGCGTCAGCGTGGCGTCAGCGCCCGCCTTTGTGACAAGGTCGGAAATAATGTAAGCCGAAATCCGCGTCCGCCTCCGGCGAAATAATGACCTGCGCCACTATCGCCCGCGCATAGCGCGGCGCGCAGCGTTTTTTCGCCGATGCTCTTCCAGGGTCAGTGCATCGCCTCTCGCGATGGAGGCGCGCGCCTCATCGAGCAAGGGCTTGGCCCAGTCCAGATCTTCGTCGTCGTCCTCGGCGACGATTTCCGCGATGCGGTCGTCGATCAGCTGGCGCGCCGCCTCCTCGACAGAGGCGAAATCTCCTGTCGCGACATGGGCTTGCAACCAAGCTTCTTGTTTGGGTGTGAGCGTGATCGGCATGATTGTTTATATCACAACACGGGAAACCGGGCAAAAGCTATCGACCGCGTCGCCGCCTCAATCCTCGCCGCCGCCATCGCCTCCGCCCGTATCGCCGCCCCAGCTCCAGCCGCCGTCGGAACTGTCGTGCGAGCCGCCGCTCGAAAAGCCGACCCCGCCGCCGCCGTGGGCCCGCACCGGCGCACGCGACATGATATTGCCGACGAGCCGCGAAAAAGGCAGCGACTGCAGCCAGACATGACCGGGACCGACGAGTCGCGCGAAGAAGAAACCTTCGCCGCCGAACAGCATGGATTTGACGCCGCCGACCGGGACCACGTCGAAGGAGACGCTCGGCGTCTGCGCCACGAGACAGCCGGAGTCGACGTGCAATTCCTCGCCCGGCGCGAGCTCGCGCTCGATCACCGTGCCGCCGGCGTGGGCGAACACCCAGCCGTCGCCGGTCAGCTTTTGCATGACGAAGCCCTCTCCGCCAAAGAGTCCGGTCATGATTTTTTTCTGGAAGCCGACGTCGATCGAAACGCCGCGCGCGCCGGCAAGAAAACTGTCGCGCTGGCAGAGGATTTCGCCGCCGAGTTGATCGAGCCGCAAAGCAATGATCTTGCCGGGATAGGGCGCGGCAAAAGCGACGCGCGCCTTGCCTTGGCCTTGATGCGTGAACTGCGTCATGAACAGGCTGGCGCCCGAGAGCACGCGTTTTGCGCCGCGCCACAGCCGCCCGAGCAGCCCGGAGTTGGCGCCGCCGCCATCGCCGAAGACGGTCTGCATCTCGACCGCCGCATCCTTGAACATCATCGAACCGGCCTCGGCGATACAGGTTTCGCCCGGATCGAGTTCGATCTCGACGAATTGCATCTCATGGCCCTTGATCTCGAAGTCGATGTCGTCGGCGACACCGGCGCGGCGCTGATAGTCGTAAGCCGGTTCCGCCTGCTGATAGGGGCCCCAGGCGCCTGTGCTAAACCCGCCCGCGTTGGGCACGGCGCCGCCGAGAAACGAGCCGCCCTGTCCCTGCTGCGGGCCGTTACGCTTACCGAACATCTGCGGCGCGTCGTCGGATGTCATGGAACCTCCCCTGCCCCTCGAAAATCCACAAGCGAGAGTGTCGCGATTCCGACGACGGCGCAAGCTCGCCGCGAGCTCAAGTCGCGGGCGTCGTCGCCCTTGCGGCGACGGCCTTGAGCGCGACGCTCATCGCCTCCACAGCCGGCACAGCCGCCGCGTCGATCCCATGTCGGCGGGCGAGCCATTGCGGATCGTTGTAGATCAGCCATGTCTTCCCGCTCGCGTCTTCGAAGACCAGCGCCTTGAGCGGCAGGTCGAGGCCCGCCGTCTGCTCCGCCTGCATCAACGGCGTGCCGCCCTTCGCCGCGCCGAAGATCAAAACTTCGGTGGGGCGCAGGCTCATGCCGACCTGCGCCGCGCCCGCTGCATGATCGATGCGCGCGAAGACGCTCATGCCGCGCGCTCTGACCTCGGCCTCGAGCCGATCCATGGTTTCTGCCGGGCCGAAGCCGCTGGCTAAGCTGATGGCTCCCTTTGGAGACATGTCGAATTCTCCTCACTGAAAAATCCTACCCCCCTTTAATGCTTGAGCGAGCTTCGCGTCGCCGCGTCGTAAATTGGATTTCGCCGCACGCCAGTCTATGACTGACAATAATTTCGACCACGGGAGAAGACGATGCTTCGCAGTAAGGCGGGCTTATCGCTTTGTTTTGCTCTTTTGCTTCACGTCGGCGTCGTCGCGCCCGCCCTCGCCTGCACGCGGGCCTTGTGGGACACGAACGGCCTCGTCATCGTCGCCCGCACCATGGACTGGCCCGAGTCGACGGAGCCCGTGCTGACGGTCTTGCCGCGCGGGATGCCGCGCGACGGCGGCCGCCTCGGGTCCGTGCAGCTGATCAAGACCAATCCAGCGAAATGGACCTCGAAATACGGCAGCCTCGTCACCACCGTCTATGGTCTTGGCGCCTCAGACGGTTTCAACGAGCGCGGCCTCGGCGTGCACATGCTGTTTCTCAACGCCGCCGACTTCGGCCCGCGCGACGAGAGCAAGCCCGGCATGCATGGCGGCCTTTGGGCGCAGTATCTGCTCGACAACGCCGCAACCGTGACGGAGGCGCTTGACCTGCTCGACAAGGTGCAGATCGTCATGGCGGACGCGCGCGGGACCAAGACCACCGTGCATCTGGCGATCGAGGATGCGAGCGGCGACTCGGCCATAATCGAATATGTCGGCGGCAAGCCGCTGATCCACCATGGCCGCGAATATACGATCATGACCAATGATCCGCCCTACGATCAGCAGCTCGCGCTGCTCAAAGCGCATGATTTCAGCAAGCCGACGAGCGACACGCCTCTGCCGGGGAATGTCAATCCGCGCGACCGCTTCGCGCGCGCGACCTATTTCACGAAGCTGCTGCCGAAGCCCGAAAGCGAGAGCGAGGCGGTCGCCTCCATGTTCGCGATCGCCCGCAACGTTTCCGTGCCGTTCGGCGCGCCGTATAAGGAGTTCGGGATTTACAACACCGAATATCGCACCGTCATGGATCTGACCAACAGGCGCTATTTCTTCGAACTGACGACGGCGCCCAACGTGATCTGGGCGGCGTTGGACAAGTTCGATCTTGGCCCCGGCGCGCCGGTGAGGACGCTCAATCCGCATAATGCCGACCTCTCGGGCGACGTGTCGGACAAGTTTTCGATCGCGAAGGCGCCCTATTGAAGGCTTAGCCGCCTGCCGCGCCTCATGCGGCTTCGCCCTTTCCGGCGCTGGGATGGAACAGCACGATCTTGTAGCCCACATCGAAAAACGCGGGAACCTCGCATCGTTCGAGCCCCGCGCCCTTCGACAACATCTCCGGAATCCAAGCCGCGCCGAGGCCGGCCTTGACCTGCGCAAGCAGCGCTTCGGCGGAGGCGCTCTCGCAGACCGGCGCGTCGGCGATGCCGATATCATGCTCGGCCAGCATGGCGGCGATGCGCGCGCCATAGGTCGTGCCCGGCGTATAGACCATCAAAGGCCCGCGCAGGCGCCCGTCGCTCAGCGTGACCTTGCGCGCCAATCCCGGCGATGCGACGAGCGTCAGCCGATCCTGCGCGATCTCCTCGATATCGAGCCCGAGCGGCGCGTCCTCGTCGCTAAAATGCGGGACGAGCGCCATGGACGCATGTTTGCGCCGCACCGCCTCAATACAGCCTGAAATCGACGCGACGATCAGCGAATAATTTTCGAGCCGGCGCTCGATTAACCATGACGAGAGAAAGGCCGAGGCCAGCGTGTTGGTCGTGTAGATGCGTAGCGACTTCTTGAAGATGCTCGAAGAACTGAGCACGGCGCGACGCGCGTCGAAAATATCCTCGCGCAGCCGATGCGCCCGCGCGAGAAACTCCTCGCCGGCCGGCGTGAGCGTCAATGGCCGCAACTCGCGGTGGAACAAGGGCGCGCCGAGCCAATCCTCCATGCGCTGCACGCGGCGGCTGAAAGCCGACTGCGTCGTGCACCGCGCCTCCGCGGCGCGCGTGAAGTTGCGCGTCTGGCACAGGGCGAGGAAATCGTCGATCCACTGCAGCTCCATGATGCACAAAATGCATCAAAGCATCGAAAATGACAATTTGCTTCGCGCGCCCGCCGGGGTTTTACTCGCAGCATAGTGAAGTTCGGGATGAGCATCATGACCAGCGAGAGCGCCAAGATCATTTATTTGCGGGACGTCGACGGCTCGGCGCGGCGTCTGCTGCCAAGAAGCGTGCGCATGGTCAGCAAAGACGCCGACGCGCCGCCCTCGCCCGCAGCGATGTTCGAATTCGAGGTGGTTGCGGGGAACGCCGCCTATCGGGAAGGCGAGCGCTTCTTCCTGACGCAGGCGCAGGCGCAGCGCGTCTACCGCATGCCTGCGGCCTGAACCCCCACAAATGCTTCCTGAAAAGTCCGATAACCGCGAATTCGGGTCCGACCTTCGGCCGCAATTGCGCTATTCTCACCTCCCATGAGCGCGCCGTCCCGTCCTCCCTCCTTCAATCTCGCCCAGCTCGGAGAGCGGGCGCGCGAGATTTTCCGGCTCATCGTCAACTCTTATCTCGCCTCCGGCGAACCCGTGGGGTCGCGCCAGCTGTCTCGCCTGTTGCCGATGACGCTGTCGCCGGCCTCGGTCCGCAACGTCATGCAGGACTTGGAGGAACTCGGCCTCGTCTATGCGCCGCATGTCAGCGCCGGGCGGTTGCCGACCGAACTCGGGCTGCGGTTCTTCGTCGACTCGCTGCTGCAGATGAGCGACGTCGCCGACGCCGAACGCGCGCAGATCGAGGCGCAGGTCCTGGCCGTCAAGGACCACGATCTCGAAGGCGTCGTCACCGAGGCGACGACCCTGCTGTCGGGCCTCGGGCGCGTCGCCGGCGTCGTCGTCGTCGGAAAAGGCGACAGCCGGCTGAAGCAGATCGACTTCGTGCGCCTCGCGCCGGAGCGCATCCTGGCCATTCTCGTCGCCGAAGACGGCGGCGTCGAGAACCGAGTGCTGCCGGCGCCGCGCGATCTTCCCGCCTCTGCGCTGACCGAAGCCGCGAACTACCTCAACGCCCGCATCCGCGGCCTGACGCTGATGGAGGCGCGCACAAAGGTCGAGGCCTCGCGCAAGGCGGCGCAAGCCGAACTCGATTCGCTCACCGCCCGGCTCGTCGAGACCGGCCTCGCCTCCTGGGGCGGCGCCGGGCGCCAGCTCATCGTGCGCGGACAGGCGCATCTCCTGGAAGACCTCACCGCGCTCGACGATCTCGAACGCATCCGCCTGCTGTTCGCCGATCTCGAAACCAAGACCGAAGTCATCGACCTTCTGGAACGCGCCGAAGAGGGTGAAGGCGTGCGCATCTTCATCGGCTCGGAGAACAAGCTGTTCTCGCTCTCGGGCTCGTCGATGATCGCGGCGCCGATCCATGACTCCAACAAGCGCATCGTCGGGGCGCTCGGCGTCATCGGACCGACGCGCTTGAATTACGCCCGGATCGTGCCGATGGTCGACTACACTGCGCGCATCGTCACGCGCGTCGTCGGGGGATAGGCGTCCCCGCAACGGCGGCTGGCGGACCTTCCCCGCCCTCTCAAGCCACGAGACTCTTCGCCAGCTCTTCGCTCTGCTTGTGCATGCCGCGCGCCATCTGATCGATCTCGCGAGCCATCGCGACCATCGCTTCGACGTCGGCGCCGCTCTGCGCCATGGCTTGCGCGACCTGCGCCGCATGAGCCGACATGGCGCCGGCGCTGTCTGCGGCGGAGCGCACGCTGCGCGCGATGTCCTTCGTCGCCGCATCCTGCGCATAGACGGCGTTGGCGATGATCGCGGAGATCTGCTCGACCTCGGCGATCTTGCGCTTGATCTTGTCGATCGAGGCCACCGACTGGCCGGTCGCGCCCTGAATCTCGGCGATCTGATCGGCGATCTCCTGCGTCGCCTTGCCGGTCTGGGTCGCAAGACTCTTGACCTCTTGCGCCACGACCGCAAAACCGCGACCGGCTTCGCCCGCCCTTGCCGCCTCGATCGTCGCATTCAGCGCGAGGAGATTGGTTTGCGCGGCGATCCGCGAAATCAGATTGACGACGCAGCCAACTCGACTGGCTGCGGCGGAGAGACGCGTCATCCCCTCGCTCGAGCCATTGGTCTCCGTCACCGCCTGGCGCACGACCGCCGCCAATTCCACCGCCTGGCGGCTGATCTCGCCGATCGCCGACAGCATCTGTTCGGACGCCGAGGCGACCGCGGCGACGTCGGCCGCCGCCTGCAACGCCGCCGCGCGCGCGACGTCCGAGTCGCCGTGCGACACTCTTTGCCGCCCGATCGTCGCCTCGACGGAGAGCGCCATTTTCTTCGTCATGTCGCCGAGCTTCATGGCGGCTTGGGAGAGATCGGTCGAATAATTCTCCACCTTGCTCTTTATCGCCGCTTCGCGTCGCAGGCGCTCCTCGCGATCGTCTCTCGCCTTGATCTCGGCGGTCAAGGCGTTGTTGGCCCGCACCGCGTCGCGCAGCACCACGAGCGCCCTGGCGATTTCGCCGATCTCGTCGCCGCGCGAACTCCCTGTCGCCGCTATGTTGGTGTCGCCGGCGGCAAGATCGCCCATCTGCCTGGCGAGCAACCTTACGGGCGCCGCGATCCCGTAGTGCATGGTCGGCGCCGAGACGCCGAGGATGACGACGCTGGTCAGCAAAGCGCCGAGCGCCACGTCGAACGACAATCCGCTCGCCGCGTCCTTCGCCTGAAGGATCAGCGCCTTCGCTTCGGCCGGATTAGCCGCCCCCGCCGCCGCGACAAGATCCCGGACATTCGCGACGCCGAAATAGGCGCCCGCCCCGAAATCAGCGCAATCGAAAGAAACAGCAGCTGCAGGCCGACAAGCCCCACGCCGATGGAAACATTGCGCATGAAACCGCCTCAGTTCGGTTTGTTACGCGCGGAGCATCGCATGGCTTCTTTCCGATATGTTTAACGCCCGATGGGCAAATCCGACTTTAAGGAAAAAGGTCAACGGACCCGAGCGGCTTAGGAGTCATTGAAGTCATTCGCGAGCGCGGCAAACCTCATTTACAAATCCTTAATACACGCTATAGTTGTAATTGCGTTACCAAAGACGCCAAACGCGAGATTGCGAAGGCCGGCATGACACTCCAAGCACCACAAATCCAAGCGCAGCAGATCAACGCAACGCGCCAGGACGAAATCCTATGCGGCGACGTCGTCGGGACGATTTTGAAGGAAGCCGGCGATCCTACACAAATCGCGATCGACTATGAGCCGCAGATCAAGACCCTGTGGCTGACGCTCGCGCCGGAGCCGAAACCGGTGTTCACCTATGAACTGCTGCGGAGCCTCAATTGCGTGCACGGCGCGGTGCACAAGCTCTGGGGCTCCAGCGAAAAGTATAATTCCTCGCCGGTGCGTTACGTCGCCTTCCGCGGCAAGGGCGCCGTGCTCACGCTTGGCGGCGACTTGGATTTTTATCTCGATTGCCTCGCCCGCAACGATAGAGCCGCGCTCGCCGACTATGCGCGGGTGTCGATGGAGGGCGTATGCTGGAACGCCTCGAGCGTGCGCGGCGCCGCGATCACGCTCGCCCTGATCAACGGCAAGGCCTTCGGCGGCGGCATCGACGCGCCCTGCTCCTGCAATTACGTCGTCGCCGAAGCCCAGGCGACCTTTTCTTATCCCGAGGTGAAATTCAATCACTTCCCGATCACCGCCGCGAGCGTGCTCACGCGTCGGGCCGGGGCGCGGCGCGCGCACAAGATCCTCTCCCGCGGCGACGAATACGGCGCCGAGCAGTTCGAAAACTTTGGCCTCGTGGATGCGACCGCGCCCACGGGAGAGGGCGAAATCTGGCTGCGCCGCTACGCGAAGGAGACTCTGGCGATGCACAGCGCGCGGCTGGCGCTGTTTTGCGCCTTCAATCGAACCGCCGAGGAGCTTTATAAGGAGCTGCAACCGCTGGCGCAGATGTGGACCGAAAGCATGATGCGCCTCAACCCGATGCAGATTTCACGCTTGCAGCGGCTGGCGCAGGCGCAAGAAAGAATGCTGCAAGCGACATATGGCGCAAGTTGACATTATACGCGTCCAGGTGAAATCGAAACCTGGACGCGTCGTTTAGAGCTGTGCATACATTTGTGTGAGCGATATTTTTACTTCTATAGAACTAATGATAAATACCAACAGCTTAGCGTGCCTCCGATGACATACGCGATGTTTACATATCAATACGCGTCAATTGCGAATGTATGTAGACGAACGCTACGTTCGCTGCTTTCAATTCGCATCAAAACGCGCAAAACAAAGGCGAGAGACGTCAGAAGCTACAGAAATCTGGTGGCTTTCCTATACGCCTCGCCGGGATCTCTGATCCTCGGCCTCGTTTCTTCGATATCTCCGCCTGCGATGTGCTGGCTGGCCTCGGGCGACCTGGCGTTCGCGCAGATCCTCATTTTCGCCTGCGTCGTCGGCGCCCTGCGGCTCGGCACTCTCCTCGACTATACGAGCCGTTCCCATGCTGACGATAGCTGGGCGGAAACGCGGCGTTGGGACCGCGAATTCATGTTCGGCGCGACGATCCTCAGCGGCGCGATCGGCGCCAACGGCTATATGGCGCTCACGCGCCTGCACAGCGTGGGCGCGCATCTCGTCGTGGTCGCCTTCAACATCGCGCTGGCCTCGGGCTATGTCGCGCGCAACGCGGCGCGGCCGCAATTCGTCGTGCTGCAGCTCGCGCTCTTCACTTTTCCGCTCGCCGCCGGACTGCTTCGCGCGCAAGACCCCTATTATCGCGCTCTTGGCTGCTTCGCGTTGCTTTACGTCTTCAACAATGCGGCGATCGTCTTCAGCGTGCATCGCAATCTCATCGCCCTTATTCGCGCCAATCGCGAAGCCGAATGGGCGACGGGCGAGTTGCATCGCAAGAATGTGACGCTGGACGCCGCCCTGAACACGATGCCGCACGGCGCGGCGCTGTTCGATAGGAACCTCGACCTCTCCGTCGCCAACGAGCGCCACTACGGCCTCTTCTCATTGACCTTCGACGCCGCCCGGAGCTTCGATGCGACGCGTCGGGAGTTAACGCAAACGGGGTTCATAACGGAGCCCTCAGCGCAGGCTCTGCTGCAGGCCTGCCGTTTAAGTCGTTTCGATCGACGCGCGAAGAAGGTCGAGATGGTCACCCGCGCCGGAGCGCATCTCATCGTGCATTTCAATCCGTCCTCGGACGACGGCATATTGATGTTCACCGAAGACGCCACCGCACGCAAGAACGCGGAGGCGGAAGTCGAGCGGCTGGCGCGCTACGACACTTTGACGGGACTGCCCAATCGCCACGAATTCGGACGCGCGCTCACGCGCGCCTTCGCCGAACTCGAGAACGGCGCCGCGAGGTTCGCGCTGCTCTATCTCGACCTTGACGGCTTCAAGAAGATCAACGACACGCTCGGCCATGTGACGGGCGACGCGCTGCTCGTCGAGGTCGCGCGGCGCTTGAAGCGCAGGAAGGACCCGCGTCAGACCATCTGTCGGCTCGGCGGCGACGAGTTTGCAGCGATCTGCGTCAGCGACCCCGACCACGTCCTGAGCCTCGCGCACAGCGTCGCCGGCGCGCTGGCCGAACCTTTCTTCATTCGCAACGCAAGTATCCGCATCACCGCCAGCATCGGCGTCGCCTTCGCGCCGGAACACGGCGAAAATGCGCACGAACTGCTGCAACACGCCGACATCGCCCTCTACCGCGCCAAGTCTGAGGGACGCGGCGTCGCGAAGGTCTATAACGAAGCGATGGCGCTCCAATTGCGGGAACGGCTAAGCCTCGAAGCCGATCTCGCCGCCGCGGTCGCGGCCGGCGCGCTGGAGCTGCACTATCAGCCGATCGTCGAACTCGCCACGGGCCGCGTCGTTTCCTACGAAGCGCTCGCGCGCTGGCCGCACAAGACGCGCGGCTACGTCTCGCCCGCGGTGTTCATCCCGATCGCCGAACAATGCGGCTTTATCGACGAGCTCGGCGCCTTCGCGATCAAAGAGGCCGCGAAAGTCGCCGCCGGCTGGGAGGACGACGTCAGCGTCGCAGTCAACGTCTCCGTGCTGCAGTTCCGCAATCCGCAATTTTTGATCCGAACGGTCAAAGACGCCCTGCAGGCCAATGCGCTCGCGCTGCGCCGGCTCACGCTGGAGATCACCGAAAGCCTGTTCATCGACGAGTTCCGCGACACGCTGGAGACAATAGAGGAGCTGCGCGCGCTCGGCGTCGGTTTTTCGCTGGACGACTTCGGCGCCGGCTATTCCTCTCTATCGCTGCTGGGACGCCTGCCGCTCTCGATCGTCAAGATCGATCGCTCTCTGACCCTCGACGTCGTCGGCAACACCAACGCTTTCGCCATCGTCGCGGCGGTATGCGCCCTCGCGAGGCGCATCGGCCTCCTCGTCGTCGTCGAGGGCGTGGAGACGCAGGAGCAGGAAACGGCGATCAAACTGAGCGGCGCCGACCGCGCCCAGGGTTGGCTGTTCGGCCGCCCCAAACCCGCGCGCGAAATCGCTGGCCTTAAACGCCAGGACCACGCCGCTTGATTCGCCCGGCCCCGTCTCGGCGAGACTTCGCTTCTCCTTAAAAAACGAGTAACTTGCGCTTCGGCTCGCCGTGGCGCAAAGCCTTTGCGGGCGCCGTCGCCGCCCCGCGGAAAGAAAGGCCACATGCTCGACGTCGCGGTCCAGATGGACCCTTTGGAAAAAATCAACTTCGCCGGCGATTCGACCTTCGCGCTGATGCTCGCGGCCCGCGCTCGGGGTCACAGGCTGTGGTTCTATACGCCCGACGGTCTCTCGCTCGAAGCCGGCCGGCTCACGGCGCGGGCGCGCGCGCTGGACGTCTTCGACGATCCCAATCGCTACTACGAACTCGGCGAATCGCGCCTGCTCGATCTGGCGAAGATCGACGTGGTTCTGCTGCGCCAGGACCCGCCTTTCGATCTCGCCTATATCGCCTCGACGCATCTTCTGGAGCGGCTGGGTCCCCGCCCGCTCGTCGTCAACGATCCGGCGCATGTGCGCAACGCCCCGGAAAAGCTGTTCGTGATGAGCTTCGCCGAGCTGATGCCGCCGACGCTGATCTCGCGCGACCGGCAGGCGATCGAGGATTTCCGCAAACGCTACGGCGAAGTCGTCATGAAGCCGTTGTTCGGCCACGGCGGCGCGAGCGTCTTCAAGATCGCCGAACGCGATCAGAATTTCGGTTCGCTGTTCGACCTCTTCAGCGCGACCTTTCGCGAACCTTGGGTGGTGCAGAAATTCCTGCCGACCGTCGCCGAGGGCGACAAGCGCATCATTTTGGTCGACGGCGAGCCGATGGGGGCGGTCAATCGCGTGCCGGCGCAAGACGACATCCGCGCCAATATGGTGCGCGGCGGCGCAGCGGCGGCGACGGATCTCTCCGACCGCGAGCTCGAGATTTGCCGCGCGCTCGGTCCGCATCTCAAAGAGCGGGGGTTGCTCTTCGTCGGAATCGACGTCATCGACGGATGGTTGACCGAGATCAACGTAACCTCGCCGACCGGGCTGCGCGCGCTAAAACGCATTGGCGGCCCTGATCTCGGACCGGCCATATTCGACGCCATCGAGGCGCGCCTGCGCGCGCGAGACGCGTGAGGACGGGAACAGACATGGCTTTTGTGGCGAGCGGCCAAAAACAAACTCAGACCGAGCCGGGGCGCATCCAATTGCGCGCGCTCGAGACGCAGGAGGGACCGCGGCCGGACCTTTGCGGGTTAAGAGCCGAACTGCTCGAACGCATCGTGGCGATTTGCGCCAACGCGTCCACGACGGAAACCATTCGCCCGCAGGTGCTGGAGCTGCTGCGCGCCGCGCTCGAACAAGGGCGAGCGCAAGCCAGAGCGAGGTTGGAGGCCGGCGGAAAGGGCTTGGATTGCGCAGGCTTCATCTCCGATCTCGAAGACGAAATCCTTCGCGCGATCTACTTTTACGTCACGCAGTACGTCTATGTCGCGGAAAACCCAACCTTTGGCGAAAGGCTGACCATCGTCGCCGTCGGCGGCTACGGACGCGGCGCGCTCGCCCCCGGCTCCGACATCGATCTCTTGTTTTTGCTTCCGTATAAGCAGACGCCCTGGGGCGAAAGCGTCGTCGAAGCGGCGCTCTATCTGCTCTGGGATTTGCGCCAGAAGGTCGGCCATGCGGCGCGTTCGATCGCGGAATGTCTGCGCCAATCCAAGGCCGACGTCACTATCCGCACCACGCTGCTCAAGTCGCGCTACATCGTCGGCGGCGAGGAGCTTTATCGCGACCTCTGCGCCAGCTTCGACCGCGAAGTGCTCGGCGTCGACGTCAGCGCCTTCGTCGGCGCCAAACTCGACGAACGCAACGATCGGGTGCAGCGCGCCGGCGCCTCTCGCTATCTCGTCGAGCCCAACGTCAAGGAGAGCAAGGGCGGCTTGCGCGATCTCAACACGCTGTTCTGGATCGCCAAATATGTCTACCACGTGCGCGAAGCCAAGGAACTTGTCTCCGCGGGCCTTTTCACCTCGGCGGAATACAGCCTGTTCGAACGCTGCGACGAGTTTTTGTGGCGCGTGCGCTGCCATCTGCATTTTGCCACGGGCCGCGCCGAAGAGCGGCTCTCTTTCGACATCCAGCCTGTGCTCGCCAATCGCCTCGGCTACCACGACCGCGCCGGACTGTCGCGCGTCGAGCGCTTCATGAAGCATTATTTCCTGGTCGCCAAGGACGTCGGCGATCTCACCGCCATCGTCTGCGCAGCGCTCGAGGAGCGACATGCGAAACCGCGTCCCTTCCTCGACCGTTTCTTCGGCAGCCTGCGCCCGCGCGCCTTCGGACGCAACTTGAACGGCTTCGTCGTCGAACACGATCGCCTCAGCGTTCCAAACGACCTCATCTTCGCGAAGGATCCGGTCAACATCATCCGCCTGTTCTGGACCGCGAACAATCTCAGCCTGCCGTTGCATCCGGTCGCGCTGCATGCGGTGCGTCGCAATCTTTATCGCATCGACAACGATCTGCGCGAGGATCCGGAGGCCAACAGGCTCTTCATGGAGCTGCTGCTCTCGCACAATATGACGGAAATCTTATTGCGAAGAATGAACGAGACCGGCGCGCTCGGACGTTTCATTCCCGATTTCGGACGCATCGTCGCGATGATGCAGTTCAACATGTATCACCACTACACCGTCGACGAACATCTGCTGCGCGCGGTGGGCGTGCTGAGCGATCTGGAGGCCGGGCGCAAGGAGGAATATCAGGCGCTGGTCAACGACATCCTGCCGACGATCGTCAACCGCAAAGTGCTCTACCTCGGGCTGCTGCTGCACGATATCGCCAAGGGCCGCCCCGAAGATCACTCGCACGCCGGCGCCAGCGTCGCCCGCAACCTATGTCCGCGCCTCGGCTGCACCGCCGCGGAAACGCAGACGGTGGCCTGGCTCGTCGATGCGCATCTCATCATGTCCAGCATCGCGCAGAGCCGCGACCTCACCGATCCTCGCACGATAGAAAATTTCGCGGTCATCGTGCAGTCGGTGGAGCGCTTGAAAATGCTGTTCGTGCTGACCGTCTGCGACATCAGCGCGGTCGGGCCCGGCGTGCTCGACGCCTGGAAAGCGCAGCTGCTGCGGCAACTCTTCTGGGAGACCGAAGTCGTGCTCGGCGGCGGACACTCCGTCGTTGCGCGCAAGAGCCGCGTCGCCGCCGCCAAGGCGGAACTCCGCGCGGCCCTCAAAGACTGGAACGACGAAGCTTTCGAGGCTTACGCCAAACGCCATTACGCGCCTTATTGGCTGAAGATGGACCTCGCGCACAAGCTTCGCCACGTGCAGCTTTTGCAAGGCCTCATCGACGAGAAGGGCCCGCTTTGCGTCGCCTTCGATCTCGCGAGCGATCGCGGCGCCGTCGAATTTACGGTCATCGCGCAGGATCACCGGCGTCTGCTGTCGACGATCGCCGGCGCCTGCGCCGCCTGCGGCGCCAATATCGTCGACGCGCATATCTTCACGACCGTGGACGGACTGGCGCTCGACACGATCGTCTGTTCGCGCGCCTTCAATCTCGATGAGGACGAGGCGCGGCGCGGCGCGCGCATCGCCGACTTCATCGAGAAGGCGCTGCGCGGCGACATCGCGATCTTCGACGCCGTACGCGCGCGCGGTCGTCAGTCGGCGCCGCCGGCGGCTTTCTCCATCGCGCCGGAAGCGGTGATCGACAACAGCCTCTCGCACGAGTGCACGGTGGTGGAAGTCTCTGGAATCGATCGCGTCGGGCTGCTCTTCGACCTCACCAACGCCATCTCCAAACTCAATCTCAATATCGCCTCGGCGCATATCACGACCTTCGGCGAGCGCGCCGTCGACACCTTCTATGTCACCGATCTCACGGGCGAAAAAATCATGCTGCCGTCGCGCCAGGCCGCGATCAAGCGCCGTCTTCTGGAATTGTTCGGAACGCAGCCGCGCGCCGGAGGGAAGCCGAGCTGACCTCGCGACTTGATTTTCGCGCTGCGACATCTGATATCGGGGCCAGTCTTAAAAATGGATCATGTCATGAGCGAAGACGCCAAGGATCAATTGCCCCCGTCGCCGGAGGCGGCCCCCGGCCCCGCCGCAGGCGCCGCGGCTGCTCCCGAGGCCGCGGATTTGCAGGCCGAGATTGCAGCCCTGCGCGCCGAACACGCCGAGACCAAGGACCGCCTGTTGCGGCTGCTGGCCGAGATGGAGAATCTGCGCCGCCGCACCGAGCGCGAAGTCGCGGACGCGAAGATCTACGGCGTGACGAGCTTCGCCCGCGAGGCGGTGGCTCTTGCGGATAATTTGCGGCGCGCGCTGGACAATTTTCCTAGCGCGGAGCGCGTAGGTCTTGACGCCAAGGTCGCGACGCTGCTCGAAGGCGTGGAACTGACCGAGCGCGATTTCACCTCGCGGCTGCAGCGATTCGGGGTGAAGAAGATCGAGGCGCTCGGCGCCCGATTCGACCCCAATCAGCACGAGGCGCTGTTCGAAATCCCCGACGAAACGACGCCGGCGGGCACGGTCGCGCAGGTCATCGAGCCCGGCTATACGATCGGCGAGCGCGTGTTGCGTCCGGCCAAGGTCGGGGTCACGCGCGGCGGTCCCAAAGCGAGCGCGCCCAACTAAAGACAATCGGCCGAATTGAGCGCGCGTCGAGCCCAAGGCTTCGACGCGGGCTTAATTCGCTTTGCGAAGACATAGTCATTTCACGAAGACATAGATGTCGACATCGACGTTGGCGTCATCCGACGCATTGAGGTCGGTCAGATATTCTTCGATGAACATGCTCTGGGTGTCGAGCCCCTTCTCTTCGAGATAGGCGGTGATCGCGTCATAGGTCGAGTCGATATCGCCGTATGGACCGCGGTGTTCGAATTTTAAGGCTTTGCCGGCGGGGGTCGCGCCGATCTCGACTCCGTCGGCAAGCTTCAGCTTGCCTTCCGGCGCTTTGGCGAGCGGCACCATCGCCTCGTAATGGAAGCCCTTGTCGTCGGACTGCGTGAAGACCACCAGCGGATGACCGTTCGGCGTCACGCCGGACTTGGACGCCGCAGCGGAGACCTTGGCGAGAGCGGCGCTCAATATGTCGGGCTGCACCTCTCCTTCGGCCTGGCCCTTGAGCGTGAGCGCCGGCCGCGCGGCGACTTCGACCATCTGGCTGACCAGCGGTTCGGGCGGCGCCTCGGCTTCCGCCTGCGGCTGTCCCTTATCCTTTTGGTCGTCGCTTCCCGCCTGCGGAGCCCCTTCCAAGGCGCGCGGCTTGGCCGGCGGCGCGCTCGTCTCCACCGCAAGGTGCGGAAAAAACTTGCTCTGCAGAAAGAGGCCGCTGAAGCCGAGCAGCACGACCAGCGCCGCGAGCAGGCGCCAATGTCCGGCGAGGCGCCGCAGCACCGACACGAAATCCTTGACTTCGTCGAGAAATCCCATGGCTCTCAGTCCTCTCGCAAAGTTACGGCGCGCGCCCTTGCGGCGCAGGCGTCTGGCGCTTCGCCAACGCGGTCTCTATACTTTGTTTCCGGGGAAACTCTATAGGCGCCCGCGCGGCACGGGACAAACGCGAAGCGCCGCGGACGGAACAAACTTAAAAGGCTGATCGACCATGAGTCTCGCCGGGCGCAGGATATTGCGCATGAATGGCGTCGGCAATGAGATCCTTGTCTTGGATCTGCGCGGCGCTGATCTC
This sequence comes from uncultured Alphaproteobacteria bacterium, assembly GCA_963820145.1. Lineage (GTDB taxonomy): Bacteria > Pseudomonadota > Alphaproteobacteria > Rhizobiales > Beijerinckiaceae > Methylocystis. Next base: position 28,163 of record CAWFZD010000041.1, read on the forward strand.
GAGGTGACGCCGCAAGCGGCGCGCGCGATCGGCCGCCAGCCGAAACTGCGGTTCGATCAATTGATGGTGGTTCGAGACGCGCGCACGCCCGGCGCCGACGCGGCGCTCGTCATCTACAACATCGACGGCTCGCGTTCGGCGGCTTGCGGCAACGGAACGCGTTGCGTCGCGCTGGCGCTGGCGCGCTCCGACGCAGCCGAGCGGCTCAGGCTGGAGACTGACGCAGGTCTCATCGAAACTTGGCGCGAAGAGGGACCTTGGCGCGACAGCGAGGCGATCTTCACGGTCGACATGGGCCGACCGCGCCTCGCTGCGGCTGAAATTCCCCTCTTGGCCGATGGAGACACCGCCGACGTCCTCCTTGCGCCCGCCGTGCCCGGCGCGCCGCAAAACTTCTGCGCCGTGTCGATGGGCAATCCGCATGCGATCTTCTTTGTCGAGGACGCAGGCGCGATCGATCTCGAAAGACTAGGACCCAGTCTCGAACATCATCCGATGTTTCCGCAGCGCGCCAACATCTCCTTCGCGCAGACGCTGGGGCGAGACGATATCCTGCTGCGCGTCTGGGAGCGCGGGACTGGCGCGACCAAAGCCTGCGGCTCCGCCGCTTGCGCCACGCTCGTCGCGAGCGCTCGCACGCAGCGGACCGGACGGCGGGCCTTGATCCGCCTGCCCGGCGGCGAATTGACGATCGTCTGGCGCGAGGACGATCACGTGCTGATGACGGGTCCCGCGGAACTCGAGTTCGAGACGCGGCTGAGCCCCGATATTTTCGAGGAGGCGGCGCCGTGACCGCAGGCGGCGCCGAGACGATCAGCTTCGGCTGTCGCCTCAACCATGTCGAATCCGAAGCTTTGCGGCTCGAAGCCCGCGCAAGGGACGCTCAAGACGTCGCCATCGTCAACACTTGCGCCGTCACCGCGGAGTCGGTGCGGCAGGCGCGGCAGGCGATCCGCCGACTGCATCGCGAGCAGCCGAACCGTCAGATCATTGTCACCGGTTGCGCTGCGACGATCGCGCCGGGCGAATTCGCCGCGATGGACGGCGTCGCGCGCGTCGTCGGCAACGCCGAGAAGCTTGCGGCGCCCGCGTGGCCCGCTCCCGCGAACGAACTGCGCGCGCTTTCCGCGAGCGAGGGCACGCGCGGTTTTCTCGCCGTGCAGAACGGCTGCGACCATCGCTGCACTTTCTGCATCATTCCGTTCGGACGCGGCGCCTCGCGCTCGGCTGCGCCGTTGGACGTCGTCGCAAGAGCGCGGCGCCTCGTCGAGGAGGGCAAGCGCGAGATCGTGCTGACCGGCGTTGATCTCACGGCCTATGGCGCGGACCTTCCAGGCTCCGAAACGCTCGGGAGCCTGACGCGCCGTCTGCTGCGAGAGGCGCCGGAGCTTGAACGCTTGCGCATCTCGTCAATAGATTGTATCGAGGCCGACGCCAATTTGCTCGCGGCGGTTGCACAAGAACAACGGCTGATGCCGCATCTGCATCTCTCGCTGCAGGCGGGCGACGATCTGATCTTGAAACGCATGAAGCGCCGCCACTCGCGCGATGAGGCGATCGCCTTTTGCGCGGGCTTGCGCAAAGCGCGCCCGAATATCGTGTTCGGCGCCGATTTCATCGTCGGCTTCCCGACCGAGACGGAGGAGCAGTTCGCGCGCACGCTGGATCTCGTAGAGACATGCGAGATCACGCATCTGCACGTCTTTCCCTACTCGGCGCGGCCTCTGACGCCCGCAGCGCTGATGCCGCAGGTGGCGCGCGAGATCGTCAAGGAGCGCGCGCAGCGCCTGCGCGATCTTGGGGAGAAGATGCTGCTCCGCCATCTCGAAAGTCAGCGCGGCAAAAGTTTGCGGGCGCTCGCCGAGCGCGGCGGCGTGGCGCGGGCCGAGGATTTCACGCTCATTCGCACGCCTTCCGCTGCAGCCGGCGAGATGTTCGACATCCGCATCACTGCGCATGACGGCAAGGCGCTTATCGGGGACCGAGTTCGCGCTTGAGCCGCTCGCGATCGAGTTCGCCTTCCCAGGCGGCGATGACGATGGTCGCGACGCCATTGCCGCAGAAATTCGTCACCGCGCGGCATTCGCTCATGAATTTATCGACGCCGAGCACGAGCGCCATGCCCGGCGCAAGACGCGGATCGACCGCGACGAGCGTCGCCGCGAGCGTGACGAAGCCGGCGCCGGAGACGCCGGAGGCGCCCTTCGAGGTCAGCATCGCGACGCCGATGATCGTCGCCTTTTGCAGAAACGTCAGATCAAGGCCCAAAGCCTGCGCGATGAAGATCGTGGTCAGCGTCATGTAGATGTTGGTGCCGTCGAGATTGAAGGAATAGCCGGTCGGCACGACGAGGCCGACGACGGTTTGCGCGCAACCCAGCCGCTCCAGCTTTTCCATGAGTCGCGGCAGCGCGCTCTCCGACGACGACGCGCCGATCACAAGCAAGATTTCGTCCTTGATGTAGTTTAGGAAGCGCAGGATGCTGAAGCCCGCAAGCCGCGCGACGATCCCCAGTCCCACGACCACGAAAACCGCCGACGAGATGTAAAAGGCGGCGACGAGCCAGGCGAGCGAGCGTAGCGAGTCGAGACCGTAATGCGCGACCGTGAAGGCCATGGCGCCGAAGGCGCCGATCGGCGCCGCCTTCATGATGATCTCGATGACGCCGAACATCGCATGGCCCGCGTCGGAAACGAAGCCGCGCAGCCGCTCGACGCGTTCGCCCGCGGCCATCATCGAGAAGCCGAAGAGGATCGCAAAGAGCAGCACCTGCAATATGTCGCCGCTCGCAAAAGCGCCGACGACGGTGTCGGGAATGAGCCGCAGGAAGACGTCGACGGCGCCCGGCTGCCGTCCGACCTTCTCCGCGAAAGCTGCGACCGCGGCGGCGTCGGGCTTGCCGGGAAAGCCGGCGCCGGGGCGCAGAACTTCGCCGACGAGAAGACCGATCAACAGCGCGAATGTCGAGACCAGCTCAAAATAAAGCAGCGCCTTGACGCCGACGCGCCCGACTTTTTTGGCGTCGTCGAGATGCGCGATGCCGCTCGCGACGGTGCAGAAGATGATCGGCGCGATGGTCATCTTGACCAGCTTGATGAAACCCTCGCCAAGCGCGCGGACCCAGTCGCGATCGGCGAGTTGCGGCGCAAGAGCGCCGAACAGCGCGCCGAGAACGATGGCGGCGAGCACTTGCGCATAAAGCTGGCGCCAGAGCGGCGCCTGCGCGGGCGTTCGAACGAGGGCTTCGGTCAAGCGACGTCCAGTCGTCTCGGGTTGATGGCGCCGGCTTAAGCCATAGGCGGCCTTGCGGGCTACCCCTCCCTCGGCGTTTCGCAGAAACTCGGTCGAAACCTCTTTAAGACGGTTGATAACGTGCAGAAATGCGCTGTAACCAGAACCTTCGCATTTGCAAGCACTTTTTGCATTGCAAAAAGCATTGTTTTTTCAGTGAAATAGCATTTTATTTGAGGGGGTGAGACAATATGTCACAAGACCGCAACAGTCTTCCCCTATGTAATCCAGGGCAGCTTCTTGGCTGCCCCAAAACCACAAATATGTACCCGAAACGCCGCGCGGCTCCGGCTGAAAAACAGGCGTGCGGACTCTGCAACACCGAGGAGAGGTTACATGGCTTCCAAGGAACTTGAACTCACCCAGAACGTTTACATTTTCGCTGGCGTCGGCGCCCTGATTCTCGGCGCCCTCGGCTATTGGGCCATGTCGGGCAGCCCCGCCATGACGGCTTCCAGCGCGGTAGTCGGCGCCCTGGCCGGCGGTTGCCTCGGTCTGTTCTTCTAAGCCGCGTTTTCTGCCGCTTTAGTTTTCAGCGCCAGTAGTCGCCTCGCCGCGGCTGCTGGCGCCGCCATTTTCAGGGTCCTTGGTCTTTGTGACCAGCGCGCGCGGCGTCTAAATACTCGCGCGGATATGATCGCGCACCCTGGGGTAGACTTCCCCGTCCCAGCGCCGTCCGCTGAAGACCCCGTAATGCCCGACGCCGCGTTGCATGTAATGCGACTTCATATAGGGGCGCAGGCCGCTGCACAGATCCTGAGCAGCCAATGTCTGCCCTAGGGCGCAGATATCGTCACGCTCGCCTTCGACGGTGAGTAGAAATGTCTTTTTGATCGCGCGCGGGGCGACCGGCTTGCCCTTGAAGAGCAGTTTGCCTTCTAAAAGGGCATTCTTTTGAAATATGGTTTCGATCGTCTCCAGATAGAATTTCGCGTCGAGGTCCATGATCGCGAAATATTCTTCGTAGAAGGCGCGGATTTGGTCCGCCTTGGCGAAATCGCCTTCGACCCGGTGCTTGAAGAGATCGACGAAAGCCTTCGAGTGGCGCTCGGTATTCATGCTCATGAAGGCGGCGAGCTGCAGGAAGCCCGGATAGACGCGCCGCCCGGCGCCCGGCAGCGTGCGCGGCACCACGCCGATAAGTTTCTCGCGAAACCAGTCGATCGGCTTCGAGGTCGCGAGTTCGTTAACCTTCGTCGGCGAGACGCTGACGTCGATCGGCCCCGCCATCAGCGTCAGGCTCGCCGGCTGATCGGGGTCGGCGCTTTCGGCCATGACGGCGACGGCGGCGAGCGCCGCCACCACCGGTTGACAGACGGCGACGACATGCGACTGCGGCCCTAAATATTTGATGAAGTCGATCAGATGTTGGACAAAGCCGTCGAGGCCAAAATCGCCCTTCTCGAGAGGGATGTCGCGCACATTGCGCCAATCGGTGACATAGACCTCGTGGTCGCGCAGCAGCGTGCGGATGGTGCCGCGCAGCAGCGTCGCGAAATGCCCGGACATCGGCGCGACGAGCAGGACGCGCGGCCGATCTTCACCGCCGCCCTCGCGCGAGAAGCGCAGCAGCGTGCAAAAGGGCGTGCTCATCTCCGCATGTTCGGCGACGCTCACGGTCTCGCCATCGTCCATTTTGATATGGGCGATCCGATAATCGGGGCGCACATGGGTGAAGCCCGAAAGCGCGACGAGTTCGTAGTAAGCCGCCATCCGCCGCAGCGGCGAGGCGAATTGCATCGTGCTCCATTGCGTCAGCAGTCGCTCGCTGTTCGCCGCCAGCGTGCGCGCGGGATGGCTCAGATTGGCGTAACTTTGGTAAGCGTCATACATTGCGCCGTCCGGTGAGCCGCGGGACTATCTGGTAGAATTCAGGCAAACCGCGTGCCATGGCCACGAGAATGGCATGTCATTTGCTGGAAATTGCGGCGGGTTAGGAAAAAGGCGGGTTCAGCGATGCAACGCCCCACGCTCACGATCAGCAGCAAGAACTATTCCTCCTGGTCGTTGCGCGGTTGGCTGATGGCCAAGTTCTCCGGCATAGATTTCGAAGAAATCACCGTCGATCCCGACGATCCCGCGGCACGCGCGGAAATCCTGCTGCTGTCGCCCTCGATCCTGGTGCCATGCCTGAGGTACGACGGCGCGAAGATTTGGGACACGCTGGCGATCGGCGAGTTCCTCAACGAGATCGCGCCGCAGGCGCAGCTGCTCCCCGCAGACCGGATGCGCCGCGCGCACAGCCGTTCGATCAGCGGCGAAATACATTCGGGCTTCACCTCGCTGCGTTCGGCGCTGCCGATGAACCTCAAGGCGCATTTCCCGAAGTTCAAGATTTGGTCGAAGGCGCAGGACGACATCGCGCGGGTGGGCCTGATCTGGCGCGAATGCCTCGCGGCCTACGGCGGCCCCTATCTTTTTGGGCCGACGGCGACTTTGGCCGATGCGATGTATGCGCCGGTGGCGACGCGTTTTCGCACCTATGACGTCGCGGTCGACGAGGTTTGCGCCGCCTATTGCGAGACGATTTTCGCGCTGCCGGCGATGCAGGACTGGACCGCGCAGGCGCTTTTGGAGAAGGAGGAGATCGAAGAGCTGGAAGCGGAGTTTTGAGGGCGGAGGCGTTTTCCAGGCCATCCCTTGCTCCGGGCCTGCTGCGCGCCTAAACCGCAAAAATGACCCCGCTCGACCTCGCCTCTCGCCTGCTGCACCGCGACGGGCTCATGCTGATCCTCGACAAGCCCGCGGGCCTGCCCGTGCATCGCGGCCCGAAGGGCGGCGACAATCTCGAAGACCACTTCGATCAGCTGCGCTTCGGCCTGCCGCGCGCGCCGGCGCTCGCGCACCGTCTCGACAAGGACACCTCCGGCTGCCTCGTGTTGGGGCGCCACCGCAAGGCGCTGGAGCGGCTGGGCAAGCTGTTCAAAGCCGGACGCATTCAAAAAACCTATTGGGCCATAGTCGAAGGCGGCCCGGATGCCGACGCCGGCGAGATCGACCTCGCGCTCTCCAGGATCGACGCCGAGCGCGGCTGGTGGATGCAGACCGATCCGCTGGGACTTCCCGCCAGCACCAGCTGGCGCGTCCTCGGGCGCGGCGACGGGCGCGCGTTTCTGGAACTCTCGCCGCATACCGGCCGCACGCATCAGCTGCGCGTGCATTGCCAGGCGATGGGCTGGCCGATCCTCGGCGATCCGGTCTATGGGCGCGGCCGCGAAGCCGGGGCCCCACCGCTGCATCTGCACGCCCGCGCCGTCGCCGTGCCGTTGCAGGACTCCAAGCCTCCCGTGACGACGCAGGCGCCGGCGCCCGAGCATATGCTCGCCGCGATCGCCGCCTGCGGCTTTGTCTTGGACGCTCAGCCGCCGTCCTTGACGACGATCTGAACGATATTGGAGACGAAGCGGCCGCCCTGCTTGTCGCCCGGCGAGACGATGCGCGTCGGCCCTTGCGCGCCAACGGGGGCGCCGTTGACGGCATAGACGATCATGACCTGTTCGCCGCCGAAATAGGGCGCGATCTCGCCCGCCGTGAACACCGCCTCATAGCCGTCGCTGCCGGTCACCACGATGATCTTGCGCAGAATGTCGTTCTTGATGGTGGGATCGACGACGATCCCGCCGACCGAGTTCAGCAGATCCCACAGCAGGACGCCGGTGAAAGCCTGGGTTTCCACGACGCCCGCCGCGACATAGGTGATATTCTCCTGCGCGGTCGGCAGAGTCCTCAGATCTTTCCAATAGATGGTCTTCGGCGTGCCGACGTCGCCGGCAATGACGAAGGCGGGGCCGGTGAAAGGCGCGGTCTCCGCAAAGCCGGCCGTGCCGGTCGCCATGACGAAGCCGAGCGCGAAGAGCGCGGCGATGAGATTTCGAAGTTTCATGTCTGTCCCCCATTTGCGACGGTGATCGCCACCGTTATGCAAGCAAGAGTAATAGCGCCTCTCGCTAGGCGTCGACAAGCTCAAGTTTTTCGCAACAAGCGCGAGGATAGATCACCGGGGCCGACGAACGGCTGTAAAGCCGTCGCGGTTTGGATTAAGGCTGACGCAAACTTCTTCACTCAAAGGAGGGTCTTGAATGATCGGTCGTCTCAACCACGTCGCCATCGCCGTCGCCGATCTCGACAAAGCCGTGAAGGTCTATGCCGACACTCTCGGCGCCAAGGTCTCGGCGCCGGAGATCGTCGCCGAGCACGGGGTCAGGGTCGTCTTCGTCGAACTGCCGAACACCAAGGTCGAACTGTTGGAGCCCTATGGCGAGGCCTCGCCCATCGCCGGCTTCGTCGAGAAAAATCCCGCCGGCGGCATCCACCATATATGCTACGAAGTCGACGACATCCTTGCGGCGCGCGACCGCCTCAAAGCCGAAGGGGCGCGCGTGCTCGGCGGTGGCGAGCCTAAGATCGGCGCGCATGGCAAGCCCGTGCTGTTCCTCCATCCCAAGGATTTTTGCGGATCGCTCGTCGAGCTGGAACAGGCCTGATCAGACAATCGAGGGATTTAGATGCCGGTTCAAACGCCTCTCGCCGTGGCGATCTTCTTCACCATGTGGTGGGTCGTGCTGCTTACGGTGCTTCCCTTCGGCGTGCATACGCATGAGGAGGAGGGCGAGGACTTGCCCAAGGGATGCGATCCCGGCGCGCCCACGAGGCCGCGGCTCGCCCTGAAGGCGCTGATCACGACGGGGGTCACGAGCGTGCTGTTCACCGTCTTCATGATCGTGCTGAAAATTATGGGCTGATCACGCGCCGTCAGCCATGACGACTGGTCCGCAGCGGCTTTTCCTCCAGGCGCAGCAGGAAGAACAGCGACAGCCCCATGCAGACGGCGAGCCCGCCGAAGACGAAGCGGAACGACTGGGCGAGCTGTTGCGGAGCGGCCATTGCGCCGTCGCCGCCGCCCATCACCAGCGCGCCGAGCACCGCCGCGATCAGCGCGCCGCCGATCTGCCGGGAAAACTGCGTCAGCGCCGTCGCGGAGCCGAGGCTCCTGGGCTCGACGGCGTTCTGCACGCTGACCGTCGAGATCGGCAAAATGGCGCCGACGCCAAGGCTCGTGATCGTAAACAGCACGTTGAGCGGGAAGAGCGACAATCGCTCGAGCAGCGCCGCGACCGCGATCGAGGAGGCGAAAGCCGCGCAGAGGCCGATCAGCGCCGGAAGCTTATAATGCTCGAGATGCGCCATCATGCGCCCCGAGACCGTGGCGCCGACGACCGTTCCGACCATCATTGGAATCATCGCGACGCCTGAGTTGGCGACAGAGAGCTTAAGCGCGCCCTGATAATAGACCGGCGTCACCACGCCTCCGGCGATGAAGGCGCCAAAGCCGAATGCGCCGCACAGCGCCGCGTCGCGCGCCACGCGATTTTGCAACACGCTGATCGGCAGAAACGGCTCCTCTGCGCGCCGCTGTCGCCAAACGAACAGCGCCCAAAGGGCGCTTGAAACTCCCAGCAGCGCTAGCACGGAGGCCGGCTGCGCGTCGCGGCGGCTGAGCGCCAGCGCAAGAACGCCGGACGCGCTCGCCAGCAAGGCCGCGCCAGGATAGTCGATCGCATGCGGGTGACTGCGCACGGGCAAGCGGCGCAAGGTGAGCTGCACGATGACGAGCGCCAGCGCCCCCAGCGGCAGATTGATCCAGAAGATCAGCGACCAGTGCAGTTGCTGCGCGAAAAAGCCGCCGAGCGCCGGCCCGGCGACGCTCGAAGTGACGAAGACCGCGCCGAAATAGGTCTGATAGCGGCCGCGCTCGCGCGGCGATACGAGATCGGCGACGACGATCTGCGCCAGCGCGATGAGGCCGCCGCCGCCGGCGCCCTGCAACGCGCGCGCAACGCAAAGCGCAACCATGCCGGGCGCGAGCGCGCAGGCGAAGGAGCCGACGATGAAGAGCGCGATGCCGATCAGCAGCATGATCCGCGCGCCGTGGATGTCGGCGAGCTTTCCGTAGAGCGGCGTCACGATGGTCGAAGCGACGAGATAGGAGGTCACGATCCAGGGCGCGTCGGCGAAATCGCCGAGTTCGGCGCCGATCGTCGGCAGCGCCGGCGACACGATCGTCTGGTCCAGCGCCGAGAGCAGCATCGTAAGACACAGCGCCGCGAGGACCGCCCGCAGTTCGGTCTGGGTTATCGGTGCGTCGGTTTTCATGGAAGGTTCCGCTGGCGAGACCCGTCATCTCTGCCGTGATTCTTTGACGATTGCCAAGAAAACGTGACCGTCTTGCGCCGCGATCTCCAGCGGCTCGATCGACGCGTCGTCCAGGCAGGCGAGCCGCGACAGCGTCTCGTCGCTCGCAATCCGGCGCGGCGCGAGGCCTCTCGCCCGCGCCAATTTGAGCCGCGCTGCGACGAGTTCGCGCAGGAGTTGATCCTGCGTCACGGTCAAAACCGGCGCCGCGCGGACGTCGCAAGGCGCGGCGATCGCTTCCGCCGGCTCCGACTCCGGCTCCTGGTCGTCAATGGCCGCGCCGCCGTCGAGAAGGCCGATCATCCGCGCGCCGAGCGCTATTCTGAGCCGCAGCGCAGCGCTTTGCGCCCGGCGCAAGAGCGCAAAAGGCCCGCGGCAATGGTCGCAGGCGCCGCAGGGCGCGCTGCTCTCGCCAAATTCGCTGAGCAAAAGCTGCATGCGACAGCCCGGCGCGAGACAAAGACGCGCCATTGCGCGGCGACGGGCCTGTTCGGCGGCCGCGTGCGCCTCTTCCTCGCCCATCGGCGACGACGCCAGCCGCAGCGTCAAATCGCGTCGGTCGAACAGGGTGAGGACGTCGGCCGGCGCGCCGTCGCGGCCCGCGCGTCCGATCTCCTGGTAATAGGCTTCGACGGAGGACGGCGGATCGGCGTGGAGGATGAAGCGCAGGTCGCGCTTGTCGACCCCCATCCCGAAGGCGATCGTCGCGCACATCACGGCGCCGGCGCGCTGGAAGAACGCGTCCTGATTGGCCGATCTGACCGCTGCGCCGAGCCCCGCATGGTAGGGCAGCGCAACTACCCCCTGCCCTTGCAGCGCCTGCGCAAGCGCGTCGGCCTTGCGGCGCGAGGCGCAATAGACGACGCCGCTGTCGCCCGCGCGCGCGCGCAGGAAATCGCCGATCTGCCGCAGTTCGTCGCGCCGTTCGCGAAAGGCGAGGCGCAGATTGGGCCTTGCGAAGGAGCGCACGAAGACTCGTGGCGGGCGTGCGAACAGCTTCTCCGCGATATCGGCGCGCGTGCGCGGTCCGGCGCTCGCCGTCACGCCCAGGATCTGCGGGTTCCCGAGCTTTTCCGCGATCTCCTTCAAGCGCCCATAGTCGGGCCGGAACTCGTGCCCCCAGGTGGAGACGCAATGCGCTTCGTCGACGGCGAGCAAAGCGACGCGGGCGCGGCGCAGAAGATCGACAGCGCCGTCTTGCGCCAGGCGTTCCGGAGCGACATAGAGCAGCTTGACTCGCCGGCTCGCGACCCCGGCGCAGGTCGCGGCGTTTTCAGCCTCGTCTTCCGCCGAATGCAGCGCGCCCGCCGCAAGGCCGAGCGTTTCGACCGCGCGCAACTGATCGCGCATCAGCGCGATGAGCGGCGAGACCACGACCACGAGGCCGAAGCTCAGCGCCGCCGGCATTTGATAGAGCATCGACTTGCCCGCGCCGGTGGGCATCACCGCGAGCGCGTCCTCGCCCGCGAGAATCGCGGCCAGAATCTCTTCCTGCCCGGCGAGAAAATCTGCGAAGCCAAATTTTTCGCGCAAGGCCCGGCGCGCGTCGTCGAGGGTCGGCGCAGCGCGCATGAAGCCTATCCCAAAAGCGCGATGAGCGGATCGATCAGCGGCGCGTCGGCGGGCGGCATCGGGAATTTGCGCAAGTCGCGCGCCCGCGCCCATTTCAGCGCCTGGCCCTCGCGCGCCGCGACGACGCCGTCCCAGCGCCGGCAGACAAAGAGCGGCATCAGGAGGTGGAAATCGTCATAGGCGTGACTGGCGAAGGCGAGCGGCTGCATGCAGGAGACGCAGGCGTCGATGCCGAGTTCTTCGGCAAGTTCGCGCGCCAGCGCCTGTTCCGGCCGCTCGCCGGGATCGACCTTGCCGCCCGGAAACTCCCATAGTCCCGCGAGCTGCTTGCCCGGCGGGCGTTGCGCGATCAACACGCGGCCGTCGGCGTCGACGAGCGCCGCGGCGACGACGAGCAGCAACTTCAATCGCGGGCCCGACGCGCCCATAAAAGCTCCCGGATACGGATCTGCGACGGCGGCCGCCATGATCGGCGCCGGTTTTCCGCCGGGGAGGCGCGGCGGTCAAGTGCGGTTATCCTGCGCGCTTCGACAAGTCGCTATTTTTGGATTAGTTGAAGAGACAGGATATCCGCGCCGGAGTTTTCGTTGCGCGCAAGGAGTTTGTGAACGTACCGGAGTTGAATGCGATGAAGCCATGCCCGTGCTCGCGGCCCGCCGTTTTTGCCGTCCTAGCCTCCGCCCTCCTGCTGTTCTCCGCCTGCTCGAGTTTCGAGCCCCGCACGCCCGTGCCGGCGCAAGAGAGACACGGCGCGATCGTGCTCGGCCTCCCCAATGCGCGTTTCTATGTCGAGGAACCGGCGCCTATATCGCTCGAACAGCAGCGCTCCATCGTTAGAGAAGCGCAGAGACTTGGGATAGCGAAAGGCGGCGTTCTGCCGACCGCATATCTGCTGTCGCTGTCCGGCGGCGGAGATAACGGCGCGTTCGGCGCAGGACTTATCGTCGGCTGGACTGCGCATGGCGATCGTCCCGAGTTCAAACTGGTTACGGGCGTCAGCACCGGCGCGCTCATTGCGCCTTTCGCGTTCCTTGGCCCCGAATACGACGCGGCTCTCACCGACGTTTACACGAACATCGATCCTTCAAAAGTTTACGAAAAGAAATTCGTCGTCGCGGCGCTCGCGCAGGACGCTCTGTCCAACTCCAGCCCGTTGTATGAAACGATTTCCCATTATGTCGACGAAAGAATGATGGCGGAAAATCGCACAGGAATATCTGAAAGGTCGCCTGCTGCTGGTCCAGACGACCGATCTCGACGCCGGACGACCGGCGATATGGAACATCGGCGCCATCGCCGCCAGCGGCGATCCGCGCGCGTTAAATCTGATCCGCCACATCCTGCTTGCGTCAGCGTCGATCCCCGCAGCTTTCCCGCCGGTTCTCTTCGATGTCGAGGCGGACGGAAAATCCTATCAGGAAATGCATGTCGACGGCGGCGCGGTCAGCCAGGCCTTTCTCGTCCCGCCGAGCGTAAATACGCGCCTCGGGTTACAAAAGTCCGGCTTCCAAAGGAAAGCCGTCTCAGCCTATATCATTCGCAATTCGCGTCTGACGACCGAATGGAGCGATGTCGAGAGGCAGACGCTGCCCATCGCCGGAAAGGCGGTCTCGACCTTGATCAATTACAATGGCGTAGGCGATCTTTATCGGATGTATATGGAAACGCAGCGCGCCGGCGCCGCTTTCCATCTCGCCTTTATCGGAGACGACTTCAGAGCCGAGCACAAAGAAGATTTCGATCAAACCTACATGCGCGCGTTGTTCCATTTCGCCTACGAGAAAGCCGCGCACGGCTATCCTTGGGAAACCGCGCCGCCCGGATTTACCGCAGCCGGGCGATAGGGCGGAACTCTGTGAGGCGCATCGAATAAGGCGCGTTCAAAACACGCCGACGTCGAGGCCGGCCGCCATCAACAGTCCAAGTTCGCGGCACTCGGCGACGAAATCCGCGCGCCAGGGACCGCGGCAGATCAGCGGCTCCTGGATCTTGCGCCAGCGCAGCCCGGTCAAAATCGTCTCGACGCCGCGCTTCGCCCCGGCGCCGTCATTCCCGGCGCGGATGTAGAGCGCATAGGGCAAACCCTGCGTGCGCTCCAGACACGGGTAATAGCAGCGGTCGAAGAAATCCTTCAGCGCGCCGCTCATATAGCCGAGGTTTTCGGGCGTGCCGAGGATCACGGCCTGCGCCGCCAACACGTCATCCGGCGTCGCCTCGAACGGGCTGCGGCCCAAGACCTCGACGGCCTCGATTTCCGGCGACCGCGCGCCGGCGATGACGGCGTCGCGCATCAGCGCCGTGTTGGGCGACGGCGCATGGGCGACGACGAGCAGGCGCTTGCCTTGCATCGCTAGTCGCCGGCGGCGAGCGCAAAGTCGATGTAGAGCTGGCGCAGCCGCTTGGTGGTTTGGCCCGGAACGCCCGCGCCGACAGGCTGTCCGTCGATCGCGACCACGGGAAGCACCAGAACTCGAGGCGCTGGAAACAAACGCCTCCGCCGCGCCCCGCGCCTCCGCGACGGAAAAGCTGCGCTCTTCGACGCGCATTCCTTCCCGCGACGCCAAGGCGAGAATAGCCTGCCGCGTGCAGCCCGGCAGGATCGCCGCGGAGTTTGGCCGCGTGACGATCGCGCCGTCTTCGGCGATGATGAAAGCGGTGGACGACGCGCCCTCTGTCACCTGGCCGTCGCTGTCAATCATCCAGGCTTCCTGACAGCCTTCCGCCGCGGCCGCCTGTTTGGCGAGAACCTGCGCGAGCAAGGCGACGCTCTTGATGTCGCGGCGCGCCCAGCGGATGTCGGGCAAAGTCTTCACCGCAATGCCGGTCGATGCGGCGGGCGCGGCGAGAACGGCCTTCTCTTGCACGAACATGACGAGCGTCGGCGCGGCGTTCTTTGGAAAGGCGAAGTCGCGCGGACCGGCGCCGCGCGTGATCTGCAGATAGACGAGACCTTCCTTCAGCCCGTTGCGCGCGACCAATTCCCTTTTGAATCTCGATGATGCGGTCATTTTCCACCGGCGCGCGCAGCTCGAGCGCGCCGAGCGAACGCGCGAGCCGGGCGAGATGGGCGTCGTTGTCGATGAGTTTCCCCGCGACGACGGCGCAGACTTCGTATACGCCGTCGGCGAACAGAAACCCGCGATCGAGGATGGAGACCCGCGCCTCGGCGATGGGCGTGAACTGACCATTGACATAGGCGACGCCGTTCACCTCAAACCTCCGCTAAAAGCCTTGGTGCAGCTCGCTATCATGCGCATCCCGATTTGGGAAGAATTCGAATTCGCGGTCGAGCCTTCTACTTTAGAGTTACGCCTGAGAATCGAAGCGACGCAATGGAGAGCCTGCACATGAGCGCGCCCAAGCTGTTCACGCCCATTCGCATCGGAGCGCAGGAACTGCGCAATCGCATCGTCATCGCGCCGATGTGCCAATATTCCGCCGAGGACGGGCGCATGACCGACTGGCATCTCATCCATCTTGGCCATCTCGCGCTTTCCGGCGCCGCGCTGCTCACGATCGAAGCGACCGCCGTCCTTCCCGAAGGCCGGATCACCTATGGCGATGTGGGACTTTGGTCCGACGAGACCGAGGCGGCGATCGGACGCGTCCTCGAAAGCGTGCGGCGCTGGTCCGACATGCCGATCGCGATCCAGCTCGCCCACGCCGGACGCAAGGCCTCGACCGAAGTCCCATGGAAAGGCGGCGCGCAAATCCCGCCGGATCAGGCCGACGGCTGGCGCACGGTCGCGCCCTCGCCGGAGCCGTTCTCGCCCGGCGAGGCGCCGCCGGCCGCGCTCGACCGCGGCGAATTGAACCGCATTCGCGACGCTTTTGCGCAAGCCGCGAAGCGGGCCGCGCGCCTCGACATAGACGTCGTGCAAATCCACGCCGCGCATGGCTATCTGCTGCATCAGTTTCTCTCGCCGCTGTCCAACAAACGCAGCGACGACTACGGCGGCGGTCTCGAGAACCGGATGCGCTTCCCGCTGGAGGTCTTCGAGGCGGCGCGGGCGAGTTTTCCCGCCGATCGCGGCGTCTCGGTTCGCGTTTCAGGCACGGATTGGGCCGAGGGCGGCTGGGACATCGAACAGACGGTCGCCTTCGCCAAGGCGCTCGAAACCCGCGGCTGCAGCGCGGTGCATGTGTCGAGCGGCGGCCTGACGCCGGCGCAAAAGATTCCGGTCGGGCCCGGCTATCAGGTTCCCCTGGCGCGCGCCGTCAAGGCCGCGACCAAAATGCCGGTCATCGCGGTCGGGCTGATCACCGACTACGAGCACGCGGAAGCCATCGTTGCGACCGGCGACGCCGATCTCATCGCGCTGGCGCGAGGCGTTCTTTACGATCCGCGCTGGCCCTGGCATGCGGCGGCGCAGCTTGGCGCAAGCGTGAAGGCGCCGAACCAATATCTGCGCAGCCAGCCGCGGCGATATGCGCATCTCTTCGATGTCTAGGGAGAGAGATTTTTTCGGCCATCCGAAAGGGCTGACCTTCCTCTTCGCGACCGAAATGTGGGAGCGCTTTTCCTATTACGGCATGCGCGCGCTGCTCGTGCTCTACATGGTCAACTATCTTTTGCAGCCTGAACACGCTGCAAACGTGCTTGGTTTGAGCGTGGTGCGATGCGGCCTCGAAGCCCTCTCCGGGCCGCTCGACGCGCAGCCCTTCGCCTCGCAAATCTATGGGCTCTACACCGGCTTCGTTTACCTCACTCCGGTCTTCGGCGGCATGCTCGCCGACCGCTGGCTCGGGCGCCGGCGCACGGTGGCGCTCGGCGCGGCGCTCATGGTCGCCGGACATTTCCTGATGGCGTCGGAGCGCCTGTTTCTGTTTGCGCTGATGCTCCTCATCCTCGGCAATGGCGCATTCAAGCCAAACATCTCGACGCAGGTCGGCGGCCTTTACGCGCAGCAGGACGCGCGGCGCGACCGCGCTTATTCCGTCTTCTACGTCGGCATCAACCTCGGCGCGTTCTTCTCCCCGCTCGTCAGCGGCACGCTTGGAGAGACCTTGGGCTGGCATTACGGCTTCGCCAGCGCCGGCGTCGGCATGGCGATCGGCCTCGCGATCTATTTCGTTGGATTGCCGTATCTTCCCCCGGATGCGCGGCGCGAGACGACGCCGGCGGCGCAGCCCGAAGACGCGGAGAGCCTGCGTCGCTCGCTTTTCGGCCTGTTGGCGCTGTTCCCGCCCGCTGCTTTGTTCTGGGCGGTCTACGAACAGCAGGGCAATACGATCGCACTTTGGGCGGACCGTTTCACCGATCGCGGCGTCGACCTCCTGGTCTGGAAAGGCGAAATCCCCGTCACCTGGTTCCAGGCCTTCAATCCGCTGATGGTCTTCCTCTTCACGCCGCCGCTTATCAGCTGGTGGGCGAGGCGGGCGCGCGTCGGGCGAGAGCCGTCGACGATCGCCAAATTGTCGCTCGGCTGCTTTGGCCTCGCGCTTTCCTATCTCGTCATGACACTCGCCGCCTTGACCAGCGGCGGCGCCAAATCAAGCTGGCTTTGGCTCAGCCTGTATTTCGCAGTGATCACCGTCGCCGAACTCTATTTCTCGCCCATCGCTCTGTCGCTCGTCTCGCGCATGGGATCGGAGCACACGCGTTCGGCGATCATGGGGCTGTGGCTGGCGACGAGTTTCGTCGGCAATCTGTTCGCCGGATGGCTCGGCGGATTTTTCTCCTCGCTCCCAAGCGTCGGGTTTTTCCTCGCCCTCGCAGCGCTCGCGACACTCGCCGGCGGCATGGTCGAAGTCGCGCGACGGGTGATTGGCGATTTGACGCCGGCTCGGTTGCGCGCTTGACGCAGAAGAGCCCGATCACACGACGATATTTTGAGCGACCGACTGAAAGGCGACGCCCGCGGGCGCGGCGTAATCAAGAATCCAGAACCGATCGAACACCGCCGAATTCCATTTATCTTTCTCGAGATTGTATTCCGGCGCCGTCACCATTTGCGCCGGCGTGACGCCGAGCGCTCTGGCGAGTTGCGGGATATTCCCATGGTGCCAGCAGACGATCACCAGTTTTGACGCATATTTGGATTTGTTCACAAGCTCTCCGGCGAGCCGCTCATAATCTTCGTTCGCGAAGGATTGAACAAATCGATCGTCATTAAACTGGAGTTTCGTGGCGAGCGGTTGCAGCGTTTCTACGGGACGATAACTCTTGTCGGACGAGGCGGCGGCGACGAGAAAATCCGGCGCGCCAAAATCCTCGGGGATGACTGTCGCAAGAGACTTGGCGCGCACGACGCCCTCGGAAGAGAGGTCCGGTTCTGCGGCGGTGTCGGGGCTATTGGAGTCGCCGGGCTTTTCGCCGTGGCGCAAAATGACGATTTTCCGAGGCGGCATCGAAATCTCTCCTTTGGCAAGGGGGCGAAATGCAGCGCCCGCTCGAGGGCTTGACGCGGTAGCCGCGCGCGGTCGCGCCGCGCCATCTTCGCCCAGTCCGGAAAGGCGCAGTGACGCCTTCCTCTGTCAGGTTTGCTTGAGGACTCGCTCCCATTGTTTCTCGTAAAAGGCGCGCTGACTGCGATAGCTCTTAAGGCCAAAGAAAGAGATAGCCAAGATGTACACAAGAAGGGAGCCAATCATCCAATTCAAGAGCGTGCTTGAGCTTGGTGGCGCTGTGGATCCAAACAAGTTCCAAGCAGGCAGCGCTGTACCAATAATTCCAAGCACAACAAACAAAACTGTCGCTGCCGTTCTTTGGCTCGGATAGGTCACGATGTCTGCGAAGCTACGGTAATTGCGTTCCCATTTTGAGAGGTTTGCCATATCCAAATAAATGCCAATGCGAGTCCTAAGTGCGCTAAGCGCGAAATGCCAATAGAATAGAGTAGAAAGCACTAAAAGAAGGACAATTGATAGTTCTGGCTCCCGAGAAATTACCGGGAATGATGCGCCAAAAAATATAAGCGCAAACGAGCAAATCAGAAATTCCTGATTTCGCACCTGATTAATTTCAGCATGAAGTTTAGTAGCATCAGCTACATTAAGTAATTCGTCAAAACTATTCATGGAAACACCTCTGCGGCGCTTTTCGGCGCCACTCCCGACGCCTTCTGTTCGAACGCATCATGAGAATGATAACCACGAAACCTCCGCTGCCGCGGAAATGGGCTCTCCGATCATCATTAACGCGCGCGTGAAAATTCAGTTCCAGTCATGCATGCAACCCATTCGCCGCGTTCAATGTGTGAGCTGGCTCCCAAATCTTGGAATGAGATCGGCCGTCGAACGACCTGCGCGCTCAGGCTTGGGCGCCGGCTGACTTTCGGCTCGTCCGCCCTAACCTCATCTCTAATGAGCAAGAGGAGGACCCAATGACCGGACATGTTTATAAGGTCGTCGAACTTGTCGGCGCCTCCCCCAATAGCATCGAGGACGCGATCCAGGCCGCGGTCAAGCGCGCCGGGCAAACCGTTAGAAACCTGCGCTGGTTTGAAGTTTTGCAGACCCGCGGCAGCATCGAGAACGGCACGGTGAGCTGCTATCAGGTCGTCATCAAGGCGGGCTTCACTCTCGATGAAGGCGGCGACGCCCGGAATTAGCGTCGCAAATAGGCTCCGCCATATCGATCGACCTTATTGTCCGCCTCGCCGCTCGCGCCAAGTCCCGCGAGCAGCACCGCCAATATGCCGGTGAGGAAGACGCCGTCGAAGGTGCCCGCGCCGCCGATGGAGCCGATCGGCGCGCCGAGCTGGTTTATCTTGTCGAGATTGAGCAGGTCGGCGCCGATCAATGTGCCGAGGCTGCCGCTGACATAGGCGAGCGGCGCCGCATGGCGCCGCGACAGCAGCAGCGCCACGATCGCGGTGACGATGAAGGGCGTGAAAGTCGGAACCCTTATGCCGACGCCTTCGACGGGCGTCGCCAAATGATGCACTATGAAGGCGACGATGGCGACGCCGATCGCGCCGAGAATCCATATGCGATTGCGAGCGAGAAGGTAGAGCGAGAGCAGCACCGGGATCAGCGCCCCGCCGACATTGATCGCGATGATCGTCCCCGGCCAGTCGACGACGACCGGCACGGCGTAATGATAGCCGAAATAGTCGACGACCTCCCGGGCGCGCGCGTGTTCGCCGGGCATTTGGATGATCGGGATGTTGACATAGCTGCCGAACAGCGAGGCGAAGAGCACGAAGAGCGCCGAGAAGGGATCGAGACCGATGCGACGATAGGCGTAGTTCGAAAACTCCGAACTGGATGAGGAAGAACAGGCCAAGCAGCGCTCCAAGGAAGAGCGGATAGAAAAACAGCGGAACGGGCAAATAGTGCATATGGCTCGACATCATGACGGCGGCCTCGGCTGCGCCCGCTTCGCAGGCTGATGCACCTCAAGATGGATCGAAACGGCGCTTGGACAAGCTTCATGCATCTCTTCGGGGTTGACAACTCCGCTGACGAGATTTTGCGCCAGCAGGAATTCACTGGAGAAGTCGCGGCGGATGATCGGCGCAAGCGTCGCGCCGGCGCCGATGCGCTCCGCGAGCGCTCGCCGCGCTTCGACCGCGCCGCCGTGGCTCACACGCTGAAACATGATCTCGTCGCCGGGTCGGCGCTGAGCCAAGGCGCCAAGATCGGCGCCGATCACATGCGCGATCTTCGGATAGCCGCCGGTCGGCTGACAGTCCGCCATCAGCACGAGCGGCGCGCCGTCGCCGGGCGCCTGGATCGCGCCGAAAGCCAGCCCGTCCGAAACAATGTCATGGCCAAAGAGATGCTGCAGACGCGGCCCATCGAGCGCATAGGCCATGCGGTCGCTGCGCGCAGCGAGGCGCCAGCGCGACGACAAGAAAAGATCCAGCGTCTCCTGAGAGAAGAAATCCTGCTGGGGCCCGAGCATCACCCTGATCTTCGCGTCCGCGCGGTCGAGCCAGGGCGCGACGAGCGTCATCGGCTCCGGCGGCCCGGCGCGCGCGTCGCAAAGCGGTAGAATATCCTCGGCGCGCAGCATGCGCCCCTCGAGCCCGCCAAGCCTGGCGCGGGTGTGCGTGGCGAGCGAGCCGAGCACCGGCGCGAGGTCGAAACGGGCGAACGGCGCGACATAGGCGAAGGCGCCGCTTTCGCCGGCGCGCAGCGACAGGCGGGCGCCTTGCGCAAGATTCAAGGCGCAAGCTGCGGGGAGCCGCCGTCCGTCGAGACTGACCTCAAAGGCGCCGCCCGCGACGGCGACGCCGACCTCGCCGCCTTCCGCCGCGATCTCGACCCCGCCGAGCGAGACCTCGATCGCCGCGCCTTGCGTTTCGCCGGCGATGGACAGCGCCGCGGCGAAAGCGGCGAGATCCATGGGGCCCGCCGACGAGACGCCGAAACGCAGATAGCCGCGCCGTCCGCGGTCTTGAAATCGTGACGCCCGGGCCCGCGCTCACGATTCGCAGCGCCGGGCTCACGACGCGATCTCCTTGCGCAAGACGACCTCGCCCCGGGCCGCTCTTTCGCTCAGCGCCGCAAAAGTCTCGGCGTCAATCAATTCAAAGCTGACGGCGTCGCCAGGCTCGATCAGGAGCGGCGGGTCGCGGTTCAGCGCAAACAGATTCTCCGGCGTGCGCCCGATCACATACCAGCCGGTCGGCATCGGATTTACGCCGATCAGCGAGAGACCGCCGCCGATGAGCACCGCGCCTTGCGGCGTCGGGCCGCGCGGGCTGGCGCGGCGCTGCAGTTTGAGCGGCTGCGGAAGGCCGCCGAGATAGCACCAGCCCGGCGCGAAGCCATACATATAGGCCCGGTAATCGCCGCCCGCGTGGAGCGCGGCAAGTCGCTCCGGCGATACGGCGAGAAGCGCGGCCGCCTGCAAGATATCTTCCGCCAGCGTGGGATCGTAGCAGCAGGGAACGCGCCAGCGGCGCCGCGCGGCGGGTGCGGCGCCTTGCGTCTCCATCGCCTCCAGCGCCGCGAGAAGCTTTTCCCGGTCCAGGGTCAGCGGATCGTAATGGATCGTCAAGGCGCGATAAGTCGGAACCGTCTCTTCGACGCCGCAAAGCCGCGACGCGCGCAGCGCCGCATCGAGCGCCAGCACGCGCGCATGTTCCGCCGGATCGACCGCGTCGCCGAATTCGACCGAGAGCGCGGCTTCGCCCACATCGAGGCGGCGCGGCTGCGCGTAAAGCATCGGCGTCAGTCCGCCGGCGCGAAGGCTTTGAGGGCAAAGCCCGCGCCTTTGAGCGCTTCGCGCAGCGACTGCGCCATCGCGACGGCGCACGGCGTGTCGCCGTGGACGCAGATCGAGTGGATTTGCGTCGGCAGGCGCGTTCCCTGTCGCGTGATGATCGCGCCTTCCTGAAGCATTCTTTTGGCGCGCGCCACGACTGTAGCAACGTCGTCGATGACGGCGCCGGCCTCGGCGCGCGGCGCGAGATGGCCGTCTTCGTCATAGGCGCGATCGGCGAAGACTTCCTGCGCGACCCGCAGACCTGCTCGCCCGCCGGCCTCGACCTGCTCGCTGCCGGCGATGGCGAGCAGCGTCAGCGAAAAGTCCGCGCGCGCGACGGCCGTCGCGATGGCGTCGGCGACGGCGGCGTCGCGCTCGGCGAGATTGGCCAGTGCGCCATGCGCCTTGACGAAAGTGACGCGATGACCGGCGTAGCGCGCCACCGCCTGCGCCGCGCCGAGCTGATAAGCCACGCTGCGCTCGATCTCGGGAGGCGTCAGCGGCATCGCGCGGCGGCCAAAGCCGCAGAGATCGGCATAGGCGACATGCGCCCCGACCGCGACGCCCTGCGCTTTCGCCGCCACAAAGCAACGCGCCATGATGTTGGGATCGCCGGCGTGGAAGCCGCAGGCGACGCTGGCGCTGGAGACGAGGCGCAGCATCGCGTCGTCGTCGCCCATGCGCCAGACGCCAAAACCTTCGCCAAGATCCGCGTTGAGATCGATGCTTTGCAACTCACCCGCCCTCCCCGGATTTGGCCGCCGACGCTGGAACGGTCTTCCTCCGAGTGTGACAGTTTCATTGAGGCGCATATAGACGCAAGTGCGAAACCTACTGCATCGATGGCGTTCGCTCGGGTCGAACCGGCAAGTTGCGATCGCGCATTGAGCCCGCCTCGAGCGAGGCATTATGCGCTATCCCAAAAATTACAGGCAACAGCGCTGGAATCAAGAGACGAAACTCGTTTACATTTCCCGCGAGCATTCGATAAAATAAAATCCAGCACGGAAATAATAGACAATTTGTCAAGTAAAAGCGGCGCTGCCAAGACCGATCCGTTTGATCCATCGCGTAAATTATGTAGTATAAAATAAGGGAGAAATCGATAGCCAGCACACCCATCGACGTAAGAGACCACAATCCCTTGGCGAATAGTATATTACTTATCGAGAAATCTATGCCGAACGCGCCGCCGGCATCGGAAAGGCGGCCAGGAAAGAATAACCTAATCACCTTATATTCTACAAAAAATACCGCAGCAAACAAAAATATAAAGCCGATACGTTCCAACAGACGTCTTTCAGATTGGCAGACAGCCCATACACAGACGAGTACGACAACGTGGAAAGCGCTCTCTCGAAATAACCCTGCAATAATCATGGCGCCTAGCGTCAACCCAAATCTCTGATCCTGCATAAAATACAGACAAAGGCTTATCAACGCAACGCTAGGCATGTCCGCCGGATAATAAACATACATTCCTACCAAGCACACAAAACTATACAACACAAAGAACACCTTCCAATTAATAAATCCATCCGCTCTCGTCTGAAAAATTGTTCCTAACAACAAGAAAAAACATGACCATATCGCAGCAGATATTCTCAGCGGATGAAGACGAGGATCCGTAGTTTTTAAAACATAGTCTATCACTATAGCTAAATAATAGACTAATTCGTTCCCAAGAAAGCGCGCATAATGAACATCTCCATTTTGAGTTAAATCGTACCCCTTGAAAGCGCCAAAATCCTCGAGGGTAGTTTTGCATAGCCCAACGCAACCGTGTTGAGCGTTGAAAAAATAGGCGAATCCAACATCTGGAGAAAATTTGAAGAATACAATAAATACTGCAGAGAAAACGATAATATAAAAGATAATAATTTCGGTCAGTCGTCGCGTTTGTGGTCGGCGCCGATCGGACGGAGCTAAATCGAGACCCGTATCTATATCTGGTAGTTTAAAAGTTGATTCCAACATATCGTGCCTTTGCAGAATGGGCGGGCCGACCATAACGTGCAGATAAGTTTTGAAATCTCAGCCCGAACGCCGCTCTCGTGCGTCCAGGCGAACTGATACCTTAACAAAATGCCCGCAGCAAGCGAGAACTATTTATATCTCAACTTTTGCGTGTGAGATCGAGATGAGGCGTGGACGCGCTAGTGGTCCGACCCAAACGCTCGATTCCTGAGCGTTTGGACAAGTCGGCCCACCAACGCATTGAACTGGTGGATAAAATTATCCAGACGAATGGGCACCATCCGTCTGGTTTTATCCACTAGCTCGGGCTCGCCCCGCGATCTTGGTTTCCTTACCCGCCCTTGCGCGTTAGAAGCCCCTTCGCCGGGTCATAGGCGCGGATCGCCGCGATCAGGAACAGGCTCGTATAGGCGAACAGCGCCGCGAGCGGCTCGAAGGCGATCTGCTGGTAGAAAGCGAAACGGATGAGTTCGACCGCCTGCGTGAACGGATTTATCGCGCAGACCCAATAGAGCCAGGGGCCGGATTCCTTCACGCGCCAGAGCGGATAAAGCGCGGAGGAGGCGAAGAACATCGGAAAGATCACGAAGTTCATCACGCCGGCGAAATTCTCCAGTTGCTTAATCACCGACGAAAGCAACATGCCGAGCGCGCCGAACATCAGCCCGGAGAGCATGAGCGCCGGCAGCACGGTCAGATAGCCCCACGGCGTCGGCGGCTCGATCTCCCAGAACTAGGCGATCAGCAGATAGGCGTAGACCTGCAGAACCGAAACCGGCGACGCCGGCGAAAAGCTTCGAGGTCAGCAGCAACCAGCGCGGAAACGGGCTGACCAGCAGCGTGCGCATGCTGCCCATCTCGCGGTCATAGACCATCGAGAGCGAGGACTGCATGCCGTTGAAGAGCTGGATCATCGCCATCAGGCCCGGCGTGATGTAGACCTCGTAGAGCACATAGGTGTCGTAGGGCGGAATGATCGAGACGCCGAGCACCGAGCGGAAGCCCGCGGCGAAGATGAACAGCCAGACCAGCGGGCGCACCAGCGCGGAAACGAAGCGCTCGCGCTGATGCAGGAAGCGCAACGCCTCGCGCCACACGACGCCGCCAAGGCAGATGACGTATTGCGCGGGCGCGAGCGGGCCCGCGGGTTGGGTTGAAGCTTCGCTCATCGTCGGGCTTGCCTTTGCGCCGCTCTCATTTGGCCATCTGCTCCCACATCAACCGCTGCCGGTGTTTTTGTCGCGAGCCGAGCGCCCCGGCGCCGAATGCGTCGACATGCGCTCCGACAGCGCGAAGACGAGCGTCGAGAACACGAAGGTGAGAAGCACCCAGATGTAATAGTTGAGATCGCGGTCGCTCACCTCCGGCGCGTCGACGGACGCTTCGAGCAGCTTGATCGCGGAGATGGCGACGATGGTCGACAACAGCTTGAGTTTGAGCTGCGAGAAGTCGATCGCGCCCATCCAGTCCGGCCATTCGCCGTGCGTCTCGCGCGAGATGCGGGAGACGAAGTTCTCATAGACCGAAACCGCAACGATCACGACGAGCGCGGCAGTCAGCATCACGTCTATGATCCCCAACACCTGCAGCGTAACATGTTCGTCGTGGTTGCCCATCGGCAGCCCGACGAGACCGTAGGTCTGTTTTGCGGCCTTGACGACGAGTGCGATGAGGCCGAGCACCATCATCACGAGAAAGGGCGCAAGCAGCCATCGCGACGCGAGGAGAAAGGTTTCAAACCAGCGTTTCGGCGTCAACGGCGCGTGCTCCTCCGGTGCGGCTTCTTTTTGCATCGAACTCGCGGTTATATTGAAAGAATGGAAGCGATCCCGCAACAGCGCATGAATGTCGACGAGTTTCTGGCCTGGGCCGAAGGCGTCGAGGGGCGCTATGAACTCGTCGACGGCGAGGTCTTCGCACAGGCGTCGGAGCGCGTGGCGCATGCGCGGATCAAAGGCAACGTCTTCGTCGCTTTTCGCGACGCGATCACCGCCGCCGCCCTCCCCTGCCTCGCGCTGCCGGACGGCGTCGCCGTGCGCATCGACTCCGCGACGGTCTACGAGCCGGACGCGCAGGTTTATTGCGGGCCCGAGTTGCCGCCCGACACATTGCTTGTAAATCCCGTCATCGTCGTCGAAGTCATTTCGCCCTCGACCGGCCGCAATGACGCGCTGCGCAAGCTCGCCGGCTATTTCAGGCTCGCGAGCGTAGCGCATTATCTGATCGTCGACCCGAATAAGCCGATCGTAATCCACCACCGGCGCGGCGAAAGCGACGTGATCGAGACGCGCATTCACACGAGCGGCGCCATTCGGCTCGAACCGCCGGGGTTGACGCTGGATCTCGCTCAGATTTACGAGGCGACGATTGCGTCTGGGGTCACCTGAAGATTTGGAGCAAAAATTCAAGTTAAGTCATCGATAGAAATCCTCTGAAGCGCCGACAGAAGCTGAGGGATTTCGTCCACTGCGGTTTTCCATAAAATATCATGGTCGACATCAAAATAGGCGTGGACCAGCCGATTCCGCATGGCGACGATTGCAGGCCACGGAATCGAGGGCAGCGCCGAGCGCGTCTCGATGCTCAATTTTGAAGCGGCCTCACCAATGATTTCGACGGCTCTCGCCACCGCTAACCCAAGCATCTCGTCAGTATCGAGGTCGCTCCGCTGTTTCCCGGCGACGAAACGTCCGATAATCTCCGCCGCCTCGATCATATGGCGGAGGCGTATAACGTCGTCAGGCCGCATATTGCGCTTCCGCAGTCCGCCTCACTTCCTCGCGGAAATAGCGGCTCAGGTCTTCCGCGGTTCGCAGGTCCACTTTCCGCCCATCGAGCAGAACGGACAATTCCAACTCGATCTCCGCCATCCCCAGCAAGCCGGGCTTCGCTCCGGGTTCGAACTCCACCAGCAGGTCCACGTCGCTATCGCGCCGCGCCCTGCCCTCGAGGGTCGAGCCGAACAGCGACAGGCGCCTTACGCGATGGCGGCGGCAGAGAGTTTTCAGGGCGTCGGCGTCGGGGAACAACGGCTGCTGCATTGCTTTGGCGTCCGGCTTGCGCTTGCTTCATTAGTCGTTCTTCGCTCAGGATGTTCTTGTCATCGAATGGCGTCGAGCGTCTCGATGCGGCCGCGGCGGCTCCTTTACGGAACCCGGCGTCGCAAGCGCAGTCACCCCACCTCGCGCACCGCCCCCTTCGCGGCGCTGGTCGCCATCGCGGCATAGGCGCGCAAAGCCTTCGAGACCTTGCGGTCGCGCTTCCTCGCCGGCGCAAAACCCTTCGCTGCCTGTTCAGCGCGGCGCGCATCGAGTTCCTTCGCGTCCACCGCGAGCACGATGCTGCGGGCCGGTATGTCGATCTCGACGCGATCGCCGCTCCGCACCAGCGCGATAACGCCGCCTTCCGCCGCTTCCGGCGAGACATGGCCGATGGAGAGGCCCGAAGTGCCACCCGAAAAACGCCCGTCGGTGATCAGGGCGCAGGCCTTGCCTAGCCCCCGCGACTTTATATAGCTCGTCGGATACAGCATCTCCTGCATGCCGGGGCCGCCGCGCGGCCCCTCGTAGCGGATGACGACGACGTCGCCCGCCTTGACCTCGCCGCCCAAAATGCCGCCGACCGCCGCGTCCTGGCTTTCGTAGACGCGGGCGGGACCGGCAAAGCGCAGAATGCTCGCGTCGACGCCGGCGGTCTTCACGATGCAGCCGTCCTGCGCAAGATTGCCGGTCAGCACCGCGAGGCCGCCGTCCTTCGAGAACGCATGCGCGGCGTCGCGAATGGCGCCATGCGCGCGATCGTCGTCGAGCGTCTCGTAGCGGCGGCTTTGGCTGAAGGCGGTCTGCGTCGGCACGCCGCCGGGCGCCGCGCGAAAGAAGGTCTTCGCCGCCTCGTCCGCGCCTGCGGCGATGTCGAAGCGCGCGATTTGTTCCTTCATCGTCAGGCCGCTCACCGTCGGCAGATCGCCATGCAGGAGTCCGGCGCGATGAAGTTCGCCGAGGATCGCAACGACGCCGCCGGCGCGATGCACGTCTTCGAGATGCACGTCGGGCGAAGACGGCGCCACCTTGCACAGCACTGGCGCGCGGCGCGACAGCCGGTCGATGTCGGCCATGGTGAAGTCGATCTCGGCCTCATTCGCCGCGGCGAGCAGATGCAGCACAGTGTTGGTCGAGCCGCCCATGGCGATGTCGAGCGTCATCGCATTCTCGAAGGCGCCAAAGCTCGCGATCGAGCGCGGCAATGCGCTTTCGTCGTCCTGCTCGTAATAGCGGCGCGCCAGTTCGACGATGCGCCGGCCAGCTTCGAGGAACAGCGCCTCGCGGTCCTGATGCGTCGCCAGCAGCGTGCCATTGCCCGGCAGCGCGAGGCCGAGCGCCTCGGTCAGGCAATTCATCGAATTCGCGGTGAACATGCCGGAGCACGAGCCGCAGGTCGGACAGGCCGAACGCTCGATCACGGCGACATCGGCGTCGGAGACCTTGTCGTCGCCGGCGGCGACCATCGCGTCGATGAGATCGAGCGTCTGCGTCTTGCCGCCAAGCACCACCTTGCCGGCCTCCATCGGCCCGCCGGAAACGAAGATCGCCGGGATATTGAGGCGCAGCGCCGCCATCAGCATGCCGGGCGTGATCTTGTCGCAGTTGGAGATGCACACGATGGCGTCGGCGCAATGCGCATTGCACATATATTCGACGCTGTCGGCGATGATCTCGCGAGAGGGGAGCGAATACAGCATCCCGTCATGACCCATGGCGATGCCGTCGTCGATGGCGATCGTGTCGAATTCCTTGGCGACGCCGCCCGCCTTCTCGATCTCGCGCGCGACGAGCTGCCCGAGATTTTGCAGATGAACATGGCCGGGCACGAATTGCGTGAAGGAATTGGCGACGGCGATGATCGGCTTGCCGAAATCTCCGTCCTTCATGCCTGTCGCGCGCCACAGCCCGCGCGCGCCAGCCATGTTGCGGCCGTAAGTCGAGGTGCGGGAGCGGAAAGGGGGCATGGGAGGTCTCTTGTGGTTGGCGAAATCGCGAAAGGATGGCCTACCCGAAGGCGGCGCGCGCGGCAACTGCGAGGCGATCGAGGGGTTCAGCAAGGGGATGATCGCGAAGGTTGCGCCATGCGAGCGTCCCGCTGTGGCCCCGCTGCGCAAAATGGGCTAGTTTTACGGCATGTCAGCCCTGCCGCAGCAACGGATGAGCGTCGAGGAATATCTTGCCTGGAGCAAGGCCCAGGCGGGACGCTTCGAGCTCGTCGACGGGTTGGTCTATGCGCAGGCTGCGGAGCGCGCCGCTCATGCGGAAATGAAGGGATTGGTCTTCATCGCGCTCACCAACGCCATCCGCAAAGCCGGGACGGCTTGTCATGCTCTGGTCGACGGCATGGCTGTGCGAGTAGGCAGTAAGACGGTTTATGAGCCGGACGTTCTCGTCTATTGCGGCGCGAAATTACCGCCCGACGCGCTGCTCGTCGAAAATCCGGTCATCGTCGTCGAGGTGATTTCGCCCTCCACCGGCCGCAACGATCACACGCGCAAACTCCCCGGCTATTTCAGCTTGGCGAGCATCGCGCATTATCTCATCGTCGACCCGGACGAGCCGCTCGTGATCGATTATTGGCGCGGCGCCGACGGCGTCCTGCGCACGGCGACCTTCGCCCAAGGTCGCATATCTCTCCGTCCGCCGGGCCTCGAGCTCGCGCTGGACGAGATTTATCCCGCGGCGTGAGGGGATAGGCGCAGTCTCGTCAGAGCCGCGGCGAAATCCCCTTCCCGCGCTTCACAAACTCACGCGGCGCGAACGTCCGGCGTCGCTTCGGCGCGCAATTCGCTGAGGCAGCCGGTGATGGCGTCGATCGAGGCGAAGGTCTGACGGCGCAGCCAACGCACGGGGAATTCGACGTCGAAAGCCTCTTCGAGCGCCAGCATCACGCGGATGGCGGCGAAAGGGGTCAAGCCGGCCTCATAAAGATCCGCGCTCGACGTCAGGCTCTCCACATTGACGTGAAGACGCCCGTGCTCGGCGAGCAGGCGGCGGACGGTCTCGTTCATTTTTCCACTCCACATTTTTCAGCTCCCCTGCGATTGCGCTTGGGACCATCACGCTTCGCCAGCGAAAAGCGACGCGCCTTGCATCTAAGACGCCAATTCGCGCCAAGAGGACGAATTGACGACTTACTCGAAACAGTAATTCTTCGCTGATGAAGCATGAATGAATAGCAGCGACCTTGATAGGTTAATGGTTTACAATGCGTTTGCAGGCTTCCTATCGCGTCGTAATAAGGCGAGGAAAGGGCGGTTCGGCGACAATTCAGGCGCGAATTCACGCCTGGCTTGGCCTTTTCGTCCGAATTGTTGCTGTGGAAAGCGTGTGACGCTGCAGGAAGGCGGCGGGAACGGCGCGCGAACACGCGTGCCGCGGTGGTCGAAAAGCTATTGTCTACTCTGGAGAACTTAGCTGGGACCGGCGAAGTCTCGAAAGTGTAGGAAATCGATCCGCGACCGGACAAGCGAGCGCGAAAACCCGTCAAAAAGCTTCCAATTTTTCTCCGGTCAGACATAGTCTGGAGACAAGCAAAAATGTTGCCTCGACCGGGCCGAAGTCGCATTCTTCTACGTAAGCCTTGAGCTACGCCGAAGATTACTGGCGGCCCGACCCTCGACTGGGCCATTTTGCGGCGCTGCTCGGCGAACGCGTCCGGCGGCGTGATGTGGCTCAGCGCCACCTGCATCTTATTGTTCCAGCCGCTCACGACGTCGCCGTCGCCCTTAGCAATACAT